>CAYLLT010000013.1:0-72491 GCA_964384465.1 uncultured Planctomycetales bacterium | reverse complement strand
CCTGCATCGCCTCCAGCAGCGCGCTCTGCGTCTTGGGCGGCGTGCGGTTGATTTCGTCGGCCAGGATGACGTTTGCGAACAGCGGGCCCTTCACGAATCGAAACACCTTCCGGCCGGTGGTGTGATCCTCTTCCAGCACGTCGCTGCCGGTGATGTCCGCCGGCATCAGATCGGGCGTGAACTGAATCCGCCGGAAGGACAGCCCGAGCATTTTGCCCAGCTCGGAAACCAGCAGCGTCTTGGCCAGCCCCGGCACGCCCTCCAGAATACAATGCCCCCGGCACAGCATCGCGATCAGGAGCTGCTCGATGACGTCCTCCATGCCCACGATGACGCCGCCCAGTTGGCCGACGATCTCGCGGTATCTGCGGTGCAGGTCATCGACCATCTGCACTTCATCCGGCGCTGCCGATTTCGGGCCTGTTGAAGTCACGTCCGATCCCCTTTCAATTCAAAAGTTCGTCCCATGCTTCCCGGTCGATGATTTGAGCGGATCGGCTTGGGCGGAGTCGCCTTAGACGCCTTAGAGGTGTGGATGGTATGGGCGCGGACTCTCTGCTGAATTGCCGCAGCGAGCGCAGCAATACTTTCGCCATCTCCGGCCCTGGCTTGCCGGATCAACTCCTGATGGGAGCGATCAGATTTCATGCGTCCCCGTGTACTCTTTGAGTGCCGCTCAGGCCGGAATGTTGCGGGATTTTTTTAGATTTTGTATGGCGCCGGCAGGATGCCAGTCATGCCCCTTAGCCGCAATCCCGGCTCCTCAGACCGAAATGGGCAGGTCGCGTGGGAACCCAACCCATTACCAGCAATAAGTTTAACAAAATCTCACAGGGATAGACAGAGCGGGGATGAGGGCGACGAGATTTTCGTCACGCGATCTCTTTAACTCCATCTGTCTATTGCTATGCTGCGTCGATGGCCGGGTTGCGGCCGGAGGTACGCTCGTGTCCCCCAGACGGATCGCCTTCCAGTGGTGGCCTCGCATGGCAGCGGCAGTCATGCTGTCAGCGGTCCGCCTCTCGGCACAAGAGGCGGTCTCCAGGCCGCAGCAGCCTGAGACCGGTCCTGTCGAAGTCTTGAGTCAGTCGCGATGGCGGGAGGTGGATCGGTCGGTCCGCCGGGGGCTGGCATGGCTGGCCGCCCACCAATCCACCGACGGCTATTTCCCGACCCTGCGCGGCGGGCAGCCCGGCGTCACTTCCCTGGCGACGCTCGCATTTCTGTCCCATGGCGACACACTCGATGGCGGAGCCTATGCCGACGCCCTCCGCCGCGCAATCGATTATGTGTTGACCTGCCATAAGAAAGATGGCTTGATCTGCCTCGATCGCCCCGCCGCGGGGGATGAACTCAACAAGCCCACGCGCACCGGAGCCTACACCCATGCGATCAGCGGCCTGATGCTGTGCGAAGTGTACGGCGCTTCCAGCAAATATTGGGACCGCGACCTGCGGGAAACAATCGACACCGCCGTCCAGTTCACCTTGCGTCTGCAAAAACTGCCCAGAAAGTATCCGATCGAGCGCGGCGGCTGACTGGACTGATATCAAGAGCGGTATCATCAGCCCTGCTGCAGGCGCTCCTTGCCCATAGTTCGGTTTCATCGCGGTTGCTCTGAAGCGAAGTGAGTCCTATAAAAGTGCCAGGCCGGCGTTTGATTGAAGTTTGTCAACAATTATTTCTGTCATATGGTTTGCGCATTGACTTCGCTGAATCACTCGTGAAAATCATATTACCTGCAAGACGCAATTCCGCTCCGGAGGTTCTCGGCAGGATGCTCATGGTCTACGCGACCACGGGAAGCGCTTCGCAGTTAATCAGAGATGAGCCGATATTCAAAGGGTGGATACCGGCGGAGGGGGCCGGTGGACGGTGAGCCAGTATCATATCCAGATCTGAATTCCCACAGCTTGGCGTTCGTTTGATTCGCTGATTCTGTTCGGTGCCGAATATGCAGTCACAGTTCCTGCGGAACAGCCCGACCGTTTCTGCTCCACCTGCTACAGTGGATAGCCGAGCGCATACGGCCCTCGAGCCCGACCAGCTCCCCACGCGCGTGACGTCCAGTTTCGTCCGCTGGGCTTTGCTGGCTACCATACTGGCAACCGCATTGCGGATTTATCATCTGAGCACCGCCAGCTTCTGGGTGGATGAGCTCAATACCGTTTCCATCTGCGGCCAACTGAAAAACACGCACATGTCCAAGGTCTTCGGTTACATCCCAACCTATCTGGGCATGTGGCTGAGCGGCGTCGCGGTGGACGAAATCGATCCGAAACACCCCGAACAGTGGCGGTCCAAGGGCGTGACCGAGACGACCGCCCGCATTGGATCGGCGGTCTTCGGCATCTTGTCGATCCCGCTGCTGGGATTGTTCAGTTACAGAATGCTGGGGCCGCGAGCGTCCATCTTCTTCATGTTCATGCTGGCGGTGGCGCCGTGGCATGTTTACTGGTCACAGGCTGCACGGTTCTACACCCAACAGTTCCTTTTCTACAATTTGAGCCTCATTCTTTACTTCGCCGGGACGCGGAACCGCAGTCCGGGCCGGATGGCGGCCGCCGTTGTCCTGTTGCTGCTGGCCTTTCTGTCGCAACCGCCGGCTTTGGTGCTTGTCGCGGTATTCGCGTTGGACTGGACGGTCAGGCTGATCCGCGGCGAGAAAATGCGTCTCGGAATGCTGGGGGGGGTCAGTGCCGTGGGGGCGGGGGTCGTCTGTCTGGCGATTCTCGCTGTGGACATTAAACGCCGGCCGGAGCAATGGACGCAGTTCATCGGCCATCTGTATCAGTCGCCCCTTGCTCTGACGCTGGGGCAGGTATACATGGTCGGCCCGGTGGTCGCGCTGTTCGCGGTGATCTCCGCGTGGTGGCTGCTTTTCAGGGATTCTCGCTTGAGCATCTATCTGCTTCTCGGCGCAGTGGTGCCGGCCGTCGTGTTCGCGATTGTCTCTACCCGCAGTTACGTGGGGCTGCGTTACGTTTTCGTGAGCCTGTACTGCTGGCTGGCGCTCGCGGCCATCGGAACCGATCGAATCTATACGGAACTTCGGGGTTCGTTGGGCAAAATCCTGGCATTGTCACCGCTGCTGGTCCTGCTGGTGGGGATGTTGTTCATCGACTATGGCTATTACACCGCCGGTTACGGCTATCACGCACGCTGGCGGGAAGCGCTGGCCTATGTGCGGGATCATCGCCGCGAGGCAGATGCAGTCTGTGTCAACGGGGATCATATCGGGCAGTATTACCTTCAGGATTCGCAGTTGCACAAGTTTCCCAAGACCGAGCAGCAGCTCATCGACCTCAATCGGCGGACGTGGCTGGCGACCGAGGGCGAGGATTCCATCCACGGGATGATGATTCAGCCGTGGCTCGCCAGGCACGGAGTCCTCAAAGCCTACTACGACCTGTACGTCGTTCAGCCGCGATCTTCCGTACAGATCTTTCTCTATGAGCCTGCCAATGAAACCGCGGGCTGATCCAGCGGATCACAGCTCACATTGATAAATCCCGCTTCATGTTCATAATGGCCGCCGGTATTGCCACTTCGGGCCAAGGTGTGGGTACAAGCGGGGTGAGGTCAAACGTTGACAGTGCGAAGTCGGTTTCAACAGAATCTCCATCTGCTTCTGGCCGCGGGTGCATTGGCGTTCAGCACCGGCTGTCCGGCGATCAGCGATCTGCCGGCGCCGGGAGCGATGCTCACGCAGCAGGAGCCGGATGGCGGCCGCGAATATCACCTGTATGTGCCGTCGCACTACCGGGACGAGCAGCGCTGGCCGCTGGTGGTCACGTGTCATGGCACCAACCC
Source organism: uncultured Planctomycetales bacterium (assembly GCA_964384465.1). Classification (GTDB taxonomy): domain Bacteria; phylum Planctomycetota; class Phycisphaerae; order UBA1845; family PWPN01; genus CAYLLT01. The sequence goes on along the minus strand of CAYLLT010000013.1, from coordinate 68,678 downwards.
GTTCGACTCGGCCCGCGCCCAGCGCGACGAATGGAAAGGCATTGCCGAGACGAAAGGCTTTCTCGTCGTGGCTCCCGAGCTGGTCGGCACATCGGCCCTGCCGGCCAAAGTCGATGAGCAGATCAGCCGCCAGGCGGAAGACGAAAAGGCCATCCTGTCCATCGTCCGCGGCATCCGCGCCGCCCGCTCGATCGACGAGACGCGCATTTTTCTCACCGGGTGGTCGGCCGGTGCGTATGCCGTCCTGTACACCGGACTTCGCCACCCCGACCTGTTCCGCGCGCTCGCCCTCCGGCAGGGAAACTTCAAGCCGGAGTTCGTCGAGGTCTGCATTCCGTTCATCGACCGCTATCAGCCCATCCTGGTGACCTATGGCAACCTCGACCCGCTGGTCCCCAAGGAACAGGCGGAGGCATCGATCGAATGGCTACGCAGCAACGAGATGCGGCCCGAAGTCAAAGAACGCGCCGGCGCTCACCGCCGCGACCCCCAGCCCGTCTATGAATTCTTTGCTGATGTCGTGAAGAATCGGCCGTGGATACGGATTCTCGTGGAGGACGATCCGCGGGACCCGATGCACGTCAAGTTCAGCGTCCGCTCATCGTTCGAGCCCGTCAAATACCTCTGGGATTTCGGCGACCATGAGCGCTCGCCTGTCGCCGCGCCCGATCACCGCTACGATAAGCCCGCGATGTACACCGTGCGTGTGGCCCTCTACACCGCGGGCGACAAGCCGTACGTCCGGCAGATCCACCTTCAGATGCCGCGGATCCGCCTGGGCGTGCAGGCGGCGACCGAGCCGGCGACGCATCCGTAGAAGTATTAACGTACTTGCCTGCCGCGCTCCCTTTCGATCGCGGCTAAACGCTATACTGCATGACGAGATGATTTCCGCATGGGGACGGTTGAACGCTCGATCCATATGGGTGCGGTGGCCGGTCAAAGGCGCGATGCTGGCCGGCGTGGTTTTCGTCGTCTTGTATCCGAATCCGGTGGTCTTCATCCGACATTTGAAACATCTTCGACAGATCGACCGATTGACTGATCCGCACGATCCGGCGCTGGCTGCGGTCTCGGCCGAATTCGAGAAGCTCCACCACACCGACAACTTCAGCGGCGACAACGCGAGAGCGCTGCTGCCCGCCGTCGAGCGTTTCGTCTACCTGCGCATCCCATACTCATGGGACTGGCAGACGTGGGGCGCGGCCGATTATCTGCCGAGCCTCTCCGAAATGTTGGCCAAGGGGCGGGAAGATTGCGACGGGCGTGCGGTGCTGGCGGCGGCGCTGCTTCGGAGTCGCGGCGTATCGGCCCAGCTCGTGGGCGATCCGCGCCACATCTGGGTGCGGACGCCGATGGGCGACGTGATGCAGCCGCTGGGGACGCCCGCCTTCCGATTCGATGTCGACGGCTTCCACGTTCGCTGGCTGGCGCTGCTCGATCCCGGCCCGCCGGCATTCGGGATCGCGGTATTCCCATTCGAGCGCGAGCTCATTATCCTGTTGGCGGCATGGGCACTGCTGTGGCCGCGGGGCATGGGCTGGAAGGCGGCGGTGCTGGTATTGATTCTCATGCTCGCGGCTCTGCTGGTCTTCCGGCTGGCCGGAGCGGACCCGCGGGCCCCCGCATACGGCGCGCTCGGCCTGGGCGGTGTCCATCTGGCCGCGGCCTTTTACGTCCTGATAAGGTGTCGTGATCGTGAAAACTGGTACAAACATACCGTCCGGTCGGTCTGAATCGCAACCTCCCGGCGGGGTACGCCACCCGAATGTGCTGATCATTACGCATCCTCTTGTCCAGCAGAAGCTTGCAACAGCTAGGGACGCCCGCACCAGCAATCAGGATTTCCGCGGATTGCTCGGCCAGATCGCCATGTTCATGGCCTACGAACTGACGCGGGACCACGCCACCGAGCCGATCGACGTACATACGCCGCTGGGCATTGCCCGCGGGGCAGTCCTTCAGAGCCCCATCACGCTGGTGCCGATTCTGCGGGCCGGGCTGGGCATGGCCGACGGAATCCTGCGGCTTATCCCGCAGGCTCGCGTCGGGCACTTGGGAATATATCGCGATGAAACCTCCCTCGAGCCGGTGGTGTACTATAACAAGTTGCCGCCGGATGTGGCCGCGACCGAGGTGATCCTGATCGACCCCATGCTGGCGACCGGCGGGTCGAGCGTGGTAGCCGTCGATGCGATCAAGCGGACCGGCGCGACGCGGGTGAAACTGCTGTGCCTGGTGGCCGCGCCGGAAGGGATCGAGCGGATGCTGGCCGCGCATCCCGATGTGATGATCTACACTGCGGCAGTGGATTCGCACCTGAACGAGCACGGTTATATCGTGCCGGGCCTGGGCGATGCCGGCGATCGCATCTTCGGGACGGAATGAAGCCGGCGCGGTTATAATCATTCGTCTGAGTTGTAATGGCTTCCATCCCAAAGTTGATCTACATTTACTCACGCAATGAACTGACAAGAACGATTCGACTACTTTTGGAGACGTATTCATGAGCAAGAGACATTTGAGCGGCTGGACGGTCGGCGTGTGCGCCTGTGCGATGCTGGCGGCAGTTCCCCTGGCGGCCGGCGCCGACAAAACCACGACGGACAGCGGCAAAGTGGTCGCGGTGTTCAATCTGCACGGCCCACTGACGGAGGCGCCGCCGTCGATTGAGTTCAACTTCGACCTGGAGCCGAAGCTCACCCTCCACAGCCTGCTGGAGCGGCTCAAGAAGGCCAAGAAAGACGATCAGCTCAAGGCGGTGGTGCTGACGTTCGACAAACCGGAGCTGGGGCTGGGACAGATGCAGGAGATCCGGCAGGCGATCAGCGATCTGCGGGCCGCGGACAAAGACGTCTACTGCTACCTGGAAGACGCTTCAGAGAGCATTTATGCCCTGGCCACCGCGGCCTCAAAGGTGGTCCTCGCGCCGGTGGGCGAAATCCGGCTGCTCGGCATCGATGTCGAGCAGGCTTATTTCAAGAACCTGCTGGATAAGATCGGCGTCGAGGCGGACATCGAGCACATCGGGGATTACAAATCGGCCGGCGAACCCTTCACCCGGACCGGCCCCTCCGAACCGGCAAAGGAGCAGATAGAGTCGCTGGTCAAGGACATCTTCAATCAGCTCATGGAGATGATCGCGGACGGTCGGCAGATGAAGCCAGAAGAGGTGCGGGCGCTGGTCGATCGCGGGCCGTTCCTGGCCAAGGACGCGCTGGCGGCCAAGCTGATCGACGAGGTCGCATACGCCGAAGTTTTCACCGAATCACTGAAGAACAAGTACGGCGATGACGTTGCGCTCAAGCACGATTACGGCGCGAAGAAAGGGCCGGAGATCGACTTCTCCAACATCTTCGCGCTGTTCAAGTCGCTCGGCGAGATGATGTCCAAGGCGCGGGAGTCGGAGAAGCCGGCGGTCGCGGTGGTGTACGTGGACGGCATGATCGTGCCGGGCAAGAAAGAGGACGGCCTTTTCGGCGACAGTGGGCAGGCGGCGAGCACGACGCTGCGGCGCGTGCTGGCCAAGGCCCGCGATGATGACAACGTCAAGGCGGTGGTGCTGCGCGTGGATTCGCCCGGCGGCTCGGCACTCGCGAGTGACATCATCTGGCACGCCACCGAGCAGCTTCGCGCTGAGAAGCCGTTAATCGTCTCGATGGGCAACGTGGCCGGCAGCGGCGGCTACTACGTTTCGTGCGCTGCCAAGACGATTTTCGCCGACCCCGGAACGTTGACGGGCTCGATCGGCGTCGTCGGCGGCAAGCTGGTCACCAAGGGCCTCTGGGACTGGATCGGCATCACCTTCCACGAGACCAAGATCGGCGAGAACGCCGACCTGTACAACACCTCGCGAAAATTCGACGACCGCCAACGGGCCCTGGTCCACCGTTACATGGAGGACGTGTACGGGGAGTTCAAGGACCGCGTGAAGAAGGGCCGCGGCGACCGGCTCAAGAAGGATTTAGAATCAATCGCCGGTGGCCGCGTCTACACCGGCCGGCAGGCCAAGGACCTCGGCCTGGTGGATAAGCTCGGCGGGCTCCAGGATGCGATCAAGTTCGCCGCGGCCGAAGCCAATATCAGCGACTACGAGATCCGCCAGATGCCCGAGCCGAAAAACTTCATGGACCTTTTCATGGAGGGCCTGACCGGCGAAAAGAAGGACGAAGACACCGACAACGTTCAAATCGCCACGGGCAAATCCTGGACGCTCAAGTCGCCGGCCATACGCGAGCTGCTGCCGCTCCTCCAGGCGGCCGACCCGCAGCGCTTCCGCGTCGTGCTTCGCTCGCTGATGCGGATCGAGCTGCTCGGCAGCGAGCGGGCGCTGATGGTCATCCCGTCGGAACTGACGATTCGATAGAGATATGGAAAGTGCACATTTCAATAAGGAAGCCAGGAACGCAGGAAAAGAAGAAATTCCTGGCTTCCTGGTTTCCTTATTAGAATTCATCGTGCGGAGCACCCATTAGAATGGAACTGGAGCCTTTATGGGCAACGATTTTGCCTGGTTGACGGAACACAGCCGCGAGATTTACCGGAAATACGCCGGCAAGTGGATTGCCGTACTTCACGGCGAAGTCATCGGGGTCGGCGACACCGCCACCGAAGCGGCCCGGCAGGCGGAGGAAAAATATCCCGGTTCGACATACGTTCTGGAAGCCGTCGATCCTGAGACGGAGCGCGTCTGATGATCGCCTTCGCATGGCTGGACCACGCACGTGCGGAAACGCGTTTTAAGCCTCCATTCATAAACCAGTAAGGATCATATTTGATGGCCAAGAGCGCAGAAACCATGGAAAAGATCGTCGCCCTCTGCAAGCGGCGTGGCTTCATTTTCCAGTCGAGCGAAATCTACGGCGGCATCAACGGCTTCTGGGACTACGGCCCCCTCGGCGTCGAACTCAAGCGCAACCTGAAGGAGGCCTGGTGGCACGACATGGTCCACAACCCGCCGCGCGGCCCCGACGGTCAGGAATTCGACATGGTCGGCCTCGACACCTCCATCATCATGCACCCGCAGGTGTGGAAGGTGAGCGGTCATTATGATTTATTCAGTGATTTAAAAGTGGACTGCAAAGCAGAGGGCTGTAAAGGTCGGTTTCGTGCTGACAAAGTCTATCGTGTTGAGGTTCGACGCCCCCAACAATCCGATCCCTTCGGTACCTTCTCTGTCGAGGCAGACAGTGCTGAACAAGCGCTGGAGGAATCTCACAGTATTTCGATAAAGCTCTCTAAGAAAAATGGCGGCGGCGATTTTGGAGGATCTGTTACTGAGCTCATGAGGTTCTGGAAAGGCGGCGGTTCCATCGTCTCCTGGGAATGTCCTAAGTGCGGCGCACGCGGAAGCCTAACCGAGCCGCGCGAGTTTAACTTGATGCTCGAGACCTATCCGGGCGCTATCAAGGACGAAGCAAATCGCGCGTTTCTCCGCCCCGAAACCGCTCAGGGCATGTTTGTCAACTTCAAAAACGTCGTTGACAGCACGCGCATCAAGATTCCGTTCGGCATCGCCCAGATGGGCACCAGCTTCCGCAACGAGATCACGCCGCGGAATTACACGTTCCGCTCGCGCGAGTTCGAGCAGATGGAGATGGAATTCTTTTGCCATCCCAGCGAGTCGCAGAAGTGGTACCAGTTCTGGCGCGATCAGCGGATGATGTGGTACGTAGACCTGGGACTGGGCAGCAGCAAGCTGCGGCTGCGCGAGCACGCCAAAGACGAACTCTCGCACTACAGTTGCGGCACCAGCGACATCGAGTACGCGTTCCCGTTCCTGGCCGAGGGTGACTTCGGCGAGCTGGAGGGCGTCGCGCATCGCGGCGACTTCGATCTGCGCAGTCACATGGAAGGCAAGCTCGTCGCTAAGGACGGCAAGCTTGAAGTCGAGCTTGGCCCGGACGGCAAAAAGCCCAAATACAAAGGCAGCGGCAAGGATCTGACCTACTTCGACGACGAGCGCAAGGAGCGATTCGTCCCGCACGTGATCGAACCAGCGGCGGGCGCCACGCGCGCGACGCTCGCCTTCATCTGCGAGGCGTACACGGTGGACGAGTCGCGGCCGAGCCCGGAGCTGATGAAGTTTCATCCGCGGCTCGCGCCGATCAAGGCCGCCGTCTTCCCGCTGGTCAACAAGGACGGCCTGCCCGAGATCGCCGAACCGATCTACCGCGAGATCCGCAAGCGCTGGCCCGCCCAGTACGACGCCAAGGCCAGCATCGGCAAGCGCTACGCCCGCATGGACGAAGCCGGCACGCCTTATTGCTTCACCATCGACGGTCAAACCAAGGAAGACGAGACGGTCACTGTCCGCGACCGGGATACGGGTCGGCAGGAACGGATACATAAGAGCCGCGTGGTCGAATATCTGACCGAAAAACTTGGACACCACTAAGGGTGAAATGGCCGCAGACCTCGCTCATCGACCGGAAATCCTCTATGCCGCATCACTCGAGCGCGAACAGGCTGCCTGGGCGGCGTTCGCGCGGTCCGATTATGTCCTCGCGATATATCTCGCCGGGCTCGCCGTGGAATGCATCCTCCAGGCCATCGCATTCAAGGATCATCCTGCACATGAGGCCCGACACGACCTCCCTCAATGTCTGGCCAGATGCAGGAGAAGCCTGCAAAGCGCCATCGACGCGGTGCCAACGTGGGCGAGCTGGAGTTTCCTCGTGCGAGTCTGGCGGAACGAGATCCGGTACTATTCAAGCGCTGCCCTGATCGGCTATCTTCGTCGCTTTGACGATGTAAGACGAATCAGCGGGGGGCCGGATGCTATAATGAAAACGATGGCTCGACGGGCGCTGGATGCGGCCAGTCTCATTCACGGCAAAGGAGTCGTTGCATGGACTCGCTATTGGAAAAAGTGATTACTGCTCTGCGCAAGCACTATGGGGACTCGCTCGTAGTGGATGGTCTGGAAACCAGCCCGTCCACGGGTCGGGTGATGGGTTGGATTGCCGCGGCCGCATTCCAAGGTTTGGACGATCCGGAGCGGCGGGAAAGCCTTTACCGGACGCTGCAATCAGAACTCACGAGCACAGAGTATGCCAGCATCGGCCCAATTGTCGCTCTGACGCCGGTCGAAGCCCAGTTTGATCTCAGCCCCGATCTGCCCGCGTCCCTGTAAGAAACACCACAGCCAAACTGGCTTGCAGATTCACGATGCAACGCCAGGATCGAAGGGTTACGCCCGCATGGACGAAGCCGGCACGCCTTATTGCTTCACGATTGACGGTCAAACCAAGGAAGACGAGACGGTCACTGTCCGCGACCGCGATACCGGCCGGCAGGAACGCATCAATAAAAGCCGCGTCGTGGAATACCTGTCCGAAAAACTCGAGAAGATCTGACGAGCGCGATGGCGGGGCATCTCTCTCACAGGCCGGTTGTCACGATGCGTGTCCGGGATACGAGGCACCCGCGGATACATAAGAGCCGCGGGGTCGAATATCTGGCAGATAAGCTCGCGCCAATAGACCCAGCCGGAACTTGATCGACCTGGCCTCCGGGCTCAGCAGTGGAATGAGCTGGAGGGCCGGCACGGCGTGTGCCGGCAAGGCGGCTTCCACGGGGCGGCTGCGGTACCATTCCCGAATCAACCGTGTGCCGGGCCGCTCGATGCAGAAAGTCACGCAGGAGGCAAGTGCCAGCACGATGAGTGAGGCGGTCAGGATGGCGACGGCGGGATGCCCGCCGGCCATGTAGTGCTGCCGCATGAGCGCGTACCCGATATTCTGGTGCAGCAGATAGAGCGGATACGAGATGGCCCCCAGGTAGAGCAGGCTCGGCCGGGCCAGCCAGCCGGCCCGCAGACCCGTGGCGATCCAGAGCAGGCCCACGAAGAACGGGATCAACGCGGCTGCGGCGAGCGGCTTGCCGACCACGCCGCCCACCAGAAACAGCGCCAGCAGCGGCAAATGATACGCCCGCCAGCCGTATTTACGAATCCGATAGACGAGCATGCCACAGCCAAACAGCGCGATGTAATCCAGTACCAACAGTTGTCGCAGGGCCGACACGCCGATCCGAATGGCTGGGAAATGATCCGCGAATGCCAGTTGCCAGTCCGCCAGGTGCAGCACCACCAGCCCGGCGAAGAACAACTCGACGCGGCGGAGTTGCTTGAACACCAGCATGCCCAGCATCATGGCGTAAAAGAAGACCTCGACTTGTAGCGACCAGTAAACCCCATCCACCGTCGGCACCTTGAAGAACTGGTGAATCATGGCCAAGTTGAGGACGGCCGCCTCGGTGCTCACTTCCCGCCCGGGTAAACCGATCGACCGCACCAACAGGAAGGTGATCGGCACGCAGACGAAGTATGCGGGGTATAGTCGTGAGAATCGCGATACAATGAAGTCTTTGGCTTGCCGGGACCGATCGACGGTCATCAGGATGACAAAGCCGCTGATCATGAAGAACAGAGGAACGCCATACTGGCCCAACTCAAAACCGGGAACTGGGCCGGGGTGGCCGTACATCACCTGGTACTGCGATGTGAAGTGGAAGATCATGACCGCGACTGCGGCCAACCCCCGGAGGGCATCCAGCCCGACCAGGCGCTCAGCGGAAGATGATGAAGCTCGACCCCTCACTCTTTCCCCTCTCCTGAAGTTAAGCCGCAGACGGGCTGACCGCACCCGCCGCGAAGTATTTCGGCCGTGCTCATTATAACCCGGCCGGATTGGGATGCAATGGCAATTTTCGCTTACAGAATAGGATTTTTTATCCGTCGGCACGAGTCCGCGTCGGGGCACTGGTGATGGCCGGCTGCGTTGCCGTGGCGGGCACCCTGCTGGCGGTCAGGCACTGGTCTGGGGGGGGCCGGGGGCGCGCCCTGGAGGATCTGACTGTGGTGCAGATCCGATCCACCGGCCCAACCGGCCCGCCTGCTGGCCCCTGTGGCCTCAGCGGGCCACCCGCAGCCGCTGCTCGTCTGGCTCCATGCTTGGAGGCGGCTTACCGTCAGGACGCCGGTGTTCATAAAATTTTGCAGTAATTTAGCGATCTGGGATGTATCTTCCTTCAACTTCGGACCGGGCGCCAGCACGCACGGGCTGGCGTCCAGGCCTGCTGCGGTGGGTCAATAAGAGCCGCGGAGATGGATACCTGACAGAAAAGCTCGGACAAATGCAGGTACGCGATAGCCGAGTTCCCTGGCCTCGGGGCTCAGCAGCGGCACGGGCGGCAGCATCGATTCCACTGCGAGCGTCCGACTCGGCGCGGCCGCCGCCCTGCGTCGGCGGGCGCGGTACGCTTCACGGATCCAGCGCATGGTCGGCCACTCGACCGTGAAGCTGATGAGGGTGGCCAGTCCGAGCACGATGCAGAAAGCGGTCAGGATACCGCCCCAGGCATGGCCGCCGGTCAGATAATTATGCCGGATGATCGCGTACCCGATGTTCTGATGGAGCAGGTACAGCGGATACGCAATCGTACCGAGGAAGAGCAGTTGGGAAGGGATCAGGCGGACGCCGCGCCGACTGGTCGCGACCCAGAGCAACCCGAGCGAGACCGGGATGACGATCGCGCCCAGCGCCGGCTGGCCCACGACCGCCGCGGCGAGAAACAACGCGAGCAGGGGCAGATAACGCCAGCGCCAGCCACTCTCGCGAATGCGATAAACGACCATTCCGCAGCCGAACAGCGGGATGTAATCGAGCACCAGCACTTGTTTGACCGCCAGGATGGCGATCCTGGCGGCGCTTCCGGATTGAAACCGGTCTGCCGGGGCGACCGCATGGTCCAGCAGGTGCAGCAGCACGAGCACGGTCACGACGCGGACGACTTGCCGCTGTCGACGCGACACAAAAAGCACGAGCAGGAGTCCACTGAAGAAGAATTGGACCTGGAGCGACCAGTAAGCCCCATCGACCGGCGGGATCTTGAAAAACTGGTGTATCATGAGCAGGTTGAGAACGGCCTGCGTCCCGGTGACCTCCCGCCCCGGCAGCCCGGCCGCCCGAACGACGAAAAACGAGATGAACAGGCAGACCACATACGCGGGGTACAGCCGGGAGAACCTCGCTACAATGAAATCGCTGGGGCGCTTGCAGCGCTCCACCATCATCAGCATGACGAAGCCGCTGATCATGAAGAACAGGTGGACGCCGTATTCGCCCCAGGCCGGGTAAAGCACCCAATCGTGGTGGCTAAAGAACGAGTCATAGCCGCGGGTAAAGTGGTAGAACAGGACGACCATCGCGGCCAGTCCGCGGAGGGCATCCAGCCCGAGCAGGCGCTCTGCGGAAGCGGAAGATGAAGGTTGATGTGTCACCGCCTGCCCCTCCAAGTGGGCACGGGATGCAAGCCACCGATGGTTTTGGGGAAGATTATTATAACTCGCCCGGATTGAGACCTCAATGGTAGTCGCGGTCCACAAAAATGATCCTCGTCGGCCGGCACGGATCGGTGCCGCGGCACTGGCGATCACAGGCTGCATCGCCTTGGCGGCCATCGTGATGCTGATCAGGCACTGGCCGGGAAGGAACCCCGCGCTGGCGGACTTGACCGAGGTCCAGATCCGGTCCACCCAGGACGGCCAGATGCAGCCGGCGCGGCTCCTGGCTCCAGCGACCGCGACGGGGCAACCGGCGCCGCTGCTGATCTGGCTGCACACCTGGAACGGTGATTACCGTCAGGACGCCGGTGTCCCTGAAGCCGTGCAGCAATGTCGCGAGCGAGGCTGGATATTCCTTCAGCCGAACTTCCGTGGCCGCAACAACAACCCACGGGCGTGCGGATCAGATTCTGCGCTGCATGATCTGCTCGACGCGGTCGCGGTCGCGGAGCGGAACTATTCCGTCGATCCGGCGCGGATTTACTTGCTGGGCGAGTCGGGGGGCGGGTACATGGCGTTGCTGGCCGCCGCACGATTTCCCGACCGCTGGAGTGCCGTGAGCGCTTGGGTGCCCACCACGGACCTGGCAGTCTGGTATGAGGATTCGCGCCAACTCGAGAATGGATATTGGAAGGATCTGGAAGCGTGCTGCGGCGGTCCCCCTTCACCGCGGACGCTGCCGGAGTACCGCAAGCGCTCGCCGGTGTTCCACCTTTCAGCGGCGGCGGGGCTGCCGATCCACATCTATGCGGGGATTCACGACGGGCATACCGGTTCAGTCCCCATCCGGCACACGCTGCTGGCGTTCAATGTGCTGGCCGATGCGAATGGACAGCCGGAACGGAAGCTCACCGACCAGCAGATTGAGTTGATGACCGCGCGGGAGCAGGTCCCGGCCATACTCTCGCCCGCCTCGCAGCCGGCCGCACCGGACATGGTCGTGTTGCTGCATCGAGAAGCCGGTCCCGCTCACGTGACGCTCTTCGAAGGTACGCACGAGATGCGCATTCAATCGGCGTTCGAGTGGTTGAGCAAGCAGACTCGCCGTAAGTTGGCAACGACACAAGCCGCCCCTTCCGAATGAGTGGTCAAGATTCACCGGGAGCGGACGAGCGGTCAGGGCAGATTGTCGAGATCGGCGAGATCCTTCTTTCTCTTTGCTGCCTGCTTGTTCGCCCTCAGGTCAGCGACGCTGATCAGATTGACCGCGACGCCTTCGAACGTGTCAGTGACGCGCCGCGCATAACATTCGTCAAACTTGACTCCGGAAATGTTCGTCAGGATTTCGAGCCGAACGGGCGGCATACCCATGCGAAGTACGCGTTCGGGTTCTTTCGCGAAGTCATCGGCAAGGTGACTCACCGGAAAACCGAAGTCGCGGAGTGCGGCTTCAAGTCGGCTTGCGTTGGCAGGGGTCGTCGCCACCCACACGTCCAGATCGCCGGTCGGCCGCGGATAACCGTAGTATCCGACCGCGTACCCGCCGATCAGGAGGTACTCAACTCCGTGAGAGTTGAGCAAACTCAAGAACTCTTTGAAGTCGTGTGGTATCCGGGTCGTAGCCATAAGCGGCTTGCCGCATGAACTCGAGCGCCTCGAGACGCTCTTGAGGCGTCTTGTCCCGCCAGAAGGCGCGATCATCTCCTTCGTCGGCCAGCGTCCCAAAGGAAAGTACCGATTTGTCCAATCGCCATTCGTTCAGGAGGCTCATCGTATCAACCTCGACTTGCCACCATTATACCACGACGGCTCAGTGGCTCACATGCAGACGCCGCCGGCGACTTGGGTTTGGCCTTTGCGGATGATCTCGTCGGGGTCTTCGGATTGCATCTGCTTGTGGCCCTTGGCGCTCATGCCGCTGCCGTCCTTGGGGATGGAGCGCCATTCGCCGGCATCGCCGTCGGATTGGAGGATGTGCAGGTCGGGGATGTCCACGGAGCCGACGGCGCTGTTGAGGACCGCGCCGGTTCCGCCGCCGGTGCCGTTCTTTTTGAGTTCGGCGGCGGCGGCGCGGGACTCGGCGATGGTCTCGCGGAAGGCCTTCCAGCGGCGGGCGCCGAGGTTTTTGTAGTCGCCTTTCTCGGCTAATACGAAGTCGCTGTCCACGGCCATGACTTCGGTGTAGCGGATGGAGTAATGCTTGTTGGCGGACATGGCGGCGGCGTCGCCGGGTTTCACGCGGGCGAGATACGCGTTGGAGACTTCGCGGTCGCGGGTCAGCGTCGCTTCACTGGCTTCGTGCCACGTGGGGAAATCCATCGCGTCCACTTCATCGACGAGCCTCTGGTAGTCGCCGCTCAGCGGCAAGCCGGTTCGCGCGCTGACGCGCCAGTGGAACGTGCGCTGCAACTTGCGGATGAAGAGGTCCGTCGCGTCGTCGAACTTCAGGCATGACGCGCAGAAGTAATTGTCCATCCCGTCCATCTTGCGATAGTCGATCAGGTCGCCGAGCTTGCAGATGGTGTAACTCTTGGTGCCGGGGAAGGGGAAGAAGATCGCCCAGCGCATGCGGCCGGGCTTGATGCGGGCCATGAGGTCGATCGTCTCCTGCATCATCTCCCGCGTCTCGTAGGGCAGGCCGAACATGAGGAACGCCGACGTGTGCAGGCCGTACTGGTGGCACAGGTCGAAGGCGTCGATGATCATCTGGTTGCTCATGTGCCGTTCGAGCACCTTCTTGCGCAGTTCGTGCGAGCCGCTCTCGACGCCGAACTTGAGGATCATGCAGGGCGACTCGGAGAGGGCCTTGGCGATCGGCTCGCTGAAGGTCTGCACGTGGGCGTTGAGCACGAAGGGCACGCCGATGTCGGCGTCGGTGTAGGCCTTGGCGAAGTCGCTGCAGTATTCCTTGTTCAGCGTGAACAGGTCGTCGTCGAAGATGAACGTCTCGATGTACGGGTGGCGGGCCTTCAGCTCCTTCAGCTCGCGGAGCATGCGGTCGGTGGAGTAGTGCCGCAGGAAGCTCTTGCGGGAGTGGCCGCCGTCTTCGAGGTAGCGGTCGGTGACTTCGTGATTGAAGCAATAGGTGCAACGATACGGGCAGCCGCGCGAGGTGAGGACGCTCTGCCAGCCGTTCTTGCGGCCGAGCATGTGCGGCAGGTCGAAGATCTCGTAATCCTTGGGCGGCAGTAGGTCCAGCTCGGGATAGGGGCCTAGAGGGTTTTGGTGGTAAGTGCCATCCTCGCGGCGGATGCAGAAATTCTTGACGTTCAGGTAGTCGGGGTCGCCGGCCTGGAGCTTGTCGATCAGCTCGGTGAAGGGCACGTCGCACTCACCCACACCGATGAAATCCCAGAAGCGGTCGCTCTTGACCTCCTCGGTACACATGATGGTGTGCACGCCGCCGATGCCGATGGGCATCCGCGGCATCGCCTCCTTGAGCTTGCGGCCGAGGCGGAGTGAGTACTTGTACTGCTGGGTCATGACGCTGAAGGCGACGAAATCGGGGTTCCAGGCTCTGACCTGCTCAATGATGGCCTCGTCGGTGGGCACGTCGTAGAGGGCTTCGTTGATGTTGATGAGGCCGGTGACGTGGCCGTGGGCCTTGAGGCAGCCGGAGAGGTCGGCGATGCCGTGGTTGAAGCCTTCTTCGGCGTTGAGGTTGGGGTAGAGAAAGAGCACTCTCATGCGTTGGATGTCCTCTAAAGCTGTCGCATCCGCCCCGGTTCCGGCCGCGCCAATCTGGCAAAGGGGGCAGGATCAAGAAGTTATGAATCGCTAACTTTAACCGGCCACGCCACGGGAGTCAACGAAACGTCGGGGGTTCTGCCGAGTCGCGGAGTCGAGCCCGTGACCGTTTCGACACAACCCCGTTGGGGTTGGTCCATCATCCACCAGTACCCCAGGGTAGTCCGCCGCGGCGGACAACCCTGGGCTGGAGGACATAGCCCCGTTGGGGCAGGACACATCTTCGATCTGTTGTATCGGTGCATTCACGGGTTCCACAGAAGTACGTTGCAACAACAAACCGCGATTTTGGTATCGAGAATGCGGTTTCCACGGCTTCGTTTGGTTGTGGCGCGTTTTGGCGACTATTCCGCATCCTGGTTCGCATCCTCAGTATCCCCATTCCAGGTAGAACATGGTGCGTGTTACGCTCATGATCGAGTAAGCGGAGCACGGGTGGGCTCGCGGGAAAGGGTTCCCGCGGAGTTGGGTACGAGAAGGGATTCTCGTACCAGCAGGCTTGCCTGGGCGGGGATTCGAGGTCGAGGCGTTCATGATGTTGAGTTGGATTGTTTTTGGGGTTGCCGGCGTCATCACGCTGACGCTGTTGTACATCGGCTTCTTTCAGGATCGCAGTCGGGGTCGGCCGCGGTGTCCGAAGTGCTGGTACAACATGACCGGAGCTCCCAGCCTGGTGTGTCCGGAGTGCGGTCACGATGCGCGGCATGAGCGGCGGCTGTATCGCACGCGGCGGCGGCGGTGGGCGGTGCGATGCGCAGTCATGATGGCGATGTGCTCGATGTACCTGTGGTACGTCAAAGTCCGCGCCGTGAGGCTGCGCGAATCTTTTGCCGATGCGCTGAAGCCGACGGTTTGGTATCTATTGACGGTGCCGAATGCCTCGTCGTCAGACCAGCTTCTTCTCGGTCAACGCTTCGATCGATTTGGATTGTGGCCCTGGGAAAGCTGGATCCTGCTTTTCCAGTTCGACCGGGAAGCGGTCGAAACCAACCCGATCGTAGGGTCATGGATCCAAAACGTTGTGGTCGCCGGCAGACACTCAGATCGCGTCGTGGATCATGTGGTCGCCTATTGCGATCATCCTAACGCGTCTATCCGGAGCGTGGCGCTTCAGTCGGCGATTGAGCACCTCGATCGACTGGATGACGCACAACTCGGCAGAGCTCTGGACGCGGTAATTAAGACCGATAAAGAGCTGGGGACAAAATATGCCGAGATGTTTCTGGCAGAATCGGCGCGTCGGCCTGCCTTTCGGGAGAAGACCAAGCACATACTCGATCACCTTGTGGAGCTTGCCAGTAGCGGAGAATTGAACGTCGCGTGGCGACCACGTCTGCTGGTTGGAAGCCATGCCGGCTGGCTGTCCGATGACCAACTCGTCATGCTGTTCGAGACTGCGATGAAAACCGAAAGGTCCTATTCGATATCATCCGATTGTTTTCTAGCGGAAATGGTGCGCCGGAAGCGGCCGGCCTTTCGGGAGCAGATTCAACGGTGGGCTGCCAGTCCACCGATTGATGAAATGTTCCACGTGCCACTGAACCTGGAACTGGCCACAGCTCTGCGCCGGTTTGACGGCCATCCGGACCCATTGCGGATCTTCCTGAGCGGCGCCACGTCGCCGATCGAATGCAAGTCGTCCCAACTACCGATCGTCCAGGCGAGCATCCGCAACGTGGATAGCGCCGGGGCTGCTGTCGGGTTCAGGGAGGGAGGAGATTACCGAAGCGGACGAGAGGCGCGATGGCGTTTGGAAGTATGCGATGATGATGGGCAGCGGTGGCCGATCAAACCAGATCGATGGAGAGAGGGCACCGGAATCTTTCACTTCAGAGTGCTTCACGTAGGTGAAAGCTACCAGACGACGTTGGACATGAACCAATATGTGGGCCCTCTGCCCCCCGGTCGATATCGGGTGGTCGTGCAGTACCATAACTCGTTTGCCATTGCCAACAATGAGAGCATGGAGAACCGGATCGTGTCGTCGTCGGAGCCGTTTGAGCTGGTTGTTCGCAGCCCATAGCGTGTACACGTCCGAACCGCTCTGTCGCCCCCGTTCGGGGGCTCGATGTGTTGAACGCGATTATCACCAGGGGCTTACGCCCCTGGCTAAAAACTTACGCCCGCTTCGCGGGCTCAGGCGAGTGCCACTGAATCGCGGATGCACCCGATCCCAATGATTGCCCTTGCTCAAAGACGACCAATGTTGAAGAATAGTGGTATGCTCGCTGATATGGCTCAAACTCTTGGGGTTGTAGCTATCGTCGCGGCGGCGGCGGGGTATTTGGGACTTTGCCTGCGGCGAGCGATCAAGAGTAGCGGCACCGGTTGCGGGGGCGGGGCTTGCTGCCACTCCTCACCTGCGCGTCAGGATGCTGCACCGGGCGAGAAGAAGGCTTTTCTTCCTGCGGACAATCTGGCGGATGCGGCGCGGCGGCATCGGGAGCGGCGCGAGGATGCGGCATCGCCAACATCCAAGCCCGGCATGTCAGCGCCGGCCTGGCCCCGCACTGGCGTGCGGGGTTCCGATCTCAAATGAACACCACCGGGACCAGCGATTGGGCGGAGCCGTTGCGGGAGCTGGCCGAGCGGGGGTTGCGGCGCACGCTTCGGCGGATCGATTCGCCGCAGGGGCCGTACGTGGTGCGGGACGGGCGGCGGCTGTGCAATTTCTGTAGCAACAACTATCTGGGGCTGGCCAATCACCCCCAGGTGGTGGCGGCCGTTCAGCGAGCGGTCGATGAGTGGGGCTGGGGGGCGGGCTCGTCGCGGCTGGTCTGCGGGCACATGGGGCCGCACGCGCTACTCGAAGAACGGCTGGCGGCGTTCAAGGGCAAGGCGGCGGCGCTGGTTTGTCCGAGCGGGTATCAGGCGAACCTGGCGGCGATTCGCGGGCTGGCGGGCAAAGACGATGTCATCCTGCTGGACAAGCTGAATCACGGCAGCATCGTGGATGCGGCGCGCGGCAGCGGGGCGGTGCTGCGCGTGTTTCCGCATCGCGATTATCGCAAGCTCGAACGGCTGCTGGAGGGATCGGCGGCGACGCGGCGGCGGGTGATCGTGACCGACTCGCTGTTCAGCATGGACGGCGACTTTGCCGATCTGCCGCGACTGGTGGAGCTGAAGCGGAAGTTTGACGCGCTGCTGTGCATCGACGAAGCGCACGCGACCGGCGTGTTCGGGCCGCGCGGGCGAGGCGTGGCCGAACTGATGGGCGTCGAGGAGCACGTTGACGTGACCATCGGCACGCTCAGCAAAGCGCTGGGCGGGATCGGCGGGTTCGTGGCGGCATCGAGCGATTTCATCGCGTATCTGGTCAATACGGCCGGCGCGTTCATCTACACGACCGCGCTGCCGGCGGCCGCCTGCGCCGCCGCGATCGCCGCGCTGGACATCATCGACTCTCCCGACGGCGAGCAGCGCCGGAAGCGCTTGCTCGCGTACGCCGACCGCCTTCGCGCCGAACTCAACTCCCGCGGCTTCGACATTGCCGGTTCGAGCAGTCAGATTGTGCCGCTCATCGTCGGGGAAGCGGAAGCCAGCGTTACCCTCTCCCGGCAGCTCGAAGAGCATGGTTTGCTCATCTCGGCCATCCGGCCGCCGACTGTGCCGGCGGGCAAGGCCCGACTGCGCATCAGCCTGTGCTCGGAGCACACAACCGAGGACATCGATCGGTTGATCGCCGCGCTCGTGTCGCGTGTTGCGAGCGCGTAAGGCACGTCTGAACAGTCGTCCCTCCGGGACTCCAACTCGCTCCCGCAAAGCCGTCCCAGCACTGAAGGTGCTGGGCTATTGTCAATGTGTGCCTACGGCACATGGAAGAGGGCAATCAGATCAGTTCGCTTGCAATCCTAAATCCTGCAATAACTCGCGAAGGAAGGGTTCCACATCGGTGACCACGCCGACGGTTTGGAAGGTGCCGCGGTCGGCCAGCTTGGTGACCGTGGCGGGGGAGATGTCCACGCAGACAACCGGCACCCACGCCGGGAGCAGATTGCCCGTCGCGACCGAGTGCAGCGTGGTGGCGATCATGAGCGCGAAACCGATCTGGTGGGCGTACTCGCGCATTTTGTCCTGCGCTTCGAGGGCGTCGGTGATGACCTCGGGGAGCGGGCCGTCGTCGCGGATGGAGCCGGCAAGCACGAAATCGATGTTGTGCTTGATGCAGGCGTGCATGATGCCGCTGGTGACGACGCCGGCTTCGACGGCCTTTTTAATTGAGCCGTAGCGGCGGATGGTGTTGATCGCCCGCAGGTGATGCTCATGGCCGGTGTCGGCGGGGATGGCGCGATCCATGTGTATGCCCAGCGACGTACCGAAGATCGCCTGCTCGACATCGTGCGTGGCCAGGGCATTGCCCGCGAACAGCACGTGCACGTAGCCCGCTTCGATCAGTTTGACGACGTGGCGGGCGGAGCCGGTGTGTACGATGGCCGGCCCACCCACAAGCAGGAGCTTGCCGCCAGCCTCTTTGACTTCGCGCATGCGCTGGGCCACATCATGGATGATGACGTTCTTGGGTTTTTCGGTGGAGACGCTGGAGGACATGAACTCGAAGCTGCCCACGTTGCGCGAGCGCTCCAGCGGGACGACCTTGACGCCGCGATGGCCGACGACGATCTGGTCGCCCATCTTGACGTGGATGAGCGGGATGCACTCGAAGCTCCCCTCGTCCGCGATATTCTCGTCGCCCACTCGCCCCCTCTCCCTCTCTCCCTCTCTTTCACCCGGAGGGGGCGAGGAGGCGAGTGGGCGAGGGGGCGGCACATGCTGGCTTCGCGAGAAGCGGATGCCGCAGTCCATCTCCTGCCTGCCGACCTCGTGCCATTTTTCCTTCCAGCGGACGAGCGTGCGGAGGTTGGTTGTGGAGTAGAACCCTTCGGGGAAGACGCCGTCCTGCTCGGCGGCCGCGAGGTTGGCGTTCTCCGGTTTGCGGACGACGGCCCCGTGCTTGGCGATCTGGGCGAGGATCTGGGCGAGCAGTTCAGGCGTGGCGGCGGACACCTGAATCGTGGCCCGGCTGCGGTCGCCGCGCTTCTGGCCGATCTCGACCTGCTTGAGGTTGAAATCGCCGCCGAAGGTGAGGATCTCGTCCAGCACCTTGGACAGAATCAGCGAATCGATGATGTGCCCTTCGATCTGGATTTCTTCGCTGACCATGGGTGGTCTCCGGTGTGATATATCCTGTCGTTATCCGAGCCGCGACCGTGAGGGAGTGGTGGTGCGCTCGCGTCAAACGGTTCCTGACGGACGCGGCTCGGATCAGGTGTAGATCGGCATTGTCCCCGAACCACAGTACAGTGTTGTTAACTGATCGGCTCCGCTGGTTATGCACATCGCCGCCCGCGTTGGCGGTCTCCACGCCCGCCACCGCCCGACTCTGCGTATCCTCGGCGAACTGCCCGTTGTAGCCGGCAGCATGACCGCCCCCCGGCATCTTCATGATCCGAGCCTGCGGATCGGTCGTCGATGCACGCACTGGACGATCCTTGGACGGCTTATCCTTCTGCCGAGACTGGGCCGCCTAAACCATACCCCCCTCGGGTGTTTTTTACAAGCTTTATTTTGATAATTCTTACTGAGGAATGTGGATTTATCTCGCTTTCTATAGGTTTCGGGGTTACCCGCGTTGCGACGGGGTGGGCACGGCCGGCCCACCACTGGCGTGGTGGGTTCGGATCATCCCTGCGCTTCACCATTCATTCAGCCGGTGGGCCTCCCAGGCGCAGCCGGCGGCGCCGATGAAGCCGGCGTCGTTGCCCAGGGCGGCGAACTGGATGTCGGGAAAATCTTCCAGCAGGTTCCAGGTGAGCGCGCGGAAGTGGCGGCGGATGGGTTCTAACAGGAAGTCGCCCGCGGCAATCAGCCCGCCGGCCAGCACCACGCGCTCCGGATTGGTCACATGCTGCATGGTGACGATGGTCACGGCCAGGTAGTAGCAGGCTTCGTCCCATACCTGGCGGGCCAACTCGTCTCCGGCCTGGGCGGCTTCGACGATGTGCTCGGCCTTGAGCAGCTCGCCCGCATCGACGAGCGGTTTGAGCCGGCTGGGCCGACCGGCGGCGATCAGCTCCTCGGCGTAGCGGGCCAGGTTGTACGCGGACGAATACGCCTCGACGCAGCCGAGCTGCGCGCACGAGCACTTCCGCCCGCGCGGGTTCACCACGATGTGCCCCAGCTCGCCGCCGTTCTCGAAATGTCCGCGAAGCAGGCGGCCGTCGGTGATGACGCCGCCGCCGACGCCGGTGCCCAGCGTGAACATCACCAGGTCGCGCACGCCCCTGCCCGCCCCCGCCCAGAATTCGCCGAACGCCGCGGCATTCGCGTCGTTCTCCAGCGTGGTTTTGATCCCGGTCCGCTGTGAAACAATGTCGCGGATGGGCAGATTCTGCAAGCAGGTCAGGTTGCCGGGGTTGATGATGAGTCCCTGCCGATGGCTCATGGGTCCGGGCGAGCCGATGCCGATACCCGCGACCTCATCGCGTTTGACGCCGGCCTCAGTGATCGACCGCTCGGCGGCAGTGATGATGTTCGCGGTGATCTGCTCGCGGCCGCGCTCGATTTCCGTCGGCACGCTGAGTCGACTAAGAACCTGCGTCTGTGCATCGAGGAGGCCGGCCTTGATGTTCGTTCCGCCCAGATCGACGCCGACATAATAACACTGCGCCACGTTTCACCTGCCTCTCTGAGAGGGGTGTGAAGGCCCTTCAGAGCCGCGCCCGTAAGGAAGCGGGCCGCAGAGGACCGCTCCCTCACGGTCGCGGCTCGGATAGTTCGACAGCTTCTCACACACCCTCTGATGGTTCTGTCACCGGGTGGATCGCCCTTCGATGGCCGCCTCCGCACGGATCGAGGCCGGCTGAAGGGCCAGCCGGACGTGCGTGCGGTCCGTCTCTTTCAGCCGTGCGAGGAACGCTTCGATCCGGGATCGGCCGGCGGCGGTGAGCCGGTGCCCGCCGAAGGCGACATCGTAATA
The DNA here is from genome assembly GCA_964384465.1 of uncultured Planctomycetales bacterium. GTDB lineage: Bacteria > Planctomycetota > Phycisphaerae > UBA1845 > PWPN01 > CAYLLT01. The sequence goes on along the minus strand of CAYLLT010000013.1, from coordinate 47,667 downwards.
CGCCTGAACCAGATGGGGCGCTTCGGTGCAGATGGGCAGCCGGGCCGCCAGCTCCTCGGCGAACTCGGCCGGCGTCTGGCCGGTCCGGCGGGTCAGCCCCCAGGATTCGATCCGATGGCAAAAGCGATGGTAAAACTCCGCCTCGGCTCCGCCACGCACGCGCGGACGATGCAGCCGCGACACCACCGCGCGGGTCAGCCCCGTGCCCGCCACCGTGAAAACATATCCCATCAACACGACCAGTGCCACCACCAGCAGGGTGAACACCCAGTAGATGAGCCGTTCCTGCGGTTTGAGATTCAGCCGCCAACCGAACAGCTCGCGGACGAATGCGGCGACCGCGCCGACCACGGTGTCCTCGTTCTGGACCGGCCGCAGCAGCCAGGCGGTGAACCGGGCGAAAAGAACCCGCCGCTGGTCCGGATCGTAGGAGACGACGAACGTCGCCCAATGAAACTGCAAGAAGTCGATGTACTTGTACAGGCCGAAGAAACGCTTGTGACTGCCGGCCTGCCGTGCGGCGGCAGCGGGCGTGGGGTCAAAGGTGACCCAGTCCTGGCCCGGAATGTACACTTCGACCCAGGCGTGCGCGTGCCTCTGGCGCACCACGTAGAAGTGTCCGACCGCGTTGTAGTCGCCGCCGCAGTATCCGGAGACGACGCGGGCGGGCACGCCGGCCAACTGGCACACGACGGTCATGGCGTGCGCGAAATACTCGCAGTACCCCTGACGCCACTTGATCAGGAACTCCCCGACCGGCTCGGCGGCCGCTCGAAGCTCCGACGGCGGGTTCAGCGTGTACGTGAACAGATTCGATCGCAGATAATCCTGCACCCGCTGGGCAAAAATAGACCGGTTGACGGGCTCGTCCAGCGATCCCAACCCCTTCCGCAGCTCCTCGATCAACGTCTGAATTTCCTTGGCCCGCGGCAGTTCCCCGTCGGGCGCCAGCACCTTCGGCTCGACGCCGCCGCGCTCGCGATCCAGCGCCTCCACCATCTGTGTCGAAACGGTGAGCGGCGAGACCACACTGTATCGCAGCGGTTTCGTCGGCGACCGCTGCGCCTGCTCAACCACCTGATCGTCGGTCCTTTTCTTCACTTCTTCATTCTGATGCGACTCGAAACGCAGCTCGACGGCTGGATAGCAGGTAAACAGTTGTGGGTTTCCGCTGGGTTCCAGCCAGAAGTGTTGCACCAGGAGCCGGCTGCGGTCACTCACGTCAGCGCCCGGCAGAAGTACGATCGTGCCGCTCTCGTCCGTTTCGGACGGGACGAATATCCGCGGCGTCGCGCTGCCGCCCGGCCGCTTCCACTCCCATGCGGACCCCGCGGACTGATCTTCGCGGTACTGCGACTGGACTACTGCGCGAAAATAGGGGCCGGGTAAGATCTCCGCTGCGGGTGCACCGTTCAGCTCGAGCTGCACGTGCATCACCGGCCGCTCGGATTCCTTAATCACGCCACTGAAGTTGAAGTTCACGGTCGAGGAGAGGCCGGTGCGCGTGCCGGCCTGTCCCTCGAAGGGCCGCAGAAAGCCGGGCGCTGCCCGCGGACACAACATGAAAACGCCCGCACCCACCGCCATCGCCCAGATGCAGGCCGCGCAGCTCGCCCGCGTCAGCGGCCAGCGCGGGGCGGCGACAAGCTTCTCACCCGTCCCGCCGCGGCGGGACGCGGCCGGATCCACCGGCGGCAACGCGGCGATCTGGCGATTGCGCTCCATCACGCGGGCGTGCTCCAGGCTCAGATGAAAGCGGAGCAGCACATCGATGCCCACGGTCATGTAAATCGCCAGCGCCGTCGGGAAGAGCAGGTTGCCGCTGATGATCGCCGCCACCACCAGCATGAGCAGCGAAAGCACAAAAAGCTGCGCGTCATCACGATAACTGCGGCGCTGGAGCAGCTTGCACACGCAGACCAGGGTCATGAAGTGCGAGAGGGCCACCACGGGGATCATTTGGATCCACACGTACTCGTAGATGAGCAGCAGAAACGCCGATACGACAAAGATTCTGCTGCCCAGCGGCCCGAAGAGCGGATGATCCTGATGGACGGTCCGCCACCATCCGAACAAGACTCCCAGCACGGCCGCCGCCCAGTAGCACCACGGGTTTACAAGACATATCCCGCTCTCCGCCAGCGCCAGCGGTGTGGCCACCGCCAGAAGCATGATCGCCTGCGACCAGAAGAGTCTGCGCGGGTTCATCTGCCGGACTCCCAAAAAATGATGAACAGGAGGGAACAGAGGGAACAGAGTACAATTCAATTGTCTTCTCCGTTATCTCCGTTATCTCCTGTTCAAAATCCCCCCGTGGCGACCAAATCCTCCGATGGGACAGGTGCCAGAAGCGTATCGAAGACATCCGATTGCGGCGACAGCAACATGACCGCCTCCGCCCGCCCGCTGATAAAGCGCAACACGCGGCTGTGACTCTCATTGGGATGCGTCGTGCACAACATGCAGCGGGCATGCCACCCGCTCGACCAGCGGATGCGCCCGACCAGCTCATCGAGGCTTTCCGGCGCGGGCGGCGCGATCAGCGCCAGCTCATTCAGCAGTCGTTGCCGGTGCGTGCGCCCATTGGCGGGCGGGATGACGATCGGGACCGCCGCCCGGCAGATGATCCCCACGCGATACCCGCGCTCCAGTCCGTCGCAGAGCGCGGTGGCGGCCGCGCTGATTACCTTCTCAACCATCGAATCGGGGCGTTGATCCGCAGTATGACCGGCACGGGGAATATGAATTGCGGATTTCGGATTTCGGATTGCGGATTGTACAGGTTGGTCGATCTGGTCTCCTTCAATCCGCAATCCGCGATTCGCAATCCGCAATGGTTCCGGCCACGGATCGACCAGCACGATCAACTGCGTGGGCCGAAGCGGCATCATCTCGCGCACGACCAGCTCGCCGGTCCGCGCCGATCGGCGCCAGTGCACCCACCGAAGATTGTCGCCCTCGCGGTATTCGCGTACGCCGTAGAATTCGTCGTGACTGGTCTGCTGACTCACCTGTGTGGCAGCCGACGATCCGCTCAACCGGCGATCCCGCCACGGGTCGCGCCGGAATCGGCCCACCATCGGGTAAACGATCAGTTCCGCCGGCGCCGCGATATCGACGCTGCACGAGAACAGTCCGAACGGGAACCGGGAGGTGACGCGGATCCCGGCCAGCATGACCCGCCCACGCTGCGGGCAACGGGCGGTCAGTTCAACGCGCTGTTCGCACCGCGGGCCCAGTACCGGAAGGAACGCCTGCGGGAAGCGAACCGTGCGTCGTCCGGCAGGTTTTTCGCCGACCCCGATGGACCAGACCCGCAGGTATTTGCGGCGGTTGCGGATGATGTAGACGAGCTTGAACAGCCCCCCGGCCACGACCGCTTCGGGGACGATGCGGTCGGCGTCGATCTTGCGGACGATCCACACCGGCGCCGCCGCACTGAAGATCAGCACGCCCACGTTGATCCCGAACAGCAGAAACAGCAGATTGGTCTCGCCGCTCATCGCCGCCAGGCAGACCAGCACCAGGATCGCGCTGTAGAGCAGCCCGCCGAACGTGATCTTCAGGCCGGCCAGCGCCGACCCGCTTCGCCCCGGCGGCCGATCGGCCAGCTCAAGGGATGGCAATGCGGTTACAGCGAGTGAGGTCATCGGAGAACAAATCCGTTGGTCATTGCGGATTGCGTCCGAACCCGGCACGCCAGTGCCGGGCCCAGGCCCGCAATCCGAACCCGGCACGCTAGTGCCGGGCCCGGCACTGGCGTGCCGGGTTCGGATCATCAGTCTGGCACCGTCACGTTCCGCACGATCTCGGTCAGGATCTGCTCGGTGCCGGCGGCCTGCCCGCCATGATGATAGCTCTTGCTCACCACGCGGTGGGCGCACGTCGGCACGAACAATAGTTTAAGATCATCCGGCACCACGTAATCCCGCCCTGCCAGCAGCGCCCACCCCTGGGCCGCGCGGATGAACGCGATCGTGCCGCGCGGCGAGACGCCGACCTCCAGATGCTCGTGATCGCGCGTGATCTCCACCAGATCCAGCGCATAACCGACCAGCGTATCGTCCACCCGCACTTCGGCCACGCGATCCTGAATCGCGATCAGGTCCTCGCCGCGCATGACCGGCTCCAGGGATTCCAATGCGACCGTGCTCGGCCGCTCGTGGATGATCCGTTTCTCCACCTCGCGTGTGGGATAGCCGATGCGGATGCGCAGCGCGAAACGGTCGAGCTGGTTCTCGGGCAGGAAGTAGGTGCCCTCGAACTCGAACGGGTTCTGCGTCGCGATGACCAGGAACGGCTGATCGAGCCGCATGGTCCGGCCGTCGACGCTGATTTGCGCCTCGTTCATCGCTTCCAGCAGGGCGGATTGCGTTCGCGGCGTGGTGCGGTTGATCTCATCGGCGAGGATGATGTTGGCGAAGATGGGGCCGCGTTTGAACTCGAACGAGCCGGTCTTCGCGTCGTAAATGCTGACGCCGATGATGTCCGACGGCAGCAGATCCGGCGTCATCTGAATGCGGGCGAACGACAGGTCGAGACTGCGGGCCAGCGCGCGGGCCAGCACGGTCTTGCCCACGCCGGGCACGTCCTCGATCAACAGGTGCCCACGGCTGATCAGCCCGACCAGCACCTGCGTCACCGCCAACGTCTTGCCCAGAAATACCTTGTCGATATTGGCGCGAAGCAGTGCCAGTCGGGCCAGCAGCGGATCGCTTTCCAGCTTGACGTCGGCAGGCATCATCCACGTTCCCCGATAGCCCGCTACACGAGACCTGTACGTCGCTTCCCCTTGATCCGCCATTATAAGCGTTCTGCATCGTTCCCGTAAGCCATTGTTGGACCCCCTTCAATTTCGCAATCCGCAATTCGCAATATGGGTATGAATCCCACCCGTGAGTCGCTAAAATGTCGGATATAGGTCGGCCAACCTGGGGAGGCGGTCCATCCGGGGAAGGAAAGGTCCACAATGAAAGCGCACCATAGCAGACGCGGATGGACTGCGGCCCTGCTCGTTGGCGGCATGGGCGTGGCCGCCTGGGCGAGCGACCCTCCCCGGCCGGGTTGGCAGCGCGAAGCGGTCGATCTGCGCGTGACCGGCGGAGGCAGGATTCGCTCGGTGGATGCGCCGCCCGGGCAGGCCCCGCCACTGCTGAGCCGTCGCGGCCATCGACCGGCCGGACTCGAAAGAAAGTTTTTGCCTCCTGAAGCGGTTGAGCGTCTGGCCGGCCGCTCAACCACAGCCGGCGGGACGCCCCGCCGTTCCACTCCGCCCCGCCAGGCGGTCAGTGCGCTGATCATCAATTCGCCGCCCATCGACGGCTTCGTCCCCTACATCGCGGTCAGCGCCACCGGCGAGCATTCCGGCTTATACGAGACCGACGCCATACCGAAAACGACCGTGGGCACTCTGATCGCCGGCCGCCAGGCGGATTACACCATCGGTGTTCTTGATACCGGAGCCTCCATCCACATCATCGGCAACCAGGGCGCTGTCACCGTGGGGCTCTTCAGCGGCAATCCCGATCGCGTGACCTCCTCGGTCGTCCAGATCAGCGGCGTCACCGGTGTTGTGGATGCCTGGGTGAGCAAGGCCATCGGCGTTTACATCGATGGATTGGCCGCCATTGATCCCACACTGTTGACGCTGGACCAATCGCGCATGGTTGGCGAGACCAACGTGGCCACCGCCGTCGGGCAAACCGTCGCCCAAGGCCAGCCCGACCTGCCCACCGTGATCGGTCCGCCCCTCTCGGTGTACTACGCCAGCGTTTTCGATAATAGCCAGCCGTTGACCCGCACCATCAACGCTCAGGACTACACCGCCCCGGACATCCGGTTCTATGAGACGTTTGATCCCGCCGTGCCGGAGTACCCCAACCTGGTGCCGCTCGAATTGCGGCCGCTGGGCGGGGCGGCCGTCCAGTATATTCCGTGTATCGATATTTTCGGGACCGGGGAATGTCCCGACGGCGACGGCTCGCCGCAAAGCCCCTCCACCATCATCGGCAACTCCGCACAGAGCCTCTTTTTTATGAGCAGCGTGGACCTTTACGACGGAACCAAGAGTGCGATCGACAAGGACCGCTTCATTATTGATACCGGCGCCCAGGTGACTGTTGTCGGCCAGCGCGTCGGCGCGCGGCTGGCCCTGAACCCCGCGCATCCGGAGTTCCTGGTGGAGGTCCAGGGTGTCGACGGCCAGTCGATCATGGTCCCCGGCTTCTATGTCGATAAGATCGAGATTCCCGCGCTGGGCGAGTGGATGAGTTTCCAGCATGTCCCGGTGATCCTGCTGGATGTCGCCTCCCCCGAGGGCGGGACGCTCGATGGCATCATCGGCATGAACCTGATGATCGATTTCAACATGGTCCTGCGCGGCGGCGGCCTGTTCGGAACCGACGATCCAACCCTCGAGTATGAAGTCCTCGTCCCGGTCATCACCGACTCCGATTTCGACAACGACGGCGACGTCGATCTGGAAGACCTCGCCCACATGCAACTTTGTTACTCCGGCCCTGAGACCGTACAGTCCGCCGCGAACTGTCTCGATGCCCGACTGGATGCCGACAGCGATGTGGATGCCGCCGACATGGACCTCTTCGTCGCCTGCGCCAGCGGCCCGACTCTCTTGGCAAGCGCCAACTGCGCACCGCCGTGATTTGAATTGCGAATTGCGAATTAAAATGCGAGCAACCCGCGATCATTGTTAATTCGCAATCCGCATTCCGAAATTCGCAATCATGTCAAACGCGACCTTGATCGCCGAGCCGTCGGCGGCCAGTTTGAATGCCTCTTGATACTTCTCCAGCGGGAGACGGTGGGTGATCAGGCGGGACAGATCCAGCCTGCCGTTGCTGACCAGGGCGATCGCTTCGGCGAAGTCGCGGCGGCGCGATTCGGAGGCGCCGCTGACGTGGAGCTGCTGGTAATGAATCGCGTTGAGTTCGGACGGGACGAGGCTGCCCGCGCCGATCGCGGCCACAGCGACGCAGCATTCGTGGCCGATGGGATGCCCCACGCGCACGAGCACCTCGCCCGCGCCCGGCTCCGGCCGCGGCACCTCGCGCAAGGCGAGCCGGCCCGGACCTTCGAAGACCAACGCCCGCATGGGTTGAGGGCACTCCATCCACGCATCGTAGCACGCCCGCCTGACGGATTCGCTGCATCTGCGGCCGTGATCCCATTTTTTGCGGAAACTTAGGGAAATAGAGTGCAACTCTGGACGAGATCCGGCATCTATACAAACAGCGTCTGAGCCTACTAGCGCGCTGTCCGCTGAGCAGCCGATCCCTGCCGTGAGTCATAAACAGATTCGCCATCGGAGGTTCCGATCGCCCTCTGCGCCGCGATAGAGCTCCGACCAGAGGTGTGCAGAAAAAAAACATTAGGCGCGGGCGATGGGTTTTGATATATCATCATCCACCAACCCGTAAGGAGTCCCCATGTTTTTCAACCTCGGTCCCCTCCTCGGCCGTGTCCGGCCGTTTTTTGTGGCTTGGACCCTGCTCATCCCGCTCTTGGCCCTGGCCGGGACGCCGGTTGGCAGTTCGGTTCCCAAACATCTGCCGGTCAGCGATTACGTGCCGGGAGAGGTATTGGTGCTCACCTCGGCCGACCTGAATGGTAACGGCAAACTGGATGCCGGCGAGCGCATGGACGGCGTCGAGAAAGCCATTCACGGCGATGTCCTCCAGCGAACATCCTTCGGGACGCAGAAGGCGGTCTTTCGCGTCAAACTTCGCCCGGACAATTCTGTCCAGGCGGCGATCGCTGACCATTGGGGCCAGGGCGATCCGCGCATTCTCGCCGTCGAGCCCAACTACCGGGTTCACATCCTCGGCACGCCGGACGACACACGCTACCCCGAGATGTGGTCGCTGAACAACACCGGGCAGACCGGCGGCACGCCCGATGCCGATATTGATGCACCGGAGGCATGGGACACCACCACCGGCTCCGACAGCATTATCGTCGCTGTGATTGATACTGGAGTGGATTACCTCCATCCAGATCTCCTCGACAATATGTGGCACAACCCCGGCGAGAGTGGCGGCGGCAAGGAGACCAACGGCATTGACGACGATGGCAACGGTTACGTCGACGACGTCTACGGTTACGACTTCGTGATGCACGATTCGGACCCCAGCGACGCCCACAGCCACGGCACCCACGTGTCCGGCACCATCGCCGCCCGCGGCAACAACGCCCTGGGTACCACCGGCATCAACTGGCAGTGCAAAATCATGGCCTGCCGGTTCCTCGATGCCGGCGGGGGCGGAAGCACCGCCGATGCCATCACCGCCATCAACTACGCCGTCACCAACGGCGCGAGAATCCTGAACAACAGTTGGGGCGGCGGGGGTTTTTCAGCGTCGCTCCAGACCGCCATCGAGAACGCACGCGACCATGGCGTGCTTTTCGTCGCCGCCGCCGGAAATGCCGCGGCCGACAACGACACCGGTGGGTTCTATCCCGCCAACTACCCGGTCTCCAACGTGATCGCCGTCGCGGCCACCAATCACAACGATGCGCTCTCCTACTTCTCGGATTATGGCCTGCACACCGTCCATCTCGGCGCGCCGGGCGAGAGCATCCTGAGCACGGTCCCGCATTATGTCAGCCTGTTCACCGAGGATTTCCAGGGTGCCACGCCGCCGGGTTTTGCTGGGACACAGATGACCGTGGAGGGCCCGAACCCGCGCTGGGGTACCGTGCTCTCGGACATCGGCGGGTCCGGCAACATCGCCGCCCGCGCCGATTACGCCAACAGCCTGCCCTACCTAGGCAGTAGCGACGGCTCGATCGTCACACCCACGCTGGATACCAGCGGGCTTCGCGGACTGGTGGTCAGCTCATACATCCGCATCGACAGCGGCGCCGGCGACTCGATCTCGATCGATATCTTGAAGGACAGCTCCTGGACGCCGCTCTACTCCCTCTCGACGACTGGTTTATACCTCAGTTTTTATTTCATCATCGAGGCGGAAGTCCCTGACAACCTCCGCAGCGCGAGCACCCGTTTCCGCTGGCGCTGGGTGACAAACAGCAACGACAATAATTACCAGGGTGTCGAAATCGACAACATCAACATCACGTACATCGGCGGTGATTACAGCAATTCGTACGCCCTCTTCTCCGGCACGTCGATGGCCACCCCGCACGTCTGCGGCGTGGCCGCTCTCGCACTCGCGGCCGACCCCACCCTGTCGCTGAGTGCGCTCAAGACCCGCATCATGTACTCCGGCGATCCGATCCCGGCCCTTCAGGGCAAGACGATCACCGGCCGCCGGCTCAATGCCAGCGGAGCGGTGCATCCGCTGGCGCCGGTAGCATTTGATGCGACGGCGCTCGCCTACGCGGCCACGCCGGTGACGGTGCCGCTCTCAGCGGTCGATGATGGTCAGCCCGGCCCGTTGCAGTACGCCATCACCTCGCTGCCGACCAAGGGCTCACTCAGCGATTCCGGCGGGCCCATCACCAGCGTGCCGCACACGCTGCCCATCCCCAGCGTCACCTACACCAGTGTGCCGAACGTCAATGGCGTGGATACGTTCCAGTTCACGGCCGACGACGGCGGCTCGCCGCCCTACGGCGGGCCTTCCACGCCGGCGACCGTGTCGGTCACCATCCTCAACTGCTTCTTCTTCGACGGCTTCCCCAGCACCACGCTCAACCCGGCCAACTGGATGAGCGGATCGACGGTGACGATCGACGCCTCATCGCTCGCGCCGCCCAGCCCGCCGTACGCGCTGCGGCTCGACGGGAGCCCGGCCGGCGCTGAGAGCGTCGTCTCCCGCGTGATGGATCTGTCCAGTCTGCACGGCGCGGAGCTGCGCTACTGGTTCGAGCAGGGAGCCAACCTCGATCAACCCGACCCCGGCGAAGATCTGATCTTCGAGTACCTGACCGCGTCAAACACCTGGGTGGAGCTGTCGCGGCAATACGGCGAGGGCCCGGCCATGAGCACGTTCCAGCCGGTATTGGTCAATCTGCCGGAGGGCGCGTTCCACCCCAATTTCCAGTTCCGCATTCGCAACCTGGCCAGCGTCGGGAATGCTGCTGATGTGTGGTACGTCGATGACATCTGCATCCAGGAACCACCCGATCAGCCGCCGACCGCGACCTCCACCATCGTCAGTACCGCCATCGATGCGCCGGTCACGATCGCGCTCCCGGCGTTTGATCCCAATCGCGATCCCCTGACATATACCGTGTTGTCGCTGCCGGGCAGCGGAACGCTGTCGGACCCGCACGCCGGCGCCATCTCCAGCGTGCCCTACATGCTGGCCGGCGGCGGCAACAGCGTGCTGTACTCCCCCGCGACCAGCTTCGAGGGAAACGATGCGTTCCAGTTCAAAGTCAATGACGGCCACACTCCGCCCGTGGGCGGCGATTCGGCCGTCGCCACCGTCTCGGTCAGCGTCGTGCCTTGCCTGCCCGAGGGGGTCAATCCCACTCCAGCCGACGCTGCCGTCAATGCCTCGCATGATCCTGTCCTCACCTGGGATCTGGCCGTCCCGCCGCACAACGTGATTACCTTCGACGAATTGCCCTATGGCACGATTGTCAACGGGATGGTCATCGCGGACGTATCATTCATCTTCTCCTCGAACGATGCGACCATCGACGGCGGGCCTGGCAACACGCTCTACGTTCAGACCCCGAACATTGAAGGCGACCGCGCCGGTACGCTTACGCTCGAATTCAATACGCCCGTCGCCGGGGTCGGTTACGGGTTTGCCCTCAGCGCATTCAGCACCCAGACCGACGCCAGCTCGATGGACCTCTACGACGCCAATAATAATCTCATCGGTACGTTCACCGCGGATGCCGAAGATCATGGTTTCTCCTATGTCGAAGGGCAGAACGCGGGCAGCAGCCCGCTCGGCATCGCCCGGGCGGTCATCACCTTCACGCATCCCGGAGCCGTGCGCTTCGCCCTCGACAACCTGGAGCTTACGCCGATGCCGGGCAGCGAGAGCGCTGGCTCGGCGGGTATGATCCTGGCCACGTCCACGCCGGGCAGCGGGGGCGCGCCGGTCGGCGGCTCGTCGGCGTGGCCAATCGCGATCGGCGGCCAGGCTGCTCCCGACGATCTTGAGATGCAGAAGATTCAACTGGAGGAATCTTCTTCTCCCGCCGCATCCGACCCCGCAGCCGCGGCGGCCCTGCCCGACTTCTGCACCACCCCGCAGTTCATCATCGGCGCCAGCCCCATCGTGGTCACCGCCAGCCAGACCAGCGCAGCGACCGTCTCGCCGACCGATCCGAACATGGGCTGTGGCGCGCCTCCCAACTCGAATACTCTCTGGTACCAGATCGTCCCGGCCGAGACGGGCAGCATGCACATCAGCACGTGCAACAGCAGCTACGATACGGTCGTCGCCGTGTGGAAGGGCACCTGCTCGGCGCTTGTCTCGCTCGGGTGCAACGACGACAGCAGTTGCGGCCTCGCCTCGGACCTGACGGTGCCGGTGGAAGCCGGCGTGCCTTATCTCATCGAAGTGGCGGATTACGATGGACCCGGCGGCGGCGAGCTGGTCATGACCATCGCCGGCATCGACGCCGTATGCACCAGCCCCACGCACTACACCGTGCTGCTGGACAAGCTGAACCCGCCCACCACGCCCGTCTGCCAGAACCTGACCGCGCGATCTTGCAACCCCGGGCCGGCGGTGCGAACCGGCACCACCTACTATTGGCGTGTCCAGACCGACAACTGCTGCGGCACCGCGATGGGGCCGATCTGGTCGTTCAGCACCAACACCCCCGCCGATTTCGACCACGATGGCGATGTCGACCTGACCGACTTCGCGCATCTACAATTGTGCCTCAGCGGCGCCGGTTTTCCGCAGAATGATCCGGCCTGCGCGGACGCGCGGCTCGCCGGCAACAATGGGGTGGACGCTCTGGATCTGGCAATTTTCATCAAGTGTCTGAACGGGGCCAATCTGGCCCCTCTGGAAGGCTGTGCGGACTGAATTCGATTGGCGCAGACTACCGAAATCGCCGCTCTCCAATTGCTAATTGTGCCCGCTCAGGAATTCTGGCCCGTCCTGCTTGGGTGATCGCGCGTGGCCGGTGAGCAGCTTGAGCATGCGGCGGCGCAGGAGCGTGAGCGGCCGGAAGAGTTTTCGGTGCAGGGCGACGTAAGGTCCGTGACGATAGGAGGCGTCGTGCTCCTGGCGCGTGAGCGTGTCCGGCCGATGACGGCGGCGATGTTTGAGCAGGTGGTACCGGTCGCTATCCTGTAAACGGGCCAAAATCAACCTGCCGAGTTCATCGGGCAAGAGTCGCTGCACCCCGCGGCGATCGCCGGGCCGATCCGGCCACCGCCACGAGATCTGGAAATCGATGAGGTACGGCTCGCCGCTCGCGCCCACCAGAATGTTCTCGCGTTTTTCGAGATCGACGTAAGCGATCCCCCGCTGATGGACCTGATCGAGCAGCGCGGCCAGACGCGGAAAAAATTCGTCGTTCACCCATTCATGCTTTTGCAGCGGGTGACCTTCGACGAACAGGTGAACGAAGCCGGTATCGCCCCAGCGCCCGAGGCACCGCGGCACGCCCGGCAAATCTTTCAATGCCTGGTATAGAACGAACTCATGGTCCGCGAGTCGGCGCCCGATCCAGCGTAGCGGCAGCCCGAACAGTGAAGCCGTGCGGCCGATCTTCAGAATGACTTTGCCGCTGGGGCCGCTGTACAAGCCGGTAGCCGCGAAGAAATCGTGCTTGTACGTGCGGATATGCGTGTAGCGTCCATCGGGCAGATCGAAATGCGCGGGCATTTCTTCCGCCCCCAGCGCCCGAAGCCACAGGTGTCGCAGCGGTCGATCCATCTTGAAAGTGTAAAGCATCGGCGGCGGTTTCGGAATCGCGGAACCACCGGATAAAATGGGGCCGAGTCGCGCCGGCGCGAGACATTGGATTATTGATGGCCGCTTTTCATTCGGTATCTCAGGGGAAGTGTTTTCCCCGTATTCTCCGCGACCGCCGCCCTTCGGCTCTGCTCAGGGCCGTAAGCCTGTCGAACGGCGTCTCCGCGGTTGCCTTAACCGTCATGTTGATCGGCCCGGCGACATCCGTAGCCGCCCTGCCGACGCTCTATGTTTACGATCTGAACTACACGTCCGGCCTGTCGGCCGCCCAGCGCTACGACATCCGCCACGCCGCCGTCTGCATCCAGGGGCTGGCCAACCGGCAGGCCCCGCGCGTGTTTCTCAATTTTTTCGCCGGCGACGCCATCTGGCTGACCCGCCTGCGGGAGTCCGGCGGATTATGTGAGGGCTGGCCCGTGCGGACGCTGTCCACGCTCGACGACCTGCTGACTACGTTCCACCCGTATATTAACGGCGTTGTCCTGTACGACCCGGACCCGAATACCGCCGTCTCCTCCACCAGCCTAGCGGCCAGCACGGCGGCCGGGATCGAGAACGCCATTGCGCTTCGCAAAGACACCGCCGCCGGTTCGCTCTACAACAAATGGGTCACCGATCCGCTCGGACCCAAACTGCCGGTCGTCATCGACCTCACCGGCAGATTCACCGGCACCGGAACCATCTGGCAGACTGTCACGCCGTCCACCGGCAGCGCCAAATGCGATGCCTACATCTGGGCCCGGCAGAAATATCTCGATAACGGCCGATGCGACCCCGGCGTGCTGTCGTACACGCTCGACCTGTGGGGCCTCAAGCTCGGCGTCAACCTCGAAGCGCAGCTCAGCAACCTCGACTATGCCATCAGCAAACGCGGCTTCTGTTTCGAACTCTCGCCCTGGGGCGACGAGAAACCCAATGACGATCCGAACCAGCCGCTCGGCGCCGACCGCTGCACGTTCCTGTCCATCCTGAACGCCTGTAACCAGCGGACCCGCTTCGGCCGCATGATCAAGTTCATCGGCTTCGTCAATTGGCCGTATAAGTACACGAATCACACCGGCGGCAGTCACGGCGACGTTGAGACGGAATGGGAAACGGCCAGCCTGCTCACCGCCTACAACGCCTACAAGGAAGCCGATGCCGCCGGGCAGCAGTGGATCAGCAACGCCTCGTTCTATGCCGGGCTGCTCCCGCCGATGGCGGATCGCCGTTATGTTCAAAACCCCGCACCGACCTATGCCGATATGCAGAGCCGCGGCCTGATCGATGCCGACGGCCACGTGGCCGGGGGCAATTACGTCCTGATCGGTCTGGGCGATTACGACCAGGCCTCCTGGACCCTCTACTGGCTGGCCGGCGATCGATATAACGATCCCGCCCGCGGGCAGGCGACGTGCAACTGGGGCATCGATCCCAACGCGGTGGACCGGGCGTCGGTGGCGATGGACTATATGTATCGCCACAAGACCGACAAGGATTTTTTCGTCGCGTGGGATTCTGGCGCCGGCTACATCAACCCGAGCCAACTGGCCGGCAAACGGTCGCCGTCTGGCTATCCGAGCGGCGTCGCCATCTGGCGCGACCACTGCAAAAAATACTACCGCATGTTCGACTACTCGATCACCGCGTGGATGCTCAACGGCATCGCCGGCGGCATCGGGATGAGCGACTGGGTGAATTTTGCACCGTTCAGCGGCGACGGCATCGGCTACGACGGCGCGCCGGCCGATTCGATTCTGGCTGAAAACATACCGGTGCTGAGGAGATTTCCATCCGACGATTTTCCCCCGCCGATCATCAAACACGATAATCATTCGCCGAACTTCGCCTGGTATCGCACCATCATCCGCCGTCCCTCTGAAATCAAGACCCTGGAGGACAGCTACGCCAACTCCGCCCTGAATCACCGTTTTCTCGATGCTTATACCTTTTATTACCTTCTGCGTTACACGTTGGGCGGCAATAACAACTACCGAGCGACCTGGGTCGCCGAAACCATCCCGCGCATCATGGCGGCGGGCCGGACTTACAATGTGAACGTCACCGTCCGCAACGACGGCTGGGATGCGTGGACGGACGCGGCGGGCTACAGGCTCGGCCATGCGATCGTGCCCGCGGGCACGGCGCCGGCGAACAACGATTACGACGCAGCGGGACATCACCCGCTGCCGGCAGGAATCAGTGTACTACCCGGCCAGATCGTCACTTTCAATTTCAATCTGACTGCCCCCGCCGCCACCGGCAATTTTGATCTCTATTACGACATGGTTCGCGAGAACATCACCTGGTTCCGCGACCGCAACAACATCGAGTGGCAACGTTCGGTCGTGGTCGCCGCCCACGAAGATGATGTGGACACGGACCGCGACGGATACTCCGACGTGTGGGAGCAGTCGCGCGGGAGGCTCTATTGGCATCCCGGCGACGGGTTCTTCAAACTCGATTTCGACCGCGATGGCGACGTCGATCGGATCGACTTCGCGCACCTTCAACACTGTTTCACCGGCATGGGCGTCCCCCAGTTGGACCCCACGTGCGCGAACGCGCGGGTCGATCATGATCTCGACGTCGATCAGGATGATGTTATGATTTTCATCGGTTGCATGTCCGGCCCCGACCGGCCGGTGCTCGACCCCGAATGCGCCGATTGAATCAGGCGCGGCGACACGGTTTGGCGCAATGGACAGAGAGAACTAAGCTGGTCGGCATGCCGAGAAAACCAGAAAAACGAAGCGGCCGCCACGCTCGAATCCGACATCGAGACAAATCGACGGTTCAGTCCGCCGGCCCGGCCTGGCACGCCGCCGAACAATTCGGCTGCGACATGTCCTTGCTGGAGATCAACCTGAACCGTACTCCCGAGGAACGCATCCGGGCTCACTCCCGCGCGCTGGCCACCCTGACGGCCCTCCGCGAAGCCATGGAGAAACGGAATGCCCGATCTTGAGTCGCTGTTAAGCCGGCTCATTCGCGATAAAGTCGAGTTCGTTGTTGTTGGAGGTTTCGCCGCGGCGGCGCATGGCGTAACCCTGGTGACGCAGGATGTGGACATCTGTTGTTCGTTTACGCCCGACAATCTGATGCGGCTCCAGAAAGCGTTGGCGGACCTGCATCCGGTTCTCCGGTTGACACCCGCTAAACTGCCATTATCCATCACGAAATCGGGATGCCGCGCCTGGAAAAACCTCTATCTACAGACGGATCTGGGACAACTGGATTGCTTGAGTGAGGTCTCCGGAGTCGGAAATTACGGTCAGGCCTGGCGACAGAGTATACGTCTCAAGCTGGGAAATCAATCTATTCGCGTCTTGGATATTGATGGACTGATCGACGCGAAACAGGCCATGAGCCGGCCGCGGGATCGGGAGGCGGTCGTTCAGCTCCAGGCGATCAAGGAAAAGCGAACCCGGAAAGTCGGACGCTCTAAACGCAAGCAAAAGGATACTGAATGAATCGCACCTGCGACGATTGATGTTGGATGGACAGCGAAATGCCGCAATTCAGATTACTTTTTCCAGGTTGTACTCGTCTGGCGATCATGATCGTCCAACTGCTGGTCTTCGTCTTCATGGCTGCCGGTCAATCCCCCACATTGGGAGGACAATCTTCTGGTGCAGCGGCACCTTCATCCTCCCCTAATGTCGATTGGCCTAACGTCGGTAATGACAAGGGCGGCACGCGCTACGCTTCGCTGGATCAGATCAACCGTCAGAACGTCAAGGACCTCCGCGTCGCGTGGATCTATCACACCGGCGACGCGGGCGATAAGACCACCATAGAATGTACGCCGCTGGTGGTGGACGGCGTGATGTACGTTACGACGGTGCGGACCCGCGTGGTCGCGCTGAACGCCGCCACGGGCCGGCCGATCTGGGAGTTCGATCCCTACGCTGGACCCCAGCGCAAATGGATACGCGCTTCCGGCGGCGTCAATCGCGGCGTCGGATGGTGGTCCGACGGCAAGCCCGATGGTCAGCGGCGGATACTGGTGGGTCTCGCGGATGGGCGGCTCATTTCGCTCGACGCCCGAAGCGGCAAACTCAATCCGGCTTTCGGCGAAGGCGGCATCGTCGATCTGCGGACCGGGATCGAGCGCGACATTTCGAAGCTCAATTACGGCCCGACTTCCGCGCCGGCGGTGTTCGAAAATCTGGTGATCGTCGGCTGCTCCAATGACGAGGGCATGCCCTCCGCGCCGGGCGACCCGCGGGCATTCGACGTCCGCACGGGCAAAGAAGTCTGGCGGTTCCACACCATCCCGCGTCCCGGCGAATTCGCAGGCGATACCTGGAAAGGCGACTCATGGAAAGACCGCGGCGGGGCCAACCCCTGGGGCGGATTTACGATAGATGATAAAAGAGGTATTATATTCTTCGGCACCGGCTCGGCGGCATCCGATTTTCTGGGCATCGACCGCGAAGGCCCCAACCTCTTCGCCAACTGCACGCTGGCCCTCGATGCCCGCACCGGCCGGCGCCTCTGGCATTTTCAAACGCTCCATCATGACCTGTGGGACCACGACAATCCCTGTCCGCCGGTGGTCGTATCCGTCAAGCACGACGGCCGCAGGATTGACGCCGTCGCTCAGGTCACCAAGACCGGCTACTGTTTCCTCTTCGATCTCCAGACCGGTGAGCCGCTCTTCGGCGTGAAGGAAGTGCCGGCGCCGCCCTCCGATATTCCCGGCGAGCAGGCTTCGCCCACGCAGCCGGTGCCGCTGAAACCGCCGCCGTTCGCGCGACAGAGGGTGACCGACGAGGACGTCACCGATCGCTCGCCCGCCGCCCGCGCCGGCGTGCTCGACCGGCTGCGGAAGCTCCGGCACGGCGAGTCACATATTCCCCCCAGCATCGAGGGCACCGCGCTGGCCCCCGGCTTCCACGGCGGGGCCACCTGGAGCGGCGCGTCCTTCGACCCCACCACCGGTTACCTCTACGTCAACTCCAACGAAGCGCCGTGCGTGGTAACGCTCGCGAAGGACGGCGAGCGCTATCGCTTCGGCGGCTACGCCTACTTCTATGACGCGGAGGGTTATCCGGCCATCAAGCCGCCCTGGGGCACGCTCAACGCCATCGACCTGAACACCGGCGAGTTCGCCTGGCGGGTCACGCTCGGCGAATTCCCCGAGCTCGCCGCCCGCGGCATCCCGCAGACGGGGACGGAAAATTTCGGCGGCACCATCGTCACCGCCGGTGGGCTGGTCTTCATCGGCGGCACCAAGGACGAAAAGTTCCACGCGTTCGACAAGACCACCGGTAAGCTGTTGTGGGAACACAAGCTCGATGCCGGCGGCTACGCCACGCCCTGCACCTACGCCGCAGCCGGCAAACAGTACGTCGTCATCGCCGCCGGCGGCGGCGGCAAGCCGCGCACCCGCCCCGGCGACGCCTTCGTCGCCTTCGCCCTCCCGTGAGCTGACGGTTTCAACGCGCAGGACCGCGGCAACTTGTTGCCGCAACCAGTTTAGCCGCGGTTTGCAAAACTCCGCGCCGCGCGCTCGCGGGGCTGAATCAAGCGTCTGGTGGGCATTTTAGTGCGGCGGTCCTCGCCGCCGCTTTGTATCGTCGCCCTCTGCAGGGTATAAATAAACCCAGGATCGCGGGGCAGGGTATCGATCGGCTGACAGAGAGTTCGCACGCTGCGGGTTTCTCTGCAGTGGATGCAGGACCACTGGGTCAGGAGGGGAAACCTTAGCGCCCTGCCCCAACGTTCGACTGTCTCGGAACCATCACGATGAAGACGCGGAAGCTTGATCGCGCGCTCGGTTTGCTCTCCAGCCGCAGGTTGTTCGCGCAGCTCGTCCGAAACGTCATCATTCTGCTGCCGATAACCGCCCTGGCAGCTCCGCCGGCGCCATCAACCAACTTCCTGGCGACCAGCGGCAACCTCCAGAACAGCCTGTCGTGGATCAATCCGACCAGCTCCGATTTCACTGGGACGCTGATTCGCTTCCGGACCGATGCCTACCCGACCAGCCCGACGGATGGCACGCTGCTGGTTGATCAGCCCGGCACGCCGGGGGCGGTCGATTACGTGACGCACACGGGCCTGACCAATGGGACCACTTACTATTACACGGCCTTCGCGCATGATGATGCGGCGAACTATTCCACCGCGGTGACCAGCAGCGCCACGCCGGCCGACCCGCCGGCCGGGTACGGGCCCGGCATGCCCAACCGGAGCTATCCGCCCGAGGAGCTGTTCCAGATCATCAGCAGCATCACCGCCCCGGACGCCCCCCTGTCGCACGGCACTTGTGTGATGCACAACGGGTATCTCGTCGTGCCGTTCGCATATTTGGCCGATGGTGGCTTTTGCTTCTACGACATCTCGGATCCCTACCACCCTCAGATGGTCTACCGCATCTATTTCAACGGCACCCGCGAAGGGCATGCGATGGGCTTCAGCTACAGCTATCCCGGGTTGTACGCGGTGACCGCGCTCTGGTACGGCATCCGGTTCTGGGACTGGACCAACGTGAACAACCCGGTGGTGCTCTCCAGCCTCGTGCTTCCCGGCGTCGCCGACCACGACTACACCTCCGCCATCTGGTGGCTGTTCTGGCAGGCGCCCTACGTCTACTGCGGCGGGACCGACCTGGGCCTGTATATCGTGGATGCAACCAATCCCGCCGCCCCAGTGCTCGTCAATCAGGTCCCCAACAGCCAGACGGGAGGCTTTCGCGTCGGGTCTACTTTTGCCATCGGCAATCTCCTCGTTCTCATGGGCAACGACGTAGCCGGCATTTCGCTGATGGATATCAGCGATCCGGCCAATCCCAGCCTGCTCGCCACGGATGACACAACCATCCCCTACAGCGGCATGGTGAACGGGGAGAAGGTCTTCTCGGCATCAACCGGCGGCACGCACGGGCAAGGCCTGATCGCGTACGACATCAGCAGCCTGTCCGCGATTAACTTCATCCAGCTACAAAGCTTCGGCGACCGTGGCGGCTACATGACCACACAGGATGGCTTTGCCCACGTCGGCGCGAGCGAGCCCGGCTACTACAAAATCGATACCCGCAATCCGTCCGCCTATTCGATCGCCGGCCACGCCGATTTTCTCGAACCCAACGCGGATCTCGACTTCGTCGCCGTACATGGCAACCTGGTCGTCCTCAGCGACGATGACGGCGTCGGCTCGCGCATCGTCCCCCATCAGACCGCACCCGACTTTACTCCCCCGGCCGTCAACATGGTCAATCCCAGGCCCAATGCCGTCAATCAGGCCCTCACGTCGCGCGTCGGTCTCACCTTCACCGATCAGATCGACCTCCGAAGCGTCAACACCTCGACGTTTATCGTCCGGCCGGTGGGCGGGCAGCCGCTGTTCGGCAAATACAGCGGACAGACGGGCATTATCAATTTCTGGCCCGATCAGCCGCTGCTTCCTGATACGACCTATGAAGTCTATGTACCCGCGGGCGGAATCCGCGATGACGCCCAGAACCCCACCGCGGCGGCATTCAGCAGCCTGTTCTCCACGAACGCATCGGTCGTCCCCTGGTCCTGCCAGCTCGTCGCGCTGGGGCCCCCGTACGTCGGGCAGCCAATCGACTTCGACGTGACCAATTGCACCGCACCGGGGCCCTTCACCTATTCTTGGAGCTTCGGCGACGGCACCCCCGCCACGCCCTTCTCACCCACGCCAGGCATCACACACACCTATGCCGGGCCCGGGCACTACCCCGTGATCCTGCTGGTCAAGGATGCCGGCGGGCAGCGCGCGTTCAACACGATTCAGACCATCGTCTATCCGCCCACGCCCGGACGGTCCACGCATTCCAGCACCATCGTGTATGATGGGGCACGAACGCGGGTGTGGAACGTCAACTCCGACGCCAACACCGTCACCAGTATCGATGCGGCCGCTCTCACCCGGCTCTTCGAGTCGCCGGTCGGCAAAAATCCAAAAACACTCGCGATCGCACCCGACGGCGCCGTCTGGGTGGCCAACCAGGACAGCGGAACCGTTTCGGTGCTCAGCGGCGACAACGGCCAGTTGCTCACCACAATCAATCTCCCCCATGCCTCCCGCCCGTACGGCATCGCTTTCGACCCCCAGGGCGCCGCCGGATATTTGACACTCGAGGCCACCGGGCAGCTCGTCAAGCTCGATCCCGCCGCGCGGCAGGTCTCCGGCAGCATCAGTGTGGGGCCAACGCCGCGCGGCATCGCGATCTCCCACGATGGGGCGCGTATTCTCCTCAGCCGCTTCATCTCGCCCGTCGATCATGGCGAAGTGGTCGAGGTCCGCGCCGCGGATTTCACCGTGGTCCGCACGTTCACGCTCGCCGTGGATCCGGGCCCGGACAGCACTTCCAGCAGCCGTGGAGTCCCCAACTACATCGCCGCCGCGGAAATCTCGCCCGACGGCCGCCGCGCATGGGTCCCCTCGAAGAAAGACAACACCGGCCGCGGTCTTTTCCGCGACGGACAGCCCTTCACCTTCGAAACCACCGTCCGAACCATCGTCTCCCAGCTCGATCTGCTGAATAATACCGAAGCGCTCGCCGACCGGACCGACCTGGATAACCGCAGCCTGGTTTCCGCGGCCGCTTTCAATGCACTCGGCGACTATCTCTTTGTTGTCACGTTGGGATCCAACTCGGTCGAAGTGCTCGATGCTGCCACCGGCGAGATCGCTACGGCCATTCCCGATGTCGGATTGGCCCCGAACGGGCTCGTGTTGAGTCCGGACTACACCCGCGTATTCGTCAACAACTACATGTCGCGCGACGTCGCCGTTTACGACGTCCGCGGTGTCGGCGTCCATAACAACATGCCGCTGCTGGCCCGCATCGGCACGGTTCAGACCGAGCTGCTCTCGCCGCAGGTGCTCCTCGGCAAGCAGGTCTTCTACAACGCCGCCGACCCGCGGATGTCGCGCGACAAGTACCTGAGCTGCGCAGTCTGTCACCTCGACGGCGACAGCGACGGCCGCGTGTGGGACTTCACCGACCGCGGCGAAGGCCTGCGCAACACCATCGCCCTCACCGGTCGCGCCGGCATGCGCCACGGGCCCCTCCACTGGACCGCCAATTTCGACGAGGTCCAGGATTTCGAAGGGGATATTCGCAATGCGTTCGGCGGTAAGGGGTTCATGACCAACGTCGCCTTCCTGACCGGGAATCGCAAGTATCCCCTGGGCGGCCACAAGGCCGGGTTCAGTGCGTCCCTCGACGCTCTGGCCGCCTATGTCTCCTCGCTGAGGAGCGTTCATGAAAGCCCGTTCCGCAATCCCGACGGCAGTATGACAGCCGATGCCATCGCCGGCGGGCAGATCTTCCGCTCCGAGGCGACCGGTTGCACCAACTGCCACCGAACCGCACAACTCACGGACAGCGAGTTACACGGGAACCCTTTTGTACGCCATGACGTGGGAACACTCACGGCGGCATCGGGTCAGCGCCTCGGCGAGCCTTTGACCGGCGTGGATACGCCCACGCTCAAGGGTATATGGGAGACGGCGCCGTACCTTCACGACGGCTCCGCCGCAACCTTGATGGATGTAATAACCACCAAAAACCCCTCCGATCAGCACGGTCAGACCTCACAGCTCACGCCCACCGAGAAGCTCCAGCTTGTCGCATATCTCCAGCAGATCGAAAACCTGGCCCGGCCGGATTACGATGCCGACGGAGACGTTGACCTCTCGGATTTCGGATCTCTCCAGGTGTGTTTCTCTCCAACCTGGCTCCCGGGCTGCGACTGGGCGGATCTGGATTCGAGTCTGAGCGTCGATCCCGGAGACTACGACGTCTTCCTGTCCTGTTTCACCGGTCCGACGCTGCTGGCCGACACAAACTGCGGCGAGTGAATCCCGGTGTCATGCCGGAATACAGGCCGCCAGTGCTGCATGGACCACTGGACCACGCGGAGGCGTATTCATTGTTTCAGCTAAGCGTGATATACTGTACGCTGGATAGGGAATGGTTAGAGTCGTACTATGAAGCAACGCGCTCGTCATCTTGCGCTGGCGGTCTGGCCCTGCATCTTCACCGCCCCGCCGGCATTCGCCCTTGACGTGCTGGTGAACCAGACCGGCTACGAACCCAACGGGCCCAAAACCGTCCGCGCCCAGCGGACCACCGATTTCGCCGGCGACGGCACGTTCTCGGTCAAGAAAGTCTCCGACAACAGCCAGGTCTTTTCCGGCACGCTCACCCGCAAGGGCGGCCTGTGGGACAAGTTCTATTGGGAGGGGGATTTCAGCAGCTATAAGATCGGCGGCGATTTCTACATCACCGGCACCGTCAGCGCTGAGACCAACAACTCCTACAACTTCAACATCTCGCCGGGTGTTTTTCAGAACGTCACCGGCAACCTGGCGTTTCGCTACTTCACCGCCCAGCGCTGCGGCTCCGACGTCACCGATCTTTACGACGGCACGCACTGGCACGGGCCATGTCACATGGATGACGGCGTTCGCAGCGGGCCGTACATGCACATCGACGAGGTCGGCGGCTGGCACGACGCCGGCGATTACAACAAGTTTCCCCACGGTTTCGCCGGCGACGGCTGCTTCGCCCTGTGTTTTCTCTACGACTCCAACCGCAGCTATTACGACGCCTTCGACCTGAACAACAACGGCGTCCCCGACATCGTTGACGAGGCCCTCTATCAGGCCCGCTGGCTGGCCAAGATGGTCGATACCAACGGCCACTGCCTCCAGCAGACGCGCATGAACCGTACCGGCGCGACGTTCGTGCCGCCCGAATCGGACACCAACAACAACATCTGCAATTGCAGCGACTTCAACAGTTGCAACGCCTGCGACGACCGCTGGATCGACGCCGGCACGGAGAATACCCCGCAGGAGACGGTCTGTTGTGCGGCCCTCATCAAGATGCACCGCATCCTGGCGTCAAAGGGCCTGCCGACGGAGAACTTCGCCGCCAAGGCCCTGTCGATCTGGGACCATCGTGTCGCGATCGCCATCAGCGAGGGCGGTCACAACAACCTCGGCGCGGCGGCTCATCACATCTTCGCCGGCCTCGATCTCTTCGCCGTGTTCGGCCAGCAGAATTGTTACGACCGCGCCGTCCAGCGCGTGGACGAGATGTCCGGCAGCATCATCAGCAATCCAGCCACCTACGACAGTATCGTCGGCGCTGAAGGGCCCGGCTACGAGCTGGGGGCGCTGGCGTGGTTCGCCCGCAATTATCCCGCCACGCCGCAGGTGCCCAACGCGACACAAGCCGTCCAGGTGCTCATGGACCACAACATCAACTATCTGGCCAGCGACCCCATCGGGCTTGTCCGCCGCGACGACGCCGGCACGCTCCAGTACTTCCCCACCAACTCCGACAACAACGGCTTCTTTCTCGGTATCAATCGGCTCTACCTGCTGATGGCCTGGGGTGCCGTCGAATCGCACAAGCTGGTCAACAACCCCGCGTACCTGAAGTTCGCCATGGATCAGTACAACTGGGTGCTGGGTTCTAATTACTTCAGAGTGTGCATGGTGCACGGCGCGGGCGACTTCCATCCCCTGTCGTATCACCACCGGTACACGCCGCCGCCCGGCTGGCCGCGCGGCGCGGAGCCCGGCGTCGTGCCCAACGGCATCGTCCGCACCTACAGCACCGGCCTGCCCCAGTTCGATCTGACCACCAATTACCCCGCCCGCTACCAGACCAACGAGTGCTGGCTGATCAACAACGCCGGCTACGCGATGGCCCTGGCCGGCATGGGCGTCTTTCAGGACGCCGCCCAGCTCGTGTCCAACACCATCCCGAACGTGATGACCGCCGGGCAGAACTACAACGTCGCCATCACCATGAAGAACACGAGCTATGTGACGTGGGACAGCACCAACTACAAGCTCGGCGCGGTGGACGACACCGACCCGTTTGCCGGTGGCCGGCAATCGCTCTCTGGGACCGTCGCCCCCGGCCAGCAGTTTACGTTCAACTTCACCATGACCGCTCCGGCCACCCCCGGCGCCTACACCACCGACTGGCGCATGGTGCAGGAATTCGTCAACTGGTTCGGCGACACGCTCACCAAACAGGTGCAGGTGGTCAGCAATACACCGCCCAACCCGGTGACCAACTTCACCGCGACCGCCGGCCTCCAGCAGATCACGCTCTCGTGGACCAACCCCTCCAGCGCCGGTTTCACCGGCACGTTGATCCGCTCCAGCACGACCAGCTACCCGAGCGGCCCGACCGACGGCAGCCTGGTCATCGATAAGCCGAACACGCCCGGCTCCAACGATAACCATGTGCACACCGGCCTGATCAGCGGCACGCGCTATTACTACGCCGCATTCGCGCACAACAGCGTGCCCACGTATTCGACCGCCGCCACGGCCACCGCCGTCCCCACCTTCCGCGCCGACTTCAACCTGGACAACGACGTGGACATCATGGATTTCTCCCACCTCCAGCTCTGCTTCTCCGGCACGGGCAACCCCTACGCCCCCGGCTGCCAGGACGCCGACCTCAACGCCGATCTCGCCGTCGATGGGTCCGATCTGGGCCTGTTCCTCAACTGCCTGGGCGGCGCCAACCTGCCGCCAACGGCGGGCTGCACGAATTGAGCGGAATACTCGCGCCCCCAGAGTAGCGAGTTCGAGGAAGCATAGTTGCAGGGCGTGCAAGCAGATTTCTTTGACACCAACTCCGGCACGAAATATGCTACAATTTGGTCAAAAGGAATCGGTTATGACCTCGAAAAAGACTCCATCTTGTCAACCTGTGGTTGTCCCGAAGAAATACGCAGGCAGGTGGATCGTGTGGAATGGCGATCACACAGCGATCGTCGGGAGCGGCGATACTCTCCAAGAGGCGCACGCGGCTGCCGATGTAGCAGGCGAAACCCATCCTGGCTTCGAGTGGGTCCCGCTCCGCTAACCCAGCGTCGAGTTGACAGGGCGGGGGACGCGAAGATTCGGCTCCCTCCAGGGCGCTCAGATGGTTTTAATGGCTAAAAGGATTGGCGATACCCTTCTGCTCGACCGGGAGTTTATTTTCCGCGTTGATGGCTTTGATGCGGAGTCGCTCGACATCTCGATTCTGACCGAGGAAGGATCGGAACTTCGCCGATTGCATTTGCAGAAAAACTGTTGGATTTCCGTGACTAACAAGCTCCACACCCTATATCGTGGTATTCACGTTAACCCGCGTTGCAACCCGCCCGAGGGAGCCATCGTGGCATTCGATGATCCAGAAAAGACAGATATCCGCTACCACTCCTTCCGCGGTATTCTGGTCCGCAACCCCCCGCGCATCGGCAGCTCCGAAGATTGATCTACTTCTACGGCTTCTCAATCTTCACCAGCACAAACTCCTCGTCCTTGATAAGCTCCGTCCCGGCCACGTAAAACTTGTGGTCTACCTCGCCCGCCGCCAGCGGCGTTGACTCCCTCACGTGCAGGCAATGCCGAAATCGGCGTTATGCGAGTGGGCGATTGCATCGCACCACTTCGTGACGTACAGTGATCGTGCAGTTCTTCGAAATCCAACACCTGTCCGGGAGGCAAGGCACGGATGCCCAGGCACTGGCAGATCACTCCCGCGTGGCCGGGTTGCGCGGAGGCGGCTCGGCGGCTCGGTATCTCGCCGCTTATCGCGCAGCTCCTGCACAACCGCGGCATCGCGCCGGATGACGCCCGCAGCTTTCTCGCTCCCGAACTCAAGACGCTGCACGCGCCCGAACTGCTGCCGGGGGCGGTGGACGCCGCCCGCATCATCTCCCAAAAAGTTCGCGAGCGGCGGCCGATCATCATCTACGGCGACTACGACGTGGACGGCATCACCGCCACCGCCATCCTGTGGCATCTGCTCAAGCTGGCCGGCGCGGAAGTCGATTTCTACATCCCGCACCGGCTGGAGGAAGGCTACGGGCTCAACGGCGATGCCTTGCGCCAACTCCGCGCGAGCGGCGCGGACACCGTGATCTCGGTGGATTGTGGCATCACCGCCGTCCAGGAAGCCGCCATCGCCCGCCAGATCGGCCTCACGCTCATCATCACCGACCATCATGCGCCCGGCCCCGCGCTGCCGGACGCCGATGCGATCGTGCATCCGGGAATAGGGGAATTGCGGATTGCGGATTGCGAATCCGAACCCGGCACGCAAGTGCCGGGCCGGGCCCCGCACTCGCGTGCGGGGTTCGGAATATCCTATCCCAATCCCGACCTTTGCGGTGCGGGTGTCGCCTTCAAGCTCGCCTGGGCCATCGCCCGCAACTTATGCGATTGCGAGAAGGTCACGCCGGAGTTCCGCGAGTTCCTGGTGGCGGCGACGGGCTTGGCCGCACTCGGCACCATCGCCGATGTCGTCCCGCTGACCGGCGAGAACCGCGTGCTGGCCCGCTTTGGGCTGACGGGTCTTCGCGAATCGAAACTGGTCGGGCTGCGGGCGCTGATCGAGTCGGCCAAGCTGGGCGACAAGAAGATCGACAGCGATCATGTGGGATTTTGGCTCGCTCCGCGGCTGAATGCGGCCGGACGGATGGGGCACGCTCAGCTCGCGGTCGAACTGCTCACGCGGGCCGACGAGGCCCGGGCGGGTGAGATCGCCGTCCATTTAGAGGAGCAGAACCGCCGCCGCCAGTCGCTGGAAAAACAAATCTTCAATCAGGCGTGCGAACAGATTGACGCACAGAAGCTGGCCTGCGATGCCCGGCGGGCGATCGTTGTGGCCGCCGACGGCTGGCACGCCGGCGTGGTCGGCATCGTCGCGTCGCGCATCGTCGAGCGCTACAGCCGACCGGCCGTGCTTATCGCTTTGGACAACGGCGTCGGGCAGGGCTCCGCCCGCAGCATCCGCCACTTCGAGCTGCACCGCGCGCTGGCCGACTGTTCGGAACATCTGCTCGCGTTCGGCGGGCACGCCATGGCCGCCGGCCTGCGGATCGAGCGCGACAAGGTCGAACCGTTCACCGAAGCTTTCACTGCCCGCGCCAATCAATTGCTCACCGGCAAGGATCTCGAGCCCGCGCTCCGCCTCGACGCCGAGATCGGGCTGGGCGATCTCATCGAGCCGCTGGTCCGCGATCTGGAACGCATGCAGCCGTTCGGCACCGGGAACGCGCGCCCGCGCTTCGCCTCCGGCTGGCTCCAGCTCGATAACGATCCGCGCATCGTCGGTAAAACCGGCGAGCATCTCCAGTTCAGCCTCACCGACGGCGCCACCCGCCGCAAAGCCATCGCCTTCGGTAAGAAAGACTGCCTCCAGTCACTGCTCGATCACCGCCGCTGCCGCGTGGCGTTCGAGCCCATCCTCAACACCTGGAACGGCCGCACCTCGGTCGAGATGCAGGTCGTCGATTTCGCGTTTCCTGAGGAATGAAAGCCCATCAACTTCATCATTTTGAATGGCAGCTTCGTCACTGATATAATCGAGTCGGTAGGGTCCGCTCTGCGGATCTGCGGACCGTTTTTGCTCCCATGCGCGGCGAAAGGTCCGCACAGCGGACTCTACAGAATTGGACTTCGACAGCACGGGCGAGTCGTCATATAATCAGAGTGAGTTTCGTGCATCGGAGTATGGGCCGTGGTCAAACGACAACGTCGATACAGCAAGGAAGAAATCGCTCGCCGGGGCCGCGCCGTGTATAAAAAGCAGGTTCGGCCGAAGGTTACCCGCGAGAAGAAGGGGCGCGTCGTCGCCCTCGATATCGAGACGGCGGACTTCGAGGTCGCCGACGATGCGTTGAATGCTGCCGAACGGCTTCTTAAACGGCGACCCGATGCCCAAATCTGGGTCG
Source organism: uncultured Planctomycetales bacterium (assembly GCA_964384465.1). Taxonomy (GTDB): domain Bacteria; phylum Planctomycetota; class Phycisphaerae; order UBA1845; family PWPN01; genus CAYLLT01. Next base: position 19,064 of record CAYLLT010000013.1, on the reverse strand, counting down.
AACGAATAGGGTACCGCGCGTTGCACCGCATCCGTTCCTGGCACGACTCGGAACCCGCCAGATGAGAGGCAGAGTCAACGCACATCGCGAAGCCATCGTGCGTCTTCAGGCATACGGCCGATACAACGCCCGGCGAGGCATCACGGCGATCATCGATACAGGTTACAGCGGCTCGCTCACTTTACCGCCCGCGGTGATTCGATCGCTTGGATTGCGCCGACTTGGTCGAAGTCCTGTAGAACTCGGTGACGGACGGGTCGTGTCGTTCGATTTTTACGCGGGCGTGGTGGCATGGGGCGGCCGGCGGGTGGCGATCGAGATTGATGAAGCAAGAACCGCTCCACTCATCGGAATGGCGCTGCTCGATGGGCACGAGTTGAACATCCACGTTCAGCGCGATGGCGTGGTCAACATCGCGAGGTTGCGGTAGGGGTGGATTTGATAAGTGCCTCTGGTGGCTGGGTGGTGGGAACGAAGGAAAAGCAGTAGTCGTGCGGGAGCCATGGCGCATCGTACGGGCACTGGGACTCCAGCGCGGTTAACTTTGGCTTGCGCTGATCGGCTTTTCCCGGTTTCGTCCCGATCCAGAGCTACTTCTCGGCGGTTGGGATATCACTCAGCACTCCGCCGAAGCGGCGCTGGCGGCCGGCGTAGTCGCGGATGGCCTCGTTGAGATGCTCGGGGCGAAAGTCCGGCCACAGCACGTCGGTGACGTACAGCTCGGCATAGCTGATCTGCCACAGAAGGAAGTTGCTGATCCGCCGCTCGCCGGCCGTGCGAATCAGCAGGTCCGGGTCGGGGATGCCCGCCGTGTACAACGCGTCGCTGACGCATCGCTCGTCGATTTCCGCCGGATCGAGCCGGCCGGCCTGCACCCGCTTCGCGATCGCCCGCACCGCATCGACAATTTCGTCGCGCGATCCGTAGTTGATCGCCAGACACAGCTTGAGCCCGGTGTTGTCCCTGCTGATCGACTGGGTCTCATCCAGCTCGTGCAGCACCGGCGCCGGCAACCCCTCACGTCGCCCGATCTGGATCAGGCGGACGTTGTTCTCCATGATCTCTTCGCGCTCTTTGATCAGGTACTCGACGTAGAGGTCCATGAGCGCGTCCACTTCGGATTTGGGCCGCTTCCAGTTCTCCGCGCTGAAACTGTAGAGCGTCAGCGCTTCAAGATGGAGACGCGCGCAATGCGTGATGACGGCCCGGACGTTGGCGGCGCCTTCGATGTGCCCGTGGATGCGCGGCAGGTTGCGCCCGTTCGCCCAGCGGCCGTTGCCGTCCATGATGACGGCGATGTGCCGGGGCAACTGCTCGGGTTCCAGGCCGAGCACCTCGCGTGGTTCGAGCGGCTTTTCGCGCATAGGCACACTGGTGTAGGACCACCGTCCCGGCGGTGCATGCACGGGCGAGACGCCTGTGCCACTAATTCGACCGGCGACTATTCTATCACGTTTTGAACAGTGTCTGGGTTCGCTCGGGTCCGACGCTGACGATGGTAATCGGGACGCCGAGCAGCGATTCCAGGCGATCCAGATAGGTGCGGGCGGCGGCGGGAAGGGCCTCGATCGAGCGGGCGCCGCGAAGATCCTCTTTCCAGCCGGGCAGAAACTCGATGACCGGTTCGGCCTGCTGGAGCAGTGCGGCATCGGAGATGAACCCGGGGAGCGGCCCGGCCGTAGTGCGATAGCCCACGCAGATGCCGATGCGGTCCAGGCCGGTGAGCGTGTCCAGGTGCATGATGGCCGCCTCGGTAATTCCGCCCAGCCGCACGCTGTAGTCGGCCGCGACCGCGTCGAACCAGCCGCAGCGGCGGGGCCGGCCGGTGGTCGTGCCGTATTCGTGGCCGCGCTCGCGGATGTATTGGCCGATGTCGTCCTTCAATTCGCTGGGAAACGGGCCGGCGCCGACGCGGGTGGTGTACGCCTTGGTCACGCCGAGGCAGGTCTTCATCGTCTGCGGCGGGACACCGGCCCCGGCCGATACGCCGATCGGACCGGTCGAGCTGCTGGTGACGAAGGGGAACGTGCCGTGGTCGATGTCCAGCAGCGTGCCGTTGGCGCCTTCGAACAGCAGCCGCTTGCCGCCTTTCGCCGCCGAATAGAGGAATTGGGTGGTATCGCAGATGTTCGACCGGATTCGCTCGGCATGACGCAAATACTCGTCGGCCAGTGCCGCGGCGTCGAGCGGCTCGTGATCGCCGTAGAGGGCGGCGAATACGGTGTTCTTGTCGGCCACAATACGGGCGAGCCTCTCGCGGAACGCTTCCGGCTGGAGCAGGTCGATCACCCGCAGGGCCGTCGCGCGCTGCATCTTGTCGGCGTAACAGGGGCCGATGCCGCGGGCGGTGGTGCCGATCTTGTCCGCGCCGAGCGCCGATTCGGACAGCGCGTCCTGTTTCTTGTGATACGGCATGACCAGGTGGGCGCGGTCGCTGATCTTCAGATGGTCGCCGACGTGGATGCCGCGCTGGGCGAGGGCGTCGATCTCCTCCAGCATCCGCGGCAGATCGAGTGCGATGCCCGGCCCCACCACCGCCGTCTTGTTCGGGCTGAGCACGCCGATCGGCAGCAGGTGCAGCGCGAATTTCTCACCGGCGATCTGCACCGTGTGGCCGGCGTTGCCGCCGCCGTTGTAGCGCACCACGATGTCGAAATGCTCGGTCAGCAGATCGACAATCTTGCCCTTGCCCTCATCGCCCCAGTGCATGCCGACCACGCAGGTATGTCCCAGGCGTTTGAAGTCCATGATTTATCCGGCCTGAAGCATTGCCTCAGGATCAATTTCCTAAATAAACGGGTGACCCCCATATCGAAATCGTGACACTGCATACCATAGCGATGCTGCTGCGATGGGTCAAGCGAATTGCGGCACACGCGAGCGCCTCTCGCGAGCGACGAACCGCCACGCACCAACGATGACGATGAGCAGTGCGAGGATTTGATAGGGGCTGAACACACCAGCGATCCGTGGCGTGGCCCGGTAGAACTCGTGGACGAAGCGGAAGGTGCCGTAGGCAATCATGTAAACGTGGAACAGTTGTCCGCGGAGGATTTGTCGTCGATAGGCGAACCACGCGATGGCGACGAAGATGATTTGGAAGGCGGCATCCATCAGCGAGGCCGGGTAGCGCGGCAGGCCTTGTGTGTCCGCTACAGCATACCACGCCCGACCGCACACGCGGCCCAGGCAGCAGCCGTTCAGGAAGCATCCGATGCGACCGACCGCGATGCCAACGGGGGCGACCAGCGCGAACGAATCGCCGGTCGGCGCGGTGTAGCCGCTCTGCCATTTGCCCCATTCGACGCCGGCGTATCCGCAGAGGATGCCGCCCAGCAACGTCCGACCCACCAGCGCATCGATCCAGCATCCCGGCAGACCGATATGAAATGGCCATTCGGCCAGAAGGTAGGCGAGCTTCGCCCCCACCACCGCGCCGATGAGTCCCCCGACGAACACCAGCACGGGGATGTTGCGCGAGCGATCCGTCCGCCGCCACAGCATCGCCGAGATGACGATGCCGGCGATCATCAGGATGCCGTAAGCCGGGTTGTTCATAGGATTCACGATCGCATCGCGTAGTGCCGGCAGAACGATTCGAGCTTGCCGCCTTCGCCGACGACGTGTACGCAGCAGCGGTCGATGCGGTCCTGATCGTAGGTCCACACGTCCATGAACGGCTTGATGAACAGGCGGAAGACGTTGTCCGGCCCGATCTCCAGGGCTTTGAGGATGTGCCCGAGCGGCTCGGACTCGCAGCCGCAGCGTTTCAGGTCGTTCAGATCGAAGTACGCGCGGTCTTTCAGGAAGCCCTGCAAGCTGGCAAAATCGATGAATCGCGAGACGGGCAGGACGGAGCCGTTGCGGCGAAGCAGGTAGCCGATGGTGTGGCAGTTCGGATCGCCGCAGGGCAGCGGCGTGAAGTCGCCCTCGCCGAGCAGGCCGTCACTCTGTTCGATCAGCGAGAGCACGATGTCGGCGACGTTCAGCCGCGTATACGTGGGATTTGATCCCACATGGTTTCGCCCGGAGCCGAACATCGGCTGGAAGGTGACGCCGCGGACGGACTCGCGCGACAATCCGAAACGCAGCGTCTCGCCAAGATACGGCAGATTATCATCGGTCACGGTCATCGCCAGCGTGGTCGGAATGCCGAATGCGCCGGTGCGCTCGATGGCGCGCTCGCGCAGCTTGCGGAAGTCGCCGCCGCGCAGGGCCGCCTGCCCGCCCTCCTGCGTCCCGTCGAACTGGAGGTAAATCTCAAAGTGGCGATGCCGCTGGTGCAGCTCGCCGAGCTTGCGGACGAAATCGTCATCGCGGGCGGGCAGGACGCCGTTGGTGTTGATCAGCGTGTAACCGATCCGCTTGTCGGCCAGCACGCTTTCGAGCAGCTCGAAAAACCGCGGGTGAATCGTCGGCTCGCCGCCGGAGAGCTGGAGGATGTCGATCGGGCCCTTGCGGTCGATCACGCTGTGAATGCGGCTCCAGAACTCTTCCAGCGAAAGAGCTTTCGTCGCTGCGGGTTCGGAGAACGGGCTGTCCGCGTAGCACGTCGGGCATTTCAGGTTGCACGTCTCGACGATCTCGATCAGCGCGATGCACGTGGTGGCCTGCTCGATGAGCGAGTCGCAGTGGCCGGGCTGCGTCTGGCACGCGCAGCCCGCGCCTGTCGATTGATAGTAGAACCGCCGATCGGAGTTGATGAGCACGTCGAACGGGCCGTGCTCCGGGCACTCCTTATGGAGGTAGATCTTCCCTTCGGACTCATAAACCTCCGCCTCGATCTGCCGCTTGCACGCCGGGCAGAGACTGGTGGTCTGTTTGATCGGGGTTCGTATAGCGAGGTTGACACCCAACGCGGGCTCCTCAAGGGTAAGCACTTCCATTTCATCATTGAGCGATCTGGAATCTCGCTCCATTATCTCAGATCCAGCGTGGCCAGCACGCCGGCCGCGCAGCCGCCGAAGAAACCGGCCGCGCTCAGGATGCCCTGACAGCAGAAAAGGCCGATGCCGCAGATCAGGATGAATGCGCGGTCCTGCAATCCGGAATGGTCGTCGCCTCTGCGGATCGCGCGGGTAAGCGCCAGCCGTCGGGCGACTTTCTTCGATGTGACGATGGCGAAAATCAGCAGCCCGAGGCCGATGGCGCAACTGGTCAGGATCAGAACCTTTTCACCGGTTGATTTCATATGGTCGATCATCGAGCCGACGACTACGCCCCAGATCACGCAGAGAGCGGGGACCAGCGCCTGGAGGTCGGGCGGCAGCGCCGCGGGGACCAGCAGCACGCGCAGGATAACGCCGCCGATTCGCGCGTCGGCGCGGCGCTGCTGCGCCAGTTGCGCCGGGTCGAACTCGCGGCCGCATTCGGGGCAGCGATTCTCCGGCAGGCCGGTGAGGTTGTAGCCGCAATTGGGACAAAAGAATGTCATCATGTGAAGCCGTGCCGCTCAACTGTGGCCGTCAGGTGATCATCGCCATCCTAACCGCATGCCTAGCTGCATAACTCCCAAAAACAACGGTATACCTGAGAATGTTTGGAAAAGCAGAATCAAAAAACAGATAACCACGATCGACAAAAATCCATGCCGTCTGACCGGCCTGTCCGCGGCAATCCGAGCCGCCAAGTAAAGATCGCCGGCAAGTATGAAAATGATAAACATGGAAAGGACGACTCTATTATCCCATCGAGGGCTGAAGATGATCTCAATAGGCAGGATGCTGGCAATCACTGGCGGCCACAGCACCAGTACGAAAGTGGCTGCAAAGCCGGAGTGGGGGCGACGGGCGGAGTTGAGAAGCTGCAAGGGATTGAATGCCTGCCCGCACTCGGGACAGCGGTTCTCCGGCAGGCCGGTGAGGTTGTAGCCGCAGATGGGACAGTAGAGCGTGGGCATGTTGCTTCGATTGGCGATAAGAGCCGCGGCCAGTCCGCCGCAGGCGGACAATCCGGACGTTTTTACAGTTGGAATGCGTGCAGAATCATGCCCTCAACTTTTGATTCTGTACGGCTCACATATACATCCCGCCGTTGACCGGGATCACCTGGCCCGTGATAAAGCTGGATTGCGGGCCGGCCAGAAACACAATCGCGGCCGCCACTTCTTCCGGCTTGCCCAGCCGCCCCATCGGTGTCATCGTTTTCACCGATTCGATCGTCGCCGCCGGCACGTCTTTGGTCATGTCCGTCTCGATGAATCCCGGTGCGACCGCGTTGACCGTCACACCCTTGCGGGCGAGTTCCCGCGCCAGCGTCATGGTGAAGGCGATCAGCCCGCCTTTGGTCACCGCGTAATTGGCCTGGCCGAAATTACCCGTCTGGCCGACGATCGAAGCGACGTTGATGATCCGCCCCCAGCCGGATTCGATCATCGCCGGCAGCAGGGCGTGCGTCACGTTGAACGGGCCGTTCAGATTGACGCCCAGCACCTCGTCCCACATCATCCGCGTCATCTTGAGGAACGTGCGGTCCCGCGTGATGCCGGCGTTATTCACCAGGATGCTGACCGGCCCGAAATCGTGCAGGACCGACTCGGCCATCGCGCGGGCCTCTTCCTCGCGGGAGATGTCGGCCTTGTACGCCTGCGCCCGCAGGCCGCGGTCCTTGATCTGGCGGCAAACCGCTTCCGCGGCTTCAGTCGAGTTTTGATAGTTGACCGCGACATCCGCGCCGGCCTCCGCCAGCGCCAGGGCCGTCGCCCGGCCGATCCCCCGCGAACCTCCGGTTACCAGACAAACCTTTCCAGCGAGCGTGCTCATGTTGTCGTCCTTTCATTCGTTTTTCTTTTCCGGTAAAGGCGTAGCATGATAACGTTGCCTCTTCTTCGCGCCGGCGCGAATGCAGAGGGATGCTCTGACAGAGCAAAATTTGCCGAAATCATTCCCGCGATGTGCGGGTTATTGGCATCGTGCCGCGTCGGGAAACGAACTCAACGTTCGCGCCTGACGCCGGCAAACGAGCGCGCAGCCATCGTAACGCTTTTGGCTAAAGCGTTCAACGTTCGACAGGATCGAGCGATTTCAGGTAGTGTCCTAATTTCAGAAGGCGAGGGAGAAAAACCCCTGTTGTCCGTTGTAAAGAAAAAGGCAGTTGCCGAGGACATCCCTGCCGAGCAGAACATGAAAACCTTGCTGGCTAAGCTGGCTTTCAATGACCGGCAACGCCTCAAAGATCAACCGTGCAGTTGGCGCATGTTGGTAGACAACGCCCAAGAGCACATCGTATTGATTCGTCGAATGCGGCGCAGCTCCAGTGGACGGGGTTTGGATCAAAGTGGCCCCAGTCGGGATAAGACCAAGTGCCTGAATAATTGAAGGATCTACGGCCGTGCAGCTCGCGCCGGTGTCGATTAATGCCCGGACTTGCTTCGGCATCTCTGGTGTTTGCCCTGCCGCCTTCAGGGCATTAACTCTCGGAACGCTCGCCCCGATCCAAACGTCAACCAGTGCCCCACCTGGCGACAACCCCATCGTTAAGTGGGGCATTGCGTAAGGTCTCGCGTGAAGAATTGAACGTTTTCGACAGTCCGAATTTGCTTGACGAAGAAAGGCAGAAGTTTGAATTGTTCATATCCAGCCTTTAGGGCGTCGGCGTAAGTGTCAAAGACACCGACTATTTGATCACCATGAATGAGGACGAACTTTCCCTCTTGCCCTTTAAGGCTTTCGACATTTTGCTCGTACGTTTTTTGTTCCTGTTCCAGAGCCATGGCTTCCTCACCCTTGCATTCTAGCTTATCTCATTATCGGCCAGCAAGCAAGGGCGAGTTAAGCCTTTTTCGCTCAATCGCTTATGATCCGAATCGGCATTCTAGGAGTCTACCCGATTTCACGCATTCGGGTGCCAGCCCGCGTCGGCCCAGAGCTGGCCGCTGACGGCTGAGTTGGCAATCATGAAGCAGATGGCATCCGCCACCTCTTCCGGACGGATCAGGCGGCGTAACTGCGTCTGCGGCAGGATGTGTTCCTTGACGAACTCTTCGCCGAGCGTCCGCACCATGGGCGTGTCCGTAAAGCCGGGGTGAATGACCCCGCAGCGGACGCCGTGAAAAATGGCTTCCTTGGTCAGCGTGGCGGCCGCACCCTCCAGCCCCGCCTTGGCCGCCGCGTAGGCGATCTGGCCCTTGTTGCCCAGAGAGGAGATCGAACCGATGAAGATGATCGTGCCCTGGATGTGTTCCTCCGGCTGCCACTGGAGCAAGCTGCGCTGGGCGCGATCCTCCGAGATGCGGGCCACCATCTCCATCGCCCAGTAGATCGGGGCGATGAGATCGACTTCGGTCACTTCCCGGAACAGCTCCACCGGGTAGACGACTGATTTGCGCGTTTCCTTGTCGATCTTGACGGCCAGCGCGTCCCGAGTGATCCCGGCCGACGGAACGCAGATGCGAACCACGTCGCCATCGCTGTGCATCGCATCGTGAACTTCTCTACGAAACGTTTCACAGGTGACATCGCCGATGAATGGATCGGCCACGGGGTGGCCCATCCATTCGTTGATGGTTTCCGCCACGTGGGCAACGTCCTGGCTGCGGTCCACCAGGGCGATGCGCTTGACGCCCCGCTTGGCCAGCTCGATCGAGGTCGCCTTGCCAATGCCGCTCCCCGCCCCGGTCACCAATGCGACTCTACCTTGAATCTGCATATTAAATCGTATAATGTCATTTTTGCGTTTTGTCAAATATATTTGTGCATGTGCGTCACCCACCGGAGACCCACCATGGCCGTGAACGATCCGGAGTCCGGTAAAAAGCTGGACATCCGCAAATATCCGAACCGCCGCTATTACGATGCGACCCGCAGCCGGCATATCACGCTGGAGGCGATCCACGCGCTGGTCCGTGACGGATACGACATCCAGGTGACGGATGCGAAGACCGGCGTGGACATTACCGGCAAAATCCTCACCCAGATCATGCTGGAGCGGGATTCGCCGAAACTCGATGTTTTTCCGGCCGCCCTGCTGCACCGGCTGATCCGTGCCAACGAGCAGATCGTTCACGATTTTCTGGATAAATACTTCAATCAAGCCCTGATGTCGTTCTTCGATTCGCAGCGTCAGTTCGAGACGTACCTCAGGCAGACGCTCGGATTGCAGATGCCGCTGCCTTCCGTGGCGGATTGGACCCGCCTGATGATGGGTCCGTTCGGGAAATTGTGGGCCGGCACCGCCCCCACCCCCGGCGAACCGGGTCGTCCCGGCCCGGAAACGGAGAATTCGAACCTCCAGGCCGTGGTGGAGGACCTGAAACAGCAGGTGCAGACCCTCCAGAAAAAGCTGGCCGGACGGAAAAAACGGCGTTCCCGGCCCTCTCACCGTTAATTTTGCAATCGCACAAAAATCCCTTGACAGCCGACTGTCGGCGGTGTATATTTCCAGTAAGCGTTGGTCGGACAATCTATTTTCTTCGTTTTCAGAATTGTGAGGTTCAGCCATGGCAGAGCAGAAACACCGAAACGGACGTAGCGGAGGCGATCGCAGCCAGAAAGTCATCTCTGACGTATTCGGTCAGGCCGCGGATGCGTTCGATTTGACCATTCGAAACGGGATTGAAATGCAGGAGCGGGCCGCCCGCTGGTGGTCGGACCTCTTCAGTGATACGGGTTCACTGCAATCTATACAGCGGGATACGCAGTCGGCGGTGGCCGAGGCTGTCCCCACCGTGCAACACGCGGTGGAGGAGTCATTACAGGTTTTCGATCAGAGTTGCCGCAGCGCGATGGAAGTCATGAAACGGGCACTGGAAGCCGGGAAGGCCGGCTCCATCTCCGAAATGCAGGCCAAGACTCAGCAGCTTTGGGAGACCTCCCTGAATGCGTTCCGTAACAGCACGCAGTCGATGGTGGAGGCCAGTGCCCGGGCCATGGAATTGTGGACCAATTTCGGTCGCCGCAGCGCCGAAACGATGACCGAGGTGGCCACGCGGGCCGGGCGAGCCGCTCAAGCGGGGCTGCGTTCGGCGCAGCGCGGCGCCGGACACTCATCCGCGGAGACCGTTGGGACAAAGGCTCAGACGGCGGAAACGGTGACTCCGCGAAGCCGTGGACGCCGAAAACCCCGTCGAGCCGCTGCCAAGGCGTGATACCGCCGGCAGTCCGCATTGAGCCGGTATCGCGATATAATCATCACCACGTGAGGCGTCGGTATTGCCCGGTCGCCGACCTGTGGTGAAGTCCAACACTATTCTCAGGTGAGGCATCATGATCAAGAAGGTCTATCTGGCCGGCGGGGCGCGGACGCCCATCGGCGCTTTTTGCGGTGTATTCGTTGATACGTCCGCCCCGGTCCTGGGCAGTGCGGCCATCAAAGGCGCGATCGAAAAATCCCGCATCAACCCCGATCAGATCAACGAGGTGATCTTCGGCAACGTCGTCGGTGCCGGGCTGGGCCAGAATGTGGCCCGGCAATGCGCGATCGGCGCCGGCCTCAGCGTCAATATCGGGGCGACCACCATCAACAAGGTCTGCGGCTCCAGCCTGAAGGCGGTCATGCTGGCGGCGCAGGCCATTCAGTGCGAGGACGCCGGCGTGATCGTGGCCGGCGGCGCCGAGAACATGTCCCGCGCGCCCTACCTGCTCGACAAGGCCCGCACCGGCTATCGCATGGGCAATGGGGAACTCGTCGATGCCATGATCCGCGACGGCCTCTGGGATGTGTACAAGAACGTACACATGGGGACCTGCGGCGACGCCTGCGCGACGAAATACAATTTCTCGCGCGAAGAGCAGGACAACTTCGCCGTCGCCAGTTTTAAGCGGGCCATCGCCGCCGCCGAGAGCGGCGTGTTCAAGGACGAGATTGTGCCGGTGGAGGTGCAGGCCGGAAAAACCAGGAACACGATCGCCGATGACGAAGGCCCCAAGCGCTTCAACGAGGAAAAACTTCGTCAGCTCCGCCCCGCATTCGGCAAAGACGGCACGATCACCGCGGGCAATGCCTCCAGCATCAATGACGGCGCGGCCGCCATCGTTGTCCTCTCCGAGGAGAAAGTGAAATCACTCGGGGTCAAGCCGCAGGCGCGCATTCTGGGTTACGCCACAGTCTCGCTTGAGCCCGAGTGGTTCACGGTGGCGCCGATTTCGGCCGTTCGCCGGCTGATGGATTCGCTGTCGCTCAAAGTGTCAGACGTCGATCTGTTCGAGATCAACGAGGCCTTCGGCGTTGTATCGATGGCGGCGATGAAGGAGCTGAACATCCCGCACGACAAATTGAACGTGCACGGCGGGGCCATCGCGCTCGGCCATCCGATCGGCGCCAGCGGCGCCCGGACGCTCGTCACGTTGTTGAACGCGATGAAGCACCGGCACGCCCGCATCGGAATCGATTCGCTGTGCATCGGCGGCGGTGAAGCGGTCGCGGTGGCCGTCGAGTTGATCTGACGCAGCGCACCATCAGAACCGCGGACCGCGTCAATTTTTTGCCGGCATCACGATGGGTCTTCAATCTTTCAGGTACTCCAATCTTTCGGCGCACAACCCGGCTGCATTACTACACGTTCATGACGGCACAAGCGCGGTTATAATGGACCAAAGTTCCCGGCGAGAGTTGTTGATTCCTGCCGGCCACTCCGGCGGAGGTTGCTTCTATGGGCGATAACGGCGACCACGATTTTCAGAGCGTGTGCAACCCGTTCCTGTCCCTGTGGTCGGAGTTCAGTTCGATGATGCTGCGAGCGGCGACAGCCGCCCCGCAGATGACTCCGCCCGAGGCTGTCCGCCAGTTCCGCGGCTCCACGTTTCAAGCCCTGTCGAAATACTTTGACGAGTATCTGCGGTCGCCGCAGTTCCTTCAGTCCATGAAGCAATCGCTCGATACGGCCATTACCGTGCGCAAGCAGATGAATGATTCGTTGACCAAGATGCATCACGCCGTCCAGGGCACCGCCAGTGAGGATGTCGATCAACTCATGATCGCGATTCGTCACCTGGAACAGCGCATGCTCGACCGCATCGAAGCGCTGGAAGCGCGCCTCGATGGAGTGGCCGCCCGGCCGGAACGCGTGAATGTCGCCGGCCGGAGCCGCAAGACCGGCACACGCAGCCGCCGGAGCGTAAAATCGCGCAAGGCACGACCGAAGAGTACCGGCGGCGAGGCTGGATCATGAATCGCGACGAAACATCGCAGAACATCTGGGACCGATCACAGCAGGCCATCATCGAGGAGACGCTGGCCAACATGCAGCGGGCGGCCAGCGTGCCCTTCTTGTGGCAGCGGGCGCAACGGGTGCGAAAGGGGTTTACACCCTCTGAAGTCGTCTATGAAGAGGACCAGCTCAAGCTGCTGCACTATCTGCCCGGCGAGAAAAAGCTCGGCGGACCGCCGCTTCTCTTTGTCTTCGCGCTGGTCAATCGCTCGTACATCCTCGATCTCAAGCCCTCCAAGAGCGTCGTGAGCCACTTCGTCAACCGCGGGTTCGATACCTATCTGCTCGATTGGGGGACGCCGGTCGCCGCCGACCGCCATCTGACCATGGACGATTACGTCAATGGCTATCTGCTGAACGTCGTGGATTTTCTACGCGAACGCACCGGTTCGGATACGGTCAACGTCCTCGGCTACTGCATGGGCGGCACGATGAGCACGATGTTCACCGCCCTGCACCCGGAGAAAGTTAAAAACCTGATTCTGCTTGCGGCCGGAATCGATTTCGCCACCGACGCCCTGCTGAAGTTATGGACGGACGCAAATGTCTTCGACGTCGATCGGTTCGTGGATGCATTCGGCAATTGCCCCGCCGAGTTTCTCCAGGGCGCGTTTCTCATGCTCAAGCCGGTTCAGAACCTGATCGAAAAGCCGATCTCATTTTTCGAGCGGCTCGACGACGAGGAATTCATCGACGATTTCTTCGCGCTGGAGGCCTGGTTGAACGATAACGTGCCGGTCCCGGGAGAGATGTTCCGAGAATTCGTCAAGTACCTTTACCAGAAAAACCTTCTCGCCCAGAACGCCATGCCGGTGGGCAAGCACGTGGTCAATCTTCGCGACATCACCTGCCCCGTGCTGAACCTCATGGCGGAGAACGATCACCTGGTGCCGTGCGCGCAGAGCCGCACGTTCAACGATCTGGTCGGCTCGAAGGATCGGGAATCCATTCTCTTCCCCGCCGGGCACATCGGCATGGCGATCGGATCCAAAGCCCAGCGGGATCTGTGGCCGCGGGTGTGCGACTGGTTGCAAAAGCGCTCGGTTCGCGCCGGCGCACCGGTCAAGGCCAATGGTCGTGCCGGCGTCGGACGCCGGCGATCAGTCCGTAAACGGTAGCTCAACCAGCTCCTTATCCGGCGATCGGGGCCCGCGCCTTCGGGTCCCGCCGGTGCCGACGTCGTCCGACAGTTCTTCCAGTTCCGAGCAGACTTCAACCAGCGTGGCCCGCGCCGGCAGGACCTGTTCCACGGGCGTCTGTGGGTTCTCCACGATTCTATTCAGAACTCTAACCGCCGACAGCAGGCGGCCCCGCGCCGAATCGATGCGCAGGGACCAGGTTTGCGATCGGGCATTTGAAAACGGCATTGCTGCTTCCTTTCGGTGATTAATCTCTTATACGCTTAGCGGCGGTTTGCAGTGCACCCCCGGACAATATTTCCGAATCTACGCATTATCGGAAATCCGGCCTATCCAGCTTGACCCCCAATTCGTAAATGGCCTGCCTGACGGCACTTCGATCCATTTGACCACCCTGATAAACGGCATACATCGTGGCACGGGCATCTTGCCCGTGAAAACATCCCGGCGCGCCGGGAGAAGACCGTGCCACGACTTCTGCCACAGACTGATAAGCCAGCCGCTGCCCGATAATAACGACGTCGCTGTATGGTATTCGTGAACTCGTCGTGATGCGCGGGTCGCGTCTTGCGAGGAAGGAAAGAGCGGCGCCCTGCTTACGACTCACCAGTTAGAAAAAACTTGAACCAAAGTCAAGTTCAGATTTTGTCTTCTCCGTGCCTTCGTGATGAATGACCACGATTACTTGAAGTAGTCCGGCTCGTTGCCGGGTTTCCATTTGATGTTGCAGCCGGCGCTGGGCTGCTGATCGCGATTGACCTGCTGACCCGTCAGGACGGCATCGAGCGCCGCCCGCAGATCGGCGCCGGTCACCGGCTTTCCGCTGTTGGGCCGGCTGTCGTCCATCTGCCCGCGGTAGACCAACTTGCGGTTGCGGTCAAACACGTAGAAATCCGGCGTGCAGGCCGCCCGGTACGCCCTGGCGACTTCCTGCGTTTCGTCATAGAGGTAAGGGAAGGTATATCCCGCCTGGCGAATCTCCTCGCGCATCTTCGACGGTCTGTCGTCGGGATATTTCTCGACATCGTTCGAGTTGATGCCCACCACGGCCACGCCCTGGCCCTGATATTCGCCGGCCAGCTTGGCCAGCCCGCTGCGGACGTGCTTCACGTAGGGGCAATGGTTGCACATGAACACCACCAGCAGCGCCGGCGCGGCCGCAAAGTCCTGCGGGCTGAAAAGTCTTCCGTCCGGGTCGGGCAGCGCGAAATCCGGGGCCTTTGTGCCGAGGGGCAGCATGGTCGAAGCGGTGAGTGACATGGCTATGACTCCTGTTCTGAAACCTCGCGTGACTCAGGTGTTGCATCCATATGCCGCTCCCACAGTCTAGTCGGCCGCCGCGCAGTTACCAGAGGATGTGGATCGTCGCTCCCCGGGCGGACAAGCCTTCATTATTCAACATTTCAAGTTATGCTTTGGCTGTCGCCCCGCCTGAATCCGCGCCGGGCAAGCCGGGCGGCTGAAGACGGATTCTTCATCTTCCGTTTACCGGAACTTGTCCATAATTTGTCTTGGCGCACCGCCGGCTTCCGGCGATAATGGACCGCACTTGGGGAGTCACGGAGGGGGCGAAAACGTTTCACCCCTGAATCCCCGACCGGCCGCGGAACCGGTCAGCATTGGATCTGGATAAAACGTCGGATCTGGATAATACGTCGCAAGCTGCCGGCCGTTCAGCGGTTCATTTTTTACGCGCAACGTTCCGCGGTACGCCTGCGCCGGTTGCCCTGTGCTGCGGCCCGTTAAAGCACGGACTGATTCAGCAGATATCGTGAAGAAATGGAAATAGGCGGTGGACGAACCATTGGGTGCGCCTGCGATTCATAGGAGCGCTGGTATGAAGACTAGGACAGTCTCTCTCGCGTGTTCCGGCCGAACTTTTGTGGCATTGGCCATCGTTTGCTGGGGGCTCTCGGCGGTGCCGGCATTCGGCGTCTCGGACGTGGTGATCAGCCAGATCTACGCCGGCGGCGGGAGCACGAACGCGCTGCTGAAGAATGACTTCGTCGAGTTGTTCAATCGGGGTGCCAGCCCGGTCAACATCACCGGCTGGTCAGTGCAGTATCAGACTGCGACGGGAACCGGCGACTGGACGGTCACCAGCCTGACCTCGTTTACCCTTCAGCCGGGGCAGTACTATCTGGTCCAGGAAGGCCAGACACTGGGCTGCAACGCCGGTGTCGACCCTTGTGGAAGCAATCTGCCGACGCCCGACGCCACCGACACGATCGACCTGGCGACCACCGGCGGTAAGATCGCCATCGTCGATAACACCACCCCGCTCACCGGCGGCGTTACCGGCACCGCCCCGCTCGCCGGCGCCACATGCCCCACCGGCGGAACCATCATGGATTTTGTCGGGTACGGCACCGCGACCTGCTCCGAGACCAGCCCCAGCCCGGCCCTGGGCCAGACGATCGCGACCGTCCGCAAGCTGCATGGATGTCAGGATACGGACAGCAACCTCGCGGATTTCAATATGGTCGCGCAACCGCTCGTGGTGCGCAACAGCTCGGTCACGAATGCATGTGGTGGTTCGAGCCCCACGCCGAACATTGTGATCAGCCAGCTCTATGGCGGCGGCGGCAACAGCGGTGCGACGCTCAAGAACGATTTCATCGAGCTTTACAACCGGGGCGCCGACCCTATCGATATCACCGGCTGGTCGGTGCAGTATGCATCGGCTGCTGGCACCTCCTGGCAATCAACCTTTTTGACGCCGTTCACCATCCAGCCGGGACAATATTATCTCGTCCAGGAGTCGCAGGGTGCCGGCGGAACAGTGAACCTGCCGACGCCGGACGCGATCGGCACGATCACCATGTCGGCCACGAGCGGTAAGGTCGCGCTGGTCAATGAATCCGCCGCGTTGAGCAGCACGACCTGTGACACAGGCACTCCGACAGGCGCCACGATCATGGATTTCGTCGGATATGGCGCAGTGACCCTGGGCTGTGCGGAGGGGAATCATCCCACTCCCGTGCTCTCCAACACGACGGCCGCGGTCCGCAAGGCACACGGATGTCAGGACACAAGTGACAATCTGGCGGATTTCAACGTTGTCACTCTACCCCTCACGCCGCGCAACAGCGCGGTCGTCAACGGCTGTGGTGGATTGAGTGGTGAGACTGCCTCCAGTGTCAACCCGGTCCTCTCCGGCAATTCCGTGCTCGTGACCGTTCTCATCACCGGCGGAGCCACCCCCTACACCACGGTAAGAGTCGATCTCAGCACCATCGACGGTTCACTCTCTGCCACCCAGCAGCTTTTTGATAACGGCTCTAATGGTGACGTGACGCCGAACGACAGCGTCTTCTCGTACCGGGTGACCGTCCCGTGCGCGCCGGACCCCGCGGGTGGCGCCACTGGTCCTGAATTCGGTGTGCGGACGCTGACCTACACGGTCACGGATTCGAGCCCCAGTCCCGTGACCATCCACCCCACGCTCCTTCTGACCGTGGCAGACGGACGCTTCCTGACTGTCCCGCCCGCGTTCCCGACGGGCGGTACCCCCGATGACGGCAAGCCCGTGGATACGACACGGTGCGCGGGTGAAACGGCGTCGTTCTCGGCGGCCGCGGACGGCGGCGGATTGATCTATCGGTGGAGAGTGGGGGCACAGCCGGCCGGGAGCGATCTCAACGACGGACTGACCGGGTCCGGCTCGACCATCGTCGGAGCCACAACCCCTCGCCTGTACATCCAGAACGTCGGCGCGGCGGATGCGGCAGCCGGCCCCTATTACTGCCGGATAACCAGTTCCTGCGTTGCCACCCAGGTCGACCAGGGTCCGGCCAACCTGTTCATCGGCACGGCCGCGACCGCGACGGATAAGTTGATCAAGATCAACGAGGTTTACGGGAACGGCGGGAACTCGGGAGCGTTCTACAAGAACGATTACGTTGAACTCTTTAACATCAGCACCACCACGGCGGTGAACGTCGGAGGCTGGTCAATCCAGTGGGGCACCTCCGGGACGTTCCAGCCGATTTTCGATCGGCCCACCCGAAAGGTGAACATCCCCCCAAATACGACCATTCAGCCGGGCACGTATCTCCTGGTCAAGCTGTTCGCCGGCGCGGGAGGGTTTGGGATTGATTTGCCCACGCCCAACCTGGACCTGAGCAACGTTTTGCCATCTCCGGTTCTTTCGATCAACATCAATCCTAGCGCAGGCAAGATCGCCTTGGCGAACATCTCCACGTCGCTCACCGAGATGTGCCCATACGGCGACGGCAACTCGCCCAATGCCTGCAACATCGTGGACTTCGTGGGCTGGGATCCGTCGGCGGGCTGCGCCGAAGGCGGGAACCCCGCGCCCAACGCGAGTAATCTTTCGATCTTCCGAAATTCGGCGTGCATCGATACCGATAACAACGGCAACGATTTCCAACAGGGCTTGACCAATGCCGCCGCATCCGGCACCTCGGGGGCGGCGCACGACCTCACGCAGCCGACCAGCCAGCTTGTGTGTATCGGCGGCAACGGGTCGTTATTCGTGTTCGCCAAGGGCGAGTGCGTGACGTACCAGTGGTATGCCGGCAATGGAGAGATTGATAACGGTGCCGGGGACGACACCCTGTTGACCGATGCCGGCGTGTTCTCCGGCACACAGACAACGACATTACAATTCACCGGCATCGACGCGGCGGCCGTGGCGGGGAGTCCGTATTACGCGAAAGCCATCACGCCTTTCGGGAACGCGTTCTCCACCGGCGCGGATCTCATTCCTTCGCCGGCAACTCCCACGGAAAAGCAGATCGTCATCAGCCAGATCTACGCCGCCGGCGGGACCGGGGGAGATCCAATGACCACCGGCGATGATGCGCTCTATCAGAACGACTTTATCGAGCTCTATAACAAGGGAACGACAGCCGTGGATGTCACCGGCTGGACCGTGCAGTACGCGTCAGCGGCGGGCACCTCCTGGAGCAAGACCCCGCTCACCGGCACGATCCCTCCCGGTCAGCACTATCTGGTTCAGGAAGGCTCGACCCTCGGTTGTGCGAGCGGGACCGTGGCTTGCGGAAGTGCGCTGCCCACGCCCGATGCGACCGGAACCATCAACCTGAGCTCATCGGCGGGGAAGGTTGCGCTGGCCAAGTTCGGCGGCACGCTCGAAGGGGGCTGCCCCAACCTGGATTGCCGGGTCGTCGATTTCGTGGGCTATGGAACGGCGGCCACCTGCTTCGATGGCCTGTATGCGTGTACGTCCGATGTGTGTGTCGGCGGACCGCATGACACCGAGAGCTGCACGACGTTCGCTGATTGCAGCACGGGGCCGGCGGTTTATCCCAATGACGCGCTGCTGTCCACGCTGCGGAAACAGCGCGGCTGCCAGGATACGGATGACAACGCGGGTGACTTCGACGCCGGCCCGGTCATCCCGCGCCATGGCGGCGGCGGCATCCCCTTCGACTTTGACAATGATGGCGACGTGGACAGTGACCCGGTTGCGGACCCGACGCCGGATCTGAACGTGTTTATCGCCTGCCGCACCGGGCCGGCAGTTCACTATGATGTCAACAATCTGCCCGCGGGCTGTACGGCTTCGGTGGATTGCGCGGGCATTCTCTCTGTCGACACCGATGGCGATCTGGATGTGGACAACCGCGATTTCGCCAAGTTCCAGATTTGCCATACCGGCCAGGGCAACCCGGCCAATGCCAACTGCGCCGACTGATCCGGCGTGGGCGCCCGGCCATGCTGAGCGTGGCGAGTAGTAGTAGGGTCCGCTGTGAGGCTGGGAATTTATCCTTGACATGCATGATAACATCGCG
>CAYLLT010000012.1:0-72705 GCA_964384465.1 uncultured Planctomycetales bacterium | reverse complement strand
TGCGAAGCACCCTTCGGGCCGTTCCGGCAAAATGTACCTGACCCCTTTTTCTCCCCGCCCTCCGATTTCATCTTCTGGAGCACGAAGCGGCGGTAATGCGGGGCTTCGGTGCTCTTGATCTCGAAGCGGACCTGTTGTCGCAGCGACCAGAGGAGCTCAAACACCCGCTCATAATCGGCGGGCGCGATACGCTGGTCCGCCTGCCCGCGCCCCACCGGCACCAGAAAGAACACGCTCCATAACTCGATATCGAAGTTCCTCACCAGCCCGGCGAGCGCGGGCAGGTCGTCAAGGTTGTGCCGTGAAACCGTGGTGTTGATCTGCACCGGCAGGCCTGCGGCTCGGGCCGTGTCGATCACTTGCAGCGTTCGCGCATGCGAACCGGGCACGCCGCGGAACGAGTCGTGCACCCGCGGGCAGGAGCCGTCGAGGCTGAAGGCGATGCGGGAGAGTCCGTCGTGAGCCATGCGCACGATGGCCGCATCCGTCAGCAGGGGTGTCACAGACGGCGTCATGGCCATGCGTACGCCGCGATCGTGGCCGTAACGGATCAGTTCGTACACGTCGGATCGCTTCATGGGATCGCCGCCCGAGAGGATGAACACCCCCGCTTTCAGTTCAGCGATCTGATCGATCAAGCGGCGCGCCTCCTCGGTGGAGAGTTCGTCCGGATGCCGCAACGGCTGGGCCTCCGCACGGCAATGCAGGCAGGCCAAATCGCAGGCCTGGGTCATCTCCCAGACGACGACGAACGGCCGCTCATTGAAATCGATGATTCGCTTGGTGTTCATGATCCTACGGCCCGCGTTCTCGAACGAAGAATCAATTAGCATTTTCTGTGCCGAGGGAGAGTGCAGAGAGCTGGAAGACAAAAAGTCCAGACGCACGCTTATGCTGCTGTAGGGAAAGAGAACCAGAACACGGATGGTTTCATCCGCCGAGCGCTTGCGCCTTTTAACGCACCCGTATGGGTGGTTTACCCCAATCAAATAGCACTAAAACAATGCGATACATCCAAGCTATTGCATAAACAACAAGCTCTTGCCTGAATAATAGAGTTTGTGCATTTTTACACAATCTGGTACGTGCCTTGCGATGGAAATATCTTGACAGCGCGGTGTTGTCACTTAGGATCGCTAGAATCGCTTCCGAAAGTCGCGCATATGTCGTCTGCGGCAATAGATACACGGAAGGAATCCGTGATGCGGGTGACCAGCCAAGCGCTTTCATTCGGCTTGGCCGCTTGTGAGGTCAGTCTGACGATGGGACAAGGCTGTCCGCTCACCGTTCAGGCTGACAATCGCATCGGCCAGCGAAATCGCCGTCGACATCCGCCAGTTCAAATGACGAAGAGAAGAGAGGAAAACTATGCTCCACTGCTTTGTGAGCAGTGCGAGAGGTCGATAGCCAAAGTCCGCGAGACGAGACGAGTGGAATTCGAGGAGTTCACATGAGCAAGGAAAACAGTATTCCGCGATCGATGGGTGTCTCAATTCTCCTGATGGCCGGCAGCGTGCTGCTGATGGGGCAGGGGTGCCCAATCACAACGCCGCCGGACAACAATCCGCCGCCGGACAACAATCCGCCGCCGCCGACCAGCGGTAGCGGCATTGACCGCGGCGTGACCGGGCAGTTTGTGTCTGCCCAACCCAAGGTCGTCACCGACCCGGTCAATGACGTCTTCCACGTCGGTTGCGGCTTTTGCCATCCGACCACTCACGCGGACTGGCAGACGACCAGGCACTCCAAAGCCCTGGAGACCCTCGAGGCGATCGGGCAAGGCACCAATCCGGCCTGCTTGGGATGTCACACGGTCGGATTTGGGGAACCGGGCGGGTTCGTCGACCGGGCGACCACCAACGCGCTAGCCGGCGTCCAGTGCGAGAGTTGCCACGGCGCCGGCGCCCAGCACGTCAGCGACATCCAGAACGTCAGCCTGCGTCCGCCGTCCAGCCTCAAGATGCTCGACGCTAGCATTTGTGGCAAGTGCCACACCGCCGTCATTCACCCGACGTTCGATGAGTGGTCGGACTCGGCCCATGCCGGAAATGAGGAGGGCGGCTCGGTATTCTGGGCAGAGGATTCGTCGGCTTTTGTTGGCAACCGGACGACCCGAGTCAACGAAACGCCGGTTGCGCCAACTCGCTTCGGCGTTTGCGGCGAGTGCCATTCAGGTGACCATCGCCAGCTCCGGTTCGAAGAGGGCATGACCATTACCGATACCACTTTGGCGAACCTGCACCTGACCTCGGAGGCGGTTCGGGAGCCGGTGATTGTCTCTGATTTGCATTCCCAGGTTTGTGCGACCTGTCACGATCCCCACAAGGCCACCGGCAACGGCTCCCAGTTGCCGGGGCACGGGGATACACAACTGCGCTTCCCGCTGGTCATCAACTCGCCGCCTTCGGACCTGCTGGTTGACGCGACGAATCCCGCCCGGTTTGGGCTTTGCGGCCAGTGCCACCATGCCCGCGCCGACTCGGCCGGCACGGCCACCGGCAGCGATACCTGGCAGAAGATCAGCCGTCCGCCACACCAGAGCCAGCAGGCCAACCTGCTAAATGGTGAGATGCCCATCCCCCCGGGGACGGCGTCGATCCGCCCGAACCAGCAGCACGCGCATAGCTTCACGACGCGATCGTGCGCGACCTGCCACGTGCGGGTCTCAGAATTCCCGAACTCACCGACGGTGGATAGTCCGACGGACAGCGGCCACCGGTTTGAAGTGAATACAGCGGCTTGCGCGGAATGCCACACGGCGGGTCAGAATATCACCGCCCGCCTGAGTGGGCTCCAGGCGAGCGTTCAGAGCCGCCTGGCAGGCATCAAGGCTCGGCTCGACGCGGCGGTGCCGCCGACGGCCAACGGACTGCCCGGTTGGGAATACACCAGCACCAACAGCCAGGCCGGCCAGGCCGCCTTGAGCGACAACATCAAGCAGGTGCGGTATCTTTACTACTTCATCACGAATGACAGAAGCAGCGGCGCTCACAACCCGGCGTACGTGAAGGACCTGCTGACCTATTCCGAACTCCTGCCATTGGTGAGTGCGGCTCCGCCGGCTGCTCCATAGTCGGCAGGTAAATGCAAAAACACGCCGGCCCACTTGATGCCAATGGGCAAGTGGGCCGGTTCCATATTCGGATCAGTTGTGTAACATAACGAGCAAGGGTCAGAGACCGAGACCACCGTATGAATTGCAATGCAATCAAGTGTGGTGCGGTTGCCGCTTTGATTCTCGCTCTTGCCGGCGGTCAGTCCGGCTGCCCACAGCCAACGCCGCCTTCGGGGATCGTGCCGCCTTGGGGGATCGTGCCGCCCACGGAGAGCTACTACATCGGCTCGGAGGCGTGCAGCGCCTGCCATGCCAACCTGTTCGCCGAGCACTCGCGGAGCGGGCACTCGCAGGCGCTCAAGCCTGTGTTGGATGGCGTGCCGAGCTATCCGGCCGGGCCAGGCGTGCCCAATCCGCCGTTGGGATTTGACTGGCCGCAGATCAGCTACGTCATCGGTGGCTACGAGAAGGCGGCGACGTTTATCGACCTCAACGGTTTCGTCCTGACCACCGGCACCACCGGTGTCGATACGCAGTACAATCAAACCGTCCCGCCGGTCGGAATCCCTGTGGGGTTTGTGCCTTACCTGCCCGAGCAAATCACCCCACTGCCGTTCGATTTCAGCCAGTTCTTCCGGCGGACGACCGGACCGGTATCGATCACTGACAACGGCGGCCAGTACCAAGACAATCGGCTGGGGATCGAGGGCACCTGGGTCCAGCCGGGGGTGCAATGCGAGGCCTGCCACGGCCCCGGCAGCCGGCATCCGTCCAACCCATCCGGCGGCACCATTCAGCTCGATGCCAACTCGACCTCCTGCAACCGCTGCCATGCCAACACGGACAATCCCAACGTGATTGCGGCGGCCGACGGGCTGGTCCTCGGTTTCCAGCAGGTGACGGAGTTATCGGCCAGCCCGCACACCGGCTTCGCATGCAACATCTGCCACAACCCGCACGCCTCGGTGTTCTATGATCCCAGCATCGCGATCATTAATCAGTGCCAGGCGTGTCATCCCCGCCAGAACATGGCCATACACCAGGGATTCGTCTTCGTGCGCGGCGACTACACCGAGGCGCTGACCTGCACCAGTTGTCACATGCCGTACCTGGTCCGGATGTTCGAGTCCATTGATGTGCACCTGACCAACGGGCGCACGGCCCGCTTCGGCGATACCCGCAGCCACATCTTCCGCCTGAACCCCAGCCCCGACGGGCTGGCCCAGATGTTTACGGCGGGCGGGACGCAGATCGCGGTGAACCCGCAGGGACAGGCGAGCATCTCGACCTGCTACGTGTGTCAGCGGTGTCATACTGGGCTGGGCAACGCCTTCGCGTTCCCCCCCGACGAGGGGTGCGCGTTCGGCAGCGGCATCCACGGGCCGTAGTGGAAGCGGTGTGGGACCGGCATACTGCTGGGCCGCGACAGGCGGGAAGGGTCGTCGATGCCGTCGACGGCAACGACCCAAGCCTGTCCCACATGCAGAGTTGCTTAAGTACGTTTGGAAACAACGGGATGCGTTGGCCAACCCGATTGGCGGTGACGATGGTGCTTGCACAGATTTGCGCAGGGTCATCGATCGCCCGCGCGCGAGCTCAGGTGACGCAACCGGCGGCGGCCGCGGGGGGTCCAGTCGATCCGGCCGGCAGGGTAGCCTGCGCGGTTTGCCACCAGCGCGAGGCGGCCCTGTTTACCGCATCGATCCATGCCGGCGCGGGCATCGACTGCCGGTCCTGTCATGGAGGGGAGAACGAATACACGGTGCCCCCCGGCGGGCTCGAACGTTTACGCCGGCTGGCCGGCGAGTGGAGCGAGCGGGAGGAGCCCACGTCCCGCCCGGCAGAGACGACGACGCGACCGGCGGCAGGCGGTGCGTTTGATCACGGCCCACAGTTCCGGGGCAAAGCCTCCCACTACGACGTGCCGCAGCGCTGCGGCACGTGTCATTCTGACGTGGCCAAGATGAACCCTTACGGCCTGCCGACGGACCAATGGGCACAGTACCGCATGAGCGGCCACGGACGCGCCTTGTACGACCGGAAAAGCGACAAGGTTGCGGTGTGCATCGACTGTCACGGCACGCACGACATCCGCAAGCACACCGACCCGGCCAGCCCGGTTTATCCGACCAATGTGCCGGGTACCTGCGGGAAGTGCCATGCGCGGGCGTCGGTGATGATCGGCTCGCACCTGAATATGAGCGTCGTCGAAGAATACAAGCAGAGCGTGCACGGACAGGGGCTGCTGGAGCACGGTGACGTGGGGATGCCGCACTGTGCCACGTGCCACGGCAGCCACGCCGCGATCCCGCCGGGGTTTCGCGACGTGGGCCACGTCTGCGGCCGATGTCACCAGCAGGAGGAGCAGCGTTTTCTGGAGAGCGTCCACGCGAAATTCCCAAATTTCCCGCGCTGCATGGCGTGCCACACGCGGAACGTGGACCAGCGCGATCATCGGATCGTGCGCGTGGCGGCCTCGCCGGAGTCGATCAAGAAAACGTGCGAGCAGGTGCTGGAAGCGCTGCCCTCGGCGGATATTCGCGACCCGAAGCTCCAGGCGGCGTATGCGGCGCAGCGGAAACCGCCCGTTCCCAGCTTCGAGGCGTTCTGTCAGCGGTGCCATACGCCGGCCCGGCAGATCGCCCACCGCGCGTTCTTTGGCGATCTGGACCAGCGCGCCGCGGGCATGGGCGCCGAGCTGTACCAGTTGGTGCAGCACGCGGAGCTGTGCTACGGCGTGACGGCGGAGCAGGTGGGTCGCGTTTCGCGCGGCGTGCTGCTGGTGAAGGACGAGGCGATGACGGTCGAGGAGATGCGCACGAAAATGGTCGGGCTGGCGGCGCTGCAACATACGCTCGACGCGGAAAAGGTCCGCGCCGCGGTGGCCGATCTGGACGCACTGGCCAGCCGGACGCAGCAATCGCTGGGTGAAAAGGTCCGAGGGCTTCGCTGGCGATACTGGGGCCTGATTCCCATGTGGGCGTTCCTGGCCCTGTTCAGCGTTGCCCTATGGGTGAAGTACAAACGGCTGAAGGCCGCGTGGGTGGTGAGCACGCCCCAACACGATGGGAGGCTCCAGCATGCCGACATCGCCTGAAGGGTCGTCGATGCCGTTGCCGTCGATGCCGTCGACGGCAACGGCATCGACGGCAACGACCCAACCGATGAAGACGACGCGACGAGGCCTGGTGGACTGGGTGATCGGGTTCTGCGGCGCGATCTTCGGCGCCGCGGTCACGTTGCCGGCGGTGGCCTATCTGTGGCCGGTGACCAGGAGCGGCCCGGTCAAGGCGCGCGAGGAAGCCGGCGACGTGGCGACGTGGGCGCCCTGGGTCGCCCGCAAGGTGTCCGTCGGCGGCAAACCGGTGGTGGTGATCCGAACCGACAAAGGCTTCGTCGCGATGTCGGCGGTGTGCACGCATCTGGGCTGCCTGGTGGAATTCGATTCGGTCAAACGGGGAATTCACTGTCCCTGCCATGCGGCGACGTTCGATCTGGACGGCAAGGTGCTCGGCGGCCCCGCGCCGCGCCCGCTGCCGATGTACGCGGTGTCCGAGGTGCAGGGGAAGGTGTTTGTTTCGACGTGACGTATAGCTGAGTGCTGAGTCGTAGGGTCCGCTTTGCGGACCGATACCCTCATTGTCCGAAAGGTCCGCACAGCGGACCCTACCAATGGCTGAATGATGAACTGGCTGTCCACACGTGTCCGGCGCTTCCTGGAACCCAGATATGACATGCGCACGGTGGACGAGTTCGTCGATCACCAGGCGCATAAGCGGTTGCCTCCGCATACCGGCTGGCTGCACGTCTTCGGCAGCCTCTCGCTGATCGCGTTCGTGAGCCAGGTCGTCACCGGCATCCTGCTGCTGATCTATTATCGCCCGACGCCCGGCGAAGCTTACAAGTCGATCCAGTACATCACCGGCGAGGTTTATTTCGGCTGGCTGTACCGGCAGATTCATGCCTGGGGCGCGACCATCATGATCCTCGCGGTGACGGCGCACATGGTGCGGACTTTCTTCATGGGCGCGTATAAGCGGCCGCGCGAGCTGACCTGGGTGGTGGGCGTCATGCTGCTGATGACCACCATCGTGTTCGGCTTCACCGGCTATCTGCTGCCGTGGAACCAGCTTTCCTATTGGGCCACGACGGTGGGCACGGAGGTGGCCGGAGCGGTGCCGTGGGCGGGGCCGTGGTTGAAAAAGCTGATGCTCGGTGGCGAGACCGTGGGCGGCGAAACGCTCTCCCGCTTCTTCACCATTCACGTCATCATACTGCCGTGGACCATGGCGTTCCTGATCGGTCTGCACCTGATGTTTGTGAGGGCGCAGAACCTGTCCACGCTCGAGCCGGTGGGTGAGGAGATACCCTTCCCGCCGAAGTCGGGCATCCCGTTCTGGCCGGTGCACGTGGCCAAGGAGGCGCGGGTCGCGCTGATCACGCTCGGGTTGCTGATCACGCTGGCGGTGGTTTCCCCGTGGGAGATCGGCGAGCAGGCCAATCCGCTGGAGACGCCCGCGGCGGTCAAGCCCGAGTGGTACTTTCTGCCCACCTACCAGATGCTCAAGTACTTCACCGGCACCCGTGGCAAGGTGGTGGGGATCATGATCTCGGGCGTGCCGTTCGCGCTGCTGTTCTTCTGGCCGTTCCTCGACCGCGGCCGGTACCGCCATCCGAGAAAGCGCCCGATCGCAACCACCATCGGCTTGATCGCGATCGGACTCGCGCTGTTCTTCGGCGCGCTCGGCTATCTGGCCGAGACGCAGCGGACGATCTTTGGAAAGGTTTACGAGTTTGACGTCTACGGCATTCCGCACGCCGTGACAGCGCACGGATCTCCCGCGCCGACCGCGGAGAGTGCAATTGGCGCGGGTGAGCGTCGGCCGGGAAGCGGCGTTGCGGCGGAAGGTTCCTAGCCGCGCGCCAGGCGTGCGGTTACCGTCTGCTCTGTAACGAATGTTGTGTAAAAGAGACGTGATGGCGGCGCGCATGCGCTTGGGCTTTCGAGGTCCACTGCTCTTGGTGATCGCTCAGGCGGGTCATAGTTTTGTCATGGGCAGTGCCGTCGACGGCACCGCGCGGGCGGACGAGTCGCCGACCTCTCAGCCGGCCGCGCCGAAGCCGCACGATACATTCCATTTGAGCATCGCGGATTTCTACGCCGGGCTGCAATCGGATTACGAATTCCGCCGTGTGCGCTCTTCTCCTGATTCCGGCTGGATCTTCCGCCCGCGCTCGAGCACGCAGGAGAACCGGGATGCCCGGTTGGAAGAAACGCTCGGGCTTTCGCTCACCGGCGATATTCTGGACCCGAATCTCATCGACTATCGTGCGGACCTGGAGTTTGGACTCACGCAGACGCGATTCAAGGAAAAATCCGACTGGCCGTCGCCGGCACGGCAAACCGACAGCGACTCCGGCACACTGCTCGAATATGATATTTCCATCGATGCCCTGAAGAACAAGCCCATTTCGCTGAATGCATATGCCCGGCGGGCCGATGTCCGCGTTCCCCGGCGGTTCCTGCCGTCGCTTCACGAGTTACAGGATGAAGCCGGCGTTTCGGCGCTGGCCATCACCGGACCGGTGACCACCGAGATCGGTTACAGCTTTCGGGACATCGAACGGCGCGGCAATCGCCTGGATGAGGACAACGAGAGCATCACCTCGAACCGATTTTACCTCGACAGCAAGTGGGCCATCGCCGAGGACCACACGCTTCATCTGAGCTACGATCACGAACGCGAGAAGAACGATTATCAAGGCTCGCTCTATCATTTCAACACGAGCCGCGACGAACTGCGGCTCGACCACGAGCTGGCGTTCGGCGAAGCGCACCACAACCATCTGGACACCTATTTTCGTTACAACGAGGAATCCGGCGATCTGGCCCGCGACGAACTGGAGATCGTCTCGCGTCTCACGCTACAGCACACCGACAAGTTCAAAACCATCTATCGTTATGGCTTCGACCGGGTTGAGCAGGATGCCATCGATCTGGGCCAGCACATGTTCGACGCGCAGGCGCTGTACCAGGCGAGCAAAGATCTGCGACTCAGCCTGGATGGCTTCGGGTTGTACGAGCGGTTCGATCGCGACGTCGAGACGCGGCAGTATGGCATCAGCGGCGACGCGACGTATACGAAGAATACGTCCGCCGGCGACCTCTCGGCCGATCTGAATCTCGGCTACGATCAGACCCGCACCACCGGTGACGCCGGCCGGCGTTACGTTCGCAACGAGGCTCACGTG
Organism: uncultured Planctomycetales bacterium; assembly: GCA_964384465.1. Taxonomy (GTDB): domain Bacteria; phylum Planctomycetota; class Phycisphaerae; order UBA1845; family PWPN01; genus CAYLLT01. The sequence goes on along the minus strand of CAYLLT010000012.1, from coordinate 63,398 downwards.
CTGGGCGGGATCGTGCCCGTCTTCCTTCGCGAGCGAGGAGTCCTTCCGATGACCGTTCTGGCTCATGACGACCGCTTCACGCGGCTCTTTCTTCCCGGCGTGGACTTCAGCATCATCGTGATCGCCGGCCGGGCCACAATTAACCGAATCCCCTGGGGGCGCATCGCTGAAGGCGACGTGGTGTATTTTGACTATCAATATGTGTTGCCCGCCGCAGCGACGCTCAACACCTATCGCATGGATTTTCGCGTGGAGTTCGCGACAAAATTCGGCCTGACGCCTTACTACTATTTTGAGAACCGGTCCCAGGAAGTGGACGAACGGCCGGGCTTTTACCCCAGTTTCCAATGGTGGGGATTGGGAGCGTACACGCCGCCGGCCCGCGACAATCAGGACCGACATCGTCTCGGGCTTCGCTACGGGCAGGATCGCTGGAGCGTCACCGGCGAATACGAGATTTTCGACGACTCCATCGAACCGTATGATGCGTTTCATATTACCGGCCAGGCTTCTCTTTTTCGCTCGACGACGCACTCCCTGGATATGACCAGCGAAGTTTCGCGGTATTATTTTGAGGGCGGTGTGGATCGCCGGCGCGTCTGGTACCTCGATCTGAGCGTCAAAGACCGAGTGGACATCAGCAACCTGCTATCGGTCCACACGGCCGCTGAACTTCGCCACGAAGATGATTCCGTGCGGGGCAGAACCAAGGGCATTGATATCGAAGCCGGCCTCCAGTACACCCGCGGCTACCTGACGGTGGAGCTCAATGCGGAGTACGATCTGCTTTCGGTGGTCGAGAACCGCGAAAACGGGTTCGGTATTTTTCTGAACGTGAAACGTGACCTGACGCATCTGGTACCGGCCGGACTGAGGGCGGCGCAGTGAGAAAGTCGAGAGTCGAAAATCGAAAGTCGAAAGTAGTAGTAGGGTGGGTCTTGACCCACCTTACCGAGACTTTCGACTTTCGATTTTTCGTAATTCTGACACTCGGCTGCTCGCAGGCGCGGCCGCCGCTGCTCACGCCGCCGGAGCCGCCGATTGTCTGGCCAGCGGCTCCCGACTCGCCGCGCATCCGCTACCTCGGCGAGATCAAAGGCAGTCAGGATCTGAAGTCACAGAAAACGATCGGGCAGATGTTCGACGAGTTGGTACACGGCCCGGTGCCGCCGTCGCCGCTGGTGACGCCCTATGCGGTTGCGGTGCACGCGGATGGCGATCGCGTCGCGGTGGCGGATACCGGCGCAGCGCACGTGCACGTATTCAACCTGCGGACGCAGGTCTATGAGCGCAAGGAGAGTTGCGGTTCGCCCGCGCGCCACTTTGAATCACCGGTCGCCGTGGCCTGGCTGGGGGATGATCTGTGGATCGCGGACGCCCGGCTGCACGCGCTGGCGGTATTCGGGAGCGGCGGTGATCAACGCTGGCTCGGCGAAGATGCGCTCCAACGGCCGTCGGGGATGGCTTTCTGCCCGGTTAATGAGCTGATTTACGTTGCCGATGCCGGCGCTCAGGCGATTCTGGCGTTTGATCGGGACGGTCGAATCGCCCAGCGTTTCGGCAGCCGCGGCGCGGGGCCGGGGCAATTCAACTGCCCGGCCCAGTTGACGTGCGTGGGCGATGATTTGTTCGTCGTCGATTCGCTCAATGCGCGCGTGCAGCGCCTGGGGCTGGACGGCACGCCGCTCGGTTCATTCGGCACCAAGGGCGATGCCGCGGGCGATCTGGCCCTGCCGAAGGGCATCGCGGCGGGCCCTGATCAGACGTTGTGGGTGGTGGATGCGCAGTTTGAAAACATTCAGGCGTTCACTACCGATGGCAAGCTGCTGATGGCGTTCGGACAGGAGGGTCACGGCCCCGGCGAGTTCTGGCTGCCGGCGGGGCTGTGCACGGACTCGCGGCAACGTTTGTGGGTTGCCGATTCATACAACCGGCGGGTGCAGGTGTTCGGATGGATCGAATGAAGCCAGGGGCATACCACTATTTAACTCTATCCGTGCTGGCGGCCCTCGCCGGGCGGACCGCCCACGCCCAGCGGAGCGTCGTCGGCTCGCCGCATGACTTGAGCGTTACCGGCCCAGGACGCATCCACGCCTTCGACGAAGAGCAGGTGTGCATCTTCTGCCATGCCCCGCATAACGCGACCGGCCAGCGCCCGTTGTGGAATCGCACCATGCCGCCGACGCACTATCGCATTTATCAGAGTTCCACGACGGATGCCCGCATCGATCAGCCGAGCGGGCCCTCGAAAATGTGTCTGAGCTGTCACGACGGCGCCCTGGCTCTGGGTCTGGTCGCCAGCCGTCCGCCGAACGATCCCATTCTGATGAGCCAGCGCACGATCCCACCGGGGCCGAGCGACCTGACGCAGGATCTGTCCGACGATCATCCCATCGGATTCCGATATGACCGTGCGCTGGCCGCCCGCGACCCACAACTCAAGAACCCGGACCTCATCTCGAAAGATCTGCCGCTCGGCCGGCACAACGAAGTCCACTGCACGACCTGCCACGATCCGCACAACAACCGCCTCGGCGATTTCCTCCGCGAGCCGCAGGTGCGCTCGACGATCTGCCTGTCATGCCATGAGATGAACGGCTGGAGGATTTCCGCCCACGCCCACAGCGAGGCCCGCGTGGCCGGGCGCAGCGTCGATCCGCGCGAGCCGTTGCCGTTTCACTCCGTCGCCGACAACGGCTGCACCAGTTGCCACAAAATTCACGGTGCGGAGGGCCGCAAGCGCCTGCTTCGCTTTCGCCGCGAGGAGGACAACTGCCTGGATTGTCACAACGGCAGCGTGGCCCGAAGCAACATTTCGAGTCAGGTCCGCAAGCCGAGCGCGCATCGGGTCTGGTTATTCACCGGGCGGCACGATCCGCGCGAGGATCCGCGCACCATGCCACGGCATGTCGAGTGTGTGGACTGTCATAACCCGCACGCGGTCGCGCCGGACATCATCAAGACCGTCAACCGCCCCACCTTCGGCCTGATTGACAGCAGCGAGTTGTTCGTATCCGGGATCGACCGCGTCGGGCGGAAAGTCGAACGCGCTCATTTTGAATATGAGATATGCTTCAAATGTCACGCCGACGAACTGACGCGGCCGCGCGTGGGCTATATCATCCGCCAGGTCATTCAGACCAACACGCGGCTTGAGTTTCAGACCAGCAATCCGTCGTATCATCCCATCATCGGTCCGCGCAACAATCCCGACGTGGTGAGCCTCAAATCGCCCTGGCGCGTCGGGTCGATGATACGCTGCACCAACTGTCACAACTCCGATGAAGCCGGGCGCGATCCGGTGATCGGCGGGGTCACGCTGGGCAGCGGCGCCCGCGGGCCGCACGGTTCGATTTACGCTCCACTACTCATCGACAACTACACGACCAGCGATTTCACGCTGGAAAGCCCGCGCTCGTACGCGCTGTGCTATCGCTGCCACGATCGGCAGAGCATTCTGAGCGATCAGAGCTTCCCGCTGCACAGCGAGCACATTGTCCGCGGCCGTGCTTCGTGCTCCGCCTGCCACGACGCGCACGGTATCAGCCGCACGCAGGGCAACAGCACGAATCACAGCAACTTGATCAATTTCGACCGCGCGATCGTCCAACCGGCGTCGGGCGGTCTCGGCGGCCGAATCGAATTCCAGGACATGGGCCATTACCGCGGCAGTTGTACGCTGACCTGCCACGGCGTGGTGCACGTGAATTTCCAATACGGCAGGTAGAGGGTCGCGATGCGGATGTTGATGATTACCGGCGTTCTGGCATTACTGGCGAGCCCGCCGCTGCGGGCTCCCGCTCCGCGCGAAAGGGATGCTCCACAGACACCGGCGACCGAGAGCGGTTGGCCGGCGTACCACCGCGGTGTCGTCGGCAGCCCGCATGATTTCACCGACCTGATCGGCCGCGCGGGCACCGCCTGTAACGCCTGTCATATCCCCCATGTGCAGGCGGTCCGACCGACGAGTCGGCCGAGCACGCAACCGGCGGTCGAAATGTTTCGCATCGGCGGTCAACGTAAGGTTTTTGTGCCCGGACGATACACGCCGGGGCCGACGAGTCTGATCTGCCTCGGCTGCCATGACGGCACGGTGGCGACGTCCGCCATCGGTTCATCGCACGCCATGCTGGCCGGCGTGCGCGAGGGGTTCACTGTGCCGGACGGGTTCGTGTGGCGCGATCACCCGATCGGCGTTCCGTATCCGGGCGATCGGCGCGAATATCACCCGGAAAGTTTTGTGGGCAGGAAGCTGCGGCTGCCCGAAGGCCGGATCGAGTGCATCTCCTGCCACGATCCGCACAATTTGACCGGCCTGCCGGGCATGCTCACGGTTTCCAACAGGCGAAGTGCACTGTGTCTGACGTGTCATATCAAATGAAACCGCGGGCGTGCCACTGCTTGAGAGCAGTGGCACTGCTGGCGAGTCTACCCGCGATCGCCGGGTGCGAGACCGGCGGCGGCGCTCGCATGCGAATGGAACCCATCGCCTTCCCCGCGCCGCAGATGCTGCCGCGCGTGCTGGTCTACGGCAGCCTTTCCGAACTGCTGCCGCGCTACGACCGCACGCCGCTGCTCGAGCAATTCCTGTACGGCCCCAATGATTACGGCAAGACGGCGCTGCGAAATCCGCAGGGCATGACTCAGCTCCGCAATCTGCTGCTGGTGTGCGACCAGGGCCGGCCCGATGTTGTCTCGATCAACCTCAGTAACGGCCAGAGCATGCTCTGGTCGGACCCGGCGCATCCGCCGCGCTGCCCGGTGGATGTGTGCGTCGATACCGCGGGCCTCGTCTTCGTTGCCGATACGACGTACCGATCCGTGCTGGTGTACGGCACGGATCGTAAAAAATTCCTCGAAGAGCTGAAGCCGTCCCACGACGCTGCGCCCGCGTTCCGCCCCGCCGCCGTCCACATCTCGAAAGGTATTCTTTACGTCGGCAACATCGGGGACCATCAGATTGACGGCTTCGATCTGACGCGGCGCACCTGGCTCGATCCGCTAAAACCGCGGCCGGATCAGTCGCAACTGATCGCGCCGACGGGGATCGACGTCAACAGCGATGGTGTCGTTCACATCGTCGATGCGGTGCAGGCGATGGTGCTGCGCTTCGGGCCGGATGGCAAATGGCTGCCGCCGATCGGCCGGCCGGGACGCGGCCGCGGCGAGTTCGTGCGGCCGAAACAGATCTGCTGCACGTGCGGGCTGGTGCTGGTGACCGACGCGGGCCGGCAGTCCGTGCTGGTATTTCGCTCCGACGGTTCGTTCCTGACTGAGATACACGAAAGCCCACCCGGTTGGCCGGGGTTCACGCTGCCGGCCGGGATCGTCGCCGTGCATCGCGACTCCATCGCCGGACTGGAGACCGCCGGCGAGGATCGTTCCGAAGCCGACGAGTACGTCGTCGTTTCTGATTCGTTGGGCGGCGTTCCACTGATATTGTTGGGCGTGGTGGCTACGCGGAAGGAAATCGTGCATGGCGGCTGAGAGAAATGCGCTATTGTTGCTTGTATCTCTCACGGCCATCAGCGCTGCGCTCGTGTGGGTACCACGGGTCTATCCTCAAGCCGCCCCCGCCACGCGGCCGGCAGCGACGCGTCCTTCCACGCGCCCGGCGCAAATCGATAAAACTCCGGCCGTGAATCCCCATTGGTCGGCCACGGAATGCCAACGCTGCCACGAAATGACGGCGAACAAGGCGCGGCCGATCGAATCCGCGCATGTCGATGTATTGTGCGTTCAATGTCACAACGGCAGATCGGCCGCACAGGAGAAACACCCGGTGGGCCGTGTGATCGCCACTTCGAAGGTGACTGTGCCGCCCGGCTGGCCGACCACCGACGGCAAGCTCGCCTGCCTCACCTGTCACGACATGCGAATCACGGCGGGACATGCCGGACGCGGAACGGCCGGCAAAAACATTCGACGGCCCAGGGACAATTCGGATTTTTTACGCGGCCCGCAGCCGCAGGAAATGCTCGCATTCTGTGCGCTATGCCATTCCGATGCGAGTCGCCACGAGAAGTTGAATCCCCATCACATGCGGACGCCTGACGGGTCGGTGAACGAGCAGAGTTGTCTTTTTTGTCATCAGAAACCGCTGAAGGCCGACGACGGCGAAAACAGGACGGGCGATGCGGCTTTGAAGCGGGATACCATCACGCTGTGCCTCAGTTGTCACAATCAGCACGTCGATTTCTTCGAGCCGGGGCACATCGGAGCGAAGGTCCCGCCGGAAATCAAAGCGCAGATGGTTGCCGCGGAACGAGCGCCGGCCGGCGCAGTGGTTGATGCCGCCGCTGTGCAGAAAGCGCTGGAGGAGAGCGCCGAGCCGCGGCACCTGCCCCTGCTCGGCGGTGAAATCGTCGTTTGCTCCACGTGCCACAATCCGCACGAGCGGGGCATCTTCCCCGCCGGCAGCCTGCTGGACCTCGGCGGCATTGGGTTTGATAAAACAGCGGGCGGCCGACCGCTCCGCGGGTTCGGCAAGCAGCTTTGTGGGCAGTGCCATGGCAAATAGGTACTCATCTGTGGCCCATCGTCTTCTCGCAATCGGCGTTGCTCTGGCATTATTACAAGCTGCCAATCAACCCGCCCGCGCCGCCGATCCCGAGAACTGTCTGAGCTGTCACCGTTATCGCGGGCTGGCCCGCGTCAGTGATGACGGCAAGAGCGTCCATTCCTATCACGTGGACCCGAATTACTACGACCGCGCGCTCGGCCCACACGCCCGGCTGCGCTGCACGGACTGCCATGCGCGCGCGGAGGTCAGCGTCATTCCGCATCAGGCGGTCAGCCCGGTCAACTGCACGACCACCTGTCACCTCTCACCGACCGCCCGGCTGGAGGTGTCCTTCTCGCACGAATCCATTGCCAAGATGCTCGAAGGCTCGGTGCACACGGCAGAGGTGTTGAACAAGTCGAACGGCCTGCTCGGTGAGCCGCTGCGGGCGGGTCAATCGCGCTGCCTACTCTGCCACGACGAGCCCGTGTTTCGTCAGGCCGAAGAAACTTGGGCCCAGCGCGAGGCGCCGGTCGCCCGGTGTGAGGTGTGTCACACCGAGCAGTTGCCGATTCCGATGGATGCGCGGTTCGCCTTCCGGCACGTCAATGCGCGCACGCGGCCGGCCCGGACCAAAGCCGACGTCGTGCGCGTCTGCGCGCTGTGTCACAGCGACCCCGCCATTCAGCAGGCTTATCGACTCCCCGATACGACGGCCAGCTATCTGGCCAGCTTCCACGGCAAGGCCATGCAACTCGGCAGCGAGGCCACCGCCGGCTGTCTCGATTGTCACGTTGGCGAGATGCAGAACATTCATGTGATGCAGGCGCATACGCAGACGGAGTCCCCAACCAGTCCGGCACATCTGCCGGACACGTGCCGCAGCGCCGCGTGCCATCCAACGGCCGGCCATGCGGTCAGCACCGCCGCCGTTCATCTGGAACTGTCCGCCGGGCGGGGTGTCGAATATTTCATCGCGTCACTCTTTGTCCTACTCATCCTGTTCACTTTCGGCCCATCCGTGCTGTTGCAGACGCTGGAGATGCTCCAGATCGTGGTCGGCCGTCACGATCCGAATCATCACCAGCTCCGCAGCATCGCCAGGCAGCTCCAGGCCGAACCTCAGGGCCGTCGGGCCCTGCGGCGGTTTACGCTGCATCAAAGGATTCAGCATTGGATCCTGGCTGTGTCCTTCACTGCACTGGTGGTGACGGGCTTTCCCATCAAGTTCGCCGACCGGCAATGGGCCCGCTGGCTGGTCGATTCTCTAGGCGGTCTCAGCGGGACGCGCCTGATTCACCGCTGGAGCGGCGCGCTGCTCATCGCGGGGTTCATCTATCATGTCGTCTACATCACCGTCTCAGCATGGCGCCAGCAGCGGCGAACACGCAAGGGCTGGATGCAGATCATCTTCGGCCTGCCGATGGTCACGAACAGAGAGGACCTCAAGCATCTCAAAGAACTCCTGGCATACCTTCTATTTCTCCGCCGCACGCGTCCGGCCGCCGGGCGATTCAGCCTCAAGGAGAAATTCGAATACTTCGGTGTGTTCTGGGGCACGCTGCTGCTCGGCGCCACCGGTCTGCTCATGTGGGCCAACGTGTGGACCAGCCAGCACCTGACCGGCCGCGTGCTGACCGTGGCCGCCCTTGTCCACACTTTCGAGGCATTCCTCGCACTGTTGCACGTCGGCGTCATCCACATGATCGGCGTGATTTTTTCACCGGCGGTGTTCCCGCTCTCACCGGCCATGTTTACGGGCGCCACTACCGCCGGCGAAATGGCGGAATCACACGGCCGAATGCTCGCCGAGGCCGCGGAGCGCGCGGGGCTCACGCCGGCAGTGGAGGCGCCCCATGCATAAACACCGCTGGCGAGCGTTTTCCGTCCGTCCGCTGCTGAAAACAATCAGCAGAGTTGCGCTGTCAGCGGCGCGGACGCTGACAGTGCGGGCGTACGCGCTGCTCATTCTGCTGATTGTGGTGTGGACCGGATATACCGCCGTCGCCTATCTGGTGCGGACGGTCTTCACGCCCGTTCACGTGCCGGATCGGTTCATGTCCCGCAAATCAACTGCCGGCCTGGACCCCCTGAAGTCGGCCCAACGCCTGACAGCCGCGATCCAGCCACTGCCCGGTGATCCGGGCCATTATCACCAGGCCGGCCGATGGCCGGAGACGATTTCCCAGGAGGGCTGCGCCACTTCTGGATGCCATAATCAACTTCCACACACCAGACACAAAGAGACGCGGGCATTCGCCAATTTTCATGTCACGTTTCTGACCTGCGGCATGTGCCACGACGCCAGGCTGCAAAACCCGGTGGCCGCCGCGTGGGTTGACAGCGCGGGCGAGCGCAGCGGACCGCCTGCACTTCTGCAACTGATGCGCCTGCTCGAGCTGGAGGCGGATCGCATTAAACAATCCCCCGGTGAAGTGCATTCCGACATCATCAAAGGGCTGCGATCCACTCTAAAAGCGACCGGTGGCGATCCCTTGCTGGAGTATCTCCTGATTCAGCTCGATACATCGGAGCCGGGCAGCCCCGTGTGGCGGCAGGCTTTCGCTCGGCTCAATCAGGAGTTGCCGAACCATACCCGCGGCGAGTACGGCGCCAGGATCGCTCCCGAATCACTCGATGCCGAAAGACGACAGCGCGAGGAGAAGCTTCATGACCAGGCGGCGAGAGTTCTCTCCGCGCCGGCGGACAGTCCTCAGCGCGACGCGCTCAAGAAGGAGATTCATACCGACGTGCTGGCCAAACCGGAGGCCTGCCTGTCCTGCCACAGCGGCGAGCCGGCGCGGCTGGACTTTGAATCGCTCGGCTACAGCCCGCAACGTGCCGCCGCCCTGCGCGGCACTCCCATCGCCCGAATGATTCAGCAGATGCGCGACGGCCGGCCATTTCATCTTCCTCAGTTGTTGGAGGAAAGAAAGTGATCGCAGGCGCGATTTTCCTGGCTTCACTGCTGGTTCATGCGGGAGGGACTTCGGCGGTCAAACTCCCCGCGAATCTGCGAATTGAGGCGAGAATCGCCGGCACGCTGACTGCTCCAACCTCGCAGCCCATGCACATGCCCACCGACGTGGCGGCGGACGGCAAAGGCCGAATCTTCGTGGCGGATGGCAGCAACGATCGTGTTCTACGTTTCAATGGTGAGCGACGGTTCGAACTTGCCATCAGCAGTGCTGGTGCTGAGAACTTCAGTCAGCCGGTCGGGCTCGCCGTCGATGATCGCGATCGGCTCTGGGTGGCCGATACCGGACACCATCGACTGGTTGTGCTGAACTCGGATGGAAAACTGGTGGAACGGATTGACTTGCCGGCAGCCGAGAACGGCGAGCCGGTCGATCCGACCGATATCGCGATCACGCCGGACTTCGCGCGAACCTGCATCGTTGACAACGACCATCATCGTCTGCTGGTTCGCGACAACGCCAGCCGCACCTTCACGTCATTGGGCCGGTTCGGCCGCGCGATCGGTCAATTCCAGTGGCCGTTCATGATCGGCATCGCGCCCGACGGTTACGTCTACGTCACCGAGGCGATCGGCGCCCGCGTTCAGCGCCTACGTTGTGGCACGGGCGTCCGCTCGGCTGAGCTCGCCGCAAGCCCGCCCGTGGACCACCGGCCAGAGGCCGATGCCACATGGGCGGGGCAGGTGGGCCAGTGGGGAGTCGAAGCGGGCCGGCTCTATCGACCGAAAGGTGTCGTCGTTGATGTGAAGAACCGCGTGTACGTCAGCGATTCCACGCTGGGCGTCGTTCAGGTTTTCGATTCGCACGGCGGACTGATCGGCGTGCTGACCAGTGGGCAGGAAGGCGAACCGCTCAGGTTTCAACACCCGATGGGTATGTGTTTTGACAGAGCGGGGCGTTTGTATGTCGTGGATCTGGCGGCGGACCGGGTCGCCGTTGTCGAGTTGCCCGGCGGATGGCTGCCCACGACGCAGCCCATTGGTGAGGTCGTGCCGCCATGAGTTGTATGCGGAGTACGGCTGTGGCGGCGGCGGCCATGAGTGTGTTGGCTGCATCGTCTCTTGCGCAAGTACGGTCATTGCAGCCGGACAGCGGGCGCGATTGCGCGGTCTGCCACGTCTCATGGGTGGATTCGTACAAACGCTCCGACGCGGTGCTCCTGATGGACAAACCGGCGGACAGCCTGGTATCGGAATCGGAAACGTGTCTGGGCTGTCACGACGGGTCGGTCGCGGATTCCCGCCGCCGCGTATGGCTCGAACACGGGCATCAGACCGGCATCACGCCGCCGGCGGATATGAAAGTCCCGGAGATGCTGCCGCTGAACGACGGCAAGCTCGCCTGCCGGACGTGCCACACCGCGCACTCCGGCGCCGGCCCGGAGACGCTCGCCAGCAGCATCTTTCTGCGCATGCGCAACGATTCGAGCCAGTTGTGCCAGAGCTGCCACACCGGCCACACGAAAGGCCCCGAACTGGGCACGCATCCGATCGGCGGCATGCCGTGGCCGGTGCCCAAGGAGTTGATCGCGGCGGGAGCGCGGCCCGGCCCCGATCCGCAGCGTCTGATCTGCCAGACCTGCCACACGCCGCACGGCGCGCGCGAGGAGCACCTGCTGGTCATGGGCACGCAGAGTTCGCAACTGTGCCTGACCTGCCACGCGAAGCTGCGCCCCGGCTTCTGGCGTCCGGACACCGGCCGCGAGCACCCGCAGAATCCGCCGCTCAGTTCCGACGCCCAGCGACAGGCGATCCGCGACTTGGGCACCAAGACCGGCCCCGGTGACACGCTGATCTGCCTCTCGTGTCATAAACTGCATCACGGCCGGGCCGGCCGGTCGATGCTCGCCGATACGCAGCACGACAGCAGTATGTGCCTTCGCTGCCATCCCGGCCGCGCGACGATGTTCACGACCGTGCACGATTTGTTGGTTGACTCGAACGGATGCTCGGCTGACACGCTGCACGACAGCAGCCTGTGCCTTCGCTGCCATCCCGGCCGGACGAGCCTGTTTTCGACCGTGCACGATCTGCGGACCAGCGCGCCGAACGAGCGCAACCGTCTCGGGGAGAAGCCCGAAGAGAGCGGCCCGTGCGGAGCGTGCCACAGTTTCCATCAGTTTGCCCGCCGGCCCGATCCGCAGCCGCTGGACCCGACCGGCTTGTGCGCGACGTGCCATCAGCAGGGGCAGTGTGCCGAGAAAGCGAGCGGGCTGCCGTTCAGTCACCCCACTGATGTCCAGCAAAAGGATCTCACCGGGACATTGAAGCTGATTCTTTACGGCCAGCCGGACGACCCCGAGAAGAAGTCGCTCGCGTGCCTGACCTGTCACGATCCGCACGAGACGCAGCACCCGCACTTCCTGCGCGGCGATCCGGAAAACGTTTGCGCCGCCTGCCACAGTGAGAAAGTCGCCGCTTTGCCTGCCGCACACGACTTCACCACGCATTCTGAGTTGAAGAACGCCCGACAGCGGACCGGCGTCGAGACCGGCAAATGCGGGTTCTGCCACGGCGTTCACAACGCGCTCGGACCGAAGATGTGGATCGCGACCACCCAGGCGGATGCGGGCGCGGATGGCGGCTGCGTAGCGTGCCATCAGGCCGGCGGCATGGGCTCGGCAAAAATCGCCCCCGAGCTGCGGCATCCCCACGGCCCGTCGTCGGGTGAAAAAACCGCCGCCATGGAGTGCAAGCTGCCCCTGTTCAACGAAACCGGGCAGCGCAGCGAAACCGGATTCGTCACCTGCGCGTCGTGCCACGATCCGCACGGCGGCCTGACCGGCTCGACGGAGATGCTGCGTCAGACCGACGCTCACGACGGCACGACGCTCTGCGCCCAGTGTCATGCCGAAGCGAAAATCATCCACGCGAGCATGCACAACTCGGCGGCGCTCGCTGCACATTTCGAGAACACGCGCTACTGCAATCCGTGCCACACGACGCACGCTCACGACGGGGTGCCCGCAGCGGACGGCATGTGGGCGGCTCCGCTGGGGCCGCTGAGTCAGGCCCCCGGCATCGAGAAGTGCACGGGCTGCCACGGCCTGGGCGGCGCCGCTACCCGGATCACGCCGACCGTGCACCCCGCCGTTGCGCTTCAGAACCTGAACGACACTGAAACGCCGGGTTGCCTGCCGCTGGTGGGGCCCGACGGGCAACTCGGCGTACGCGACGGCTCCATCACCTGCCAGACATGCCACCTGCCGCATGGAAATCCGTCAAGGGTCGTCGACGACCCAACGGTGACAAATGACGCGGGCGACATCACCGAGCTGACGCTGGAGCAGCTTCGCGGGCTGAAGCCGATGATCCGGCCATTCGAGCCGCCGAATCTTTGCACCACCTGTCACGGGTTCGATGCGATGCGCCGATTCCTTTTTTACCACGCCCCGTCCAAGCGCAAGAGTGCCGTCAACGAGGAGAAACCATGACCGGACCGTCCGATATTCCGCAGCCGCCCGAATCAGCCAGGCCCGCTCCCGTCCACAAATGGCGCCGCCGCCTCAAACGACTCGGTCTTGCGTCCGTCATCATGGTCGTGACGCTCGCGGCGGGCGCGGTCACCTCCGAGCACTACACCTCGCAGCCGCAGTTCTGCGGAAGCTGCCACATCATGGAACCGTACTACGAGACATGGAAGAAAGACGCGCATTCGGCTGAGGGTACCAAGTGCGTGGATTGTCACTACGCTCCCGGCCAGCAGCACACGCTGATGGCCAAGTTCCGCGGGCTGAGCCAGGTGACCAGCTACTTTTCCGGCCGGGCGGGCGCGGGCCGCCCCAAGGCCCGCGTGAACGATGCCAGTTGCACCACCAGCGGGTGTCACGGTGACGGCAAATTCATGAATACCGAGCTGCGGCTCGGCAACGTCACGTTTGTCCACGCGAAACATCTGGAGCCGGACGGCAAGATCGCCGTCGAACAGGGCAAAAAGATCGCCGACCTGCGTGAGAAACTCACCGCCGCCCTCGGCAGGAACCGCCTCACCGCGATCGAGCTGCTCGCCAAACCGATCCAGACGGCCGACGACCGCAATGCCCAACTGACGACGTGGCTGGACGAACAAAAACTAAGCAGCATGCGGGATGACATTCTCAACTACGCCGAGCTGCTGCACACCGAGGTCCGCCTCGAACACCTCAAGGGCTTCAAATGCTCCAGTTGTCACGAGTTCGATGCGAAGCAGCACTCGCACTTCAGTGTAAACAAGACCACCTGCTACACGTGTCACTTCATCAACCAGCCGTTCAATGCGAACTCCGGCCGGTGCCTGGCTTGTCACGAGCCGCCGACTGCCGAGGTGCCGATCCACGCGGGCGAAACCTCGGAGTTGCGCATGCCCACGGCAAAGGGCCTTACCGCCGCCGGCAAAGTCACCATGAATCACGCCACCATCGTGGCCAACAACGTGAGCTGCATCAGTTGCCACGCGGAGTTGATCCACGGCTCCGGGCAGGTGACGCGCCGCGACTGCCAGAACTGCCACGACCAGGACCACTATCTGCGCGATTTCGACCGGCTGAACACGTCCGTCGTCACGGAGTACCATCGCATTCACGCCGCCGGCCAGCGGGCGCGATGCAACGATTGCCACCAGATCATCGAACACAAATTGCTTCCGGTGGCCAGTCCCGGCGACGAGGTGGCGCTGCTCTCGCCGGTACGACGGGATTGCCAGCACTGTCATCCGGATCACCATCGCGAGCAGATCGAACTGCTGCTGGGGCGGGGCGGATTCGTCGAAGGCGCGACCGGTATGACCAACCCCATGACCGGCTCGCGTGCCAACTGCCGCGCATGCCATACCAAAGTTGGCGAGGACCCCAAGCAGGAGGCGGTGATCGTCGGGACGCTCGAATCGTGCCGCGGCTGTCACGGCCAGGAGTACGAACAACTTTTCGTGCGCTGGCAGCACAGCATTGAGGGGCGGCTTCAGGATGCGAATACGCTGCTGGCCAGGGTCCAGCAGCGTCTGGCCGGCGGCAGTCAGCCGAACGATCTCGACAGGCCGGAAGCGGTGCGCCTGCTGGACCGAGCCAAGCGGAACATTCGCCTGGTCATGACCGCCAACGGCATGCACAACAAGAATTACGCGCTCATGCTGCTGGATCAGGCCGTGCTGGATTTGGAAGAGGCCTTGAAACGACTGGACCGTCGAGCGGGTCAACGCGGCTGAAACGGCGGCGGAGCTGGAAGCCCTGCACGCCAGCGTCGCCCGCAGCCGTCCCTTCGGCTCGCCCGCCTGGACCCAGCGGACGGCCACACAACTCGGACTCCAGTCCACGCTCCGCCCCCGAGGCCGACCGTGGAAGAAGGGAAGGAAATCATGAAACAATGGGACCGTTTTCATTCTCCCAGCCTGACGCTTCTCGCGGTTGTATTGCCATGGTTACCGGGTTGCGTCCGTCCTGCGCGTGAGGACGACACACAACGCCACCTGAAGGCCACCGCATCCGACCTGCAGTGGTTCCGAGACGCCCGCTTTGGGATGTTTGTCCATTGGGGCCCGGTCAGTCTGAAGGGTACGGAGATCAGTTGGTCGCGCGCGGGCCCTCGCCCGGGCATGAAAAGCGAGCCTTCAGGGACGATCCCTGTCGACGTCTACGACAACCTCTACAAGCAGTTTAATCCCACCTCATTTGACGCGCGCCAGTGGGTGGCGATCGCCCGTTCCGCAGGGATGAAGTACCTCGTCTTCACCACCAAGCACCACGACGGCTTCTGCATGTTCGACAGCCGGCTCACGGACTACAAGATCACCCATACGCCCTTCAAACGCGACGTCACCGCCGAACTGGCTGCCGCCTGTCATGAAGCCGGGCTCAAACTGGGCTTCTACTACTCGCCGCCGGACTGGCACCACCCCGATTACCGCACCAAGGACCACGCCCGCTACGTCAAGTACATGCACGGCCAGCTTCGCGAGTTGTGCACCGGTTACGGGAGAGTGGACATCATCTGGTTCGACGGGCTGTACTGTACGGCCGCTGATTGGGACAGCGAAAACCTCTTCGCGATGATCCGCCGGCTCCAGCCCGGGGTGCTCATCAACGACCGGGCCGGCCTGCCCGGAGACTACAACACGCCGGAACAGGAAATCGGAAAGTTCCAGACCGCTCGGCCCTGGGAGAGCTGCATCACCATCGGCAAGCAGTGGTCGTACGACCCGCATGACAAGATCAAATCGCGCGCGGAGATCCTCCAGACGCTGGCCCAATGCGCCGGCCGTGACGGGAACCTGCTCTTCAACGTCGGACCGACGCCGACCGGCGAGATCGAGCCGACGCAGGCGGAGCGGCTCCGGCAAGTGGGTGAATGGCTGACCCGATACGGCCAGACGATCTATGGCACGCGCGGCGGCCCGTTCGTGGGCTGGCCCTGGGGCGTGAGCACGTACCAGGGCAACACGGTTTACCTCCACGTGTTCAACTGGCCCGGCGAAATAATCGAGCTTCCGGCGAGTGGGTCGAGCGTGGTCTCGTGCAGCGCCCTGACGGGCGGAACCGCTACGATGCGGCAGACAACGACTGGTGTTGAGATCCGCCTGCCGGTCGATCGGAAGGACGAGCCGGAGACGATCATTTCGCTGGTACTCGATAGACCGGCGGCTGAGATCCAACCGATCAAACCCGAACGAAGAAAAGGTGTCAGAAATAATTAATGCGGTTCCCAGTTCAGTGGACGATACCAGCACGAAGCGCAAGCGAGTGTTTGTCGCCAAAGGCACTCGCTTGCGCTTCGTGCTGGTTCAAGAGTTCTCGTCCAGTGACGTGGGAAGCGCTCCAGCCGCCGAAAAATGATCCTGATACCTTTCCCCGCCCGTTTTCTCCACCCCTTTCGCCAGTAGCCTTCGACGCAGAACAAGACCGGAAAAGAAAAGGGAAAAGAAAAGGTGTCAGGAAGAATTATGTGCCGCCGAAATGATCCTGACACCTTTCCCCGCCCCATTCCCCTCCCACCTTTCCCCGCCTTTTCCGCGCCCTGACAGCAGTGGCACGACGGCGTCAGGGCCTGAACATCACCCTGCGCCCCTGAGGCCGACCACGGAAGCAGGCCGTAAATTCATCCTGAGCTGAAAAACGGGACAGGTTCGTTTTCTGGTTCCCCTGCGCTCTTCAGTATCCCGGACATTTTCGCCCTCCTTTAGAAGTGCACAAACGGTCGTCGGTCGTTACTTCGATCCCTTCCAGCCCGGTGGCGGCGCCTTGGCGGGGCAAGAAAACGGGACGCCATTCGATTTGCTGGAAGGCGCGCGGCACATGCGCCTCAACTCGTGTCAGTATGAGACAACGCCATTCGCTTGCAAGTCGGTTCTTGAGCTGTCAGCGACGAAGGGGACAGCGCCCGGACGCGTGCCGGCTGCAAACGGGCGATAGCGGGTTGCCCGGCTCGCACCCGCTGGAGTCCGCCGTCACTTAGCGGCGGTCTGCTGCTCCGGCGGAAGAATGGCGTGATTTCCGTGACAATCCATGCAGGTGGACCCCGACGTCACCATGCGACCGTTGAGGCGGCGCCGGCCGGTCCACTCTTTCACAAACCGAGTGTACTGTTCGCTGCTCGTATGCGTGCGATGGCAGGCCCTGCAGAACGGGTCAATCTCGGAGCGGCCGAACACGACCTCCGGCTTCATGATATTCAGCTCATCCGAGCGATGGACCTCCGAGGGCCCGTGGCAGGCCGCACAGACAATGCCCGCCTTGAGATGGACGACGACAATCTCCTCGGCCTCCATGTCCATATGGCAGACCAGGCAAACGCTGTTGTCCTTCTGGCCGCCGGCGTCCTGCAACATCGGCCACATGGGGGCGAGCTTGCGATGCGTTGCTGAATAGCACCCGAAGACGAGGAGGCCGGCGAGAACCAGGCAGCTTACCACTACGGCCATTGTTAGGCCGGCGCTGCGACGTGCAATGCTGTTCATCGCGTCAGACCCACTCCCATCCCTTGAGCCACTGATACTCCTCCGGCAGGTTGGCCCACATCTCCTCGACGGCCCGCTCGAAGTGCAGCGCCTCGGCCCGGTCGAACTGGCGGCGATCCGCAACGGCCTTCGCCGCGTTCTTCACCTGCTCGATGCTGATCATTCCAGGGATGGCCGCGGTCAGCGCGTCGTTGCAGAGAACGTAGCGCAGGGTCAAGCAGGCCCGCTCATCATCGATCTTCTGCGTCGCCGGGTTGATCGCTCCGCGCGACCGGAACACCGAACCGCTGGCGAAAGGCTTGATTCCCAGCATGCCCACGTTGTGCTTCTTAAGGGCGTCGAACAGGCTGCCCTCTGGTTTCTGCTTCGACCCGGCCGTGTATGGCGTGAGGATCATATCCACCTGGGGGTATGTCTCGACCATCTTCTTCAGCCAATCGCGATCGTGGGAGGAGAACCCGACGAACCGGGCCTTGCCGGCCTTCTTCGCCTGCTCGAGGGTCTTGATGATGACCTCCTCGTGGGCGGGCGTGTGTTTGCCGCCCGGTTCGAAGCAGGTGATCCGCCAGATGTCCACATGGTCGGTGCCGGCCGCCCGCAGGCCCTCCTCGAAGCCCCTCATGAGCTTCTCCGTGTTCTGCCACTCATCGAACCGCATCTCGTGCTCATACCAGGAGTAGCTGAGGTACATCTTGTCGCGCCGCCCCTTGAGTGCTTCGCCATAGGCCTCCACCTCCGAGCCCGTGCATGCGTCCACCAGGTTGATGCCGCTGTCGATGCAGGCGCTGATCACATCATGGCGGTTCTTTTTGAAATCATCGCTGCCCGGCGGGTATGGCAATTTCTTCCAATGCCCTCCGAGACTGATGGCCGAGATCATCAGGCCCGTCTTGCCGAGCCGGCGGTATTCCATGTTCTCGTTGTAGTTGAGGATCTTGCGGGCCGCTGCCTCCGGCAGCTTGGTTGCCGGCCGGGTGGACGCAGCCGCCCCCGACGTCTCCCCGACCCGCAGGCCGATCACCGCTCCCGCAGCCACCGCCGCCCCGTCCTGCATGAGCTGACGCCTGGTTACCTGTTCATTCGCCATGTCCTGTTCTCCTGTGTTGAATCCATCTTGTGGGACCGGCATCCGGTTGTCCTGGTTCGGCCTGAATTGGAGAAGCGAGGTTTGAAAACGGAAGGCTCAAGACACTTCGATTCCTTCCATCACCACTGACGGCGCGTTGGCGGGACAAAAAAACGGGATGCGACTTGTCTTGCGGATAAGCGCGCACTACTCCTGCCTCAAATAATATCAGTATGAGGCGACAGCATTCGCCCGCAAGTCGGTTCTTGAGCTGTCAGCTCCGAAAGGGACAGCGCCCGGCCGCGTGCTGGCTAAAACGGGCGGAAACGGGCTGCCCGGCTCGCAGATCAAACGAAGAAAAGAACGAAGAAAAGGTGTCAGGAAGAATTATGTGCCGCCGAAAAATGGAAGGCCGGGCACGCGAAGTCGAGGGCAATTAAATAGGTGACTGTCCCTAGTTTACCTCCTAGTTTACCTAGTTTACCCCTTTTCCGCGCGGGCGCCTGGCGAACAGTAGCAGGGCTCCGGCGATCAGAGTCAGGGAGCCGGGCTCGGGCGTCTGCGCGGGGAGGACGCCGTGGGCGGCCAGCAGGGACTCCTCGACGGTGAGCACCTTCTGGCTGGTGTGCGGGTCGACGCCGGGGTAGAAATTGCCGGCCGGGAACGGGGGGTCAATGTGCACGTCATCGAAGCGGGGGGTGTGGGACCAGATCCCGCTGCTGGTGAAGGTGTCCAGAAAGGGCACGGGGAATGTGTTGAGGGGGTTGCCGACTTGGGTGAAGGTGATAGTTGCGTGAACGGGGAGCGAGGCGGTGAAGGTGCCGCCATTGGGGACCTCGTGGTTGACGGTCATGGAACCCCACAGGGAGGGGGTGCTCGGGGTGAGCAGAGCGCCGCCGAGGACCGAAAGGTCGTAGAAGTCAGGGCCGATGAGGACGGGGTTGACGGAGACCAGGGAGAGGGCGACCAGCTCGATGGGGATGATGCCGGAGCCGCCGACGGGCAATGGGTCGATGCCGGCGTGCCGCTGGACGATGGTGTCGGTGTCGTTGTAGGCCGGGTTGTTGAGCGGCGCTGTAAACAGGGCTATGACGGGGGGGCGGTAGCCCATGAGGGGAATGTTCTGAGGACCGCCGCCGAAATCCATGGTGACATGGGTCGTGGAGGGTTCCGTGAAGAATAGGTCGTAACCCGGCTCGATCGGGTCAGCCGATGCCACGCCCACGCCCCCGAGCCCCATAGCCGCCAGAACGCATGGCAGAATAAAGCTGAGCCGAACAAGAAAAGGGCCCGCAGTTCGTTTTGGACGTTTGGATAAACCGCGCATTTTCCTGCCTCCTTTGGACCATTTAGAGATGTCGCGAAGAAAAGGTGTCAGGAAGAATTATGTGCCGCCGAAAAATGATCCTGACACCTTTTCCCGCTTGATACCTTTTCCCGCCCGGCTATCGCGCCCTGCGGCGCAGCAACAGCAGCGCGCCCAGCGCCAGCAGCGAAAGCGTGACCGGTTCGGGTACCGGCCCGGACACATAGCCGTTCACGATGTCAATCTGGACCGCGTTCGGCTGTTCGAGTGCGCCGCCGCCCGACCAGGTATGCACCCAGGAGGGCAAAAGGCCGTGGGGTGTGCCCTTGGGCACAGCAACCATCATGCCGTCGTAGCTCAGTCCCTGCAGGACGCCGCTTCCATCGCCGTCCAAGGTGTCCATGTCCGCGTCGATGTCCCACTCCCAGTTGGCGGGGAACGGCGTATTGCCGGCGGGCGTGTCCCACCAACTGGCCGCCGCGTTAGGTCCCCAGATGCCCAGTGTGGCGACGTTGAACTGGTTCACAATGTTGTGGCCAGAGACTCCGTTGCCACCGCCTAGGACCGGTCCGTTGCCGTACGTGAGATTCGTGATGCTGTACACGTAAAGATTGATCGCACCCGCGGGAATCGCCGAGCCGTGAATGGCGTTCGCTTGCAGGGCACCCTGAAGCACCTGTTTTCCCTGCGGGTCGTCATACACCGTTTCCTGGATCTTGACCCAGGCATTCTGCGGCGGCTGCGGCGGGTTGACAGATACATCCACCGTCAGGGCGCCTTGGCCATTCGGAACCCAGTAGAAAACATCCTCGTAGAGGACGTTCGCGGAAGCGAGCTGCGTACAAACTCCTAACAATAACCCGGCGAGCAGAACACGTTGCGTTTTCATCGAGAACCCTCCAATCGTGTTGACTTAGCCGCCAGCGCGTCGTCCAACGCTGGTCTGACTATGTCTATCCGCATGACTCAGGAGCGAGTCCGTGACCAGTCCACTGGTTGGCTTAACGAAGCGGAGCGTTGCCTCCTGAGAATTCCTCCTGTGCGACCGCGCTACAGCGGCACACTCTCTCCCGGTACAGCAAGCCATAATGAGCGAGAAGATGCGAATGGGGCAGGATTCACTTTTCCGCCTCCATCTTCCCATGGTCTGTATAAACAAATTCCCCGCCGCCCGAAAGTCGGTTCTTGAGCCGTCAGCGACGAAGGGGACAGCGTCCGGCCGTGTGCTGGCTGCAAACGGGCGGAAGCGGGCTGCCCGACTCGCAGATCAGCGATAGGAAGAATGGAACAATCGAACTTGTCCCGTTTTCCTCGAGCGCTGGTCGTGACCAGTGCCACGCTGAATGCCGCGGCCGGCACGACGCTGGGCCAATGGCAGTCAGCCATCTACCGGCCGGTCAGCAACTCGCTGGTCAACCTCCAGCGGAAGACCGGATCGGCCGCGCCGTCACCGGCCATGGTGGACTACTCTCTGACAACAAGCACCGCCACGCTCATCCCAGGCTCCACGGGTATCCGCGGCCAGCAGAACGGCAGTCTCGACGCGGCGACCGGCGACATCTGGATCGCGTCGCAGAATTTTCCTTCCGCCAACGGCAGCGCGTGGAAGTACACCGCCGGCACCCCCGGCGTGCTGATCCATTGGGACACCCTGAGTGCCGACGATGGCGGCAGGTTGTTGTTCGACATCGCGGTCCCGCCGCCCGGTCCGGGGGCCTGCTGCACCGGACTCGACTGCGATGATCAGCACCAGGAGGGGTTTTGCACGGGCGCGAGCGTCTGGCATGGAGTCGGCACGACCTGCGACAGTGTGATCTGCTGCCCCTATCCGTTCGCGGATGTGGACGGCGACGACGACGTGGATCAGGAGGATTTCGGAGTGCTCCAGGCGTGCATCAATGATGCCAGTGTTCTCCCGGGTTGCGAATGCTTCAACCGCGATGGCGACACTGACGTGGATCAGCTCGACGTAGATGCCTTCAAAGCATGCGTTACGGGCCCAACGATCCTCTTTGACCCACTGAACCTGCCGGACTGCAGCCCTTAACCTCCGCTGCGCTCGCGACCAACTGCTGAACCCGGAAACGCGCCGGGACTTCGCCCGCAACGTCGGCATTCCTGAACTGGAGTACCTGAACCGTCTGCGCCCGACGGAGGACTTGCCGCTTTCGGTTGTCGGGCCCAGAAAAGGTCTTAGGAAGAATTATGTGCCGCCGAAAAATGTTCCTGACACCTTTCCCCGCCCAACAGAATCGGCGGCTCATTGCCAGGTTGAGCCATGCGCTGAGCCAGTTTTCAAAATCACGCCGCTTCGCGGCGAAGAGATAAAGGATAAAGGGTAATCCCTACGCTCTCCTCCTTCGGATGATTCCCACGCCCAGAGGAGCCACCATCAGGACGCTACGCGTCGGCTACCGACGCTTTTGCCTTAGCAACGCCACTCCGCCCAAGGCCAGCAACGACAGCGTGGCGGGCTCCGGAAGAACGTCGATCGAAATGCCGCTGCCGTAGAGACCGATGAAATACGAAATGTTGGTGATCGTGAAATCGAAAGAGAAACCCGTACCGCTGATGGAATAGTAGCCAAAGGGGCTGACGTAGTTCGTGCCGGTGAAGGAAATGGTCGACCCGGACTCGGATTTCGTGGCGTCCGCCATGCTCACCAGGGTCCACGCACCGGAGGGAAGGGTGAAGGCGTTGGTTTCGGCGGCCGTCAGTGTTTCGTTTTCGTCGATGCGGAACGCTCGCGACGCGCCGCCGAAGGTGAATCGGAATGTCGCGGGGGGCGTCAGATGGAGGTAGTGCTCTATTACGTACAGTCCGGTGGGATCGGGCCCCTGTCCCGTGGTGAGTTGATTGATCGTGCCGGAGAGCAGGCGGACGTTGACGGTGCCGGTCTCGGGTCCCGTGCCGACGGTGTAGCTGAAGTTCTGTCCGTTTACGTCCGAGACGCTCTCGAGGTCCACCCCGCTGAAGTTGACCCGCGCCCCCTCGGCGGGGCTGGTTGCCGCCGTCAGCAGGCCGACCGCCATCACACATGTCCATACACGCAAATAAACAGCAACCATGATTCTCTCTCCCTTCGATGTGTCTAGCGGAGGCCGCTCTCTCTCCCGCCGGCACAATGCCGTTCTCCCGTGCCCGGCGACCCCGCCGAAACCAAAAACGGGACAGGTTCGTTTTCTAGTTCCCTTGCGCTCTTCAGTATACCGAACATGTTCGTTCTTCTTTCGAGGTGCCAAATGGTCATCGGTCGTTACTTCGATTCCTACCAGCACCGGTGGCGGCGCCTTGGCAGGGCAAGAAAACAGGACGCCATTCGATTTGCTGAAAGGCGCGCAGCACATGCGCCTCAACTCAGGCCAGTATAAGACGACAGCATTCGCCCGAAAGTCGGTTCTTGAGCTGTCAGCGACGAAGGGGACAGCGCCCGGCCGCGTGCTGGCTACAAACGGGCGGAAGCGAGCTGCCCGACTCGCAGATCAGCGACAGGAAGGATTCGTACAGGCGGATCACCAGCTCCATCCGGTTGGTGACGCGCAATTTGCGATAGAGGCGTTCGACGTGCGTCCGCAACGTGTGGGGGGACATCTTCAGGCGGCGGGCGATGGTTGATTCCTTGGCATCGGAGAAAATACACTGGACGATCTGGCCCTCGCGCCGCGACAAACGCAGCCGGGCACGCAGAAGATCGAAGGCTTGCTTGTCCAAGAACCGTGGGAGCATGGCGCTCGTTGGTTCAGCCATTGGTGCACCTCCATCGCCGCCGAAGAGAGCGAAGTCTCGTAGGGTGGGTCTTGACCCACCAGCAATGGGTGATTTGTCGAAGGTGGGTCAAGACCCACCCTACAGGCTCGACCCCCGGCCGCTACGCCGGATTCAAGGCCGGCACCGGCGTGGACTGCGGCGCCGATGCCGTCATAGCGCATTCAATCGGCAAGGTCATGTCGACGTGCACCACGCCGTTATTCATCGTGGTTTTGATGTTCAGACCACAGCGGTGAAAGATTTTGAGCATGCCGCTGTTGGCGATGAGGACATCCGCCTGGAAATGGCGGACCCCCGCGGCCCGGGCGATATCGACGAGCCGCGTGAACAGCGCAGTGCCCAGGCCCTTGCGCTGCCAGTCGTCACGAACGGCGAACGCCAGCTCAGCGCCGTGCCTGGCGGGATCGGCCATGTAACAGCCCACCGCGACCACTTCCTCGCTGCCCGCCGTACCGATGGTGGCGACCAACGTCATTTCCGTTTCGTAATCGATGTTGCAGAACACCTGGAGCCGGTTGTGCGGCATCGATTTCAGTATCCCGTGGTAGCGCAGATACACGGTCTGCTCGCTGAAGGAATAGAACATCTCCTTCATGAGCGGCTCATCATCGGGGCGGATCGGCCGGATGAAGATGTCGCTGCCGTCCTTGAGCTTGAGTGTGGCCTCGCAGTTCTTGGGATACGGCCGGAACAGCGGCGGCATGATCTGATTGGGATAGACGTAACGGCGGCGCTTGGCGGCATGCAGCAGTTCGGATCGAAAGTCAGGATGCGCGATGCGGACGAGCGACATCGCGCGTTCGCGGATGGATTTGCCATTCAGGTAGGCTGTGCCGTATTCGGTGACGACGTATTGCGCGTCGGTTCTGCCGGCCAGAATCGACACACCGGGTGTGAGCCCCGGCACAATCCGCGAGCGGATACCCTCGTCTGTAATGAGCGTGCTGGGCAGCGCGATGATGACTTTGCCGCCCTCCGCTCGGGCGGCCCCGCGGATAAACTCTTCCGCCCCCAAGGCGTCGCACCCACCGCCTTCAGCCAGCGGGTCGAACGCGGCCAGGCCCGTGAGGTCCACCTCGTGCGCCTCACTGATGCTGATCATGTTCTGATGTCCGCTGATAACGGCCGGGTCGCCGGTGTAGTCCGCCGGATGCATTTCCACCTGATGATTGCGATCGACAAAGTTGAAGAGAGCATCCGTGCCGATGACGGCACTGCCGACGATCTTGCCTTTATGCAACGATTTCCTTTTTCCCGTCATGACGCCGGCCTGGGCGAGCTTCATCACCCCGTCGGTGATGAAATAGCTGTGAATCCCGAGATCGTGTTTGTCGGCGAGCGCCGCCAGCACGGTTTCTGAAATCGGTCCGATTCCCATCTGTAGCGTCGCTCCATCGCCGATGAGATGCGCGATGTGGCCGGCGATCGCTTGAACGGTCTCGTCGAGGTTTTGCCCCGGCTTCCATTGGAGCAGTGGTTCGTCGGCATCCACGAGGTAATGTATTTGGCTGACGTGCAGGAATGCGTCACCGAGCGTCCACGGCATGTGCGCGTTCACCTGGGCGATGACCAGGCGGGCCGATTCAGCGGCGGCTTTGGTGATATCCACCGAAACGCCGAGGCTGGAGTAGCCGTGAGCGTCCGGCGGGCTGATGGTGATCAGCGCGACATCAACGCCCATCCGGCGGTCATGCATCAGCCCCGGCACTTGTGAAAGTTGGATCGGCGTAAAATCGGCACGAGCCTCGCGGACGGCGCGGGATACGCCATTGCCCAATAGCAGCGCGTTAGCACGGATGGTGGCGGCGTAGCTCTCATTGGCGTATGGGGCCGCACCCAGTGACAACAGATGTAACAGTTCAATATCCGTCAGGCATCCGCTGCCGGTCAGCACCGCCGCGAGCAAAACGGAAGGTTCGCCGCACCCGGATGCGAGATAGACGCGGTCGCCCGGGCGGATCTTTTTGACAGCTTCTGACGCTGTCACCATTTTCTCTGGGTATCGATCTTGCCAGTTTGGGTTCATGCCGGCGGCTCCGTCAGGATGATGCGGGCGTCGGCGATCATCGCGCCCTGGCCTTGCGGGTAGACGATGAGCGGGTTCACATCGAGTTCTTTGATCTGGGGGCACTCGGTGACCAGTTGTGAGAGCCGGCAGAGCGCGTCAATGATCGCCGGGCTGTCGCAAGCCGGCCGGCCCCGGATTGCTTCCAGCAGCCGGTGCGAGCGGATGCTTTCCACCATCTTCCGCGCGGAGTTCACGCGGATGGGCGCCAGCCGGAACGTCACATCATGCAACGCTTCTGTGTAAATGCCTCCGAGCCCGAACATGAGCATCGGCCCGAAGCGTTCGTCACGGGTCATGCCCAGGATGACTTCCAGGCCGGGCGGCAGCATCTTCTGAATGAGTACGCCCCAAATCTCGGCCTCTGGCCCGAGCTTTTGACGGACGGTCTCGATCATCGCGGGGTATGCGCTGCGGACTTCCGCTTCATCGCGCAGGTTGAGATGTACGCCGCCCAACTCCGTTTTGTGCAGAATCTTCGGCCCGCAGATCTTCATGACCACCGGATAGCCCATGGCCGCGGCCGCGGCGACGGCTTCATCGGCCGCTGCGGCCAGCGTGACCGGCACGGTCGAGAACCCATACGTTTGCAACAACTGGAGAGCGGGCAGTTCAACCATCTGCCGGCGGCCGGCGGCGGTCTCTTTTTCCAGGAGCGCGGCCACCGCTGCACGATCCACCTCAAACGTTCCATATTCACTGCGGGGCGAGCGGATCCACTCGGCAAAACGGCATTTCGCCGCCAACGCGCGCATCCCGTTTTCCGGAAAAGCGAACGTGGGCACGCCATACCGCCTCAGCACCGCCACGCCGGGCGACACATCGACCAGGCCCATCATGCAGGCGACGATCGGCTTGGGGCAGAACTCGTGCGTCTCACCGACCACCTCGGCGATTTCCGCCACGTCGGTCATCGATTGCGGCGTCACCAGCACCATGACCTGATCCACACTTTCATCCACGGTCACGGCATCCAGGGCGGCGCGATAGCGGTTGTGCCGGGCATCACCGATCAGATCGACGGGATTCTTGATGCTGCCGGTCGCTGGCATCTGGAACTGAAGCGACTTGACCGTGTATTCGTTGAATCGTGCGAGCTTCAACCCGTACCGGATGCAGGCATCGGTGGCCATGATGCCGGGCCCGCCCGCGTTGGTGATGATCGCAGTGGCTCGCCCGGCCGGCAGCGACTCGTCGGAGAACACTTCCGCGTAATCAAAGATGTCTTCCACGGATTCGATCCGGATCACGCCCGCCTGGGCCATGATCGCGTCGTAGACTTCGTCTGAGCCGGCCATGGAACCGGTGTGCGAGGCGGCGGCGGCGGCGCCCTGGGCCGTTCGGCCCGCCTTCAGCGCCAGGATCGGCTTGAGATGTTTGCCGTGGGTGATTTCATAAGCCGTCTGAAGAAACGCCGGCCCGCTCGACAGCTCCTCGATGTACATGAGGATGACTTTGGTGTTCTCGTCCGCCGCCAGCGCGTTCAGCAGGTCGATTTCGTCGATGTCCGCCTTGTTGCCAAAGCTGACGAAACGCGAAAAGCCGATGCCGCGGCCCTGAGCGTAATCGAGCAATGCGGCACTGAGCGCACCGCTCTGCGAGATGAGGCCGAGATGTCCGGCCATCGGCATCTGTCGTCCGAACGCGCTGTTCATCCGCACAGCCGCATCGGTGTTGATCAACCCCAGGCAGTTCGGGCCGAGGATGGACAGCCCGCGCTCGCGGGCCAGGCATCGCAGACGCTGCTCCCGCGCGATGCCATCGCCGCCGATCTCCTTGAATCCGGCGGAAATCACAATGAAATGCCGCGTCCCGGCATCGGCCGCCGCCTGCACGACCTCCTCAACGGCCGGAGCCGGAACGACGATCACCGCCAGGTCCACGTGATCATCGATGTCCGTAAAGGCGGGGGCGCAGCGAATGCCCATGATGCTCCGGGCCTTGGGGTTCACAGGATAAATGATGCCGGTGTAGCCGCCTTGGATGAGGTTTTGCACAATGGCGTGGCCGGCAGTGCCCGGCGTTCGCGATGCGCCGACGACGGCAATCGAGCGCGGCGAAAACATCGGCTCAAGATCGCGCAGCGCTACCGGTGATGAGCTGAGTTCATTGAGGCAGACTTCATCAGTTGGTGCCAAACTCATGTTACTATCGTAGCATCAGTTACTCGTTACGACCTCCTGCTTCTGGCCGAGCTTCTCCAGGTCATTCAGCTCCTGCCAACGCAGGTCGATGTACTCCTGAATCTTTTGCACGATGCCGGCGTATTCCGGCTTGACCAGGTGCCGCATCCGGCTCTGGGCGGCGAAATAATCGGTGATTGACTTGGGTTTGCCCGGCCGGAAGGTGACGCGGTATTTGCCGTTTTCAAACTCGTACAGCGGCCAGAGATTACATTCGACCGACAGCTCGGCAATGTTCAGCACGTCGTCGGTGGCTGTACCCCAGCCGACTGGGCAACTCGACAGAACGTTCACGAAAGTGGGGCCGCGGACGGCAATCGCCTTCTGGAGCTTGGCCAGCATGTCCTGAAAGCGGTGCACCGATGCCTGCGCCACATAGGGAATATCGTGTGCGATCATGATCCGCGTCAGGTCCTTGGCGAATTCCGTCTTGCCTGCCTGCGCCTCGCCCACCTGGGCGGTATTGGTGAACGCGCCGAACGGTGTAGCCGAAGACCGCTGCACGCCGGTGTTCATATAGGCTTCGTTGTTGTAGCAGATGTAGGTCATGTCGTGGCCGCGTTCCATGGCCCCCGACAACGCCTGGAGGCCGATGTCGTAGGTTCCGCCGTCCCCGCCGAAGGCGATCACCTTGATGTCGTGACCGGCGGGGATCTCGCCCCGCGCCCGGCGGGCCCGCAGCGCGGTTTCGATGCCGCTGGCCACCGCCGCCGAATTCGGGAAGCCCGAGTGCATGTAAGGAACGCGCCAGGCGTTCGCCGGGTATAAGGTGGTAACCACCTCCATACAGCTAGTCGCGAAGGTGACCACCGGCTCCGCCCCCAAACCCTCACGAGCCGCATAGAGTGCCGCCTGGATCACGCTCGGCGCGGGGCAGCCGGCGCAGGCCGCGTGCCCGGCGCCAAGACCGTGGCATGCCCCCAGCAGCTTCTGCGGGATGATCTTGTTGACCTGGCGGTTCGCTTTGCCTCGAATGTCTTTCTCTTCCATGACGTTTCACTCACCAGGGCTGGTGATCCTCATTCGCTTTGTACCGCACCAATCGCCCGATCGATGGCCCGCAGGTTGCCTTGCAGCACCGCTTCGCTCAAGCGCTTCATCTTGGTTTTGAACGCGCTCTTGAATGCTTCGACCTCGCACAATTTCAGGAGCGAGATCATCGCCGCCATCATGGCTGTATTCGGCCGGTTGGCTTTGAATTCATCCATGGCAATGCCGGTCGCATCGATGGTAAAGATACGTCGGCCCTGGAGCCCGATCTTCTCCCGAATCTGCTGCGGCGAGGTTTTCGTGTTCACCACGATCAGCCCGTCCGCGGAGACGTTTTGAAAATCGGGTTTGAACAGATCGAGGAGCGTCTCATCGAAAACGGCGATGACGTCGGGGGCATAAATCTGCTGGCGATCATGAATGGGGTGATCGCTGATCTTGGCGAACGCTCGGATGGGCGCGCCGGTGCGCTCGGGACCGTAACTCGGGAACCCTTGCGCATATTTCCCGATGTCGATCATCAGCTCGGCCAGGAGATACGACGCGGTTTTGGCTCCCTGGCCGCCGCGTGCGAGCATGACAATGTTTCTGTTGGACTGTGCACGTTCCTGACCGAGCGGTGATTTGCTCACGTCCAGGATTTTCTCGCCTTCCTCGCCGATACACATGAAGCCCACGGCGTCGTCGGCCGGCTCCGCCTCACCGCGAGAGAGCTTCAGCAGACGGTCATAAATACCGTTGATGTCGGCGAGCGTGACATCGCGCCCGCCGATGCCGAGGATCGCGTTGGTCAGGATGGGCATGCGCCCACTGTCGCGTTGCGCACGTTGTGCGACGGCCGCCGCTGTTTCGGCAAATAAAGCCCCGCCGCTTCCCAATTCGACAGTCTTGTCGATGACACACAGCGCCTTGAGTTGGGGAGCACATAAGACCTTGGCCAGCGGTTCGTTGGGAAACGGCCGGAACACGCGAAGCTTGATCAGCCCCGCGCGGACACCCTGTGAGCGTAACAGATCGACGACGGTTCGCACCGTCCCGCAGACCGATCCCATCGCCAGTATCGCGACTTCCGCGTCTTCCATCCGGTACGTCTCCAGAATCCCGTAACGCCGGCCGGAGAGCTTCTCGTATTCCTCTCCGACCTCCTGGATAACGCCCGGCGCCCAGCGCATCGCTTCGGAAATCTGGGCATAGAACGTGGGCGTCCAGTCCGGCAGGACCAGCGGCCCCACGCCGCGCGGATTCGCCGTATCCAGCAGATCCACCGGCGGAATGAATTCACCGACGAAACTCTGCACCTGCTCGTCACTCAACGTCAGCAGCTTCTCGACGGTGTGGCTGACGATGAATCCATCGAAGCAGACCGTCACCGGCAGCCGCACGCGCTCATCTTCGGCGATGCGGAAAGCCTGGATCGTGCTGTCGTATGCTTCCTGTGCGTTCTCGGCGTGGATCTGCACCCAGGCGGCATTCCTGCACAGCATGGCATCGCTGTGATCGTTGTGTATATTGAGCAGGCCGCCCACGTGGCGATTCACCAGCACCAGCACCACCGGCAGCCGCAGCGCGCCCGCATTCGTGTACGGTTCGATCATGTACGCCAGCCCATTGGAGCTGGTGGCGGTGAACGCGCGGGCGCCGGCGGCGCACGCCGCCAGTGTCGCGGTCATCGCCGAGTGCTCGCTCTCGACCGTCACCAGTAGCGTCCGCACTTTTCCTTTCGCCACGTATTCCGCGAACTTGTGCATCAGCTCGGTTTGCGGCGTGATGGGATAGGCGGCCGCGACGTGCGGATCGACCTGCTTGAGGGCGTATGCGGATGCATCGTTGCCGGTCATCGCACAGACCGCGCCTCTCCCATCGCGTGATTCCGTCGGCATGACCGCTTCCGCGGACCCCAGCGGAAGGCGGCCGACCGGCATCCAGGTTTTCAATTTAACTGACATGATGAACCTCACGTGTCGCCTCAGCGGTCGTGCCGATCATGACCAAGGCGCGATATCCGCTGCGGTCCGCCGGGCAAACGGAAACGCATATCCCGCAGGCCGTGCAGCGGTCGTAGTCGATGCCGAGAATACCCGTGCCGTCCTTGGCGGTCTTATCGAACATGGCGTGCAGGATGGCGTTCTCCGGGCAATGAATGAAACACTTGCTGCATGTAATGCAGAACTCTTTGGCGAAATCGAGCTTGCGCGTGGATCGCCAGTCGCCCTTGTGCAGGCGGTATTGTGCCGTGTCGGGCTCCATCACCGCACCGGCCTCGCGCTGGAGCGCAAGCGGAATAATGCAACCATCCGAGAAGCAGATGCCCTCAATGGGCAATGAACTCAGACGTGCGAGCGCATCCGTCGAAAAGTACGCTCGCCCTCTTTCGCGAAGTTCGACTCTGGGGATTAGGATGGGAAGGCCCGGTGTATCGGCGTCGGTGACGATCAGGTGCCCGTCCTGAATCGAGAGGGTCGCATCCGCGGCGGCGAAGATGCTGTAGCGCAGATTGAAAGCCAGCCCGGCATCGTCAAGGGCGGATTCGGCGTCTCGCGGCAAGCCCGTCAGGGCCATCTTCAGTGCTCCCGCGGCACAGTCCAACGAACTGTTAAGGGCCAGCAGCGAACGGATGTTCCGCCGGGCCAGCGCCGTCGCAACACCCGGATAGCGCAATGGCTCCCCGCCGCGCTGGGCACCGTGAGCCGTCAGAAGAATTTCCACCGGCTGTTCGAGCAGGAAGGCGGCGAGGCCGTTGACTTCGGCCTCCGGGACCTGTGTTACTCCCGTGCCGCGGACAAACGCATTATGGAACCGGACCACGTCGGCTCTCCAATTGGCTTCCGCTCGAATCTGTAAACCAACTCCGGCAGAGCCACTCTTCTCTTTACCGTCGTTGCATGTTGTGTGCCGGGGATAGTGCGGAAAAACCTGTTTGAATTGGCGTTCCGAAAATTGGCGCGGTCGCGGATAGTGTCACAACACCCACACCAGCGTCAAATGCCACTATGGTGTGCGATCGGGCAGATGGTGAACATCCATTGCGGATGTGCACATCAGAATTCGCTGGGGTGATGTGGCCTGCCGGAGCATTTCTCTGTTATCTGACGTACGTTCAATGCTGGTATAGAAGATGCATAGAGCTTTGATGGTGGACCACGACCGTCAAGGTCGTCCCATCTGAGGGAGTCAATCATCGGGGTAGCCGGCCATGGCAACACTTCGAGAAAACATCGAGAAGAAATTACGCGAGCGGGTGTGTGCGAACTGCTACGCCACGCTACCGGATGGCTCCTGCAATCTGGGGGGCTGTCCGATCTTTGCGCGCCTGGACGAAATAATCGAGATTGTCAGCAGTATCCGAGACTACTCGATCGATCCATATCTGGATCGCCTTCGCACCATCATCTGCGCCACCTGTGAACAGCATCCGGACGGACGATGTTTACGACGTGACGCGCTGGATTGCGGACTCAGCATGTACTTCCCGATGGTCGTGGAAATCATCGAGGAGGAGTTATACAAGGAAGGGTCGTCGACGACCCGGGTCGTCGACGACCCAGCCGGATAAGTTGAGCGTGGCACTGTTCAACAGAACCGGTTTGTCACAAACCGGCTCCGCAGGCGATGCCGGCGCGATCTGTCTCGAGATCGCAGTCGGCATCTGTCATTCAAGAGCTTCGGCCAAACGACACAGGACTGCGGGAAATGCCGCAATATGCCCGCCGCAGGCGGGCTTCGGCGGGGCTTGAAGCGTGAGCCCTTCTGGTACGGCGGATGCACGAGCGAGCATTCGAGCGAACACGGCATGAAGGTCCGCAAGCCAATGGATATGAATCGGCGCATCCGAACTTCAAAACGCTCGGCGGAAAGCAAGCCGCCGCCGACACCTACCCGCGAGCGACGTGCCAGAGCCGCGCCTGCCGACGGCAGGGACCTCCCGACCTTGCGACGGACCGTATCATATTGGCCACTAGCAACTTATAATGCGGTCATGGCAGACTCTTTCTTCGATGAGATGAAGTATCGCGTCGGCTTTCTGGAATCTGACGCCGAGCGAATCCGCTCACTCACGCAGGTCATTTATCCTGCGCTGGGGGCGGTGGTCGAGGCTTTTTACCGGTGGCTGTTTGAAGATCCGCGTGCGCGGTTGGTCTTCAACGGAGGAGAGGAGCAGATGGCCCGGCAACGCCAAATCTTCGCAGGATGGTTGGAAGAACTCTTCTCCGGCCGGTACGACGACGCCTACTACCAGAAGCGACTGGCCATCGGGCATTCGCACGTCCGGGTCAACTTGCCTCAGCACTACATGATGACCGCCATGGAGGTCGTATGGCAGCAGCTCAGTCTGGTCCTCCTGCGGGACTCGGCGCCGGGCCGGGATGTCCAGGCGGATTTGAACTCGTTGCACAAGCTCCTGACGATGGAACTGGCCATCATGCTCCAGTCTTACAAGGAGAGCTACTCTACGCAGATCCGGCATGAAGAGCGGCAGGTGGTCGAGGAGCGTCTGACGCAGTCTGAGCATCTGGCCCAGATCGGCCAGTTGGCGGCCTCGCTAGCCCACGAGATCAAGAACCCGCTGGCGGGCATCAGCGGCGCGATTCAGGTGATTCGCGACGGGATGGCCCCGGCCGACCCGCACCGGCAGGTGATTCGGGAGATCCTGGGCCAGATCGATCGGCTGGATGCGGCCGTCAAGGACCTGCTGGTATACGCCCGGCCCAAGCCGCCGGAACTCAAACCGTGCAACCTGGCGGGTGTGGTGCAGGCGGTCTTGAACCTCAACCGTGACGTCCCGCTGCTGCGCCGGCTCCATGTGGCACTGGACGAGGAGGAGGGATTGCCGCGCGTTCTGGCCGACGCAGGGCAGATCGAGCAGTTGGTGATGAATTTGCTCTTCAACGCGGCCCATGCCTGTCAGCCAGGCGGGAGTATCCAAATTTCGCTGCTGTCCCGCGACAGTTGCGTTCGCCTGGTGATGGCCGATGAAGGCCACGGGATGGATCAGGCCACGTGTACCCAGGCGCTGGAACCATTTTTTACCACCAAGGCGAAGGGGACCGGCCTGGGTCTGCCCATCTGTAGAAAAATTGTGGAGGCCCACGGCGGGTCCATGAGTTTGGAGAGCAAAATGGGTGTTGGGACAACGGTGATCGTCGATCTTCCGATTGTCGATTGCCAATTTCCAAATTCCGATTGATAGACAACGAGGCGAAGGCTGGTTTTCAAATCGGAAATCGAAAATTGGCAATACAACTCGCAGGAATCGGTGCCATGAGCATCCGCGTGTTGATTATTGAGGACGAGAGCCTGATCCGCTGGTCGCTGCGTCAGAAACTCCAGGAGCGCGGTTACCAGATCACGGAGGCCGAGACCGGCAGTGCCGCGCTGGAAGAGCTGGAGTCGCATCTCTTCGATCTCATCCTGCTGGACTACCGGCTGCCGGATATGACCGGTCTGGACGTGCTGCGCAAACTCCGCGAGACGGACCAGGACGTCGTCGTCATCATGATGACCGCCTACAGCAAAATCGAGAATGCGGTCGAGGCCATCAAGCTCGGAGCGTACGATTACATCGCCAAGCCGTTCCAGATGGAGGAGATGTTGCTGGCGGCGGAAAAGGCGCTGGAAACGACCAAGCTGCGGCGTGAAGTGCGCGAGCTGCGCCGGCAATTGGAGCACGACTACGGCTTTGACCGCATCATCGGCCAGCATCCGCGGATGTTGCAGCTTTTCGAGTTGATCAACGGTGTGGCCAAGAGCAATACTTCAACCGTGTTCCTGCGGGGCGAGACCGGGACCGGCAAGGATCTGATCGCCGCCGTCATTCATTTTAATTCCAGCCGTGCCCCGCGTCCGTTCATGAACATCACCTGCACCGCCATCTCCGAAACCCTGCTGGAAAGCGAGCTGTTCGGCCACGAGAAAGGTTCCTTCACCGACGCCAGGACGCAGAAGAAGGGGCTGTTCGAGCTGGCGGATGGAGGCACGGTTTTCCTCGATGAAGTCGGAGACATGCCGCCCAAGCTTCAGGCCAAGCTGTTGCACTTCCTGGAGAACCGCAAGTTCCGCCGGGTGGGTGGAACGAGCGAGATCAACGTTGATGTGCGGGTCATCGCCGCGACCAACCGCAATATCGACAAGGCGATCGAAAGCGGCGCGTTTCGTGAGGACCTGCTCTATCGCCTGAACGTCGTGCCGATCTACCTGCCGGCATTGCGCGAACGCGGCGACGACGTGTGCCTGCTGGCCCAGCACTTCGCCAGCCGGTTCTCCCGCGAGTTCAAGAAACCGATAACCGGCATCGAGGAGGGCGCCTACGAAAGGCTGCGACACTATACCTGGCCCGGGAACGTCCGCGAGCTGCGGAACGTGATCGAGCGGGCCGTCCTGCTCTGCAAGGGAGAAGTAGTTACCTCCGATGATCTGATGCTGGGCCGGAATGGGCCGTCCGGCCATGAACACCTGACCGGTCTCGATCTGCCGGCCGGCGGGATCGACTTCGAGCAGCTTGAACTCAAGCTGCTCAAGCAGGCACTCGGGGTGGCGGACGGAAATCAGACCCGGGCCGCCAAGCTGCTCAACATGTCACGCGACACCTTCCGCTACCGCCTCGAAAAGCACGGCCTGCTCTAAAAAGTCGAAACCTCAGCTTTCGGTTTTTGGCTTTGGACTTTCGAAAAAAGAACCGCATCGCCCTCCCGTCTTGAACGGCGAGGGCGATGCGGATTAAGTCGCGGATCAACGATCCTCTGTGTCGGGCCGGAGATGGGGGGATTTGCAACAGAGATTGCTGATCCGCTCTGGCTTAGAGACTTTTGTTGAAAGCTCCCGTGTATGAGGCAGGCCGATCATCAGATCGACCATTGTTTTCCCGACGACCGACAGCGCAGGAAAACCCCACCCGCAGATGCTACATCTCTGGAGCGCTGCGGCCGTCGGACCTCGATGATCTGCGTCGAACGCCTACACGTTGACGCCCAATAAACCACTAGCAATTCAGGTGCCGCGACGGAAGTTTTTCGAAAATGGGGGCCGAATCTCTCAAAGATGCCGAGATCGTGTCGGCAGCAGCCGTTCTGAAGCAGTGCCGTGCCCGCTAACCGCCAAAATAGGCGTAAAAACCAAACTTGCGGCGTTTGCGCGGGGTGATTTCGCACACGCGCTGGGCCAGTTGACGACAGGCATCCACCCAATATCGAGTTTCATGGGGCAAACTGGACCGAAAACGTTGAGAGGTCTCCCGGCACCAGGCATGCAGGATACTCGTAGGGGTATCTCCGTCTCTATCATGGATCAGGAGAATGGTCATGAGCACACTTGGCGTACACAGATTGCCGGATCGGGTGGTAAGACACAAAAGCAACGGAAAGCCGCACACCACGTCCCGTGCGGCTGGGCACGTACGACCGGCTTCAAAGCTCAAGCTTGTGGTTCGCTCCGTGGTTATGACACTGCTGGTGGTGATGCTGGCGATGGCGAGCGCATACCGCTGGAACCTGTGGCGGATCGGTCAGTATGCTAACCTGGCGTGGGCGTTCAGCGTAGCAGAGCGGCTTGAACCGGGTAAGCCCGTTCTGGTAAGCCCGCTCAGCGATGGAGATTACCTGCTCGAACCCGGGTCAGAGTATGCTTCGATTGCGCAGTGATGGCGGATTCCTTTCGTTGGCTTACGGGTTACGGTCATGGTGGTTCGACAGGAAAACGGCGAGTTCGAGTTCCGCTTCTTCCGCCCTCGGGCACAGCGGGTGCTTCTGGTGGGCGATCTCAATGAATGGCGGGATATCGCGCTGCTCATGACGCGAACCCCCGCGGGGGAGTGGGTATGCAGGGTGAGGCTTGATCCCGGCGTTTTTCGGTACCGCTTCTGGGCGGATGGTCAATGGTATCTCGATCGGCCGGAGTCGGGCGTGGAGCGCGCCCATTTTGGATGCGATACGCTGGTGGTAACTGAAGACAAGGGAATGCCAGCTTTTCCCGTTGGGTAAATCCCCATTATCATGCAGTGATGGCGTCCGCTGGCATGATGAAAGGCCTGGTTCTCATGTTGCGAGGGGGTGTGGGTTGCGTCGTCACTGCGCTGACCAGGCCGCTGACCCGAACTCCTGAAGGGTCGTCGACGGCCCAAACCTCCGCGGCGAGTGAAGTGCGGACAGGTCCATCGGCCCATTCCAAGTCCGCTGCCAGGCCGTACTACTCGATCGAAACTCTCATTGCTTCCTTCAGTCTTGCCGCGATCGCGCTGCATATCGTCCTCCGCTTCGGCTTTCGGACATCTGCGGCTGTGTTGGGTATTCCCTGGTATGAGCTTCCATTGCTCGCCACATTGGCGTTCGGCGGCACCACGCTCGTCCTCGGCCTGTTGCATCGACTGGCGCGTCGCGAGTTCAGCTCCGATCTCCTGGCCGGCATTTCCATCGTGACGTCCGTACTGCTGGGTGAATACCTGGCGGGCACGCTGGTGGTGCTCATGCTTTCCGGCGGACAAGCGCTCGAATCTTTCTCGGTGCGCAGCGCTTCGTCCGTTCTGCACGCGCTCGCCCGGCGAATGCCTTCCAATGCCCACCGCAAACAGGGGGGGGCGGTTACCGACCTGCCGCTCGACGAGGTGGCGGTCGGCGATCTGCTGGTGATCTTCCCTCACGAGATTTGTCCCGTCGATGGCGTCGTCGTCGAAGGGCACGGTTCGATGGACGAATCGTATCTGACGGGCGAACCCTACGTCATGTCCAAGGTTCCCGGCGCGGGTGTGCTGTCCGGCGCCATCAATGGAGAGGCGGCTCTGACTATTCGGGCGGAGAAACGGGCCATTGATTCGCGATATGCCAAGATCATGCGGGTGATGCGGGAATCGGAGCAGCGCCGCCCGCGGCTGCGGCGGCTGGGCGATCAACTCGGCGCGATCTACACCCCGCTCGCGGTCGGGATCGCGCTCCTGACCTGGGCGGTAAGCGGGCAACCGCTGCGCTTCCTCGGCGTGCTGGTGGTCGCGACGCCGTGCCCGCTGCTGATCGCCATCCCGGTGGCGATCATCGGCTCGATCTCGCTGGCCGCGCGGCGCGGCATCATCATCAAAGATCCCGCCGTGCTGGAGAAGATCGGAACGTGTCGCACGGCCCTGTTCGACAAAACCGGCACACTCACCTACGGCCAGCCTCATCTGACTGAAGTGATCCCGGCGCCCGGTTTCACGATAGAAGATGTTCTAACTTTGGTCGCCAGCCTCGAGCGATATTCCCGTCATCCCCTCGCGTCCGCAGTACTCGATTCCGCCCGCAAAGCCAGCCTGTCTCTGGCGGAGGCCGGAGAGGTCAGCGAGCGCCCCGGTGAAGGGTTGCGCGGCGTCGTCAACGGGCGGCTGGTCCAGGTCACCAGCCGCAAGAAGCTCGCTGCCGAGCGGCCTGAACTGGCGGACGCGATGCCGCCGCTGGCGGGAGGAATGGAATGCATCGTTGTTATTGATGATTCTTACGCTGGAACCTGCTGCTTCCGCGACGAACCGCGAGCGGAGGGAAAACCATTCATCCGTCATCTCAAGGGACGTCACAGCTTCGACCGCGTGCTGCTGGTCTCCGGTGATCGGGAGTCCGAGGTGCGCTACCTGGCTGAGAGAGTCGGAATCAAAGAAGTCCACGCCGGCCAGAGTCCAGAACAGAAGCTGGAGCTGGTGCGCGCGGAGACCGGGCGAAACAATACCGTCTTCCTGGGCGACGGGATCAATGACGCCCCCGCCCTCACGGCCGCCACGGTGGGCATCGCCTTCGGCCAGAACAGCGACATTACTACGGAAGCGGCGGGAGCGGTCATCCTGGAAAGCTCGCTTCAACGGGTGGATGAACTGATGCACATCGGCCGACGGATGCGGTCCATCGCATTGCAGAGTGCGATCGGCGGGATGGCGATGAGCTTGATCGGCATGCTGCTCGCCGCGGCGGGTTACCTGCCTCCGGTGGCCGGAGCGATCACACAGGAGGTCATCGATGTCGTGGTGATTGCCAATGCGTTGCGTGTGGCCATTCCGCCGCGAGTGCTCTCGGATTACTGACGCATGTTCCTATTTTGATGGGCCGGACGCGGGGGCTCGCTCGCGCACGTCTTCGCAGACCAGCGGAGGCCGCTGGTCCGGTGAGGCCAACCGTACGCGCCAGCGGTCGAGCGTCAGACCGCTCACGTGGCGACAATACAGCCCGTGCGCCGGCAGGCGCCCGAACATCGTGGATTCCGGATACCGGTCAGGCAGTTCGGGCAGCGTTCGCGAGGCATCTTCCCGTGAGCCGCCGCCCGCATAAGTCAGATCAATATCTGTCAACCTCACGTTCTCGATGGGATGATCCGGCAGGCCGGTGATCGAGCTGCCGGTTATTCCCGCGCCAACCGCCTTAATACGTGTGATGGTCACGTTGCGGAAGGTACCGATATCCGGCTTGTCGTCATCCTGGGTCGGCGGACGGGCGCGATTCCCCAGCCGCAGGAAGATCGGTGTGCCGACATTCTGCATCTCAACATCCGACAGCGAAATCCCGTCGAGCGTGCCGCCGTCAACGATTTCGAGGGCAATCCCGGCCAGACGAGTGTCGCGCACGTTGCAGTTCTTGATACTGATCCGCCGGAAACCGCCGCTGGACTCGGTGCCCATCTTGATCGCGTTGCATCGGCTGCTCAGGATGCAGTTGGTTACCGTGGCGTCCTCGCAGGCTTTCTTGCTGCTGCTTTTGAACACCAGCGCATCGTCGTTGGACCGGATGTCGCAGTCGAAAACACGGACGCTTCGGCAGGAATCAATATCCATGCCGTCGTTCTCGTGGTTACAGCGGTTGTCCACTGTCAAACCGCGGAGTGTAACCTGCTCACACGCCAGATAATGCTGCATCCACATGGCCGCATTGCGCAGCGTGATCCCTTCAACGCGGATGTTCCGGCAGGTGATGAAGCGGATGACGAAGGGGCGATCGCGATACGACCGACTGGTAAAGGCGGCTCCCGCACCGTCGATCGTACCTTCACCGATGATCGCCGCATTTTCGATGGTTTCGGCGTAAAACAAGCTCTGCGTGGCGTAGTTGTCGGTGTAGGATCGAAAGGCGGGGACGACGCGAGGGTAATCAGCCAGGTTGGTGCTTCCCAGGACAATAGCACCGCTGCCCAGTCGAATTGTCACGCCGCTTCGCAGAAACAAGGTGCCGGTCAAATAGGTGCCGCGCGGAAAATAAACGCACGCACCATTCTGCCGGCCGGCGGCGTCGATTGCCCCTTGAATCGCAGCCGTGTCCTTCGTCCGGCCGTCACCGGCGGCACCGTAGTCGGTGACCACGTAAGGCGGAAAAGGGGTCAGGTTCATTTTGTGCGAAGCACCCTTCGGGCCGTTCCGGCAAAATGAACCTGACCCCTTTTCCGCCCGGGTCGCAGACGACTTCCATCCGTCCTCTTCCGGCGGGGTCATGACCGCGCCGTGGTACTGTCCGTGCGGCTGACATCCCGTGGCAACCACAAGGACCAGAAAAGCAAGCACCCGCTTCATTCTCATCATGATTAACGCTGGCAAGCAGACTACCCGTGATAACTGGACCGACCATCGCTTATAGCTCGCGTGCATGATTGGTATCGCAAATGGTGTACCAATCTGATGCATAAAAGGAATGAGGTCGTTCGGTGGGCGCGGCAAGCGGTTTATCAGGGAATCCTGAGCTCTCAAGTGTTTTGGGTCTATGCGGTTGCGTGCAATCCCGCAAAGGATGCGGCAAAAAACGCAATTCGCATCGGGTTCGTTCAGCGTAGCGGTTTCCAGGACTTGAACCTTTTCATGCGGGATTCGATTGTGGATAGAATACCGTCCGAGGATGAGCACATTGTGCGCGTTCTCATATTGATTTCAGACCGATCCGATTTCAAGGAGACCAGACATGGCCAATAGCAACGTGACGCGGCCAACCAGGCGGGAGTTTGTCAAATCGGCGGCGGTGACCACGTTGGCGGCCACCGCGTTTCCGTACGTGATCACCGGGGCGGAGCCGGACAAGCCGATCCGGGTCGGCGTGGTGGGTTGTGGCGGGAGGGGAACGGGGGCCGCGCGCAACGCGATGGCCGCGGACAAGGCGGTCCGAATCGTGGCCCTGGCGGACGTGTTCGCGGATCACATGGATCAGTGCTACGAGACGCTGTCGAAAATCGCACCCATCGAGAAGAAGAATTGTTTCGTGGGTCTCGATGCGTATGAAAAGCTGCTCGATGCGGGCGTCGATTACGTCATCCTGGCTACGCCGCCCTACTACCGGCCGAAACACCTGGCCGCGTGTATCGAGGCGGGCAGGCACGTTTTCATGGAGAAGCCGGCCGCGGTGGATCCGGTCGGTGTGCGGAGCGTCATGGAGAGCGGCCGGAAGGCAAAAGAAAAAGATCTCTCCATCGCGGCCGGGACGCAGCGGCGCCACCAAATGCCATACATCGAAACCATCAAGCGGATTCATGACGGCGCGATCGGCAATATCGTCGCGGGGCAGGTTTACTGGAACGGCCCGCAGGCCTGGTACAAGCAACGTGAAAAGGGCTGGTCGGACATGGAATGGATGCTGCGCGACTGGAACAACTGGTCGTGGCTGTCGGGCGACCACGTCGTGGAACAGCACGTGCACAACCTCGACGTGGCCAACTGGGTCATCGGGAAGCATCCGGTAAGGGCGGTGGCCATGGGCGGGCGGCAGCGGCGGGTCACCGGGAACCAATACGATTTCTTTGCCACGGATTTTACCTATCCTGACGAAGTCCATATCGCCAGCCAGTGCCGTCAGATCACCGGCTGCAAGAGGAATGTGTCGGAACGGGTGATCGGGCAGAAGGGGCTTTCGGATTGCAGCGGCTGGATCAGCTCGCTGAAACTGGAGAAGTTCCAGGGGCAGGACCCCTACGTGCAGGAGCACATCGATCTCATCGCCTCGATCCGCGGCGGCAGTCCGTTGAACGAAGCGCAGACGGTGGCGGAGTCGACGCTGACGGCCATCATGGGACGCACATCCGCGTACACCGGCAAAGAGGTGACGTGGGACGAGATGATGAAGTCGCCGCTCGTGCTCGGGCCGCCGGATTACGAGCTGACCGAAGCGAACATCCGGGCACATATTCCGGTGGCGGGAGAGGCGTAGCGGGGACGATGAGCCTCATCGCACTCATTTGAATCAATCGTCCAGTTATACGATGGCCATTTGACAGCGGCATTTCGCCATTCGGCTGTGCCATTTGCCGCAGATGCACGCAGAAGAAGTCTGATCACCGCTTCATGTCGTGGCACGTTAGATGCTTTCCATCTTGTGGAGAGGTTTCCGAATGTCCGGGACAAGGAATGTACTCATTCCAGGAACAATGTGCTGGTCCGCATGCGGAAAAGGACACAGGCGCGAATCAACCGGAGCAATGCGATGGTTTATCAGGCGTCAACACCTTCTCCGGCCATGGAGAAGCTGATCGAGCGACAGTTGCGTGACTGGGAATTCGCCCGGCAAAAACAGTTGGCGGAATCGCCAGAGGTTAAGCCGGAGACCGCGGACTTCGTTTGCATCTCGCGCATGCCCGGATCAGGGGGAGGCAAGATTGCGGCGCGAGTGGGCGAACAACTCGGCTGGCCGGTCTTCGATAAGCAGATCCTGCACATGATGGCCGGCGATGATGTGATGCGCGAACAGATCTACCGCTCCCTGGACGAAAGAGATCTGGGTTGGTTCGAGGAGACCTTCCTTTCGCTGATGCAAAGTGAGTACCGCCGGAACGACTACTTTCATCGGCTGGTCGAAACGATCTTGTGCCTGGCGCGTCAGGGCAGCGGCGTCTTCGTGGGGCGGGGCGCCGATCTGATTTTGCCGCGTGACCGGGGCCTGCGCGTACGGATCGTAGCACCATTAGACTGGCGAATAGCGAACTACACCAATCAGCACGCGATGACTCCCGAACAGGCGAGCGAGGAGGTGGCGCGAATCGAAAAAGAACGTGCTGATTATATCCGGCAACACTTCCACGTGGATGTCAATGAACCGACGAGAGTCGACCTGACGATTAACCGGGTCCACTTTACAACCGACCAGGCCGCACATCTGATCGTTCATACATTTAAGGAAGTGGCGCAAAAAGCCCCTCCTCAGTCCCCAGTCGCCTCGCCTGTGCCGGCACGGCGATTGGCGTAAGCGATGCGGTCAAAGGGAAGCATCAGCGCGACAGATAAAGAGGCAGGAAGCACGATCATAGCAATATACAGTGTCAGGGGCTCAATCACAGAAAGGAGTTGAGGCCATGTCTGAGGAATTGGTGGTTGCCGATCAGTATACGCCGGAGAGCGAGCGAGATGTGATTCTGAGTAATCAGGACAAGATCCTGCGTAATCAGGACGAGATTCTGCGCAACCAACGTAAGGTCCTGAGCAATCAGGATGTCATTCTGAAAAACGTCCTTAAGAACCAAAAAGCGGTTCTCACCACCCAGAAAGACATCAAGTCGAATCAGCGCAAACCTGACCAGATCATGGGCAACCA
Source organism: uncultured Planctomycetales bacterium (assembly GCA_964384465.1). Lineage (GTDB taxonomy): Bacteria > Planctomycetota > Phycisphaerae > UBA1845 > PWPN01 > CAYLLT01. Next base: position 20,119 of record CAYLLT010000012.1, on the reverse strand, counting down.
GATGAAGATACTGAAGAACCAGAAGAAAATCATGAAAAGACCATGAATGTGTGTTGCCATGTCCTGGTGATCCTCGGCGCATCCTGTGCGCTGATGAGTGAGGCGCAGGCGGGGGACGAGACGATCCTGCCGCCTGCTGCGCTGGCGGAGACGCCGCTGCCGGGCAATGCACACCCCCTGCACAGGCAGATCAATGCTTTCATGGCGCGGGCGGCGGATCGCGAAAACTTCACGCCCACGCGTTTGAACCGGCGGGATTATCTGCGCGTCATCGATGGGCAAGTGCGGGTGATGCAGCGATATCAAAATGCCCGCGGCGGCATTGTCGATCCGGTGCGCCACGAAGAAGTTTACTACGCCACGCCGTGCTATGCCCACTGCGTGGCCGCGCTCCTGGCCAGCGGCTTTCGACGGGACTCGGACCTGCTGGAGAGCGGGATGCGAGCGATGGACGCCGCCCTGTCCGACATGGTCGCGGCGACGGCGAAGAACAATCACGGCGATTTCTACACCTACCCGGCAATGATGGCGCTGGAACTTTTTGACGGGCTCGCACCACCGCAGCGGGTCGCCGCCTGGCGAAAGGATCTCGGTCGGCTGAATTCGGAGAAGCTGTATCGTTCCGGTGCGGGCGGCTCCAACTGGAACGTCGTGAACCTCAGTGGCGAGTATCTGCGAGCCGTGCATGGCCTGACGAACATGGACTACGTCGAGGAGAGTCTCACCGCGCAGCTCAAGCACTTTACGCCGCTGGGCATGTATGACGAACACGGGCACCCGCTGGCCTACGATCAGTTCCCACGGCACTTCCTGGCCGGCATTCTAGTAGGCCCCGCCTGCCGGGCGGGGCCGGTCCCGCCCGGCAGGCGGGACCTACTGGGCTATCGCGGGCCATCGTATGCGGCTTACCGCGAGCTGTTGTGGCGGGGAGCATGGACGTCGCTGCTGATGCAATCGCCTTTCGGCGAGCTGCCGACGGGCTTCCGCAGCAGTCACCACATCTGGAACGAGGCCGCGTCCGCGGTGACGTTCGAGGTCTACGCGACACACTACGCGCGGGCCGGCCGCGACATTGAGGCCGGCGCCATGAAGCGCGCCGCCCGGCTCTCACTGGCCTGCATCCAGCGGTGGATTCGTCCGGACGGCTCGGGATACATCGTGAAGAACCGCTTCCCGATCGAAGCCGAGCACGGTTACGAAAGTTATTCCGCACATGCGAACTACAACATGCTGGCGTGCTCCATGCTCTCGGCCGCGTGGGCTTTCGCGGATGATGCCGTTCAGGAAGGCCCGTGCCCCGCCGAGATCGGCGGTTTCGTGTTGCCGATTCTCGATCCCTTTCACAAGGTCTTTGCGAACGCCGGCGGCGCCTACATCGAGTACGACACCTGCGGCGATCACATCTACAACCCCACGGGACTGATCCGAGTGCATATCGAGGGAGGGCATCCTCAGTTGGGCCCCTCGGATGGGTGCGCCCCCAAGTTCAGCGGCGCCGGCGTCAACCTCTCCATCGGGCCGGCATGGAAGGACAGCGGAGGGAAGTGGCACCGGTTAGCTGACACTTCGCCGGCTCCGCCGAGCATCGATGTATTGGAGGAATCTCCCACACGAGTGCGTTTTCGGGTGGCATATGCCAGCCTCGAGAGCGGGGGCGCCGCCGAGGTGACGAGTTCGCCGCAGCCGCTGCCCGCCGTCACACAAACCTTCACCCTCGAACGCAAGAGTGTGACGGTGGAGGACGAACTCACGGGTGGCGATGTCCAGCGGATGCGCGTGTACTATCCGATGCTGGTGTTCGACGGCCTGGAACGAACACAGGTGACGCTGGACGGCCCCGCGGTATCGCTGAAGCTGGCCGGCCGAGGGATTCTCTTCGAGATCCTCAAGCCCCAAGGGGTCCGATTACAGCGGACAGGCGAACTCCTCACACATCGCAACGGCATGACCGAGCCAGCCTTCGGCGAGTGGAGCGGCCGCCGAGCTGAATACCGCATCCGGGTTCCGTAGCTCGCGCCCCGTTGCGCTAAAAGGCTCTATCTTTGCGCCATTCGGCGCACCGCCCTGTCGCACCGCTCACTCACCCCCGATTTGACCACGCTTGGCGGGGCTCGCTCCAGACGATCAGCCGACTCTACGGCACGGCGCTTGCTGAAATGCTCCCAGGGAATACGCGTCGGGAATGGTTCGTCGCCGGAGTGTCATGAGCACGCATTACGAGATCCTCGATGCCGTCTGGCTGGCGCCCAACATCCGACGGCTCGTTGTGCTAGCACCTCACGTTGTCCGACACTGCGGGCCGGGGCAGTTTGTGATCGTCCGCGTCTCGCAGGATGGCGAACGCATTCCGCTCACGATTGCAGACAGTGACCGCCGGGCCGGCAGCATCGTGCTGATTGTGCAAGCCGTCGGAGCGACCACTCGCCAAATCTGCGCCCTGGCCAAAGGCGATCATTTGATGGATGTCGCCGGCCCGCTCGGCCGTCGCACGGAGCTGGCCTGCTTCGGGCATGCTGTCGTGGTTGGAGGCGGCGTGGGCACGGCCGTCATCTATCCCCAGGCAGCAGCGCTCAAGTCCGAGGGCAATTACGTCTCTGCCGTTATTGGGGGTCGCTCGCGCACAAAGATCATCCTCGAGACGGAGTTGGCCGGCATCTGCGACGCAGTCTATCCGTGCACGGACGACGGCAGCTACGGCTTTGCCGGCCTGGTGACCGACCAGCTCAGGCAGTTGATTGAACGGCCGGACCGGCCCGTTGACGCGGTGTTCGCAGCGGGCCCCGTACCCATGATGCGCGCGGTCGCCGAGCTGACGCGTCCCTTTGAGATACACACCGTTGCATCCTTGAACCCCATCATGGTGGACGGCACCGGGATGTGCGGAGGGTGCCGCGTGCAGGTCGGCGGGCAGATGCGATTCGCCTGCGTGGACGGTCCGGAATTTGATGCCCACCAAGTGGATTTCCAGGAGCTGGCGGACCGGCTGACGGCCTATCGTGATCAGGAGCGGGCGGCGAACGAGCGGCAGAGCTGCCGGGTTTCGCACATGGAGGCCTGATCGAGCATGTCGAACAACGTCAAGGGTCGTCGACGACCCAAGTTGAAACCTTCGGAGCGCATGAAGATCGATCGGCAGACGATGCCCGCGCGTGACGCCCTGGAGAGACGCTGCTCGTTTGAGGAAGTGAATCTCGGTCTCGATGAACGGTTGGCCGCGGTCGAGGCCAGACGTTGTCTGGAGTGCAAGGATGCGAAATGTATTCAGGGTTGCCCCGTACAGATCGACATCCCCGGCTTCATTCGGCTGGTGGCCTCGGGCGACATGGCCGGAGCGGCGGATGTGCTGCTCCAGGACAACTGCCTGGCGAGCATCTCCGGCCGCGTCTGCCCGCAGGAGAAGCAATGTGAAGCCCAGTGCGTTCGCGGCAAAGGCTGCGGTACGTCGGTGGCCATCGGGCATCTCGAACGGTTTGTCGCCGACTGGGCGCGTGAGCATGGCCGCGGCCGTCAACAGGACGAGATTCAACCGAGCGGATTCAAGGTGGCGGTCGTGGGTAGCGGGCCGGCCGGACTGACCGCGGCCGGAGAACTCGCCCGCAAGGGACACACCGTCACCATCTTCGAAGCCCTTCACGAACCCGGCGGCGTACTCGTGTACGGCATTCCGGAGTTCCGACTTCCCAAATCCATCGTCCGTGAGGAGGTTGCGAAGCTGGAACGCCTCGGCGTGCGAATCGTTCCCAATGTCATCATCGGGCAAACGTACACGCTCGATGACCTCATGCGGGAAGAAGGATTCAACGCGGTATTCATTGCCAATGGCGCGGGCTTGCCGGTTTTCCTCGGAATTCCGGGAGAAAATTTGAAAGGCGTCTACAGCGCCAACGAATACCTGACCCGCGTCAATCTGATGCATGCCTATGAACCGCAGTCCGACACGCCGGTGCTTAAGGCCCGGCAGGTCGTGGTGGTCGGCGGCGGCAACACGGCGATGGACGCCATTCGGACGGCGCGGCGCATGGGCGCAGAAAGCGCGACGCTGGTCTATCGCCGATCTCACGCCGAAATGCCCGCCCGCATCGAAGAAATCCACCACGCCGAGGAGGAAGGAATTGAATTTCAACTGCTGACGAATCCCATCGAGATTCTCGGCGACGAGCAGCGCAGGGTGCGGGCTTTACGGTGCGTTCGCATGCGGTTGGGTGTTGCGGATGCTTCCGGACGAGCCCGACCCATTTCCGTGGAGGGCAGCGAGTTCGAGATTCCCTGCCAGATGGTCATCGAAGCCGTCGGCACGCGGGCCAACCCGCTGCTGACGCAGACCACGCCGGATCTGAAGCTCACCGCGAAGGGTTATATCGAGATTGACGCCGACGGCATGACCAGCAAGCCCGGCGTGTTTGCCGGCGGCGACATCGCCCGCGGCGCCGCGACGGTGATCCTGGCCATGGGCGACGGCAAACGCGTCGCGCGCTCGATCGATCGATATCTGCATACGCTTATCCCCGGTGCCCGGATTCAGCAAGGAGTCCAGCCATGAAGCCACCGATCGGCGATCTGTGTGTTCTGCGTGGTGACGATCATCAGTCATGGGTGGTCTCGATCTGTCGCGGCCATGGCATACGGGAAGAACTGAAGCAGTTTGATAACCAGTACGAGGCGATCGAGTTTGCTTTTGCCGAGCGACGGCGCCGTAGTGAAGAGACTGGCTCGTTGGTGGACGTATATTTTCCCGATGACTGCCCGTGCTTTTGGAACGAACCGCGGGAATCAATGATCCCGTGATGCGAACCGTATGCGCAGGACAACACAATGTCTGGGCTAACCACAAATGCCGATCCGGCAAGAGAGCTTGGGTCGTCGACGACCCTTGACCCAATCGCCGCCACACCATTCGACCGGTTGCCGGCAGAGAGGGTGATCCAGGCCTTTGGAGTGGACTACGCTCGCGTGCATGTGCCGCCGGGCGGGGATCTGTTCGTCACGCGAGAGGGCTGGCCCTTTCTGCGTCAACTGCTTCCGGAGAACTGGTACGCCGACCAGTGGTATAGCCGCGCCGGAGAGAAGCTGGCCGGATCGACGGGAAACGTGTACCGCGTGCGGACCAAACCGGACGCCCCACCGAGTATTGAGGTGGTGGTCAAGTTTTCACGCGTGGCACAGAATGTTCCTCTTGTGGTGGCTACGTCATTCCCGGAAAAAATCTCGCCGGTGGATCTGGCCAACGCGCGGTTTAACAGTCCGATGGAGGAATTCGGACTGGTGATGGAGATGCGGCGGGGCCTGTACGGTCCCAAGGATGTCCATGTGTTGGCCCAGCGCCCGCTGGCGATCTATGCTCCGCCCGAAAAGTTCGAGGTCTGGCAGCTCGGGCGCTGTCCGACTGCGTTCGACATGCATCAGCGGCTGCTATACGAAAATCAGGAGAACACGGAGTCGGCCATCGAGCTGGACATCCGTCGCGACTATGTACTGTTATACAGTTGGATCAAGGGGATCAACGCTGAGGAAGCATCCGCCGCGGGCCAGATCGGAGCGTCAGAACTCCATACGCTGACCAGCCGAGTCATCGCCGACCTGCGGTCGAAAGGCTTCCGCGTCCTGGATAACAAGCCAAAGCACTTCATTGTCCGGCAACAGCGCGGGAATGGTGGACTGATGCGCCGCACCGGCCGGTCCGCCACAGACGAGATTCGCCGTGGCGAACTCGTTTACGGCCTGGTGGATTTCGAACTCCTGCAACGGACCGTTGAGTACCAGCATCAGTTCCGATATGTCCGCCGGGCACGGTACTGGCAGTTGCAGAGCCATCGGTCGGAAGAATCCTCCACCCCGCTTCCACCGCACCTGAAGCGGATGAAAATCTTGGGCGTGAACTACATCTACGGCACCGCACCCAACGGCGGCAAGCTGTGGGTGGTGGGAAACGACTCCGAACTGTTCGATTTCTTTCTGCCTGACCGCTGGCGGCGAACGCCGCGGCTCAAACTGGCCCTCACTAATGAGGTGTATCGAACCCTGACCCGCGACAACATCCACGTGGTCTACCGCCGTTCGAGAGTCGGCGAGCGGCCGTATGTCGATCCCTTCTACGAACAGGGCAAAAGCATCCGCGAGCAGGGATACAACAGTCCATTCGAAGATGTGGCCATCGCGGAGAGCCTTCGGCAGGCGGGCATCTCGACCGTATATCCCCGCGCGATCTACCGCACAGGCCACCAGTCCACCAAGGCCGGTTACCTCCACGATGAGCGGCGATATCTGACCCACGCGGATCTGTTGACTCCGGAACCGGAATGCGAACCGATCCTGAGCCCGCAGCACGATTATTACACCATTTGGGGTTACTACCGCGGGATGGACCCGCACACATCCTACCGCCCGCAGGGACACTGGGGGTTCATCGATCTCGAAAAAGCGTTGGACGATCGGCTGCTGAGCAATGAGGAATACCGCCACGTCACGCAGTGCATCCGCCGACGATTGCAGGCGATCGGCCTTGCCGATCCCATCATCGATGACTACCAGTTGGTACTTCCATTTAATGACCGCGGCGTGCTTTCTCGCGACGGGAGCGGAGAGCTGGAGGTCATCTGGTGTATTGATGCGCTGACGGCTTATGAATTCAAGTTGGTCGGCGAATTGTTTTATCGAGAAACTGTCGAACGGGAAAAGGCCCGACTGGACGCCGTCGGCTGCGACGCGCCCAACCTCGGCGGAAACCACCTGTTACTGACCATGACACCCGATGGGGAGTTGAAAACCGACGAAAAAGGTGAGATTCAGGTGAGCCTCTGCAATTTCGAACTGCTCCGGCTGCGCTATTGCGCTTTGCCATCCATTTAACTTATCACGATGACACCATTTCCTCCTCCGTTCTCCAGGTCAGCGATTTAAGAATGATGTCGTTGCCCGTCACGATCCGCGCATCCGCCCGCTGGCAGCGCGGGCAGACCAGTGTCAGGCTCTCCGGCGCGAACAGGCAATCGCATACCCGGCATACCGCGATGATGCGCTCCTCGATGATCTTGAGCCTGGCGTCCTCGGCAATGGTCCCTGCGCTGGCTGCTGAAAAAGCCAGCTTCAGCGCTTCGGGAACGATCCGCCGCATGACTCCCACCTGCACTTCCACTTCGTCAATCTGATGGGCGCGGTGCTTTCCAGCGGCGTCCACCGCCTGCTCGACCAGCGCTATGGCGATCGAAGATTCATGCATATTGCACCTCACCTTGTTGTAACCTCGATGGAGGGCGCGTTTCCAGCCAGGTGTGTACCGCCGCTTCAATCGTTTCTTCCAGCTTGGGAATCGCTCGAACGATGGGGGCCGACAATGGTTCTCCAACTACAAAGCTGCGGCCGGCCAGCGCATAAATCCAGACCTCCGCCGGAAGCGTGCCGAGCTCCTGCCCAAGTCGAAGGATGAGATCGACGTTCAGCCGATGCGTGTCGCGCAACCGGGACCGTTCGATGCTGGCAGACTGCTGCGGGAATCTGATTCTGCACCAGTCTCCCGCGCTCAAACCGGAACTTTCCTCGGCGGCATCGACGATGATCAGCAGGTCGGCGGTTTGATTGCCGTCCAGCACCCCCCAAAGCAGGGAGTCGCCTGAGCCCACTCGCACCATTCGACCCATGCGAATAGCCAGCGCGCCGGCAACGATCAGCCCCACCGCGTCGTCTCCACGGTCCTGGTTGCCGACGCCGATGATAAGTACGCGCGGATTCATGGCGATCGGTCCCACTTGAGTTTAAGAAAATGCGTCGCGCACGAAATGCACGGGTCGTAATTGCGGATAAGCTGCTCGCACCGCAGGGTCGTTTCCTCTTCAGAGCGGTCCAGAATGCCGGGCAGGAATTGGCGCAAGTCGTCCTCGATCTGCGGCTGATTCTGGGCGGTGGGTGGACAGATGACGGCCTCTTTAATCAAACCATCATCGCCCACTTCGTAACGGTGATAGAGAATCCCTCTGGGCGCCTCTGTGCAACCGTGCCCGATGCCGGCACGGGGCGTGATGGGCACACTCGCCGGTCCGGCCGGATCGTATGTTTCAAGAATCGCGATGGCGTGGTCGATGGCAAAGAGCGTTTCCAGGCCCCGGGCGATGATGCTCTTGAACGTATTGTTGCACGGTACCTCAAAACCCACTTCGGCGGCGATCTGCCTGACGGAATCGGGGAGCCGATCGAAGTTGAGATTGATGCGGGCGAGCGGCCCCACGAGGTACGTCCGGCCGTCCTTGAATCGTCCGTGCAAGGCATTCGAGTGCTCGACGTGAATTTCCTCGAACGTATCCGGGTAGGACTCGATGGGAATATCCAGACCCGATGTGCTCACCAGCCGGCCTTCGTTGAACGGGTATTCCGTCGGATGTCTGAGCGCGACGCATTCATATTTCTGCTCGAAATCCGGAAACGGCTGGCCGGCCACCAGTCGGATGGCATCGACTGCGAATTCTCGATTCTGTTTGAGCAGGGCGAGCACCTCTTCAGCTCGTTCTTTCGACGGAAGTCGATAGAAGCCTCCGACCTTCACGTTGATGGGATGAACCTCCCGCCCGCCGAACAGACCGACAATGGCATTGCCGGCCTTTTTTAACGCGAGTGCTTTCGCGACCACATCCTTGTGGTCAGCGGCCATCGCAATGACGCTCTCGTATCCCATGAAGTCCGGCAGATGCAGCATGAACATGTGCAGCACGTGCGACTCGATCCATTCGCCGCAATACAGAAGACGGCGCAGCGATCGAAGCGGTTCGTCAACGTACACACCAAACGCATGCTCCAGCGCGTGGCACGAACTCATCTGGTAAGCGGCCGGACAGATTCCGCAGATACGGGCGGTGATATCCGGCACTTCGGCATAGCTTCTGCCGCGAAGAAACGCTTCAAAGAAGCGCGGTGGTTCGTAGATGTTCAGCTTGACATCGACTACCTGATCGCCGGCGGTCCGAATGTACAGCGCGCCTTCCCCCTCCACCCGGGCGAGGTGTTCCACTCGAATGACGCGTTCATTCGGATCATTTCCGGCCGGCTTTGCACTCATATTCATCTCCCACTTGCCTGAATGGTTCAAGGTAACCATTGAAGCCGCGCAGCATGCGAACGATCTGCGGCCCGCTGCTGCCGGAATGTTCCAGGTATCGGCACAGGCCCCGTACATTGGCCGACTCGGACGGCCCGAAGCAACTGTAGCAGCCGCGGCAATAGGCGGGGCACAACGCGCCGCAGCCCGCCTGCGTGATCGGCCCCAGGCAGGGCGTACCCGCGGCGACCGCCACGCAAACATCGCCCGCCCGTTTGCACTCCAGGCAGACACTATACGTGGGAATCTGCGGGCGGCGTCCGGCCAGGTGCGCGGTAATGATCTCCACCAGTTGGTATTTGTTGACCGGGCAACCGCGCAGCTCGAAATCCACCATGACATACGCCGCGATCGGCGAAGCGGTGTCCAGCGTCTGGATGAATTCCGGCCGCGCATACACCGCACGCTTATATTCCTCGACATCGGCCCAGTTCCGCAACGCCTGGATGCCGCCGGAAGTGGCGCAGGCACCGATGGTCACCAGGTATCGGCATTCTTTCCTTACCTGGACGATCCGCTCCGCCTCTTCCGGCGTCGAGATCGATCCCTCGACCAGCCCGATGTCGTACGGGCCGGGCTCGATGTGCCGGCTCGCCTCCAGAAAGAAGGACACATTGACCGCGCCGACCAGCGTGAGCAGCTCATCTTCGAGGTCGAGCAGCGAAAGCTGGCACCCGTCGCAGGAACTGAACTTGTAGACGGCCAACTTGGGAACAGGCGGCTTGACCATGCTACACCTCCGCCCTTCCGATAAGCTGCCGGATCGACGCGTAGGAGAACACCGGCCCGTCCTTGCAGACGAACTTCGGACCGTACTGGCAGTGCCCGCATTGGCCGATGCCGCAGCGCATGTTGCGTTCGAGCGAAACAAAAATGTGCTCGTGTGGCACATGGTGGGACAGAAAAGAATACGCGGCCGCCCGGTTCATCACCCGCGGACCGCAGACCAGCACGCTGGTCCTGGCCGCATCCACGCGGATGCGGCGCAGCAGCCCGGTCACCACGCCGACCGGTCCGATCCATTCGTCGTCCGGATAATCCACCGTGGTCAGCACTTGAAAGTCATCGCGTCTGGACCACTCCTCTACCTCGTGTTTGAAGATCATGTCGGCGGGCGATCGGACGCCATAGAGCAGGATGAGCCGCCGGTAATCGTTGCGGTTCCGGAGCAGTTGATGGATGGCTGAACGAAGCGGGGCGATCCCGATGCCGCCGGCAACCATCAGTATGTCCCGCCCCCGACACTGCGCGATCGGCCAACTGTTCCCGAACGGTCCCCGCAAACCGATCACCTCCCCGACACTCAACCGGTTGATTGCGGAGGTCACGCTGCCGACATGGCGAATGGTGTGTTCGAGGACCGCCGGCTCGTCGGGGGCGGAACTGATCGAGATGGCGGCTTCGCCCACGCCGAAAACGTAAAGCATGTTGAATTGGCCCGGACGGAAGCGATAGGACGCGGCCACCTTCAGATCGGCGAGCTGCAACCTGTAGGTCATCGTGTTCGAGCTTTCCGGAATGCGTTCAATGATTCGAGCCAGGACTGGGACCATCGCCCCTCGGCCGTCGGTGACGATGGCCGGCCGTTCAGTTAACGATGCGCTCATGATGGCGCCCCTTGTGTGCCGCCGCTCTCAAGCTGTGCAGCGCTCGACCGGCGTTGCTGGGACTGGCGAACGTCTTCGGTGATCGCTTTGGCCTCCGCGGTGATATCGATTCCCACCGGACACCAGGTGATGCAGCGGCCGCACCCGACGCAGCCGGATGTGCCGAACTGCTCGTGCCAGCCGGCGAGCTTGTGCGTCATCCACTGTCGATAGCGCGACCGGAGCGACGACCGGTTCCACCCGCCGGTGTGGTAGGAAAACTCGAGCGTGAAACAGGACCCCCAGGTCCGCCATCGCTCTGCATGGTCCCCCGTCAGATCGGTGGTGTCCTCGACATTGCTACAGAAACAGGTCGGACAGGCCAGCGTGCAGTTCGCGCAGGCCAGACAACGCTCTGCGACCTTGTCCCAGTGAGGATGCTCCAGATTGTTGAGCAGAATCTCCGGCAGACCGTTCGTGTCCAGCGCCCGGCCCATCCGGCCGGCGGCTGTTTGCATGACCAGATCGACCAGGTGCCGGGTGTTGGCATCGGCCACATGGTAATTGACCCGATCGAGCAGCACCCGCCCGCGCTCGCTTCCAACTTGAACGGCAAAGGACGTGGATAATTCCGTCAGCGCCAAATCGTAGCCTCCGGTGCAACGCGGACCGGTGTTCATCGAGCTACAGAAGCAGGTTCCACCCGGCTGCGTGCAGTTGACCGCGATAATCAACGCTTCGCGGCGGACGCGGGCATAGTAGGGATCCGCCATATCGCTGTTGAACACGCGATCCTGAATCCTGATCGCCGCCAGCTCGCAGGACCGCACACCCAGGAACACATAGCGCGGGACGACCGGATCATTATCCTCAATCTCGGGAACTCTCTGGCCATTGCGTTTGATGGAAAACAGCCGGAGCCGCGGCGGGAACAGGTACTTCTTCCAGGAATGGGGGCCCACGACATAGCCGAACCAGGCATCGTCGCCGCGGCGTCTCAATCGGTAGGTTCCCGCGTCCTGCTCCTCGGTCCAACCTTTTGGAAGGTCCTGATTTGAGGTGATCTGGTCATACACAATGGCCCCATCACGAATGGTGGGGCCGACAACGTGATAGCCCTCGGCGCGGAGCACGCCGATCAACCGATCAAGCTCGTTCTTGTCGATGGTGAACATTTCATTGGCGTCCACGGCGACTCCTTTGGGTCATTTCACCACCCCCCCGTGGCGAATCACGATATACAGCTCGGGGGTGCATGAATGGCGCTCATCAGATCACGGTCATCGCCACTACTTGGAAATAGAGCAAGCCGGGTGCCATCCGCACGGGTACCGCCTGGTACCACCCGTACCGCACCGCGTTCGGGAAACAAACAGACTGGTTCGCCTTGGTGATCAGTTCTCGCAGAGCCCGCTGGCCGCCAGGAGGAAGGCGCCGGTGCCCCAGGTGTACGTACCCACGCCCTTGCGGGCATAGTCCTCATATCGCCCCGTGATTGTCCCGGCGGAAACGCCGACCACGTGGCCCGTTTCATCCACTTTTGCGGCCAAACCGCGCCATGTTTTTTCGAGCCGAAAGGGGTCAGGCTTCATTTGTGCGAAGCACCCGGAGGGCCGTTCCGGCAAATGAAGCCTGACCCCTTTCTTGCTCAACAAACCGTATCGCTCCGCCCGGATCAGACTGCACAGGATCATCGCGCTGCACGACGTTTCCAGATAGGAATCCTGACGGTCGAGTACCGTGTGCCATAACTGGGTCTGATCATCCTGCATCGCCAGCAGGCCTGCCATCTGGTTCCGGAAATCGCGATCGATGCGCGGGAATTCCGGAAAAGGGGTCAGGTTCATTTTGTGCGCAGCACCCTTCGGGCCGTTCCGGCAAAATGAACCTGACCCCTTTTCCATTTCGGACAACAGCTCCACATACGACAGCGCCACCCACCCATTGCCGCGGCCCCACAGGACATCCGTAAGCCGGCCGCTGGGCTCATCATACATGTGATAAAACAACCCGGTGCGATCATCCTGCAAGCGGTCCGAGTACACGATCATCTGGTGTGCGGCTTCGCGAAGCAGCTCGGGCCGTGCGTCCACGCGAGCCAGATGCACCAGCAGCGGAATGCTCATGTACAACGTATCCACCCAGAGTTGTTTGCTGTCTCCATAGTGGGTAAAACCCCCTTCTCGCGTGCGCCCGGCCCGGGTGAGGAGGAAATCGGCGATCTGACGGGCGATTTCAAGGTACGCCGGATCTTGGGTTCGCTCATACAGCAGGAGGAGGGCGTAACCCGGCCCCCATTGCCCGCAATACCTCCTTAAACCTGCATGCTCGTCGCCTTCCAGCAATCGATCGATGCCGGCCGCACGCCAGTGATCGGCCCATGCGCGAACAAACGCGACATACCGCGGTTCTTCCAGCACGGCGCCGGCGCGCATCATCCCCGCCATCAGGACGCCTTCACCCCAGTTGAACGGCGGCGGCCTGGGAAAATCGACCAGCACCCGATCAGCGACCCTGCGGGCCATCGGCTCAGGACCGGGCGACCAGACATGATCTTCATTTGCTAAGCGGCAGGCGGTTAAGCTCGAGATCAGGCCAGGTAAAGAAACCAATGAGCACAATATGGATTGACGAGCCATAACGGACCAATCAACCGAACCCCGGCGGGAAAGGACACAGCCTCGGTGTGATTCGCCGCTTCGCGCGCGGAACCCCGCCGTCAGATGAAGGCGATGATCAGCATGCCCTCAACTCATCAAGAGGGTTAGCACGCCATGTGCCAATCAGGTGAGTAGTAAGATGAATGCCGGGCGGAAAGCGGCACGGAACCTGGAATATTTTTCTCAAAGCCGAGTCAGATTGCGGCGGATCAGCCCGAAAGCATTTCTGAATGTTATTGCGAATGTGGATCTACGGCCGACGGGTAACATGGCCGGCGGGTTTTCCAAGTATCACCCGCAGTCCATGTCATCAGCCAAACGAGCGGGCTTTAGACTGCTGCTGAAACACCGGTTACACCGGGCGCCGCTATTGCAGTGCTTTAATGCGAATTCGGGAAGATTTCTGTTGAAAATGGAAGGATTGCCGCGTATGCTGGTCTTGTTTTCCACAACGAAAATCGTGAGCGCGGCCCGCGGATCGCGCTTGCGCCGGATGAATCAACACGGAGAGACCGAGGCACGAAGAGAAACTGATCCGCAGAGGTTGCGGATACACGCAGAGTTGAATGCCATGAGGAGACCAGGAAGCCATGAAATCATTCCTGTATTCTTGCCTTCCTCAGAGTTGTTTTCTCCGTGTCTCTGTGCCTCCGTGGTGAATCTCGTGTCAGGTTGACGCGGCAACCGCGAAGACAGAAGTGGTGAGACATGTTTCGTAGCTATTTCCGAATGGGATGGATGCTGGTCGCGATCGGCCTGTGGTCGGCGCTGCCGGTTCCATCGCTGGCCGCCGAGCGCGAACTCAAAGCCGGCCGCAACAGCAGTGCGATCGATTACTACGAACGCAGCCTTACAGCGAAGGGCAGCCGCTGGTTCCCGTCGGCGTCCAGGCGCGATTGAGCCAGTTGTCCGGCCACGGCACGGCCGCTGGCCGTGACGGGCAGTCCGCGACCTCGATGCCGGCGGAATTATCCCAGTCACCACGACAGGAGGTGACGCCGTGAAGTCCGCGATGGGGCGATTCGCATGGCCAGTCAACGTCGAACGGATGCCAATGCGCCAGATTGATGGTCACGATTACGAGCATACGAGATACACGGAACCAAAGGGGGCGAAGCGGTGAGACGGTCATTGAGAGCGGGAGTGTTGGTCGGGTTCATCATCGGACTTCAGTCTCCGGTCGCCTCCGCAGCGCTATTGGTCAGTGAAACATTTTCCTATACGAACGGGAATCTCGTGGGTCATACGCCTTCGCCCGGGCCGGGGGGAACTTGGAATGCCCACAGCGGGTCGGGAGTCGGGTCAGTCCAGGTGACCAGCGGCGCTGCATCCATCGTTCAGCAAACCGGGTTCAATGAGGACGTGAACATTCCTCTGAACTTCACAGCCGGACCCGGCACGGTGCTTTTTGCCGCGTTTGATCTCACCGTCACCGCTCCCGGGCCGATCACGCCCGCATATTTCGGCCTCTTTCTTCAGGGGACGACCAACTTTGTGTCGCGTTTGTGGGTCAACGCGCCCATGACGAGTGGTTACACACTGACGCTCTCCAATAATAGCACGTTGGCCAATGGTACCTCCTGGCCAGCCGATTTGATGCTTGGCACGACCTACCGCGTGGTGGTTTCCTACGATTACACGAACCAGAAGGGATCCATGTGGGTCAATCCTGCCAACATCTCCAGCCCGTCGATCACTCCGACCGATGCGGGTTTCAGCCGCGCCGTGACGGCTTTCGCGTTTCGCCAGGCAACGCCCCTCTCTGAGTCCTCGATCGAAATGATCGATAATCTGTGTGTTGCCACCACGTTCGACGAAGTGCTGAACTGCAATGGTCCGCTGCAAGTCGCGGGATCGAGCAACCCGTCAACTGTGGGCGTGGGAGAAGCCACATTCCTGACGGCCGCCGTCTCGCCGCCGCCTGGGCCGACAAACAGCAATATCCAAGTCACTGGGGATCTCAGAAACTCGATCGACGTCTCTCTCTCCAATGCTCAGACATTTTATGATGATGGTACGCACGGTGATATCACTCCGGGGGACAACATCTACTCGTACAGTCTCCTCATCCCGTCCAATCTCTCCACCGGCCCCGGCACAAAGGCCATTCCCGTGGTGGCGACAGATGCGCAGGGTCGATCCGGCGACACCTCCATCGCTCTGACCGTGACGTGCGGCACGGCGGGCGATTGCGACGACAGTAATGTGTGTACGACAGATACCTGTGACGCGAACCATACGTGCCAGCACGCGCCAGTTACCGGTAATTTATCAATCACCGGACAGCCCCATGATGTTGTCTTGTGTGCAGGGGGTCAGGCGAACTTCAGCGTCACCGCGACCGGCACACCGGCGCCGGCCTATCAGTGGGAGACGAGTTCAAACGGCGGTTCGCTATGGAGCAATATCGGAGGCGCCACATCGGCTGGTTATAGCTTCACGACGATCGCCGGAGACGACGGCCGGCAATATCGCTGCCTGGTCAGTAACGTCTGCAGCACGGTGGCATCAGCGGGCGCGACTCTGACGGTGGTGCCCCCACCGCAGATCGACCAACAGTCAGGTGACCCCATTGTCTGTACCGGAGCGGACGTTACGCTCTGGGTGGAAGCAAGCAATCCTCTGCCGCTCACCTTTCAGTGGCAAGTCAGTGATTATAGCGGCACTTCCTATTCGCCTCTGCTAAACGGTGCCAACAACCACTACACATTTCGGGCCAAGCCATCTGATCATCACCACAAATACCGTTGCGCGATCAGTAATACCTGGTGCACGATTTACTCCACTCCGGTCACCCTGGTTGTTTCGGATGCCGCGCCCCCACGGAACGGGACAATCGAGCTAGTGAGCGTTTCCACGTCCGGCCAGAGTGGATCTGGCGGACAGTCCGTATTGTCCGAGAACGCTCGGTTCGTCGCCTTTGCCAGCACGAATGATAATCTTGTGGACGGTGATACGAATCTGGACTGTACTTGTGTTTTCGGATTTCATTGTGTCTGCGCGTTGCCGCCACCATCATCCTGTCCTCCTTCGAGTTGCTCAGGTTCGTGCAATTGGCCGGAGTGTCGTCTCGATTGCATCAATCCAGTTAGCAACCCGGCGAGCGACATCTTCATCCGTGATCGACTGGCGGGCACAACACAGCGGATTAGCGTTGGCGTGGGCGGTGTGCAAGCAAACGATGAAAGTTTCCAACCTTCAATCTCATCCGACGGCCGCTGGGTCGCCTTTAGCAGTGTGGCGGGGAACCTGCCTGGGGCTTACTCCTGCGCGTCGTCGCTAAGTTGCCCCTCGAACGTAGATTGCAATGCGTCCATTGCCATCTACGTGCGTGATATGCAAACGAGTACGACGACCCGACTCACCGCCCTGACGGCTCAACAGCCCGTGCTTTCCGCGAACGGTCGTCATGTTGCTTTCCTGAACCCGATCTCTAGTCCATTACCCCCCTACACGAGGAACGACGTTTACGTCCTGGACCGTGACGCAAACGGCAATGGTGTCTTCGATGAGACCTGCACCGGATGCGTCAAAACCACATTGGTGACCGTCGGCCCCAACGGGGCCGCCAGCGACGGCGATAGCACGTCCCCGGTACTTTCGGTGGACGGACGATTCCTCTGCTTCGCGAGCAGAGCCACCAATATGGTCCCCAACGACACGAATGGCAAAAAAGACGTGTTCTTATACGATCGCGATGCTGACGGGAATGGGATTTTCGATGAGGATTGCCCAGGCTGCCAAACCCTGATCCGACTGAGCGTCGCGGCTGATGGTGCTGAGGCAAACGGCGACAGTGATCAGCCCCGGATATCCAAGAACGGCAGATACGTCATTTTCGAGAGCGCCGCGAGCAACTTGGTCACGGGCGACGCGAACAATAACCAGGATATATTTGTTCGAGACCTGGAAGCAGGCACTATCGAGCGTGTGAGCGTTAATTCTACGGGCACCGAGGCAAATGGCCACTGCTCTCAAGGTGTGGTTTCGGATAATGGAAGGTTCATGGCCTTCCAGAGCTCTGCCACAAATTTGGCGGCGGGCGCGACTTCTTCCGCCGTCTATCTCCACGATCAGAAGCGGGGCAGTACGACGCTCATTTCTACTGCTTCCGAGATGAGCGACATCTCCGCCGATGGCAGATATTTCGCCTTTGGATCATACCTATACGACCGCGGTCTGCTTTGCAGCGGAAATGGTGTTTTGTACGTGAATGGCAGCGCTGCGCCCGGCGGCAACGGGTGTGGCTGGGCGACGGCCTTCAATGACCTCGAAACTGCGTTGCAAGCCGCGGCCAGCGATAGCGGTTCGGAAGTGCAAGAGATCTGGGTCGCCGCAGGAACCTACACCCCGACTTCTCCGCCGACGCCGCTAGAAGGTCAACCGAGGTGCGCGAGCTTCCGGCCGTCGTATGGCCTCGGCGTGTACGGCGGATTCGGCGGAAACGAGACGAGCCGCGAACAGCGCGATCCGGCCGCGCATCCCACCATCCTTACGAATGATCCAGGCAATTGTCAGAGCGTAGTCACGGGGCCACCTCGCGTGAATACCCACGGCGAGGCCGTTTTGGATGGCTTTATCATTATGGCCGCTCAGGCACCGACTGGATCTGTTGGAGAATTCCTCCTCGAAGGCGCTTTAACGATTTCGAACTGTACAATTCTGACAACGCCGGAGCGCTATCTGGACCTGGACCCCCTACCGGGTAATACAACACCACCGGTATTGGTCAACAACTTCCTGCAAGTACAGGTCCCCGCCGATCCGGCGTATGGGACGCAGGGAGCCTTACTTGAGTTGCGCGGCCTCGATCTTGATTGCATGAGCCCAGCGTGCGCATCCGGCGTATTACAGACGACTATCGGAAACCGCTTCGATGGTTTGCCTGCCGCAAACTGGGTTCTCGACAAGCTCGAACTCCTGCCCAACGCCAAATTGAATCTGACCAATCGGACCGGGTTCCAATTTCAAGGGGACCAGACGCATCCCGAGACCGTTTATGTGCGTCAACTCGTTCTGGGCGAAGGTTCAGTTCTGAACACCGCGTTGCAAACGCTCTATTACGAAACGTTGAGTGCGGCAGCAGGGAGTCAGATCGTCGATGAGCCGTTGTTGGGTTTCTCACTGGTAAACGTCGCCCTGGACAATCAGACAGAGTTCAATACCCGCTTGCGGACGCGCCTGCGCGATGAGGCAGACACCCAGCCGCCCTATCCAGCGGCCCCGTTGGAGGGCAACATTGTACAAATCCCGGATGCGCGCGGACCTGGCGATGGCTTGATGGAATTGCGAACACAGGCACCGGGGATGCAATCGGCCAGTTCCGTCGCCGCCAAGGGCGCGTTTGCCCGCGCCGGCGATGAGAAGATCACCATCCTCTTTGAGTATCTGTTCGTCGAGAATCCCGACGCTGAAATAGTCGTCTACCTGAGCGACAATCAGGACGTGGGCGTGCGGAGTTTCGAGGTCGCTCGCGTGCATATGCCGACTTCCGGACGGCCGGGGTCGATCGGCAGCAACACCTTCGGCGTGTTCTACGGCACGTTCCCGCGGACGGTCGCCAATCCGCCGCTCAACTTCGTCCGGGGTACACACGTCGAGCTGGAGCTGCGCGGCCTCAACGCGCAGGGCAACACCACCCCGCCGGTCGCCTCGCGCGTGTGGATCGACAACTTCGATCCGAACATCACCGCGTGCTGTTCGTGCGGCGACCTGAACTTTAATGGGTGTACGGCCGACAGCCAGGATTACCTGGTGCTGCTGGCCGAATACGGTCAGGCGCTGGGCCAGGCCAGTCTGGCCAAGAAAACCTGCCTCGACCAGGTCTACGGCGGCGATCATTATGTCGACCTGATGGACCTGCTGGGCTGGGACAGCGTGATGGATGCCGACCATCCGCCGCCCAACGCCTGCAACATCGGCATTGCCCGCGCCGACGGCACCGCCGGCGACAAGGATTTACCCCCGCCGCACCCGCTGACCGCAACGGCCGACCGATTGCTGATCGCCGGCAAGCCGAACCAGCCCGGCCAGCAATTTGACTACGTGTATTCTATCGACAGCAATGGCGCCTGCGCCGGGGTCCAGGCGCCGGCCGGCGCGGACAGCGCCGATCCCACCAGCCGTTCCAACGGCCGGCTGATCCAGGACCATGACGGCAACATCTATCAGCTCCACGGCGCACTCGGCCTGCTGCGGACCGGCAGCGAGCTGGTGGGCCAGCGGCAGGTCATCCCGCCGCGCTCATTCAGCATCACCGGCGGCACGCTCTACGTCGGCATCCACAGCGTGATCGTCAACGAAGAGAGCGGCGCCACGCCCCCACTGGCGGACGTCGCCTTCGGACGGACGGAGAGCACCAGGGATTTCGCTTACGCGCTGCCGGTCGTGGTCATCCCGCAGAATACCTCCCAGTGCCCCTATCGCGTGGCCGCCAAGCTTCAGCTCGAACGCGGCACGAACGGCGTCTTCAACGGCAACTACACCCTGATCACGCTGTATGGCCAGAACCCGGCTGACGACCCCGAGTGCACCATCACCTCCGAATCCTGCACCGTCGGCCAGACCACCGACGTGCAGCACCTGCGCGAAATTGAGATCGACGCATCCGGCAATCTGTTCATCCTCGCCGCCCAGGCGCTGACGCCGAACAACAACTGGCTGCTGATCTACAATGAAAACACCGGCAATAGCTCGGAAAAGCGCGTGCCGCTCAGCGTGCCCAGTCCGTCGGCCTTGCTGTGGTCCGCGACGGACAACAAGCTGTACCTGACCAGCTCGATCAACAGCAT
>CAYLLT010000011.1:46341-78618 GCA_964384465.1 uncultured Planctomycetales bacterium | reverse complement strand
GCTGCGGCGTGAGTCATCAACTGTCGCCGCCCAGAGGACTTCTACCACGGACTGCTAGCCGCTGTTGGTTGCATGAACTCCCGCCGGTCATGTCCAATCCTGTTATTCAGGCACGGCCGTGGCACGCTGATTGCTAGCCCAATACCAGCTCTAACTCTTTTCTACACAAAATCATAAGTTTACTTGCCCATCCCCGGAACCGGTGATATATTTGAGGGTCTTACCGGCGACTGATTTTTAGGACCATTTGCGGACGATCGTTAGATAACGCTTTATCACCTCTTCATTTGCGCATGTTTTGACGGGTTCGGGGTTGACCTCGGCGGTTTGCTTTGAGGGCACAAGTTGTCTGTCAATGACCGGGAAATGCTGACGCGGCAGATTCGCGATGCCGTGGATATCGTCGATCTCATCGGGGGCTATCTGACGCTGCGTCGAGCGGGCAGCAATTTCAAGGGCCTGTGCCCGTTTCACGAGGAAAAGACGCCGTCGTTTAACGTCTCGCCGGTAAAGCAAATATTCAAGTGCTACGGCTGCGGTGCCGGGGGTGATGTGTTCACGTTCGTTCAGATGCGCGAGAAGGTGCCGTTTCCGGATGCCCGGCGGATGCTGGCGGAGCGCGCGGGCATCGCACTGGAACGCGAGAGCGGCACGCGCAGCGGCGGCCCTGGAAAGGCCGATCTGATCCGCGTGAATGGGTGGGCGGCGCGCGTGTTTCAGCGGAACTATGCCGGTCCCGTCGGCGATTCCGCCCGCCAGTATGTCGCCGGTCGCGGGATCTCGCCCGAATCGGCGGAAGCGTTCGGCATCGGCCTGGCCGTTGACAGTTTCGATTCGCTGATTCGACTGGCGCAGACATCCAAAGTTGATGTCAAGCTGCTGGCGGCGGCGGGTCTGGTGAAGGAACGGACCAGCGGCGGCCACTACGACACCTTCCGCCATCGGCTGATGTTTCCCATCGCCGATGCCGCCGGGCGAACCATCGGTTTCGGCGGGCGAACGCTGGGCGACGATCCGGCCAAGTATTTGAACACGCCGGCCACGCTCCTTTTTGACAAGAGCAATAGTCTTTTCGGCCTCGACCGTGCCCGGCAGGCCATGACCGAAGCCGGCCGGGCGATCGTCGTCGAAGGTTACACCGACTGCATCATGGCTCATCAGTGCGGGTTCAAAGAGACTGTCGCCACGCTCGGAACGGCCATGACCGATGCCCACGCCGCCAATCTGCGGCGCTATACCGACCGCGTGATTCTGGTGTTCGATTCCGACGATGCGGGGCAGCGGGCGGCCGATCGGGCGCTTTCAGTGACACTGACCGGCGGGCTGGATGTACACCTGGCGCGCGTCCCAGAGGGCAAGGACCCATGCGATTACTTGTTATCGGCCGGGCATTTAGCATTCGACTCAGTGTTGAAAGCGGCGAAGCCCGCGCTAGAATTCAAGTGGCAACAGGTGGTACGCGACTGCGATGCGAGCGCCACCGGGCCCGGTCGGCGACGAGCCATTGAAGCGTACTTGTTTCAATTGACTTCGTGGGTTGGCCGCGGGGTGATCGATCCCATCCAGATGGGGTTGCTGGTGAATCAACTCGGCAAGATTCTGACATTGCCTCCCGAGGATGTGCACAGCCGGCTTCAGGCCATGGTCAAGGAATCGGCCCGGCGTGCCGCGGGCAAATCGGCAGGATCGGTCTCGACAGATCCCGCCGCGGCCGAACGCAAAATGGACGTGGAGCAGAGAGCCTTGCGCCAGATTTTGGAAGTATTACTGAACGAGCCCCATCGCTATCCCGATGTGGCGGATCGTTTCCAGCCGGCCGCGCTCCATGATCCGGCCCTGGCGGCGGTGGCCAAGGCGTTCATCGAAACGATCGATGCGGGCGAGGCCTTTCATCTGGGAAATCTCATTCGCCGGTTCGAGCTGCCGGCTTTCGCGACGCTGATTACGGATTTACAGACCAGCGGCGAACGCCGCAGCGGCTATGACGCCGTTGTCGCGGGCGCATTGCAATGTTTGTCTTCCGCCGGGCATGCGCGGCGAACCGCGCAGCTCGCGGGAGTGGTGCGTGGGGAACGTGCCGACGCCGACGGCGTGTCGGCGCCTTCCACCGAGGACGAGCAATTGACGGCGCTGGCGATCAGCGCGCGTCATCCGCATTTTGCCAGTCCCCGGGCACGGAAGAAGTTTTTGGAGTAACCAGAAGCCAGTGACATTCGTGTCGAATCATCTGCGGGCGGCTGCGCATGGAATACGCACCGCGGGGCGGACCGATGGACGAGCAACCCAGGTGCAAGATGCACGGAGATCCCATGTCAGAAACTGAGACAATCATGACGGACCCGGTCGGTGAAGCGGTAAAACAGCTTCTCCTGCGCGGCGAGAAACGCAAATACCTCACCTGGGAGGAGCTGAACCAGATCCTCCCCGACGAGGCGATCACGCCGGACAAGCTTGAGATGATCATGATGACCCTCGAGGATCATGACATCGAGATGATCGACGAGCTCGAGGCCGAGCGGCTGGGCGGCGGCCCCGCGCCCATCGAGCCGAAAGAGGTGTCCCGACGCGGCAAGAAAGGCTCGGCCGCCGACAGGGCTGCTCGCGGTGAGGCCGAGGACAGCGGCTCGCGGCGGATCGACGATCCCGTGCGCATGTACCTGACGCAGATGGGCGAGATCCCGCTGCTGACGCGGGCCCAGGAAATCTCCCTGGCCAAAAAGATCGAACTGACCCGCATGGCTTTCCGCAAGCAGGTGCTGGAGAGCGATTACTGCATCACCCAGGCGGTGGACATCCTCCAGCAGGTCGCCGACGGCCGGCTGCCCTTCGACCGCACCATGAAAGTCTCCACTTCGGAGGCGATGGCCAAGAACACGATCACCAAACTGCTGCCCGAGAACCTGACCACCGTCCGCAAGTTGATGGAGCTGAACCAGGGCGATTATGACAAGCTGAGCACGACGCGCATGGCCGCGTCGGCCAAGGTCAGCACGCTGCGGGGGCTGAATCAGCGGCGGCGCAAAATTTCGAAGCTGCTGGAAGAACTGTCGCTGCGGACCAGCCGGATCATCCCGCTGATGCGGAAGCTCGAAGCCGTGCATCGCAAGATGCGAGATCTCGAGGAGCGCATCGCGGCCGAGACGCGCCGGCCCGTTCTGCCGGACGAGGACTTGGGGGCCATGCAGGACGAACTCGCCGGGCTGGAATCGCTGGTGCTCGAAAACCGCGAGCAGATCGGCACCCGCCTCATGATCATGCGCCGCGTGTTCAGCGAATATGAAGACGCCAAGCGCAAGCTGTCCGGCGGGAACCTTCGGCTGGTTGTTTCCATCGCCAAGAAGTACCGCAACCGCGGGCTCTCGTTCCTCGACATCATCCAGGAAGGCAACACCGGCCTCATGCGGGCCGTGGACAAATACGAGTACCGCCGCGGCTACAAGTTCAGCACGTACGCCACGTGGTGGATTCGCCAGGCGATCACGCGGGCCATCGCCGACCACGCCCGCACCATCCGCATCCCGGTGCACATGATCGAGACGATGAGCCGGCTGCGGAACATCTCCAAGGTGCTGCTCCAGGAACTCGGCCGCGAACCGACCATCGAGGAGATCGCCAAGAAAGCCAAGATGCCGGTGAGCGAGGCCCGCCGGGTGCTGAAGATCAGCCGCCATCCGATCTCGCTCGACCGCCCGGTCGGCGAGAGCGAAGATTCGTACTTCGGTGATTTCATCGAGGACGATTCGGCCGAATCGCCGGTGCAGTCCGCCGGCAACGAGATGCTCAAGGACCGCATCGAGGAAGTGCTCAAGACGCTGACCTACCGCGAGCGCGAGATCCTCAAGCTCCGCTACGGCATCGGCGACGGCTACACCTACACGCTCGAAGAGGTGGGCAAGATCTTCAAGGTCACCCGCGAGCGCGTCCGCCAGGTGGAAGCCAAAGCCATCCGCAAGCTCCAGCACCCGGTCCGCGCCCGCAAGCTGGAAGGCTTCCTGGACGCCAGCCTCCGCGCCGCGGCGGAAGTGTAGGATCGATCGCTAAGTTTGTGAGTTACTAACGCCCACGGCACGGCTGCCGTGGGCGTTATTTTTTGCCCCCGCTTTACCGCAGTTCTAGCCAAAGCGCCGCCGCCGGCGACGCACTCCATATACCGACATGCACACCCCGTTGCTCGATCTTTTGCACCAACCACAAGACAGTTCTAAAATGACACATCATGCGGTTGATGCGTGAGATTCGGTTCAGCGTGGGGCCGGCGGCGGAGGGGCCGGTGAGCAACTCGTGGGCGGGCTGGCCGGCGGCGACGGGGATTCAGCCGTGGCTGGTGCTGCGGGCGCGGGTGGAGGGCGAGCCGGATCCGGCGACGGGTTACGTCTGTAACATCGCGATGATCGACCGGCTGCTGCGTGAGCGGTCGATCCCGCTGGTGAATCGGATCGTGCGCGGCGCCGGCGAGCGCGCATCGGCGACGGGTGAGGTGGTGATCCGCGCGATCGCCGACAATCTGCTCGGACGGGCGCCGGCCGGTACGCGATGGGTCGATTGGCAATTGGGCATCACGCCGTTTGTGAGCTACACAGTTAACGCGGGAGCTTTGGACATGGTTCATGTCAGCGAGCGTTTCGAGTTTGCGGCCTCGCATCGGCTGCACTGTCCGTCGATGAGCGAGCGGGAGAACCGCGAGACTTTCGGCAAGTGCAACAACCCGCGCGGCCACGGGCACAACTACGAAGTCGAGGTGACGGTGGCGGGCGAGCCGGAGGCGGCCAGCGGCGTGCTGCTGCCGCTGGCGCGGATCGAAAGCGTGGTGAAGCAGCGCATCATCGAGCGGTTCGATCACAAGCACCTCAATGAGGACTGTGCCGAGTTTGCCGATCTCAATCCGTCCGTAGAGAACATCACGCGGGTGATCTGGTCGCTGCTGGAGGGGCAGTTCGGTCCGGCGCGGCTGGCGAAGGTGCGGGTGTGGGAGACGCCGAAGACGTATGCGGAGTACGAGGGGTGAGGAGCCGAGGACGGGGAGATGGAGAGATTGAGAGACGGAGAGAGGGGGTGACGGAGAGACGGAGAGATGGAGAAACGGAGAGACAGAGAGAGGGAGAGGCACGGCTTCGGACATGGGGTGGCGGCGGGGAAACCCGGTTGGCGGGGGTGAAAATGGGGTTTCACGGCTTCGTTTGGTTGGCAGCACGGACACCGAGCACACGGAGAAACACTCCGACCTGGTCCCGCTCGGCAAGCGGGACCTACACAGATACGGAGAAACGGTGAAGAAGGGTCTTCGAGCGGTCCATTCATCTTTTCCAAGTTTTGTTCTTGGTCGCATTTCATTCCGCACTCCATTCAGGTGATAACACGGGCGGCGTTCCGTTGTGATCCGCAGACCCGGCTGCGCCAAAATCGGGGATAGGGGGCATCGCCCGCTCGCCGACACGGGGGGCGCGACAACCTGCGGTACCGGATCAAGAGGTTCGAGATCGACCGACCCAACCAGAGCCTACCCGCCTTGCTGACTGAAAACCGGTCAATCTCTTCCATTTTCACCGAGCTTTCTATTGAAATCGGGTGCCCTCTGCGGGTATAAATGGCCGTGTTATCAACCTGTCGCGGAAGGAGGGTCAGCCATGCGCAAGTTTGCACTTGTCCCCTTTTTCTGTTGGTGTTTCAAGCGGCTGCCCAGGCCCAGTGGCTGAAAGTGGATATCATCTACACCAACGGGCATATCCTCAGCGGGTCGCTGTCGGCGGACCTCGCCGAACTGCCGGCGTCGGTGCAGGCGTCGTTGACGCTGAACGGATCAGGGCCCGGCGACGACAACCTTGAGGACGTGTTGCAGGCCTCGCTCGTCTTTGACGACGGGGACAACGACGGCGATCAGAACGACTTCGGCGTCATCCAGCTTTGCCAGAGCGGGGCCGACATCCCCGGCGATCCGGCGTGTGCGCTGTAGTGCCGGTTTCGATCGGAGCGTTTTGTAGCGGCCGACCCCCATGGCGGCCGATGGCCGGGTGGCATCGCCACGACTGTTCGCGTGGCCATGCAGGAGGCTCGCGGGATTTACGTGGCGACCAACGGCGGTGGCCATGACACCCAGCACCAGCGTGGTGCGTTCTGACGGAGGCGTGATCATGATGCATGTTTTGACCTCAGCACGGGGTGGTTGCATTTCGACACCGCGCGGTCGAGCCGTATTTCTCGCCGTCGCTGTCGCGCTGGTTTTGACGCGCTGCGCTGCGGCTCAGACGTGCGTGCCGGAAGTGGCGGAAACGGACAAACTGACCGCCTCGGACGCCGCGGAGCTCGACCAGTTCGGATCCTCGGTGGCCGTCTCGGGTGACACGGCGGTGATCGGCTCCTTCGGCAATGACGACGCCGGCGACAGCTCGGGTTCGGCGTACGTCTATGTCCGCTCTCCCGGCGTCGGCGGAGCCTGGACCCTGCAGGCGAAACTGACCGCCCTCGACGCCGCGGCCGGCGACATCTTCGGATGGTCGGTGGCCATCTCGGGCGACACGGCCGTCATCGGCGCCTTCAGCGACGTCGCCAGCAGTGGTCCGGGATCGGCGTACGTATTCGTCCGCTCCGGAACCGCCTGGAGCCAGCAGGCCAAGCTGACCGCGTCGGACGAGGCGGCGGGCGACAACTTTGGCGGTTCGGTCGCCATCGCGGGCGATACGGTGGTAGTCGGCGCCAATGGCAACGACGATGTTCCGTCCAACTCGGGTTCGGCGTACGTGTTCGTCCGCTCCGGTACGACCTGGACGCAGCAGGCCAAGCTGACGGCGCTGGACGCCGCGGCGGCCGACTTCTTTGGCACTTCGGTCTCCGTCGCGGGCGACACGGCCGTCGTCAGCGCTACGGGTGATGACGATGGCGGCAGCGGCTCGGGTTCAGCGTACGTGTTCGTTCGCTCCGGCACGACCTGGACCCAGCAGGCGAAACTGATCGCCCTGGACGACGCGGCGGGCGATGAGTTTGGATACTCGGTCTCGGTCTCGGTCTCGGGCGACACGGGGATCATCGGCGCTCGCAGTGATGACGACGCGGGCAACAACTCGGGTTCGGCCTATGTATTCGTCCGCTCCGGGACCGCCTGGACCCAGCAGGCCAAGCTGACCTCCCTTGACGCCGCGGGCGGCGACTTCTTCGGCTATTCGGTCGGGGTCGCGGGCGACACGGCGGTGATCGGCGTCGTCGGCGATGACGACGGCGGCACGAACACGGGCTCGGTGTATCTCTTCGTCCGCTCCGGGACCACCTGGACCCAACAGGCCAAGCTGACCGCATCCGACGCCGCGGCCCAGGATGGGTTTGGAAACTCGGTCGCCATCTCGGGCAACACGTTCGTCGTCGGCTGCAAGGACAACGACGACGCCGGCAACAGCTCTGGCTCGGCCTACGTGTTCGAGGTCGTGGATAGCGACGGAGACGGAATCGCCGACGCATGCGACCCGTGCACGGACACCGATGGCGACGGCTTCGGTAATCCCGGCTTCCCGGCCAACACCTGCCCGACGGACAATTGCCCGACGGTAGGCAATCCCACGCAGACAGACGGCGACGGCGACGGGGTGGGTGATGTTTGCGACAACTGCCCGGCGGCGGACAATCCCACGCAAGCGGATGCCGACAGCGATGGCGTGGGCGACGCTTGCGACAACTGCCCAGCGGTGGCAAATCCCACGCAAACGGACGGCGACGGCGACGGCGTTGGCGATGACTGCGATAATTGCCCCACCATATTCAATCCGAACCAGACCAATACGGATTGCAACACCAACGGTACGCCCGACGAGTGCGACATCGCCGCCGGCACAAGCCAGGATTGCCAGCCCAACGGCACGCCGGACGAGTGCGAACTGGGCGGCGTGACCGAGCAGAACTACGCCATCGCCGTGGCACCGCCGCAGCCGATTTCCAGCACCTCACCACCGGCGAGCCACAGCTTTGACGTGCCGCTGGGCGGCGCCGTCCAGGACGTGGACGTGGACATCACCCTGACTCACACCTGGGTAGCCGACCTGGTCATCAGCGTCGCGCACCTCGGCACGACGGTGACGCTGTTCAACCACCAGTGCGGCGGCGAGGAAAACTTCAGCGGCACGGTGTGGGATGACGAGGCCTGCTGTCCGATTGTCTGCCTCGATGGACACGTGGGCACCTTCCGGCCGTTCGGCCCGCTATCGGCGTTCGACGGCTTGGATGCGGCCGGCCCATGGAGCATCACCGTGACTGACACGGTCAGCGGTGACAACGGTCAGCTCACCCAATGGTCGCTGCACCTCACCACGGGAGGAGAACCGGACAACGACCTCGACAATGACGGCGTGCTCAATGCGTGTGACAACTGCCCGAGCATGGCCAACTCAAATCAGGCTGACGCCGATTTGGATGGCGTGGGCGACGTCTGCGACAACTGCCCCGCTATGGCGAATCCGGATCAGCTTGATACAGACTTCGACGGCCTCGGGGAGGCTTGCGACGGCTGCCCGACCGGCGGCGCGCGGACGGTGGCCGCCCGTTTCGTGTTCTACAACAACTCGTTCTTCGATTCGGCCGCGACGGCGTGCAACAACCTCGTCGGCCAGATGTGCAACGACAACACGGCGATCGCCACCGACAAGACGGCGCTGAGCCCCGGCCAGATGGCGGGGGTGAGCAACTACATCAGCTACAGCAAGGGGACAAACGGATTGGTGATCGACGTATTTGCGGGGGCGGGTTGTTCGCCTCTGCCGACGGGGGCGCTGGCGGCGTCAAACTTCGATTTCAAGATCGGCAACAGCACGACCATCGGCGCGTATGTTGCGGCGGCAGCGCCGGCGAGCATCGAGGTGACCCCTGGCGGCGGCGTGTCCGGTTCCGACCGGATCAAGATCATCTGGGCGGACAATGCAATCCCGAATACCCGCTGGCTGCGGGTGGTGGTCAAATCCAATGCCAATGGCGGCCTGCTGGACCTGCCGGCGGACCACGTGTTCTACTTCGGGCTGGCGATCGGCGAGAGCCTCACGCCGAGCGCGACGCGGGCGATCGTCAGCTCGACGGACGAGATCGATGCGCGGAACCATCCGCATAACAGTCTGCCCGCTAATCGTGTTCCGGTGGCCACCAACTCCGCTTATCAGGTGGCGAATGCGCCGGACGCCAAATACGATTACGACAAGAGCAGTACGGTGAGTTCGACGGACGATATTATCGCCCGTAACAACCCAACGAACTCGCTGAATGGTCTGCTGTTGCTGAACCCGGCGCCGTGAAGACTCACCACGGAGGCACGAAGGGCACGAAGAAGAAGGATAAGGAAGCGAGTAGGGTGGGTCGTACTCGACCCACCATCCGCGTGGCTGTGTCGGATCGAAAGCGGTGGGTCAGCGTACAATGCACCGTACATTACTCCGATAGGATGTTCTCAAGTGGCATGATATAATCCGTGCCATGGAGTTAAGCGCCATCGAGCGATCCGTTCTTGCCGAGTTGACTAGCGACTTGCGCAGTGATTTTGGGGCAGTCGACGTGCGGCTCTTTGGATCAGCGGCGCGAGGTGAGCTGGGTAGCGAAAGCGACATCGATCTCTTCGTGACAGTACCGGATTTGTCCTGGCCGATCGAGCGGAGCATCTGGGACCGGTGCTATGAGGCCACTCTTGCGTGCGGTCGGGTGGTGACGGCGACTCTCTTTGCCGCCCATGATTTGACCAACACGCCTCTTTCGGCTTCCCCCCTCGTCTTGACCGTGCAACGCGATGGTGTCCCACTGTGACGGAGCACGTGCGAGCGCTGGCGGACTATCGCGAGTTCTTCACGCCCACGCCCGAACAGGCCGATCAGATCATCGCCTGGGCCGAGGAGTTTCTCAATGAATCTCGGCGTATTCTGCTCGGCACATAGAATTGCTGGCGATTCGCCCATCGCCGGACATCAACTGGGCGGCAGTTCCCATTGTTGTTGCTTGAGGGCGGCGATGATTTGTTCGGCGAGTTCCACGGCGGCGACGCCGTCGTCAGCGGTGACTTCGGGGGGCTGGCCGGTCTGGACGGCGCGGAGGAAGGATTGCAACTCAGCGCGGAGCGGCTCGACATCGTCGTCGACCTGGAGCGGCTCGACTTTCACCATCGAGCCGAAATCGACGCCGGCGAGCTGGGAGAGGTCGCCGGCCTTGCGCTCGCGGGCGAGCTTGAGCAGGTCGAGGTTGGCGTCCTTGGTGATGGCGATGCCGGTCTTCTTCTGATAATCGAGCGAGATGTAGGCGTCCTCGCTGAACACGCGAATCTTGCGCTCGGTCTTGAGGGCCAGGCGCGAGGCGGTGAGGTTGGCGACGCAGCCGTCGGCGAAGGTGACGCGGGCGTTGGCCACGTCCTCGTGATGGGCGAGGACGCGCACGCCGCTGGCCTCGACGCGGACGGGTTGCGAGCGGACCAGGTGCAGCACGATGTCGATGTCGTGGATCATCATGTCCATGACCACGCCGATGTCGGCGGAGCGGAAGGTGAACGGGCTGATGCGGTGCGTCTCGATGAAACGCGGGGCGACGCGCATGCGGCTCATGGCCCGGACGACGGGGTTGAAGCGCTCGGTGTGGCCGACCTGGAGCAGGGCGTTGTGCTTGCGGGCGGCTTCGCGCAGGGCGCCGGCGGCCTGACTGTTGGGGGCGAGCGGTTTTTCGATGAGCACGGCCAGGCCGCTCTCGAGCAGCGGCTGGGCGACGGCGACATGCGAGACGGTGGGGACGGCGACGCTGACCGCACGCACGCGGCCCAGCAATGCCTCGATAGAAGGATACGCCTGCGTGTTGAATTCGCGGGCGACCTCCGCCGCCCGGACGGGATCGGTGTCGATGATGCCGATCAGCTCCGCCTCGGGCAGCTCGCGGTAGATGCGCGCGTGGTGGCGGCCCATGTGGCCCGTACCGATCACCGCTACCGGGATGAGAGCGCTCACGATGCGGACTCCGGATGGGCGCCGGTACGGCCGTAGAAGCTTCGACGGTCGGCGTCGGAATCGCGGCGATGGCCTTCAAGCTGTCGGCCGTAGACGCCCTCGCTAAAGCTGCGACGCATGGAACTGCACAGATATCGCACTTCGCCATTCAGATCGGCCCGACGTTCGAGCTCATTGAGGCGGTCAAGCATCGAGCGGCCCTGCCGATCGGCGCGCTGGCTGAAGAGCAGGAGGTATGCTTCGCGGACGCCGCGGATCTGATCATCGGTGAAACCCCAGCGACGCATGCCCCTTTCGTTGAAGCCGCGGACGCTCGAGGGGTTGCCTTCGACGATCATGAACGGCGGGACGTCGACGACGATGCGGGTGAGGCCGCCGATGAAAGAGAGCGTGCCGACAGTGGTGAAATGGTGGACGCCGATGATGCCGCCCATGGTCACCTTGTCTTCGAGGTGGACGTGGCCGGCAAGCTGGACCTGGTTGGAGAGGATGCAGTCGTTGCCGACGATGCAGTCGTGGGCGACGTGAACGCCGACGAGGAAGCGATTGTGGGAGCCGATGCGGGTGACGGCGCCGCCGACCTCGGTGCCGGCGTGGGTGGTGACCTGTTCGCGGAAGATGTTGTCGTCGCCGATCTCGACGCGGGTGTCACCGCCCTTGTATTTGAGGTCCTGCGGGGGCATGCCGATGACCGCGCCGGGGAAGAAGACGTTGGCCCGACCGCAGGTGGTTTTGCCGCCGATGGTGACGTTGTGATGGAGCACGCAGTCGTCGCCGAGGATCACTTCGGGGCCGACATGGCAGTGGGGGCCGACGGTGACATTGCGTCCCAGTTGCGCCCGGCGATCGATTATTGCGGATTCGTGAATCATTTTTCCGGTAGCGGCCACCCCCCGTGGCGGCCGTCAAAAAGCCGAGACCGGCCGCCACGGGGGGCGGCCGCTACATTTGGCGTATCAGAGTGGGTCAGCATCGACCATCATAAACTTAATGTCCGCCTCAGCCACCAGCGCGTCTCCCACGTGGGCACTACAGAATACGTGGCCGGTCCGCGATTTCATCCGGCGGGAGAATGCCTCCAGGATCAACTGATCGCCGGGGACGACCGGCCGGCGGAACTTCACGCGATCGAGGCTGAGCAGCACGGCGACCTTTCCCGTGTGCTCCAGCTCGCGCGAGAGCAGCAGACCGCCGAGCTGGGCCATGGCTTCGATGATCAGCACGCCGGGCATGATCGGCTGACCCGGATAGTGGCCGGCGAAGAACTCCTCGTTGGCGGTGACGTTTTTGACGCCGACCGCGTGCTTGCCGACTTCGAGCTTGATCACCCGATCCACCATCAGGAAGGGAAAGCGGTGCGGAAGAATTCTTTGGATCTGGCGGATGTCGAACACCGGTTCGGCGTTCAGCCGCAGCTTGAGATCGGCGGCCTGCTGAAGCTCGCAGAGGCGACGGACCAGCTCGTGATTGAGGGCATGGCCGGATTGCCGGGCGTAAATATGGCCCGCGAGGAACCGGCCGAACAGGAACAGATCGCCGATGAGGTCGAGGATCTTGTGGCGGACGCATTCGTCGGGGAAGCGGAGCGTGTTCTCGATGGGGCCGTCCTCGCCGAATACCAGAATATCCTGGTAGGACAGGTGCGTTCCGAGACCGGCGGCGCGGAACTGCTCGGCCTCCTGACTGAGGACGAAAGTGCGGGCCGAGGCGATCTGCTGTTCGAAATTCTCGGGTGTCAGGCGAATCTTGTATATCTGCTGGCCGATGGGGCCGCTCTCGCCGTAGTTGAGGTCGTAGATGATCTCGAGCGCATCCTCGTCGTCGCTGGCCGGCGTGGCCATCACGTAGCTGGGCCCGTCGGCGACACGCACCAGCTCGGGAATACGGAAGATCTCGCGCGGTTTATCGAGCGGGACGATCCCGGCTTCTTTCAACTTATCGACGAAGGCCTGCGAGCTGCCGTCCATGGCCGGCACTTCGTTGGCGTTCAGCTCGACGACCATGTTGTCGAGGCCGAGGCCCGCGAGCGCGGACATGCAGTGCTCGATGGTCTCGATCTGTACGGTACCATTGCGGATCGAGGTGCGGCGGAGGCGCTTGGCGACGTTTTCGACGCGGGCGGGGATGCGGATGGGCGGGTTCTGATCGTCGCGGACGAACACCACGCCGGTATCGACGGGCGCGGGCACGAAGCGCATCACCGACGGCTCGCCGGTGAATAGTCCTCGACCGGTCAACTCCACCGGGTTATTGATCGTCTGCTGAAGACTCAAGTCGTTCGACTCGTTTGATGAGTGCCTGAAGCTGGTCTTCCAGATTCGGCAAACGCCGCAGCTTGGCCCGCTCGCGCACGAATTGCCCGCGCTCAACGGCGGGGATCCCGATGACGGTCATGCCGGCGGGCACATCCTTGGAGATACACGCACACCCCGCCACCCGCGCCCCGTCGTGCAGAGTCAGATGATCTCCTACTCCGGCCTGGCCGCCCATGACCACACCGCGGCCGAGCCGGGAACTGCCGGCGATGCCGCACTGGGCGACAATCAGGCAATGGGGGCCAATATGGACATTATGAGCAATCTGCACGAGGTTATCAATCTTGGTGCCCGTGCCGATGCGGGTGGCGCCGAATTTGGCGCGGTCGATGGTGCAATTGGCGCCGATTTCCACGTCGTCTTCAACCTCAACCGTGCCGATCTGGGGGATCTTGTCGTGTTTTCCGGCGATCCACTGGTAGCCGAAGCCGTCGGCGCCGATGGTGGTATTGGGATGAACGATGACGCGATGGCCGATCACGCAGCGCTCGCGCACGACGACGCCCGGCCACAGCTCGCAATCGCGGCCGATGGTGACTTCTGAACCGATGAAAATGCTGGCATGGAGCACGGTGCGATCGCCGATGGCGGCGTCGTCGCCGATCACCACGTGCGGCCCGACCGCCACCTCTCGTCCCAGCCTGGCCGAGGGCGACACGATCGCGGTCGCATGCACGCCGGCCGCCGGGCGGGGAACGGGCGGCGCAAAGCGCTGCAATATCGTGGCCACCGCCAGGGATGGATCCTCGCTGAGGATGGCGGGCATGGGCGTCTCGCCGAACTGTTCGGGCACGACGGCGGCTCCCGCTTTAGAAGTGCGGAGTTTCGGCGCATATTTCTCGTGGGCCAGCCAGGTGATCTGCGTCCCGTCGGCTTCCTCGACGCCGGCGACGCCGGAGATGCGCCGCGCGGCGTCGCCGCGGACCATACCGCCGACCCACTTGGCGATTTCGGCTAATGTGTAGCTCTTCAAAATAGCTCTCAGCGATCAGCTTTCAGCTATCAGCCATACCAGAGTGGACGACGCACACCTGGAATCTGTTTCGACTTTCGACGTTTCGACTTTCGACTTTTTACTTTGTCGGGTCGATGGCCTTTTCGCCGCCGTTTTTCTCGAAGGCGGCGTTCAAGTTCGCGAGTACCTCCGCGCTCAGGTCGAGCGAAGGATCGGAGTAGACGACCTTGCGATTAAAAATCTGCTGCGTGATGGCCTGCATCTGCGTCTTGGTGTCGGCCGTATCCGGCATATCGAGTTCCTCGCGCGTCACGACGAGCTGTACGCCGTGCTTCTTGGCAGTGGCGGCGATCTCGTCGATGAGCATCTCGTATGTCCGCCTTGTCCACCGGAGGTGATGCTCGCCCAGCTCTTCCAGCGTCATCTCCTGCCACACGGTGAAATCAATCCTCTTTTTCTTGAGTTCCTGGTTGCGTTTGAACCAGTCGGCGGTGTTGGGGTTGAATGCATTCAATGCCGTCTTGTCGGCGTCGATATCGGCCTGGCGCTTGTCCTTTTCCTCGCTCAGCTTCTTGCGCACTTCCAGCATCTTCCGGTTGACGACCTTGGTCTGCGTGAAGTCGTTGAACACCTGGACCAGATCCACCACGGCGATGCAGCTGCAAGGATTCGGGGGGTTGGCACCCGGAGCGCTGAAGGACTTGGAAACCAGCCATCCCACGGCTCCGACGAGGATCAGGACGAAACAGGCGTTGCCCCGTTTCATGAATTAACTCCTTATCGAGTAGAAATTTGCAATTAAACAGGCGATGCGCCTGCCCGGCGCAGGGAACCATTAGACCGCGACGGGGGGTGGTTCGCAAGGCGGAAGCGAATTGGGCGTGCAGGGAGGACCGCGGCAACTTGTTGCCGCAATCAGCGTTCTGTGAGCGTGCGGCAACAAGTTGCCGCGGTCCTTTTGTCAGAAGAACGGCAGGCCGACGAAGAAGCTGAAGATGCGGGTGTCGTCTTCGCTGTCTTTGGCGACGGGGAATGCGAGGTCGAATTCCATGGGAATGGTGCCGAAGATGTCGAGGGTCAGTCGGATTCCGCCGCCGACGGCGGCACGCCAGGAGGTGATGCCGAAATCGCGTTCGACGGTACCCATGTCGCAGAAGAACACGCCGCGAACCGCTTTCGCGTAGAGGGGGAAGGAATACTCGGCGCCGGTCAGCAAAGTGAACTCGCCGCCGACGCGATTATTTCGCAGCCCCTGTCGCGGGCTGATGCCTCGGAAATCGAAGCCGCGGAACGATCCGATGCCGCCGGCGTAGAAGCGTTCGAAGACGGGCGCTTCGCCGATGACCTGACCGGCGTTGGCGCGGAGCGAGAACACGCTCTTGCGATCCTGTTCATCGACGGCGAGGGTCCAATACCGCGATCCGCCGGAGGTCAACTTGCCGTAGAAGAAATCGCCCCCCATGACGCCGGCCTGCTCGTAGGCGGCCTCGAAGCGATGGCCGGTGCTCGGCTGCATCCGACTGTCGGTGGTGTCGTGGAGCAACGAGAATTTGACGCTGGACAGGTAGTTGCCGCCATCCACGTCGCGGATGTCCTTGGCGGCAAACGCCTCCCGATTGGCGACGCGGACGTAATCGGTTCGGAATGCGATCTCGCCGGTCCAGCCTTTCAGCAGGCCTTGCTCGAATCGTTTGTCGAAGCTGAAATTTCCGCCGGCCCGCTCTTCGTCGTAGCCGTCCCGCCCGCGTTCGAATAGATAAAAGCTGGTGCCGAAGCCGATGGGCTTATCCAGCAGATACGGCTCCCGGAAATCGACACGGAAGCGCGTGAATTCGGTGCCGGGCTCCAGTTGGATGCGCATGGTCTGGCCGGCCCCGCGGAAGGCGCGGCCTTTGAAGAACTCCTCCCAGCTCCGCGGCCGATCGAACAGGTCGAAATTGGTGTTTTCCAGGACGATGTTGCCGACGATGCCGCTGTCGCTGTTGGCGCCGATGCCGGCGATGAACTGGTTGGTCTTTGGATTTTCCTCCACGGTGACCAGCACATCGCGAACGTCCGGCTGCGTCCCGGTCCACTCGACGCGGCTGTTGGCGGTGAAGAGCCCCGTATCGCTCAGGCGCTTCTCCGAATCGCGGAGCTTGGTGACATCGAAAATCTGCTCGGGCTCGAAGCGCAGCTCGCGGCGGACCGTTTTTTCCTGCGTGCGGAAGTTGCCGTTGACCTCGATCCAGCCGATCTCGAACTGCCCGCCTTCGTTGATGTTGATCGTGACGACGACCTGCCCGGGCTCTTCCGCGAACACCCAGGCGGAATTGACGGCGGCTTCGATGTAGCCGACGGACCCGTATTTCGTCCTGATGTTTTCGACATCGCTTCGCAACCGGAGGTTGTTGAAGTAATCACCCGGTTTGAGCTGCATCGCGCCCTGCAATTCTTCGTTCACGAACACAGTGTGGCCTTCAAAGCGGATTTCACGGATCGTGTAGCGGGTCCCCTCCTTGACGTGGAAAATGATGGTGAGCTTTTCGCGGGCGATGTCCTGGAACTCCTGCGAGTAACTCACCTCGGCGTCGAGGAAGCCGCGATCGCGATAATACTGCTGGAGCAGGACCGCGTCGCGCTGGGCGCGATCGGGGTCAAAATCGCCGGCGCGGAGAATGGGGAACCAGGTGTTGGTCGAGATCTGTGCCCTGAGTTCGCGAGCGGAGTAGGCGGTGTTGCCCTCGATAACGATCTTGCGGACACGGACGCGCTGGTTCTCGACGATGCTGTAAACCACGCGGCGCTCTTTTTCGAGCAATGCCTCGTCGAATGTCACTTCGACGTAGGCGTAACCCTTTTCCTTGTACAGGCGCTCGATGGCTTCGCGGCCCTGGCGGACCTCGTACAAATCCAGCGGGTCTCCCATCGCGAACGACAGCGCCGCGAGCAGGTCCTTCGGCTTGAACTTTTTGGCCCCGACGAATTCGATGGATGCGATTTCCGGCTTTTCCGCCACGACAAAAGTGAGATCAATCTGCCCCTCGACGAGCCGCGGCTCGGCCCGGACATCGAGAAATCGTCCCGTCCGCAGCAGCCGGCTCACGTCCCGCTGGACCTGGTCCTGCGAGTAGGTTTGGCCGGCACGGGTGCGGACCTGATTGCGGACGTAACTTTCGTCGATCCGCTGGAGACCGGTGATGTTCAACTGGCGGACGATCAGGCCGTCGAACGGCGAGGCCGGTGCGGCGGGCACGCCCTCGGGAGCGGGTGCCGTCGCGGGTTGAGCCAGCAGCGCGTGGGTATGTGAAAAAACCAGCGAGAGAAAGAGGATTGATTGCGCGACCGCCGGCGCGCGTAGAGGCGCAGTCCCCACCCGCCACGCCAGACGCTCACGCGCCGCCGACCGCACCATGGCCGCGTATCATACGGGCGTAGGACGGGGTGTCAAAAGGCGGAACCTACCGCTCACCACGGCCCGGCTACGCCTAACGGCTCTCGCCAGGGCGTAGCACGGTCGCCGCGGCGAGAGACACGGAGACACGGAGAAGACAGGTTTTTTACGTTGTATCTTTTGACTTTTTGAGGTTTGGATGTTCCCCTCTTGTCATGTGCGGCATAGCCGGAATTATCGATTTTCGCGGGCGGCCGATCGAGCGTGCGGTGCTCGAATCGTTCTGCGGGTCGCTGGGGCACCGCGGGCCGGATGACGCGGGCATCTGGCAGTATCATTCCGGCGGCTTCTCCGCGGGCCTGGCCCACACGCGGCTGGCGGTGATCGACCCGACACCGGAGGCGCACCAGCCGATGCTCGACGCGTCGGGGCGGTACGCGGTCAGCTATAACGGAGAGCTGTACAATTTCCGCGAGCTGCGGGAGCAGTTGCCGCTGCGGCCGCGAACGGCATCGGATACCGAAGTCGTGCTCAATGCGTGCATCGCGTGGGGGACCGAAGTGCTCGCGCGTTTCGATGCGATGTGGGCGCTCGCATTCGTGGATACAGTCAGCCGAACGGGGCATCTGTCGCGCGATCCGTTCGGCATCAAGCCGCTTTATTATCTGTATCACGACAACCGATTGATTTTCGCGAGCGAACTGTCGGCGATTCGCCGGGTGACGGGGATACCGACGGAGATCGATCGCGACGCCATTGCGCTGTATCTGCACCTCAGTTTCATCCCGCACCCATACACCGCCTATCGGCACATTCGGAAACTTCCGCCGGGTCATGTCCTCCCGTTCGACGCAAACGGACCGGGCGAGCCTCGGCGATATCATCACATCGCGTCTCCGCTGCGCGATGATTCTCAAGAGGCGATCGCCAGCGGTTTGCCGCCGGCGTATGAAGAAGCGTGTCATCAGCTCCGTGCGCGGATTCAATCCGCTGTTCTGCGTCAGACAGTCGCCGATGTGCCGGTCGGCGCGTTCCTGTCCGGCGGACTGGATTCATCAATTGTCGTGGCGAGTCTTGCCGCCGGCGATGATGCACTTTCCCCGCGCTCGCCTGCGCTCGCGGCTAAACGATCTCCGCGAGGCGCGGAGATACTGAACGAACGCGTGAAGACGTTCAGCATCGGTTATGCCGATCATCCGCGGTACGATGAGACGAATTACGCCCGCCTCGTCGCGGATCACTTTCACACCGATCATCACGAGTTCCGCCTCACCTTCCGCGACATCATCGATGTCGTCGAGCCGATGCTGAATCACCTGGGCGAGCCGTTCGCGGACAGCTCGCTGCTGCCGACTTCTCTGGTGAGCCGCTACACGCGCCAGCACGTGACGGTAGCACTGAGCGGCGACGGCGGCGACGAGCTTTTCGGCGGCTACTGGCGATATCTGGGCCATCATTACATCGAACAGTATCAGAAGGTCCCCGCATTATTGCGGAAAGCGGTGATCGAACCGCTGCTCCGGGTTGCACCGTCCGCCCGTTCGACACGATGGTTGAATCGGGTGCGTCAGGTTCAGAAACTCCTCCGCGCTGAGAAGCTGCCGGATGCGATGGCGCGGCATCTGGCGTGGGCGAAGATATTAGACGAGCGCACTGCGGCGGCGCTGTTGGGTCCAGATCGCGCCGCGCGTGCGTCAGGATCACTGGAACGTCTCTACCGCGGCGCCGCTCGTGATCTACTCTCCACTTATCTCACACACCCCCTCGCCGAAATCCTGCTCGCCGACCTGGCGGTCACGCTGCCGGCGGACATGCTCTTCAAGGTCGATACCGCGAGCATGTATCACAGCCTGGAGATACGGGTGCCGCTGCTGTCGAGCGATATTGTCGATTTCGTGACGGGGCTGCCGGCGGAGTACAAGATCGCCGGCTCGACGGGCAAGCGGATTCTCAAGGATGCGTTCCGATCCGTTCTGCCGGAGGCGATTGTGAATCGTGGCAAGATGGGGTTTGAAGTGCCGGTCGGCGAGTTTCTTCGCCGCGAACTGCGGGAGATGTATCACGCGACAGTTACGCCGGGCGTGTTGGGCGATCTCGGCATCGATGCGCCTGCTGCTGAGCGACTGTATGCTGAACATGCTGCCCGGCGGAGCGATCATGCGGAGCTTCTTTGGAGCTTGCTGGTGCTGTGTCACTGGTATCGGCAGCAATGAACGCCGGACCTCCCGGCGCGTTCCCCTTCGGGTCGCGGCTAAACCTTGCGATGGCGGGTGCGACGCGATAGGCTTTTTGGCTGACGCGGGGTACCCATTCCCCCATCATCTGAGTCCCCTGTCTGGAGGTATACAACATGTCACAGCCCAGTCGGCGCGAGATGCTCGGAACGTTAGGCACGCTGGCCGCAGCGGGTGGATGGATCGGCCTGAGCGCGGATGAGGCCCGGGCCGAGGAGGGCGGCCCGAAGGCCTACACGCTGCCGCCGCTGCCGTACGAATATGACGCCCTCGAGCCGCACATCGACAAAGAGACGATGATGCTGCACCACGACAAGCACCACGCCGCTTACGTGAAGGGTTTGAACGATGCGCTGGTCAAGCTGGCGGACGTGGACAAGACGGGCGGCGAGGAAGCGCTGTCCAAAGTTCGCGGGCTGACGGATGCGGCGGCGTTCAACGGCTCCGGCCATGCGCTGCACAGCATCTTCTGGCCGAACATGAAAAAGGACGGCGGCGGCGAGCCGAAAGGGCCGCTGGCCCAGCAGATCACACAGAGCTTCGGCAGCTTCCCGGCGTTCCAGGCTCGCTTCTCGGCTGCGTCGACACAGGTGCAGGGTGGTGGGTGGGGCATCCTCGCGTGGGGGCCGATTGGCAAACGACTCGTCATCCTTGGGGCGGAAAAACACCAGAACGGCGCCGCCTTCGGCTGCATCCCGCTGCTGGTGCTGGACGTGTGGGAGCACGCTTATTACCTCAAGTACAAGAACGTGCGGCCTGAGTACGTCAAAGCATTCTGGAACGTCATCAACTGGGAGAACGTCAGCGAGCGTCTGGCGATGGCGATGAGGCTGACCGCGTAGCTCCCTCAGAGGGTGGATGAGAAGCGGTCGAACCCATCCGAGCCGCGACCGTAAGGGAGCGGTTCTCTTCGTCCAGCTTCCTTACGGGACGGGCGCGGCTCTGAAAGACCTTCTCACGCATCCCTCAGAATCGACGCTACTCCAGTGACTTGAGGTAGGCCACCACGGCGGCGGCGTCCTGCTGCGTCATGCGGAAGGGCGGCATGGGCGGCTGTGGGGAATAGCCGCGCCGGTCGCGTCCAGTCTGAAGGAATTTCACGGCGTCCTCCTCACTCCATCCGGGCAATCCGGCAATTTTTGGCGCGCGAAACGCCCACTGCTGATTGGTGAACGGCGATTTCACCGGCATCGGCGCACCCTGCAACAGTTGCGTGCGGATCAGGTTGCCGGCTTCGTCGCGCGGGCTGTGGCACTGGATGCACATGGCGACGTGATGGACGAGGTATTCGCCTCTTTTTACCGTATCGGCCGCACCGGATGACCCGGCCGGCCTGGTTGCGGGTGGCGTCGCCGGCGCGCCCAGCAACGCGGCCAACACTCCGATAAAGGCGGATTTGGTACTCAGCATGGTATCTCTCCTGGCGAACAGGTGGTGGCCGGCTTCAGCCGGCCGGCCTTTGCCACCACCTTCAGGTGGTGGTTGACGGTGCAACTTTCTCTTGTTCTTCAGCCGGCTTCAGCCGGGCTTTCCTCATCGTGAATCCAGGTTCAAGTGAAGATTCGCGACAGATACGCGTTCAGTTTTGTTTCATCAGGCGGCTGCGCTCGGTACGCGATGTAGCCGTCGGGCCGGATGAGATAGATGCATTCCCTGGCCGCACCGTAGCGCCGATGCAGTTTGTGCTCCGTGTCCATGACCAGCGTCGTCCCCGGCGGGGCGGCGACGGGCGATCCACCGCCCGGCACGATGAGGTACGTCCGGATTTCGCCCGCGAATCGGTCATTCATGTCCTGACTGATGCGCGTCAAGTGCTGCCCATCTTGCGCGGATTGAGATCGCCCCGCAAACAGCAGCAGGATGTGCCGCGGCTCGCGAAGCAGATCGAACAGTCGCATCGGCCGGCTCGACTCATCCTGCCGGATCACGACATCGGGGGCGCGGTCGCCGGCGGCGGGGGCGGTGCTGAACTCCAGCCATTCGCTCATGCTCACCTTCTGCCCACCGAGTGCGGCGGCGAGTTGGTTCAGCGCCGGCGGATAGTCCTCTGACACGATACTACTTTTGCGGTAGTTGAATGTCAGATCGGCCAGCGCCTGCGTGAGCTGTTTACGCACGATACGAAAATCGAGCAGCGCATCCGCCGCCCAATCGCGCAGTTGCCGCAGCAGCGGCTGCTCCAATGTGGCGACGCGCGTGGCCCAATCCGTGGCCTGAAGCACGGCCCTGGCCACTGGCAGCCGCTCCTGCTGGTAACTGTCCAGCAGCGATTCCCGTGCCCGCCCGCGGACCACCAGGGCCAGCTTCCAGGCGAGATTGAACGCATCCTGAATGCCGATGTTCATGCCCTGCCCGCCGACCGGGCTGTGAATGTGGGCCGCATCGCCGGCCAGAAAGATGCGTCCCTGCCGATAGGAGGAGACCATGCGGCGACTGATGCGGAATCGTGAGAGCCAGACGGCCTCACGGATAGTGACGGTTTTTCCGTCCGCCCAGTGCGCCCGCTCCCGCATCCAGCGCTGAAAATCGCCCAGCGTTACGGCTTCGTTGGAAGGCGACGATTCTTCGGCCACCAGGCGGAACTGATCCTCACCGGGCATGGGGAAGACGGCCAAGGGTCCGTCGGGTGAGAGGAACACGAAAATCTCGTCCTGCGGCAGATCCGCATCCAGTGTGACATCGGCGAGACAGAATGATTCCTCGTAGCGCGTGCCCTCGAATCGAAAACCCAGCAACTCGCGCACGCGGCTGTGCGCGCCGTCGCAGCCCACGAGCCACGATAATTGCACGGTCTCGACCGGGCCCTCAGCGTCCACATGTCGCAACTCGGCGGTCACACCATCCGGTTTCGCATCGATCCCCGTCAGCTCTAGCGGGCGCTCC
The DNA here is from genome assembly GCA_964384465.1 of uncultured Planctomycetales bacterium. Taxonomy (GTDB): domain Bacteria; phylum Planctomycetota; class Phycisphaerae; order UBA1845; family PWPN01; genus CAYLLT01. The sequence goes on along the minus strand of CAYLLT010000011.1, from coordinate 55,918 downwards.
ACCATGATGCCCAACCGGGCCAGCTCCTCGATCAGCAACTGTTCCGTATCGCTCTGTGGAAAGGTGAGCAGAAATGAGTAGGGCGAATCCAGTTCGAACTCCACACGGCCGATTCGTTGACTGCCGGCAAAGAGATTGGCGGCGCGGATTTTTCTTCCCCGCGCGCACATCGGCTCACTCACGCCCAGCTTCTCCAGCAGTTCCAGCGTGCGCGGCTGCACGCCCAGTGCCTTGGAAAAACGCGAAGGTTCAGCGCTGCGATCCACGATGCGACAGGGGACGCTACGGCGGGCGAGTTCGACGGCCAGCGACAAACCCGTCGGGCCTGCACCGACAATCAGAACCTGTGGACCAGTTGGGCGTTCCTCAGGCATCGTGGGATTATACGCTGCGGGCCGAGTTGATTCCGACACCGGTTCAGTTATGCTGCTGCCTCTGCGGGTGATGCGGATTGTGGGCTTTTTCGGAGGAAAAGACATGCTATTCTCGATGCACAATTGGATGCGGCCGGAGCCGCTGGAAGCGACCGTCGAGCGGCTGGCCCGGTATGGCTATGACGCGATCGAGATCATGGGCGAGCCCGCCAAGTACGAGCCGAAGGCCACGCGGGAGCTGCTCAAGAAGCACAAGATCGCGTGCAGCGGGGCGGTGACCATCATGCTGGCCGACCGCGACCTCACGCACGCCGATAAGAAGCAATGGGAGGTATCGGTTCAATACGTCATCGACTGCGTGAAGATGATCGAGGCGCTGGGCGGTCAGGTGCTGTGCCTGGTGCCGGGGGAAGTGGGACGGGTCGTGCCGCACGGCACGCCGGAGGAATGCTGGAGCCGGGCGGTCGAGGGGATCAAGCGCGTGGCCGACGTGGCCCGCAAGTGCAAGGTGACGATCGGCCTCGAGCCGCTCAACCGCTTCGAGACCGGCTTCCTCAACCGCGGCGAACAGGCCCTGGAGCTGGCCCGCCAGGTCGGCGACGACATCGGCGTCACGCTGGACACGTTCCATCTGAACATCGAAGAGTCGAACATGGTGGCGGCGATCAAGCAGGCCGGCAAGAAGCTGTTCGATTTCCACGTCGCCGACAACAACCGCCGCCCGCCGGGGCTGGGCGCGATCGACTGGAAGGCGGTCATCGGCGCGCTCAAAGCCATCAATTACCAGGGCACGATCACCAGCGAGTTCGTCAATCCGCTGGACCGCACGCCGGTGGCCCGCAAGCCCACCGCCTGGGGCGGAAATATGCCGACCCTCTCAGGCGTCCCGCCCGAACAGCTCAAGTTCATCGTCGATCACGGCTCGGGCATCCTGACCGCCGAGGATTACGACGTGGCGGTGAAGCAGACGATTGAGTATCTCAAAGGGCTGCTCTGAGAAATGACGTTATTAGGGTTGCCCATAGTATAATAAAGTCGCATAGGAGAACTCGTATGATTCGAGCAGTCTATCGCGACGGTCTGATCTACCCCGCCGAGCCGATCCCTCCGGAATGGTCCGACGGCCAGGAGGTTCGTGTCGAGTGGGGCTACGACGAGCCCAGCGACGATCCCGAGGAAATCGACCGTTGGGACGCCGAATGGCGAGCGGTCGGGCCGTTCCAGTACGAACCGGGCGAGCGGGAACGGGTACGTGAAGTGCTTGAGGAAGCGGACGCTCTCGCCAAGGTGTGCGTGCGGCGCCGGATGGAGTCCGGCCAGTGACAGGTTACGTTCTGGACACGAATCATCTGGGTGCGGTACTCGATGATGATTCGAATGTGTATCAACGGATTGTAGCGGCCCGAAGGGAAGGTTGGCGCGTGGGATGTTGCCCACCGGTGCTGTGCGAGCTGGCGGTGGGCATCGAGCAGACCGCGCGACGTGAGGCGAACTGGAAAGCTCTGCGGGTCTTCCTCAAGCAGATTCGGATGTGGCCGATCGATTTGCCGACCGCGCAGATTTACGGCCAAATTTATCAAGAGCTTCGTGCGAAGGGGCGGGTGCTTTCGCAAGTTGACATGATGGTAGCGGCGCTCGCTCGGCGCATGAAGCTGACGGTTCTGACGACCGATCGCGACTTCGAGGCAATTCAGGACATCAAAACCGAGAATTGGATCGGCGGGTGATCGGATTCGCGCACGAGTGATACACTGGACTTCAACATGTCTGATGGCGGCAAGACCGCCCATTGCAAACTCAGTAGGCACACCGACGAGCGTTGAACCCGTGCCAAGGCGCTGGTAGGCTACCAGCCGAACCGCCGCTGGGACCGCTTGACCACGGCATATCAACGGAAAGGATGAGAATGAAGAACTTCATAATTGCTACCTGTCTATCGTTGGCTCTTGGGCTGGGCAGCGTGCATGCCGCCGCGCCGTCCGGCAAGAAAATATTGATGTATTCGCAGTCGTGGGGGTTCCGGCATGGGTGCGTCACCCGGCCGCTGAGCGGCGAGTTGTCTCATGCCGAGAAGGTCTTCAAGGAACTCGCCACCAAGGCCGGCTACGAACCATCTTTCTCACAGGACTGCAACGATCTGAAGGGCGATGGACAGTTCAACCAGTTTGACGCCATCATCTTCTACACCACCGGCAATCCGGATATCAATCAAGACGCCTTTCTCAAGTGGCTGCGTTCGGGCAAGGCCCTCATCGGCATTCACTGTGCAACGGACACTTATCATCACGACTCCGACAGTCCGGTCCTGAAATCAAAGGGCTGGCCCGAGTACACCAAGATCATGGGCGCGGCGTTCAAGACGCACAATCCCAACGACAAGGATGTGGTCATCAAAGTGGAGGATACGTCTCACCCGGCGACCATGCACCTGGGCAGCGAATGGGTGATTGCGGATGAGATCTATCAGTTCAAAGAGGGGAGCTTCTCCCGCGACCGCGTGAAGGTACTGCTCAGCATAGACACGGCCAAGACGGACCTGGCGCCGCAGAAGATGGTTTCGGGCGGGGACTACCCGGTCTCGTGGACCAACACCGAGGGCAAGGGCCGCGTTTTTTACACATCGCTCGGGCATCGTGATGACGTCTGGACCAATCCCAAGTGGCAGCAGCACCTCATGGGCGGGATTGGCTGGGCCCTGGCCAAGCAAGAAGCCGAAAAATAAGCAGCGGCGCCATTCGCCCACGCGGGTATGACCTTGAGCAGGCTCTCTGAAGTGCGCGGCCGTGATGATTGGCGATCGCACCGCGCCGGGCGAGTTCGCGCGAACACCGTTTTCGCAACTCAGAAGGAATTGGTTATTGAGACGGCTGATCCCATCGCTGCTGGGCCTCACGCTCATCGGGTGCAGCGCACCGCCGCCGGGCTCGATCTCGATCGACGAGTTGCTCCACCAGCGCGGATCGCGGCAGGGGACATTCGGCCCGACGGGCAAGCGATTGTTCGCGGAGCGGCTGGATGAGGGGCTGGGGGTTCAGGGACAATTCAGCTACATCCACTACGGCGAAATCCACGACCCGATCTATCTGACGCTCGAGCAAAACGGGCAGGAGCTGCCGGTTCAGGCGGAGCAGATCGACTGGTATCCGAGTCACCTCCAGGCGAGCTGGAGCTGCGGTCCGCTGGGCGCCAATGAACGAAAATTCATCACCGATGACGACACGCTGGTGGACCAGCTCACGCTGTCGAACCGTTCGGCCGAGCCAGTGCAGTGCAACCTCCAACTGGCGAGCGGTTTTGCCAACCGGCTCGAACGCTGGGGCTCCAGCTTCACCACCGTCGATCTGAGCGGCGTGGCCAACGCGCATCCATTTCCCGGACGGGACGTTTTCACCGGCATGGGGAGTGAGCCGTTCCGCGCGTGGTACGAAGCGGAGCGGCCGCTCGTCCAAGTCGGCGCCGGAGACGTTCACAAGTCGGCGGCTTCCGGCGGTGAGGTACTGGGGCCGAACTTCGGCAGCTCCACCGATCACTTTGCCGTTCTCGAGTTCGCCAGCCCGGCGATTCCCGCGGCCCATCTCTATCTGCGCGTTGCGCGGCTTGGAATCGCCGCCGTCTGGAACCTGCAACTCGATGAAAAGAAGATCGGAACCATCCACGTCGAGAACACGACCGGATGGGGTGATGCGGATGGCGACTTCCGCTGGATCCATTTCGGGCTCGGCGAATTGCAGCCCGGCGGGCACACGCTGCGATTGTCGCCGCAGCGCAATCATTCGGTCGCCGCCTTCGACGGGTTCTATATATCGGCCGAAGCGTTTACGCCGCCCGTGTCCGCCGCCGGAGGCGTCTTCACTGCCGACATGATCGAGCAGATTGCATACCGGCCGGCCCGGCAGACAATCGACGGCATTCCTTTCAATCTCATCGACCCCGACAAGAACGACGGCCGCGGCGTGATCGTAGCGCGGGACGTGGCGGGCGATCCCGCTTCCGCGGAAACGCGCGAGATCATCATCCCAGTGCCCGGCGGCGATGCGAATCTGATTCATTTTTGCGGGCAGATCGCCGGCCGGCTCGGCGAGATCAAGCTCGATGTGCCCATAGCGGAGTACGATCTCCAGTTCGCCGACGGGGAGATCGAGCGGATCCTGCTCACTTCGGGCGACATCATCAAACCCATATCGGCCGGCCTCAATGTCCTGACCCACGCCCTGCCCGACGACCGCCACCTGCTCAATGTCATTTTCCGATCGCGAACCGGGATAGCGGACGCCGTCCTGGCCGCCATCACCCTCGAACGCTACCCGGAGGCGGGGCCGAATTATCATCTCCTTGGCTCGGATATGTTTTACGGCGTCCGCGCTCACGCGGTGATCGCGTCGAGCGGCTTCGCTCCGCTGGAGAACGAACCCGTTATGGTGCGGCCGATCCGTCTGGGGCCGGGCGAGTCGCTGTCGGTACCGATCGCGCTGAGCTTTGCGGAAGATATACCGTCGGCCGAGCGAGCGGCGCATGCCTGGATGGAGAGCCCTGATGCATTCGAGCGCCATGCCGCCACATACCAGGCTTGGTTTGACGAGCAGTGCCCGCGGTTTGAATGCGACGATCCGTATACCACGCGGCTCTACTGGTACCGCTGGTTCCTGGCCCGGCACTGTCTGAGCCGCGCGGCGACCGGCAATCTGTCCAATCCTTGTTTCTTCGAAGGCATGCACGGGCGCGGCATTTCATCTCTGAACGCGGGTAGTTCGTCTCAAATCATTTCGGAAGTCCGCTGGCTGCGCGACCCGGAGTACGCTTATGGTCAGGTCCGCAATCACGCCCGCACGGCCGAGCAAGTGAATCACTATTTTCAGTCCGCGCGAGTGGACTGGACCGGGCGCCCTGACGGCAACTGGATCGGCAAGGCCGCGTGGGAAACGTTCTGGGTGCATCCCGACTTGGAATGGTTGCGTGAGGTCATCCCCAATGTGGCCGGCGATGTGCTCGGCGTGCTGTATGAGTTCGATCGCGATCAGGATCTGCTGCCGGCGTCGAGTCGAATGCAGTCGGCTGAAATCCAGAATCAATCCGCAGATGACGCGGATGGGCGCGGATTAGAGAGCATGACTCTGCGTTCATCTGTGTCATCTGTGGATAACAACCGGCCCCGACGCCGAGAACCGGCCGACACGCGCCTGGAGCGGCCCGATCTGTCCGCATTTGTTTACGGAAACGCCGCCGCCGTCGCGGAGATATATAAAATTCTCGGTTACGAGCAGGAGGCGCGGAATTTCACCTCGATCGCGGGGCAGATCCGCGATGCGTGCTTATCCAAGCAATGGGATGACCACGGCCGCTTCGTTTACACCATCGGTGAAGATGACGATCAGAAGGTGGCGGCCCGCGAGATCACCGGTTTCTATCCGTTCATGACCCGATTGATGCCGAATGAATCCCGCTATGCGGCGGCGCTTCAGCATCTTCCCGACCCGGCGGAGTTCTGGACGGCGTTTCCGCCGGCGACAATTTCCAAAGAATCGCCGGGATATTCGCCCAGCCCGCAGCAGCAGCCTTCAAGAGGCCGGTGGCCGGGGCGTTTCGTGTGGAACGGTGCCAATCATCCATCCGCCACGAGCATGGCGTTGAACGTCCTGGCGGCGGCGGTTCAGGATTACCGGCAGACGTTCATCAAGCCGGAGCACTTCTGGCACGCGCTCCAGCGCTATACGCACATGCAGTTCGAGTCGAACGACCTGGCCCGCCCGATGGTCCGCGAGTGCTACGACAGCCAGACCGGGGCGGCGGCCGGCGCTCCCGATCATTTCGACAGCGATTACTGCGACCTGGTGATCCGCTACGTGGTCGGCCTTCAACCCGCCAACACCCGGAAATTGACGCTGCGGCCGATCCCCGGCCCGCTTCAGCGGTTCAGCCTTCGCCATGTCCGGTACCGTGGGCACGACCTGGATATCGTATACAATCGTGCCGGCGGGTTGGGCGGCCGCGGCAGCGGACTGACCGTGTGGGTGGACGGACGCTGGGCGGGCCATCGGAACTCGCTCGGCGAATTGACCGTAGAATTGCCGGAGGTGGCCGCCGCCCCGGCGCCGCCCGCGAGCCCCTGGTCCGACGCGGGCGGGGAGAAACAGGTGCAATGAATCTAATGTGGAAGCTGATGGTGCTGGTGGCGGTGGTCGGGACGGCCGTGTGGTGGACGCGCGCGGGGCAGGGCGATCCGGGCGGCAAGTTGGAATCCCCCGCGGGCGAAAAGCTCCCCCCGGCGCCGCGGCAGCCGCTCCCGAGCGCGGATGCCGTGTATCACGGCGTCGCGTGGCAGATTCACAGCTCCCACGATTGCGTGAACCAGGCCCGCAAGCTGCTCGGGCAGATCGCCGATCTGGGCGCGGACACCGTGCTCATCAGCAACGCCGGGTATCAGGAGCACGCCGGGTCCGAATCGTTCAAGATCGACCCGAAAGTGACGCCGTCGCCGCGGGAATGGCAGGAGATTTTCGACATCGCGCATAAGAACGGCCTGCGCGTCATTCTGATGCCGATCATCCTGCTCAGCGATCCGCGCGGCACCGAGTGGCGCGGCGTGATCAGTCCGCCGAGTTGGGACGACTGGTTTGACCAGTACCGCAAGTTCCTCACGCACTTCGCGAAGATCGCCGCCGACGGCAAGGTCGAGGTGATGACCGTGGGCTCCGAACTGGTCAGCGCCGAGAAGTACACCGACCAGTGGCGCAAGGTCGTCCGCGAGGTCCGCAAGATTTTCCCCGGCAAGCTGTCCTACTCGGCCAACTGGGACCATTACAAGGTGATCGAGTTCTGGGACGACCTCGATCTGGTGGGCATGACCAGCTATTACAAGCTTTCGGGCGATCCGAACCCCACGCTCGAAACGCTCGTCGAGGCCTGGAAGCCGATCAAGCGCGGCCTGCTCAAGTGGCAGCAGGAGATCAAAAAGCCGCTGCTGTTCACCGAAGTCGGCTGGTGCAGCCAGGAGGGCACGTCGATCGAGCCGTGGAACTACTACTATAAGCAGGCGTCCACGCCCGAGGGCCTCGAAGAGCAGCGCCGCTGTTACCGCGCCTTTACGGAAACGTGGGACAAGACACCGGAGGTGGGCGGCATCATCTGGTGGGAATGGACCGACACCGCCGGCGGCCCCGACGATTTCAACTACATCCCCAAGGGCAAACCCGCCGAACGCGAACTCCGAGAGTGGTTCCAGCGCATGCGCGACCGGAACGCCGCCGCGCGTAAACCATCAAGCAAAACAAAACCCGGTTAAGCGGTTCCCAAGTCAGTGGATGATACCAGCACGAAGCGCAGTGGACGATACCAGCACGAAGCGCAGTGGACGATACCAGCACGAAGCGCAAGCGAGTATCTTCTGCCAAAAACACTCACTTGCGCTCCGTGCTGGTACAAGGGATCTCGTCCATTGACCTGATAAAGTATCTAAGAAACTTTTATTGACTCTCAAACCAGCCCCGCCCGGCGCCGCACCAACCATTCCACGCCGACGAGCAGGACGAAAAGACCGAACCACCCCCATGCATAATCGTCGATCAGGTGCGCCCGCTGAACGTGCGTGATCTCCGAAACCTGCGTGGTCGAGCGGATGCGTTCGAGCACCTCGCCGAACTGCTCCAGCGGGAAGTATCCGCCTCCCAGCCGGCTCGTGCGGGCGGCCATGCGCTTGAGCATCTCCGGGTCGGCCATCGGGTCGGTCAATTCCACATCCGCCGCCTCCACTGCAAACGCCGTCTCCGCTTCGCCCACGGCGGCGCCGGATGATTTCGCTGAGACTTTCACGCGGTATTCGCCCGCCTCGTCCACGTGCGGCCGGGCCTCGAAACCATCCGGCGTCCTCGTCCAGGGGATCTCGACCGGTGCGGCGTCGCGATCGCCGCGCTGCCTGGCCAGGCGGATCAACTGACCGGACATCGCGACGTTTTCATTCTGACCGGCCGACGTCGGCTCACTCACCCCCGCCCGCAGGACGATCTCCTCCACTCCCGACCGCAGTCGCGCCAGCGCATATCTCGACCGCGACGCGCTCACCCACACCTGCGACCGGCGGTTGGCCAGCCACAGCACCAGTTGCCGCCAGAACCGCCGCTGCGCCTCCACCCCTTTCTGATCGCCGTGTGCCACTGCTGTGTCGGCAGTGGGGACCGCAAACGACCATTGCCACGTCGAATCGAACGCCACCACCGCCGATCGCCCCTTGCCCGCCTCCTGCACCACCAGCAGCGGCTCGCCGGCGGCCGTTCGCATCAGCACCTCCGCCGCCGGCTTGGGCTCGCCCAATCGGCTCGCACTGGCAAAGGGCGGCAACTGTTTCCACGCCGCCTCGCTCGCCGCCGCATCCGCGCCCAACTGGCAGATCGCGTGCCCCCGCCCGGCCGCCGTCAGCTCGAACGGCAGCGGCCCCGGCCATTCACCGTTCACGTCCAACCCGACCGGCAGCACCTCGTCCAGAACGGTCCGCCGGTATTGCCCGCTACCCAGCGTGCGCACCCCGCCGAGCATCGCCACCCCGCGCCCCTGCACCATCACCAGGTCCCGCAAGCTGCGCAGCGCCGAATCCGAAAATGCCGCCCGCTCCACGTCGCCGATCAGCACCGCATCGAACGCCCGCGTATCCACCTCTGCCGGCCGGCTCGCCGTCGCATCCGACCCGCGGTTCACGTCCATCTTGGTCACCCGCAGGTCCTTCGACGCCTCCAGCGCCCGCACGATGGCCGCCCGCTCGTACCGCGCCCGATCCAGGTATAGCACGCGGACCTGATCGTCCGTCACCTGCACGAACTGCGAGAGCGACGCCTCCTTCCGCTGTTGTGGTGCAGGCGTCTCGCCTGCGGACTCAACCGTCCGCGCCCGCACGGTCAGCCGGTGCAGTCCGGGCTCGGCCGGCGTGTACACGAAATCCGCCGCCAGCAATTCCGCCGCTTTACTCGCCCGCAATCGCCGCCGCTCGACGATCTTGTCCGCATCCAGCAGCTCGACCTCCACGTCCGTCCCCGCCAGCCCGGACGCGAAAAACTCCGCGTGCACCGGCAGCCGGTTCATCACCGCCACGCGCGCCGGGCAGTCCATCCGCCGCGCCTGCAAATCGCGCGTCTGCCCCGCCGGCACGTCGCTGCCGACGCCGAACGCATACAGCGGCACGCCCGCCGCCGCGAGCGCTTCGCCCCCCCCCGCCGGAT
>CAYLLT010000011.1:0-46331 GCA_964384465.1 uncultured Planctomycetales bacterium | reverse complement strand
ATGGGCCGAAAAATTGTCCCGCCCGTCGGAGACGACGATCACGCCCGCCACCGTCCGCCCGCTCGCACCACAGCTTTCATTCGCCCGCAGCACGGCATCGGCCAATGCGGTCGCTGCCCCCTCGCCGCTCAGATCCGGCGACTTCACCTCCCGCGCATCCCCCGCGAATTGAAACCACTTCACGTCCAGACCGCTCTCGGCCTGTGAAATCAACGATCGCTCCCCGCGCAGCGTCTGTTGCACCGCTTCCAGCCGCGATTGTGGCACGGGCATCCTGCCCGTGGGAACTTCGCCATCCTTTTGAACCACATCGCGCACCGTCATCGAGCGCGAATCGTCCAGCACGATCCCCAGCACCGCCCGATGCCTGCTCGTCCGCACCGACTGTAGTACCGGTTGCAACAGCGCCAGCACCACCACCACCGCCGCCGACAACCGCAGCGCGAGCAGCCCCACCCGAACGCGCCGCGGAATCTCCCGCGTGGTCCGCCGATACGACCGCACCAGCCACGCGCAAACCAGAATCCCCAGCCCCATGCACGCCCACGCATGATGCCCCGGATCAAAACGAACGATTCCCGCCGCCGCCATCCCCGCGACACCCGCACCCGCCAGCGCGCAGATCACCGCGCGCGACAGCGCGCTCGCCGGCCGCCGGCCCGCGATCACATAGCGGCCCAGCTCGACCGCCGCCAGCACCGCCACCGCCACCCACAGCCAACGGGCCGCATCCGGCGACTCAAATTCCAGCGAAATCCGATTCACGCCACACCCATACCCCGTTTTATCTTATACATTTTGGCACCGGCGTCCCTGGCACGGCCACGGACCGTCCCGTGGCAGGCCCCGCCGGTGGTGTCAAGACAACCTGACCTGCCGGGGCTTCTTGATCGTGTTGACTCGCCGGGCTATCCTGCCGCTGAACGGGGAGGTTGCCCCTTAGATGCGTCGGTTCAAGTGGATTGAATGGAACCTCTCCAAAATCGACGCCCACGGCCTATCGGCCGAGGACGTCGAAGCCGCGTTCGATCGCGTGTTCAGCCTCACGCAGCGCCCCGACGGTTCGTTCCAGATGTTCGCCGCAACGCCTTCCGGCCGCCGACTCTGGGTGATCTGGCGCTATGATAGAGAGGATGACGAGGGTCCCGATGTCTTCGGCGAGTTGGGCGACGTGCCCATCTTTGTCATCACCGCATACTGAAAGGCAAGTACGATGACCAGCCCGGTGGGTGATCAACGAAGCCCTGACCGTCGAACGCAAGATGAGCGGATCGCGGCGGAGCCTCCGCTCGCGCCCCTCGACTTGCCGCCCGAAGCGACAGCCGAACCCGTCGAGGCCCACCTCGCCCGGCAAGCCCGGCGGCCCGTCGCCGTGGCGGGCGTCGTGGAGAACGGCCTGGTACGTCCGCTGGATACCACTGTGAAGCTGCCGGAACATTCGCGGGTCATCATCGTGGCATCTGAAGGGACGTGACTGGAGTCTTTCTTCGGGACGGTAGGCCGGCCCGCCGTGACCGACGAGCATGGCATCCGCCAGCACCGCCAGCCACAACCACCGGGCCGCATCCGGCGACTCAAATTCCAAAGACATCCGATTCACGCCACACCCTGTTCTATCTTATACGGAATGGTGTGATGTGATGATCGCCGCAAGGTCGAGATATGAAACGCGCAGTGAGATAGGGTGGGTGGTTCTGACGCCGACAGGCGTCACGCCGGGTTTAAGGTGCCGGGTTCAGCAACAGGAGGGCGTTAAGCGAGTTCGTTGGGTTGTAACGGGCGATAATTTCGTCGGTCGAATTGACAATACTGTTCTTGTCATAATCATATTTCGCGTCTGGAGCATTCGGATGTGGCGAGTTCGTAGCCACGGGAACGCGGTTCAAACTGTTATGCGGATGGTGCCGGGCGTCTAACTCGTCGGTCGAGCTGACGATGGCCTTCGTCGCACTCGGGGTCAGGCTCTCACCAATGGCCACGCCGAAGTAGAAGATGTCGTCGGCGGCCAGGCCAAGCTGACCGCCGCTGGCGTTCGATTTGACCACCACATACAACCAATTTGTATTTGGAATTGCATTGTTCGCCCAAATGATCTTGATCCGATCCGATCCACCGTCACCACCACCCGGTATGGTGGTGATGCTGATGGGAGCGGGTGCCGCCACCCATGTGCCCGAATTAGCGGTGTTCCCTCGCTTGAACATAAAGTCGGTGGGCGTCGCCACGCCCGGCAAGCCCTGGATATCGATCATGATCCCGTTGATGCTCTTGTTGTAGCTGATGTAATTGGCTGGGCTCCCCTTCTGGCCCGGCCTCAAAGCCACCTTGTCAGTGGCGATGGCGGTGTTGTCGTTGCAAGTTTGGCCCACGAGATTATTGCAGGCGGTTGAGGCCGAGTCGAAGAATGAATTGTTGTAGAATACGTAGCGCCCGTCGATGATCCGCGGCACGATAAGGAGCCAGTACTCGCCAGTGATGGGATCACCCTCGGCTGACCAGCGATCAATCGAATCGCCATCCCAGCGGATCTTCCATCGTGTATAGCCGCCGCAGCACTGCGGTGAGTTCGGATCGGCCACAATTGTTCCAACCGAGCCCTCGGCCTTGTTCACATAGGAACCGCTGCACGTGAGCGTCCAGGCCTTCAACCCAACCCCGCCCGTCCCGGCGACATATACGCGGTCACCGGTATTAAACTGCCCTGCGGGCGATGCCGCGCCAGGCGTCTCAGGGTTTGTTTGGTTGCCAGCACAAGGTTGATCCGGGGCACAACCTCGCGCCGCAGATTCGCTGGCGCTACAGAGCGGTGTGAAGGTCTCGGAGTGGGGCACGTATCCGGCCGCCGTGATCATCAATGTGCTGGTCTGACACAACACGTTGTTGAATTCGCAATAGCCCTGAGCGTTCGTCGTCCGAGAATACCCTCCCCAAGTCACCGTCGCGTTTTCGATTGGATTCTCCGTCCCGCCGTCGATGACCGTGACGCTGAAGGAGGTCGTCTCAACCGGTGGACAGCCGCTGCCGTAGCGGCTGTCCAGTTCGTCCCATAGCTCCGTCCGCGTGCCATCATAGTTCAGCGCCCACATGCCCACGCCCTGCAGGTTGTGTTCGGTAACCAAGTCGTACTTGAGGCCCAGGCTCACAGCGTCATCGAACCAGACCTGATGCCAGTTAGTCCCGTCATGCCAGCGATACCACGGTGTTTGTGAGACGGTATCCCAGAGCAATTCGCGCCCCGGCAGTTGCGAATCGGTAGCGTCGTTACGGAATAGCGTCGAGCCGATGAAGCCGATTATCGTCGAGTCCGCGCCAGAGGTTTGCGTCGTCCAATGATTGCCATAGTACGGCACGCCTAGAATCAGCTTCTGCGGACTATTCTGCGTGACCGGCCCCCACTGTACCTCGACGGTGTTCGTGATGTTGATCGATCCGCCGACGAGCGGCGCATTCGCGCCGCTGTTGCTGCTCCAGTTCCCGGAGAACGCGTAGCCCATGATGAATATGCCGTCGCAAGCGTCCGCAACGGCCGAGACATTCAGACCCGACGTCAGCGCCGGCCCCGCAAACGTGACTTCGCAACCGGGAATCTCCGTATGCAGATAATTCGTGAGTTCTCCAAGGAAAGTATTGAACGTGTTTCGCCAAGTTCCGGTGCCTTCGAAGTCCACATTCAATCCATCCGCGCCTCCGGCAAGCATCTGGTCTCTCATGTTGACGAAGAAGTTGTTTTTATACGTCGAATTGTTCATGAGCGTCAGGATTGCATCCGAATCGAAGAGCGTCACCACAAGAATCACCTTGACTCCGTTCTGATGGGCCGTGTTGATCGTGCTCGTCCACGGCCAACCGCGCAGGTTGGTGATGTCGCCCTGACTGTCGATTTCCACCGAGAAGCAGGCCAAGTGCGTTAGCAGGTTCCAGCGGATATTGGCCGCACTCTCCCAGTACGGCAGATAGCCGAAGATGGTCATGCAAGGCCCAGCTCCGGCCGCGGACTGGAGTGGAACGATAGGCTCCGCCGGTGCAAGCAGAGTCGGCGAGGTTTCATCCGAGTGGTACTCCTCGAACTCACGTTGGTGCAGATTGTGGAGACTCGCAGGAGCCTGTGCTTGGGAAAGTAGCGGATAGGCGCAGATGATTATGACTATGGGGCCTACAATGGTCGTCCGTTGCATGGGATAGTCCCTTCCGCACCTTCCATCGACTGCATTCGCCAACCAACGATGAGGATTCTGGATCCCGTTGAAACACGATTGGCTGGCATCATACCCGACCGGGCAAACTTCCTGAAGGAAGAATTCAGGTGAAAAAGTCAGCCGGGTGATGTCGACGGCAGCCCGCCAGTCCGACCGACTTGTTATGTCTTTATGCCCCAGAGCTTTATCGTCTTTGCGCGGTACATGCTGTTGATTTGAGGGTTGCGTTCACGCCAGCTTCTCCGCCACCATCGCCCCGTGGGCAGCAGACAAGCGCACCGTCTCGTCAACGGCATAATCCGCCACGACATGGTTGGGCGTTGGATAACACCTCACCGCCGCAGCAGACGAATCTGAAACGGTCGGCGGCGTGCCGAGCCTGTGCCGTTTACAGCACTCAGGCTTCGGCGGCGGATCGAGAATCCGGTTAGTATGACAGCGCTGGATCGCCTCCTCTTCGTAGCGGCCGGGCTCCGTACCGGCCGTCCACGCTGGAAAACGGCCGGTACGGAGCCCGGCCGCTACAAAAAACCGCCAACTGGCGCTGTCATATTAGGGAGGAGCCAAACGGCAGCGTGAACTATCGGCCCTGTTTTTCTCCGTGGCGACGCGCCTGGTCGAGTTCCCGAAGCAGCGTTTCGGGTGGGATGATTTCGATTGACGGGAACCGCTCGCGAAAAAGACGGCGCGTGGCGGCTGTTGAGGCATTACTGTTTTTTCGCTCGGCGTTCCGCACGCATGGCGTGTTTCTCGCGTTCCAGAAGCTCTGCGAGGTCGTCTTCCGTCATGCCGGAATCCTTGAAGGCCTCATAGATGGGACCGCTAATCTCGGTCAGGTCTGGAATCTTGGAGAGCGAACGCTCCAGCAGCCGGGCGGCGATGGCTTCCGCCGGGAGGCCGGCCTGGTGAGCGTGTTTGCGAAGTGTGGCCTCGGCCTTGTCTGAAAGCGGGATTTCGAGTGTCATAACGGTCCAGCCTAGCCAAGGGCGTCAACGCTGCCGTTGACCCCTTTAATCATACCACGCGAAGCGCGGAAAAGCACGACCTTCCCAATGGTGCTCTGTTTTGGCCTTGCTGGTGGCCACCAGCAGCAGCTACGCGTCGGGGATCATCCATGACAGCCCCTCCCCAACTTCTCCACCGGTAATCGTCCACCCGCTTCCTGGAAGCAGGTCGGCTACTCCGGGGGCTCGGTTCATGCCAGCTTCTCCGCCACCATCGCCCCGTGGGCGGCGGACAGGCGAACCGTTTCGTCCACCGAATAATCCGCCACCACATGGTTGGGCGTCGGATAACACCGCACCGCCGCGGCCGACGAATCGGATATGGTCGGCGGCGTGCCGCTCCATTTCTGGATCACGACGAGCAGATGCGGCCCATACGTCGCATCGACGCTGACCACCGACGATACCCGCGCAAACACCGCCAGTGCCGTCGAACCGCCCGGCCTCGGCAACATCGCCACCGACTCCCGGCCGGCCGACTCCTGCCGATACCCCGCCAGAATATCCGCCTGGTCCCGCACCAACTCGTCAATCGAACGAATCATGACGCTTGTTCTGCCCCTTCTTTTGTTTTTCGACTGTCAATTTTCGATTTTCGACTTTCGACTTTTCAGCTCACAATCACCGTCGGATTGACCGGCGGCGCGGCCGCATCCGCCCAGCCGAAAGCCACCTGTGTATTTTTTTCTTCAGCGCCCGCCGCCGATGCCGCCCGCACCGCCCACCGCACGCGCGTGCCGTGGGTGAATGCTATTGACGTGTACATGTAATGAAATCGCCCGCGCCGGTAAGCGACACTCGCGATGATCGTGTTGTAGTCAACGCTTCCCGACCCGCCATCATGGTAAACACGAAACGCCGCCGGCTCGGCCTGCTCACCCTCGCGCGTGTAAGTCCATTGCAATAAAAACTTGCCGCCAGCGAGGGGGATCACCCGCAGATCGCCCGGCGGATTCGGCCGCGCGCCCACCCAGTTGCCCGACGCATCAAAGCCGGTGATCGACACGGTCTCCTCGGCCCACTCCTCCACGCCGCCACCGTTAATTACCGTCACGCGATAGGTATACGTCGCGTTCGCAGCGTGCGACACCCAGGGGAATGTGCGAATCTGCGCCGCATCGAACCCCGCCGCCCCCACGATCCGCGACCCGGCCTGCGGCACCGACCCGATCTCGCGCCGCAGGTTGTACCCGCCCCGAATTCGCGGAAAGAAGAACCCATTGCTGGCACAGACGCCGCTCGCGATCCCCGCCGGCGTCCAACCCCGATGCACCGGGTCATAATGCGTCAACCATTTCGTCAGCAGATCAGCAGTCATGTACCAGTGCTCTCTCATCAGAACCCCGCACGCTAGTGCGGGGCCGGGCCTGCCACTTGCGTGGCAGGTTCGGATCACGTCGCCGTCACCGTCACCACGCCGCCGCTCTCGCTCGGCGTCATCGTCCGCACCGTCGTGCTGCCGTCGTCATCCTTGATGAGGTCCACACCGGTATCGATCGTGTGCAGCCGCGTGTTGGCCAGCGCCGCCTTGGCCAGGTGCACCTCATCCAGAAAACGCACGATCTGAATCGGTACGTACTGGTTCGCCGCTCCGCTCGCCGTGATCTTCAACATCGCCTGCCCGAGTGTGTTCAAATCACCCGCCGACAGGCTGATCTTGTACGTCCCGTTGCTCACCTCGGCCGACGACCCCGCGATATTGGCATACGCACCTCCGCCGGCCTTGACGATCTGCAAGGTCAGCGTGAGACCCGTCTTCGGCGTCACCAGGTCCACCGAATCGACCATCTGAACGAAAATGTCCCGCCGCGCAGCGACGGCTTCATCTTTCTGTAGCACCAGCATCAATGCACCCCCAACAGCGTCCCGCGCGTCATCCCCCGCCGCGTCGTTCGAGGAACCGCCAATACCAATCCTGCCGGATCGCTCGCCTGCGCGGCGCCCGTTACACTCGCGTTGTTCCCATACACGATATCCGGCTCCGGTGAAGCGACGCCGAACAGCGGCCAGCATCCGACCAGCCCGCTCCGCACCAGTCGCGGCGAATACTTTGAGCCGCTCAGCAGGCCCAGCTCCACTCCCGAAAGCACCCGGTTCCAGATGCCCACCTGAGCCAGTCGGCCGTCCAATGTCGCCAAGCCATTGGGCTGATTCATAAAAATGAGGTCGCCGCCGCTATCCGCCACGGTTGCACCGGAACCGACCGTCGGCGCACTCGCATACGAAACCTCCGTCCCGCCCGAATACAACCGGCAACCGCCGCTCTCATCGTACGCGAGCGCCACGTGTGTCCACGTCGCAAGCGAAAAGACATTATTGACCGACGTGGCGGTCGCATTGGTTGTGGCTCGACCAACTGTTGCACTCAATCGTTTGATGGAGCCCACGTTGTTGATGTTGAACAGCTTCCGCGTGACCACCCCGGCATCGTTCTTGGTGATGATTCTTCCGAGCGAGCTGCCCAATCCATTCCCGTCGATGTACATCCAGCAGGCGAAGGTGAACGCCGTCAGGTCCGCCACCTGCGCAGGGTTGCTCACCGTGAGCCGGTCCCCGGTTGATTGCGTCTCGCGTGCCATCGCGCCCCAACCTCCTCACGCCGCCGGTGCCGCCTTGAGCAACAGCGTTACCGTCAAGTCCGTGATCGTCCCGCTGCCGTTCGTGGTGACGTGCACGGTCAGATTGTTCGACGCCGACAGGCTGGCATCGGATATCGCCGGTTTGACCACGCTGCCCGCCACCGGAGTCGCGGCCGCGGTGAGCACCGACACGCCCGCCTCCTTGACTTCCACGCTGGCCGTCGCCGTGGTGGCCGTGCAATACACCTGGATCTCCTCGATGGTCAGGTTCTCCGCCGGATCGAATTCGAATATTTCCGTGCCGGATTCGTTGCTACCCACCGCACTGCGATGAACGGTCAGGATGCGCCGATCGCGCACGTTCGACTCGACCGACGGCACGTGAAACGCCGTATACACGCGCCGGTCCACCACCGTCATCTGCCCGCTCGAAGTCTCCACCACCGCGAGCGGCAAAAAGCTGGTGATGTCCGCCGGCCAGCTATTCGCCGTCTGAAGCGTCGCCGCGCTGTCCAGGTAGACGACTTTGATCGAGTCGTCGGGGATCGAAACTCCCGTTACCCCCGAAAAACTCTTCCGTACGCCGCCCTGCGTGAACTCGATCGGATAAACGCCGATCTTGAGCGACCCCTCATCCACCACCATGCCCTGCCGCCAGCCCGCCAGGATCGAATTCAACCGCTGCTCGCGCCGGTTGTATTGCACTTCGTATGAGGGAACGCTCGTCGGCCCGGTCCCCTTGGCGATGTAGGGCAGCCCGGTCAACAGCTCCGTTGTCCCATCCAGCGTCTCCACCGCCGTCTCAACCGGCCAACTCTCATTCGGAAATGTGCTCATCTCGCTCCCCTCACTTTGTCAAATCTCAAATTTCAAATACGAAATCTCAAATCTGCGCCCATCTGCGCCATCTGCGGATTTAGTCTTCACCCCACCAACCGCTCACTGGGCACAAACGAAAACGTCAACCGATGGCTCCCCGCATCGTACGACACCGGCTTCAGATCCCTCGCCGCCGCCGGCTCACTGTTGATCACCCTCTCGCGAATCGTGACTCCGGCCTGCGTCGCGTTGCCGATCGCATCCTCCGTCACCACCGCATGACGAAATCGGCCGAACACCAGCGGATCGGTTTCGCAAAAAATCGCCGCCGCCGGCATGAGGCATTCGTCCAGCAGGTGCACGCCTTCCAGATGCCCGTCCGGACGAACGCTGTCCAGATGCGGCCCCATGACGTGCCCAGCCAGCAGATGCCCCGCCACCACCGCCGCATCCGGCCAGAACAGCTCCCGCCGCGGCGTGACCGGATGCACCCAATCCATCACCCCGCTGCCGCTGTCTCCATAAACGTGGAATCCATCCGTCGAGCAAAACCGCCGTTCCCGAACCACGCCAATCCGAATGCTCTGCATTGGTTTTTCTCACGTCTCACGTCTCACTTCTCACTTCTCACTTCTCACGTCTCACTTCTCACGTCTCACGTCTGACCTTGTCACGTTCCCACCTTCTCACTTTCTCACTTTCTCACTTTCACACCGCCGCCCCCGCAATCCCCGTCACACCCAGCGTCAGCATCGTCTCATACCGTCCATCCCGCAGAACAAATCGCCGTTCGAGCACCGCCGGCCATCGCGCCTCCGCGCCTAGCGTCGTAGCAAAACGCAACTGCCTGCCGCGTATCTCCGTGATGCGATCCCCCATCGCATAGCCGGTCTCGATCCACGGAATCGTCGGCGCCACGCGAACCGCCCGGTCCTGGTTCGCCCGCGCCAAACTCTCCGCCATTGAAGCGATCGCCTCGATATCATCTCGTTCCGCCAGGGCCGGCGTGCTCGACACCAGCACATTCGTGGTATGCGCCCGCGAAGCGAACTGAAACGACTTCGGCCGCCGCACGATCATCGTGTTCAACTGAAGCGTCGGGCTGGCCAGCCGGTCCGGCGGAAACGTCCCCATCAGCCGCTCGTCGCTTTCGATCACGCCCGTCACCCGCACGCGCAGCGTCTGGTCCACCAGCGCGAACCACAAATTCTGCACGCTCGGATTCACCCCGTTCGGCACGATCTCCGTCGGGTTCTCGAAATCCAGATACACGCCCACCCGATCTTCGAGCACGCGCACGCCGCTCGACTGCTGCTGCCAGGTCACGCCCGAATCGAAGCTGATCTCCACCCACACGCCCAGCCGCCGGCCGTCCGACGAAGTCGAGATCGCCGGCAGCAACCGCCGCGTGCGCCGCATCCACGCACCTTGAGTCGTTACGCTCGAATCGGCAACCGTCGAGAAATCAAACGCCCGGTAGTCGTCGAACGGCGCGTTGCGGCTGTACAGCGCCCCGTCGTAGAAGCCGTCTTCATTCAGCACCCACAGCCGGCTCACGTCGGCATCCAATTTGAATTCGCTTCCTTGGCGGTGATACCGGCGAAACCACGCATACTGCTCCGCCGCCGGCCCCAGCGCCTCCACCACCGCCGGGCTGAGCGCCAGCGCCTTGGCCGCCGATCGATCCGGCGAAGCCACGTTGTCCAGATCGTCGCGCGGGATCCATCCCGGCCACAGCGACACCGTCATCTCGTATCGTTTCACGTCGCCAAGCACGATCGGATTGTTGACGATCCCGCGATGATCCCACGCCACCTCGCCGCGATAGGTATTGTTCGCCGACAAAATTTCCGACGCGCTTCGACCATCCGTCGAATACCGTGGCTGCCCGTCCGGATAACGCCCGCCGCGCGCCAGCAGCAGACGCTTGAGCTTGCCATCATCCGCCGACCACACGCGCAGTTCCGTCACCGGCCGCCCGGCGGTATTTGAAGTCTCGGCCGTAATGTGCAGCCCCGCCGCCGCCGAGATCAGACCGAGCGCCTCCACCAGGTTCGTCGCCTCACAAACCAGCGACACCGGCTCACGCCGCAATGCCGTCGACACCGCATCCGCCGTTCCCGCCTGCCCCGCCGCCAGCGCATCGGTCACCGCAAACACGTTGCCCTCGTGCACCGGTCCCTCTTTCAAGAGGTAAAACCAAACCAGATAGCGCAGTGCCGTCGCGAACGTCCACTTCGCCGCAAACGGAGTCCCCTCCGCCGCAAAGATATGCACAGTCCGCGCCTGCCCCGCCGGCGATTTCACCGTCAGCGGCACCTCCGCCCGATTCGCCACGCCATCGGGATTGAACACGCAGGGCAGCGCCGTGATGAGCGTGCTGCTCCCCTCGAACTTCGCCGGATCCGCCAGCAGTCCGTCTTCGATCGCGCCATTGCGCACCTGCCGCCCATAGATGCTCGACTCCCGCGCCCGGCTCAACCGTTCGAACACGTGCTCGGCCTCAAACACATACTCCTCGGATTCTTCTCCGATTCGCCCGTCCCATCGCGACGACTGCCGCGGAGGATATCCCTCGAACAGAACGCTCCGCCGCGAAAAATCCGCCTCATCCGTCATCACCACCAGCCGCCGATCGGGATGAAATCGCCGCCGCGCCTCCTCCGAGTCGAAATCATCCTCCAGCCGCACCGAGATCCGCGCCGACGAAATCGCCCGGTCCGACCGCTGCCAAACTTCCTCAACCCGAAGCCGCTCATCCACCCGAAAATCACCGGAACCGAACGCCGTCTCCAGCCCCACCAGGAGACGCTCCGCCAGCTCCGACCTCGACCGTATCACCCCCATCGTCAAATCCTCAGCGAAACCACTTTCTCACTTTCTCACTCGCTCACTTTCGCACTTTCTCACTTTCCCACCTTCACCGCCCCAGTTGCTCGAACACGATCTCAAAGTCCTGCAACGCCTCTCCGGAAAGCTCATCCCGCAGCCGCTGCCCGCGCCGTTGAAAGTGTTTCATCACGCACAACTCGTGCGTCCGTCCCCACGAGTCCACCATCGTCTTCTCGCCTCCGCCGCGCAGCTCATCTTCGATCGCCGCTTCAATCGCGTTCAACCCCGCATCATTGACCGCTCGGAGCTGCCCCCGCCAGGTGATCGGCCGCTCGCGAACCCCCTGATACCTCTCAAAAACACCATCGATCCCCGGAAACGAAAACGCCGACGCCGCCCGCCGCAGCTCCCCGACCTCGACGTGTACTTCGCTGTCCGCTCCCGTCAGCACGACGCCGCCGAACGTCGGCGCGGTCAGCTCCGCCAGCCGCCGCACCTCGTACCGCTGCTCCCAGACGACGCTGCCCTCATCCCCGCCGACCGGCCGCTCATCGACCAGCAGAAGGATCCGATCGCCGCCGACGATGAAGTCCTGGAGCGACTTCGATACCTCCTCAGAGAGTGTATAAACCCCCGTGACCCCCGCACCGCCGTTCCGCGCCTCGTCATCGCTCCGCTCGCTCCGGCTCGCCAGCAGCACGGAAATAGCCGCCGACCCCGCCCGCCGAGTCGCCTTCTCGCCATCCTCGCGAGCCGTCGCCATCACGTACGCCGCCGGCATCCGCTCCCGACCCAGCGCCGCCAGCACCACCCTCCGCTCGCGCGAAGTCGCCCCCTTCGCCACCGCCAGCAGCGGCGCGCCGCTCAACGTCAACGCCGCCAGCCGCTGCACCACGCCGCTTTCAATAGTCCCCCACGCCGTCACAGGTTCCCCATCTCCTCCCGCGTCAGTACCCGTTCCGCCCCAACCACCCGCCCAGAGATACCCAACGCAGGATTGCCAGCCAGCTCACTCCCCGCCGGAAGCACCACCGCCCCCGATGCCACCATCTCCAGCCACTTCACCGCCGCATCGCGCTTCCGCCTCACATCCTCCGGCACCGGCGGCCGCCGCTCGTGCAATCGAAACTCCACCAGGTCCAGCGTCACACTCTTCAAGACTCCTGCAACCTCCGCATGCGCGGCCACGTCCACCGGCACCGAATATCGCCGCCCCAGGTAGCTGTTGACCTCTCCCTCCGCCCCCTGCCGCGCCTCCGTCACCTTGTCCGTGTCCGCCGACCCCGTTCCGGTGTCATCCGTCAGTTGCACGTACAGCGCCGTTCCCAGCCGCTCCTCCACATCCGCGTTCGTCGCATACCCCATCGCCCACCCCATCAGCTCACTGAGTGAACCGCGTGACTCTTTCTCACCTTCTCACTTTCTCACCTTCTCACTTCCACACTTTCTTCACCTTGTCACTTTCTCACCTTCCCACTTTCTCACTTGCCGCCGCGCCGGCCCGGCCCGCCCGCCGGACCAGCGCGCATCCTGAGAACCAACCCCCATCACGTGAACACCGTCCGCACCGCAAACTGCCAGTACCCGTACGTCATCCGGTACCGCGCCCGCACGCCGAACAGCAGCTTCTCGCGCTTGAACCCGTCCTCGCTCGTCTCCGTCAGCGCCCCGAACTCCACCGGCTCGCGATCCTGGAAAATGAACGGCCGAATCACCCCGTCCGTCTTCACCAGGTACCACGTGACCGCACTCGTCAGCCACGGCAGCGCGATCACCCGCGCCGCACCCTGTAGCGCGTTCGACGTCTGATTGATGAGCGTCGCGTTAATCGCCTCCAGCGCCGTGAACAGCATGACCGGCGGCACGATGCACGTCAGCCCGGACGCGCTCAGCGGGATCGGCTCACCCTGATCGTCTTTGAACGCGAGTATCTGCGCGATCGCCTGCTTCAGCGCATTCTTGAACTCCTCCGTGGTCGGCTGATTGTCCCCCGCCGCGGCCGGGTACGTGAGATCGTTGTCCTGCGACCCCGACCCGCCCGACACATGCGCATCATTGAAGAACGTCACGCCGTCGTAACTGTTGAACCCCGACGTGCCACCGCTGATCAGCAACTGTGCGATCAGGTAATCCTTGTGCGTCGCCGCCCGCTGCGCCAGCTCGCCGATGCGTATGCGGATCTGCCCCGTCTGATCGTCCGCGATCTCGTCGCGGTCCACCTCGATCGTCGATTCGTATTTCAGGTTCTCCACCGAGTAACTTTCCGTCCGCAGCCCTTTCGCCAGCCGCCCCGTCCCCCACTCGCGCATCCGCGGCACCGTCCCCAGCCACCGGTACGTCTCCGACTCCGAATTCGATGGAATCCGCGTGGCCAGCTCCTGGAAATGCGTCGTCGTCTTGTCCAGACGATCGAAAAACTCGCTCCGCAACCCCTTCGTCAGCAACCCCGTGTTAATCACCGCCATAACTCAACCCCATTCCTTTCTCAGATCCATTTGCCGTCGAGCAATTTGCTATTTCAAATTTCAAATCTGCAATTGCTTTCCCTGTTCCCTGTCCCCCAGTGCCTGGTCCCTACGTCTGCATCCAAGCCCGAAGCCGCAGCACGATCTTTCCCGCTGTCGGCACGTCCACCTGCCGGCCCACCAGGCTGTTGTTCGTGGAGGTCAGCGTCAGCGTCGCATCATCCGACGCATACACCGCCGCGCCGTTGTTCGCCCGGCTGGCCGAGCCGAGCGCATGCTCGAAATCCCCCAGCGTGAACACCCGCACCAGCTTCCCGCCGTCCGAGCCCGCCGTGTTGTCCACCTCTTCGTACGCAATGCCCGCAAACGCATCTCCCGCCACCAGCCCGCGCGCATACCCCGAGGTCAACCCCACCAGCGCCCCCTTATAGATCTTGGTGCTTCCCTTCACCGGAATCGCCCGCAGCTCCTGATCCACATACCGATCCACTTCCCGACTCGCCGTCAATGCCATACCCGTTCTCCTTCTTCTGGTTTTTCAAATCTCAAATTTGGAATTTCAAATCCCTGATCTCAATCTGCGTCCATCTGCGGATTTAAGAACCATCATCCATACCCAGCCCCGCCTCGCGCAGCGCCTCCGCCACCCACGCCGACTCGCTGGTCAGCAGCATCAGCGACGGCTCCGCCCGATAGGATGCTCGCGCCGAAGCAACCACCGCAGCACGATTTCGTCCCACGCCGCCGCCCACCGGACGCTGCGTCTGCCCCAGCATCACCACCACCGGCGCCGACGACGCCCACGCCTCAAACGCCGCCGGGTCCTTCATCGCCAGCGTCATCGCCCACTCCCACAGGTTCGCCGTCAGCTTCCCGGCCCGGCACGCCTGTGCGACCCTCTCCTCCGCACGGCGCCCCTCCGCCTCGCGCATCAGACCCGTCAAGCGCTCCTCCGCCGCCACCAGAACTTCCGCGACATCCGCCTCCGCCACCATCCCCAACCGCATCCGCAGCGTTTCCAAAGTCTCATCAACCATCGAAACCGCGTGCGACGCTGAGGCAGCAACCAGCGTTTCGCCCTTGCAGAGTGCCCCATTGAGGCTTGCCTCTTCGCGACCTGAAGCAACTGATTCCCTCTCGCCCAGTCCCGCCTGACCTTCCGCGCGATTGATAATCGGCTTCATCCCCACAATCGCCGGCTTGTTGGTCAGCGCCGCCGAATGCAGCGCCATCACCCGCCGGTCCCGCTTGCGGATGATCACCACCGGGGAGAGGTATCGATACTCTTTCGCCACCAGTTTCTCTCGCGCCGCTTCCGTCCACTCCACCTCCGCCCACAGTCCGGGAACCGACGTGCCGGCCGCATCGCCCACTTTCTCACTTTCCCACTTTCTCACTTTCTCACTTTCCCACTTTCTCACTTTCGCACTTTCCCCAGCATCCTCCGACCCCGGCGTCACCGCCCGCATTGACCGGATCCACCCCGCCGCCGGCGCCTGCCCCGTCGGCGACGCATACGTCCCGCCCAGGCTCTGATGCTCGTAGTCGATCGGCACCTCCGTCCCCTGCGCCGCGAAAGCGGTCAGCACCGAACGCGCCGCCTCCTCGTCCAGCACGAACGTCCCGTTCGCCGAATTCACCTCGCCCCACGGCGCGATCAGTACCGACGAGGGTGCACCGTCCCCGGACGCCGCGCCATCCGATGGCGCGCCTTCCACGCTCAGCGCCTGCGAATGAATCACCATCCGCTCCTCGCCGACACTCAATCCGGCTGCCGAAGCTCCGTCCGCCTCGTCCGCCTCGCCCGCCTCCCGCGTTGCGGAAGATCCAACCGATGCGCTGACTGGCTGCAATACATCGCTCACAATCGCCCCCATTTCATCAAGGCCACATACCCACTTTCCCGCTTACCGCTGTTCCACGTGCCACCTCTGACCCACCAATGGATCACCACCGCCGTTCCGTCCGAACCATTCAGACCTGCACGAATCCGGGCGCCGACGGCGGCAAGGTCGCCCACTACATGCTGCGCTGGGTGAATCCCACCGGCCAGAAAAGCCCGTGGAGCGTAACCTGGGTCCGTGACAGTTTAGGCGGACGTTCTGCAGAGCCCTGTTCACAGGGCTTTCCCGCGTAGCGGGCTGTAGGCCAGCCGTTTTACGGCTGGTCGTTGGTGGCGTGATTTGATCCGCAGCCCGTTTCAACGGGCTTTGCTCACATCGCGAGGGGCTTAAGCCCAGGACCGAGTGCGAAAGCCCGTTGAAACGGGCTAAAAAGGGAATGAGCATGATCCAGTGAACCAGCCCTACAAGGGCTGGCCTGAAGCCCGCCTGCGGCGGGAAAGCGCCGTGAACGGCGCTGGTCAGAACCCGCCGGAAGTGTCACGCGCCCGCGAAACCGTCAGCGCGACCATCGGGGCTTGAGGCGCACCGATCCATCGGGTAATGTAAATGTAGTAGGAAGGTGAAAAGCACATGTCGTAGCGATCCTGTTCGCACACATTTCTGAAGTTGAGGAGGAAAAGCACCTGTTGTCTATTGCGAAGCATCTGCGCGGGCGGCTGGTTCTGGCCATCTCGACCGTCGTGGCGAGCGTCGGGGGCGTAAACGTGCCCTCCACACTGGCGGCGCCGGGCGATATCTTCAACCTCGGCACGCTCGGCGGGACGGAGAGCTACGGCGAGGCGATCAACGACGCCGGCCAGGTCGCCGGCTACTCGTACACGACCGGCAGCGCCGCTCTCCACGCCTTCCGCTACAGCGGCACGCCCGACTCGGGCGGCGCGATGGCCGACCTCGGTACGCTCGGCGGTTGGGAGAGCATTGGCTTCGGCATCAACGACGCCGGGCAGGTCGTCGGCTACTCTGACACGATCCGCGAGGCCGCTACTCACGCCTTCCGCTACAGCGGTACGCCCGGCACGGGCGGCGCGATGGCCGACCTGGGCACGCTCGGCGGGACGGTCAGTGCCGGCTACGCCATCAACAACGTCGGCCAGGTCGCCGGCTGGTCCAACACGACCGGTGACGCCGCTGTTCATGCCTTCCGCTACATCGGCACACCCGGCGCGGGCGGCGCGATGGCGGACCTGGGCACGCTCGGCGGGATGGAGAGCTACGGCAGTGCGATCAACAACGCCGGACAGGTCGCCGGCTACTCCACCCCGACCGGCAACATCGATTACCACGCCTTTCGCTACAGCGGTACGCCCGGCGCGGGAGGCACGATGGTGGACCTGGGAACGATCGGGGGAACGTACAGCAGCGGCGTTGCCATCAACAACACCGGGCAGGTCGCCGGCTCCTCCGGCACGACCGGCAACGCCGCTGTTCACGCCTTCCGCTACACCGGCATGCCCGGGTCGGGCGGCGCGATGGCCGACCTCGGCACGCTCGGCGGGACGAACAGCTATGGCTATGACATGAACGACGCCGGCTTCGTCGTTGGAGCTGCCCAACGCTCCGACGATGCTTACTTTTGGGCCACGCTCTGGCAGACCGACGCCGCCAACACCGCCGTGGATCTCGACGCCTGGCTCGACGCTGTCAACCCAACGCTGGGCGCTTTCTGGACACTTGCCGGAGTCTTCGGAGACGGAGCCCTCGGCATCAACTACAACGGTCTGATCACCGGCACCGGCTTTTACAACGACGGCCCCGGCGGGCTGACCGATGGCCCGCGCGCATTCATCCTCGACGCCTCCAGCTTGGTGCCCGAGCCAAGCTCGCTCGCGCTGGCGGGCCTGGCCATGCTCGCGCTGCTGCGAACCCGCCCGGCCGGAAGAGGCCGTAAAGACTGAAGGGTATCAGGAATGAGGGTTGGGAAACGTCACGTCAGGGCGCAAGCTGATCTGAAATCCGCGCGCAAGCCAAAGCCCGCGCTTGCGGCTTGGCGAAGCGCTCGAACACTATTCTGCTTCTATCGCGGAAAACTCAGGTAGCAAAGCCGCTCAACAGGAAGTTCAACAGAATCGAAGTGCCGATCTGCGAGATCAGGCTCTGCGAGCAGCCGCCCGTTGTCGCCGCCTGGAGCACGACGCCGCCGCAGCAGATCATGAACAAAATCTTTCGAGCACGATACCAGAACATGAAGGACTCCTTGGTCGCGAAACGCCGCGTTTCGCATCGGATTGCAACGGCCGACATCCCGCGGCCTACACGTGAACGGCTGCCGACATCCTGCCCACAGCCGGAGGATCGATCAAGCTCCTCTAAAATCAAGCGGCCCTGCTCTCGCAGCCTGCCGCCCGCGCCAACATAATCTGGTACCGGATGGGCTCACGTCAAGGCGCGGCCGCACCGCCGGTCGTGCCGCCGGTCGTTCCGACAAGTGCGCCGCCGCCCGTCGCCGACTGAGCCGGCACCGGCGGAAATGGCGTACCGCCGCAGAGTCCGGGAATCGTACAGGTCGGATCGATATTCCAATTCGGGAAATAATCGATGAATGTCAAGTCATATTCCAGCGGATCGCACACCAGTATCGTCCCGCACGGATTCACGTTGCGAAGTAGCGTACCTCCGCAACCCGTCCCCGTCTGAAACGTCGTCCCCGCCAGCGAAACCGCCAGCATCATCTGTAGCCATCGTCCTGCTCGCGTCATGATCTTCGCCTTATGCTGAAATCGCCAATCGGCTGAGTCCGCCCACGCTACTTCGACCGCGAACTCGAAGTCACCCTATTGATGATACCGCTGCCGTCTCCTTTCAGCGATCCGGTCATGGGGTAGTCGTTGTCTGCTGTTGCTGCGTCGGCGTGGTTGTTGAACCGGCCCCACCGGCTGTCGGCAGGTTCGAACAATCCACCAGCAGATCGTCCGTCGTCGAAGTTGGACTCCCGCACGGCTGGACGATCCCGCCGAAAAAGCCGTTCCGGCAGTCCAGCACCGCGCAAAAATCGACCGACGTGAGAATCCCATTCTCGTAGAAATTGCGCCCCTGACACGCCCCCCCGAGACCATTGCGTGTGAAACCGATCCCTTGAAACACCGTCCCGCCGCTCGCCAGCAGGACCAGCCACATCCAGAACCTTCGCGTCGAGGATTTTTTCATGCGTCGTTGACCTCCAGATTCGCCCGCGCGGCGATTAAAAGCGAGGAAAACGGCCTCAATGATGACCGAACCCCCGACGCAAGTCGGAGGCCGAATGCTAAGGCCAGTGGGGTTACCAGGTTCGCCAACACAGGAAGTATAAAGACACCCAACCGTCTCCGCAACCCCGGCCAAAGGCCCCCCAGGGAGGCTTCCCTGGGGGTGCGGTGGGTGCGGTTTTCATAAGCAAGCAGCCCGCGCCTTGCCCCCGCCGCCCAATCCCCTACACTGCCCCAGCGAGGGCCACGGATCGGTCCAAATCCTGAATTCTCCCATTATACCGACAGGTGCACGAATGCGACGCCGCGTTGGGATCCTGGTTATTTTACTGGCTGCCGCCCCTTATGTCGCCCCCGCAGCCACCACCCAGAAACACTATTACGCACACGACGCGGTCGAGGACAAAAACGGCGTCATCGCCCCCTGGTACCCGGGCCAGAACGGCCAATGCGACCTCCGCGTGCGCATCGCCGCCGAAACCATGAAACGATATCCCTGGACCGATCCCGCCAAAGCCGCCGCGGAAGTTCCGCACTACGTCTTCAGCGGAGCCTGGAAGATCGCGCCCGACGGCACGATCACCATTCCTCCGATCAACGACTGGGCCAACGGCGACCTCGGCCAGCGCGCCTCATACGTCCTCAGCGCCCTCATCGATTACTATCGGTATTCCGGCGATCCGGCCGCCATCGCTCACTTCACCCTCCAGGCGAACGCCCTCCTCGACCACTGCCTCACGCCGCCCGACCACCCCTGGCCCGGTTTCCTCATCAGCGTGCCGACCCAGGGAAAACCCTACGGTAAGTGCGACCCGCACGGCTTCATCCAGCTCGACATCGTCGCCGAGGTCGGCCTGCCGCTGATCCGCGCCGCTCAGATCACCGGCAACATCCGCTGGCGCGACGCCGCCCGGCACTGGGCCGATCTGTTCGCCGAGAAGCGTAACCGCGAGCCTGGCCTGCCGCCGTGGAACCGCTATGCCAATCCCCAGGACGCCCACTGGGAGGACATCGCCGCCGGCGGCGTCTCATTCATCCTCGAATTCTTCGACGCGGTCATCCGCACCGGCTACACCGGCAAAGACAACAGCATCGTCGAAGCCCGCAAGGCCGGCATCGAATATCTCCGCGACGTACTCCTGCCCAACTGGACCGGCGAAGACACCTGGGGAAGAAATTACTGGGATTGGAACTGCCACGTTCAGGTCGAGAACGTCACCGAGTTCGCCGCCCGTTATATCATGGACCATCCCGATGAATTCTCCAACTGGCGAAGCGACGCCCGCAACGTCATGTCCCTGTTTATCAATCGCACCGGCGTCTCGCCCCAATCCAACGGCGACGTCTATCACGGCGCCTGGGCCTACCCCGAATCCTCCGGCTGCTGCGGCCGATCGCTCTGGTACGGCCCGATGGAGCTCGCCCCCGTCTACGCCCAGTACGGCGTCCTCGCCGACAGCGACTGGGGCCGCGAGCTCGCCCGCCGCCAGATCATCCTCACCACTTACGACATCCACGAGACCGGCGTCGTCGAAGACAACATCGACGGTGGCCAGGTTGTCGCCGGCGACTGGTTCAAAATCGCCCACCCCATGGCCCTCAAGCACGCCCTCGCCGCCATGGCCTGGATGCCCGAAACCCTCGGCCCCGCGCGCGAAAACCACATCATGCGGAGCACCTCGACCGTCACGCACGTCGTCTACGGCAAGGGCAAAATCAGTTACACCACCGCCGACGCGCCGCCCAACACACAAGACGTGCTGCGATTATCCTTCCGTCCCAAAGCCGTACGTTCCTCGCCCAAAGTCACCGGAAGCGCCGCTCCGCCGATCGCCGCGGACGAAAAACAAAACCGGTTCCAGGCGAAAGAGTTAAAAGGTGGTGATTTCCTCATCACCATCCGTCACGACGGCGCCGAGAACGTCGTCATCGAAGGCGACGACCCGCAGCAGGAAGTCGATGACGAAAAGCTCACTTTCTCGGGCCGATGGAACAAGTCCACAATGAAAGGGTTCAGCGGCGGCGGCAGTCACTTCGCTACCGACGCGGGCGCCGGCGTCAGCTTCTCATTCACCGGCAACCAGGTCCGGCTCATCGGCAGCGCCGCCCCCGACGCCGGACAGGCTGACATCTATCTCGACGATGTGAAACAACTGGTCGGCCTGGATTGCTGGAACCCCGCGCTCCGGCATCAGCAGGTGCTCTATTATCGCAACGGCCTGACCAACGGGCCGCACACCGTCAAGCTCGTCGTGCGCGGCTCCAAAAACCCGCTGTCAATGGGGAAGGCGGTTTCCCTCGACGGCGTCCAGTTCTCCGCCGAAACCGCCGAAAACGATTTCGGCGCGGGCGGCGGCCCGACCGGCCCGCAGCGCTTCATCTTCGGCCGAAGCGCCCGCGACGATTTCACCGACAGCGCGAAAAACGCCTGGCGCCCCGCAACCGAGTTTGTCATCCGCGCCGGTCATGTCGTCGATTCCGTCGCCCTGAGCTGGTGGACCGCCCGCCGGCAAATCCAGATCGAAGGCACGCCCGACCCCGAACTCTACCGTTACGGCGTCCACGGCAAGGAATTCTGGACCGATTTCACCGTCGGCCCAGCGAACCGGAACGTCCCCGGCAAAACGGGCACCTATCACGTCCGCCTCAAATTCGCCGAGACCCGCCGCATCAAGCCGGAGCAGCGCGCCGTCACCATCCACATCAACGGCCAGGAAATGGTCCGCGACTTCGACATCGCCGCCACCGCCCTCGCGCAGGCCCGCGAATCGCTGGCGCGCGAATCCGGTAGGGCAGGTCAACGACCTGCCGTTCCGCTCGGCACCGGCCATGGCCGCGCGGTCGATTTGGTCTATAACGGCATCGAACCGAAAAACGGCGTCATCTCGATCAAGTTCACCAACACCCGCGGCGGCGAAGCCATCATCCAGGCCATCGAAGTCGCCCCCGGCGACGCCCCCCCCGGCGCGACGCCCGTAACGTTGCCGGCGACGCAGCCCGCCGCCCAGTCGCCGAAATGATCCGGTTCCGGGTTTACAAGTTGTGCACCTGGAACGGGAACGTGATCACTGTCAGCGATGGCGACCAGAACGATTCGCGCCACACGTGTTTGTGCCCGGCGGTACGAATCCTCGATGGCGGCGGGCGCGAGGGTTTCACAGAGAGCGGAATTAACCAGCAGACTGCTCTTGAGTTGACGCTTCCAGCGCGTAAGATTGGCCATCCGTGGCCTCCTTTCGGTAATGGTTGTGTCGCAACAACATCATCGCAGGAGGCCATGCTTCGCGCAAGCTTTATAAGTATATGGAGTAAAACAACTTACAAAACTTCCTTAATTAGCTGCATGCCTTTCTGACTCATGGCTTTTCCATTCCTAGAACATCGACGGGGACGATGCAGAGTTGAGTAAAAAATAAGTCGGTGTAAACAACGTAACGTCTTTCCGGGGCCCACATCATCTGGATAGCGGAGATATCCGCTTTCAAGGGAAGACGGACGGGTCTGCCGATCGCCTCGAGATCCGGCAGCGAAAATATTTGGTGATAGTGCTGACCGACGCCATAAGGCCCGCTGAGGAAGGGAATAAATGGCTTCCCCTTTCGTCGGGCGGCGGACAACACTGCAGCGAAATCGCTTTTTTGTGAAGGCGCTTCAATGCACAGTGCCGCCTTGCCAGCGGTTGGAACCATCTGCCCTCTTTTTTCCAAAATGAGTTCTCTAGTGTCGATTCCAATACCCCCTTTCGGGTTGCTAGGACGGTACTGTTCTAAGCTCACACTAACTGGCCCGGAGGCATTCTCCCATACCTCCTTTCCGACGGGATCCAGTGTGTCTCTGGCCCGGTTGTACCGGTAGATCACGGATTCCGGAGCTACGCTCACAAGCTCTTTGGGCAAGGCAGGATCGGGCGCGTCCGCCTGTAGCGCGAGCAATAGAATGTCACTCCCCGGCTTATCGAGACGAAGAAGCAGTTGTCCCGTAGTTCGCCACCCGGGTGTTTCGAAAAGGGTAACGTCTCCGCGAATCCAGTATCGATCAACCAGCCAGACCGTGAAACTAATCGCGAGCACTGCTAAACTGATGTATGCCCATTTATGTCGCTTAACCCGCATCTTTCTCATTTCACTATGGAGAGTTCCCAATAGGACGTAAATCGCCTTTCGTGGATTCCGTGAAGGATGAAAAAGGGACATCACTGATTATCTCGTGCCGAGGATCGATTCGGCGATTTGCGCCGGGACGATCGCGTAGGGTGAAGGTTCCATCGTCCAAGTGCCGCGGCCTTGGGTGAGGCTTCGCAGTTCGGTGGCGTAGCCGAACATTTCTTTTGAGCGAGACGTGAGCCTCCAGGACGCTCACTTGAACGGGTCGATCACCCGGATGCCTTCGATCCTCGGGAAGTCCGCCGTGTTCTCCGTCAGCAATGTCGGCACCTGGTTGGCCCGCATGGCGGCCGCCAGTTGCATGTCAAAATAGTCCTGCCGGGTCGTACCGTGCCGCTCGCAGAGCTCCAGCGCCGCCAGCAGGACCGCTTCGGTCACCGGCAGGACCTCCACGAATCGAAGGCCGGCGATCGACTCGATTTTGCGCCGGGCCAGCGCCGGCGGGTCGGGAGGCTTTCGCTTGGGGCCGGTCAGGTTGGGATACATCTCGGCCAGATTCTGGACCGAAATGATCGCGTCGAATTCCTCCGCCCGCGCCCGTTCGAACAGCTCCATGGCCGCAACGTGCCGCGGGTCATCGCGGGTGGTCGCATAGATCAGGACGTTGGTGTCCAGCAGACACCTACCGGCGAGTTTTGGCATGGGTCTCCCGGCGCGAGAAGCTGCCGGCGAACGTGCCGGGCGAGGTCACGATCTGTTCGCCGCCGCTCCGCTTCTCCACGTATTCCGCCACCGCCGCCTCCAGCACGTTGCTGAGCGAGCGCCGATCCCTCCGGCGGATCCTGTGCAGGGCCTGGACCAACTCCTCTTCAATAGTAGCACTGATATGTGATTTCATAACATCATTATACTACTTTCATGCCCATGCGTCAAGACCGGAAACCCGGACGGCTGCGGTTAAGGCCAACGAGAATCGCTTTCGGCCAGGCTGGCTTCATCGCCACACCCGCCACCCCGTCCGTTGTTCTTCAATCCGCAATTCGCAATCCGAAATCCGCAATACAGAATAGGCTTGAATGCTATGAGTCCCCGCAACGCAATATGAGCACGAAGCAGGCGCCGGCATGTGCCGCTCCATCCAGGCGCAGGTCGCCGCCCATATCGCGGGCGAGCCGCCGGCTGAGCGCCAGGCCCAGCCCCACGCCCGGCGCCGAGTTGGCGGCATCGCGGGCCGATTTGCTGAACGGTCGGAATAATTTGCGGGCCTCGCGCGGGCTGACACCGGGGCCGTGGTCGCGCACGTGAATCGCGACGCGGCTGTCCACGTGTTCGCACCCGACGTGGATCGTTCGCTCCGAGGCGTCGGCGGCATATTTGCAGGCGTTGTCCACCAGGTTGAACAGAATCTGCTCGACGGCCGACGCATCCGCTCGCACGCTGACACCGGCCGTGTCGGCCGCGGCGGGCACCATGAGCGACAAACCCGCCTGCTCGGCACGCTGACTCAGTCGCGGCTGAACCTGGGCGATCAGCTCCGAGAGCGGCAGCGTGACCATCTGTCCGCCCGCGCGATTGCGCTCCAGCCGCGAGTAGGAGAGAACATTCTCCACCAGGTGGGCCAGACGATCGGCTTCAACGCGCAGCGTGTTCACATATTCGGCCCGTTTCTTCTCGTCAGGCAACATTCCCTCCGCAAGCATCTCCGTATACATGCGCAAGCTCGTTAACGGCGTGCGCAGCTCGTGCGTCACTGCCGATACGAACGCCCCGCGCCGTTCACTCAGCCCCACCGCCCCGCGCAGCAGCACGCCCACCGCCGTCGCCGCCACCAGCACACAGACCCACGCCATCATCAACGAGATACGAATCGGCGACACCTCCGCGGCCGACTCGACCGGCGCATCCCCCGCGATCAATTGCACCGGCAGCGCCGCCAGCATCCGCGCCTGCTTCTCGCCGGAACCCGCAGCCACCGGCCGCAAGTCCGCCTGCGGCAGCAGGTCCGTCACGTCCGCGATCAGCAACTGCCGGATCTCCGGCCAATCCAGTTCGCACCCCTGTATATACTCTTTCCGATCCACGGACACGCGCCGGGCCAGGATCAGCGCGTCCTGAACCCACATCGGCCGCATCATCCCCTGCCGCACATCCGGGCAAATCTCGCAGCTTCCGGGACTCGTCCAGCTCCGCAGTGCCGCCGACGCAGCCGCTTCGCGCTTACTTCCCTCGACCGAGCTGCGCACCGGCTGCGGCAGAGACGCATTCGCCAGGATCCCGCCCGTGTTCGGCATCGTCGCCGCCATGCCGCCGAGCGGCAGCGTGGACCATAACCTCCCCTGGTCCAATCTCGATTGCAGACGCGACAGTTGCCCCTCTGCGAGTTCGATACGCGCATGCGTGGTGTACCCGCGCTCCGCCGTCTCGCGCATCCCCGATCCGGGCGCCTGCGGCGAACCGATTTTGCCATCCGGCTCGATTTGAAAATGAACCAGCACGTGTGGCGGCGTCATGATGAGCAGCGGCGAAGGCAGCCGCACCTCGTTCGGCTGAATCTCCGCGAACATCCGCGTGTACGCCCGCTCGGCGGGATAAAACGGCGTGTAAGCAAAATAAGGCCGCGCGCTCTCCTGCGCGATCAGCGGCGCCAGCAACGACTCCATCCGCCACAGCGCGAGCCGCACATTCTCTTCAAGTCTTGCCTGGCGGCGGGCCAGCACTTCCGCCCGATCGAGCTGGACCACCTTCAGGCTGATCCACCCCATCGCGGCCAGCACCACCGCCAGGCACACCCCGAAGACCACACCCACATGCCACGGCCGCCTCATCATGTCTCCTCGGCGCCGGGCTCCGGCGAGCCAGGTCGAGCCGAAAACCGATAACCCTTCCCGCGCACGGTCAGCAGGATAAACGGCTGTTCCGGATCATCGCGCATCTTTTCACGCAAGCGGGCGACGTGCATGTCGATGGTCCGCGTCTCGACGCCGCGCGGGTCCAGCCGCCACACGCGGGTCAGGATTTCTTCGCGCGAGATGACCCGGCCGCCGTTCGCCGCCAGGTAGCGCAGGAGTTCCGTCTCGCGTTCGGAAAGCTCGGTTCGTTTGCCGTCGTTCAGGCGGATCTCGCATCGCGCCAGGTCCGCGACACCACCGGCAAATCGCACTTCGCGCACGTCGGTGGGCCGTTCGGCCGATCGTCGCAGCACCGCCTCCACGCGGGCCATCAGCTCTTTGACGCTGAACGGCTTGACCACGTAGTCGTCCGCGCCGAGCTGAAGGCCCCGCACGCGATCGGCTTCCTCCCCCCGCGCGGTCATGATGATGATCGGCAGCGTCGGACGCACGGCCCGCACCTGCCGCAGAATGTCCAGCCCATCGCCGCCCGGCAGCACCAGGTCCAGCAGGATCAAATCGCAATCGACGCCCACGGCCATATCCAGCCCGCGCCGTCCGTCGGCGGCCTCGAGCGGCGTATAGCCTTCAAATTGCAGCGCGTCCACGATGCCCCGGCGAATGGCCGAATCATCTTCGACGATCAGAATGCGCCGCGGCTTCATGAATCAGTCCGCCATAAATCTCACGGCTATTATACTCCGATCACTTCTGTATCGAAGCCTGCTCCTTCGGCGGCCCCTCGCGCAGCCGCTGCCTCTGATCGTCAAGGAGCATCGCATTGCCAAACCGCCCCAGTTGCTTGTAAAGTTCGCCTCGTCGCTTCACGATCTCCTTATCCTTCCCGTCGCCAGGCAGCTCAGCCAGTTGCTTCATCGCCTCGCGCTGCTGCGGTGTGACCAGCTCGATCCGCCCGACCATCGTCCGCTGAATTCGGCTCGGCACCGAGAACTCCAGCGGCAGGTAAGCATCCGTCCACGCACGCGGCACCAGGAAGAAGAGTCGCTGTCCGGTCTGCTGGAAGTACGACGCCTCCCACGTCCGCAGCAGCGCATCCGCCTCATCCTCGAACAGCCCGTCCGCCACCAAGGCCCCGCGCAGCTCCGCCTTCAAGCTCGCCAGGTTCGAAGCGGCGTGATCGTGCTTTTCGAATCGTGCGGAGATCGTTTCACCCGTCTCCTGCACGTTCCGTGCACCGACGGATCGGAACGCCACCTGCCCCCCAAGCTGCACGTCCACCAGCCACAACTGTGGAATCCGCAGCGCCGACGCGCTGACAACCTTCGCATCGATCTGGCTGCGAATATCGAGAGTGTCAGCACTCGTGCGTACCGCGCGCAGCGGCGCGTCCAGATGCCCAACCCCGCGATAAAAGAGGTACTGTTCGCTCTGCCCCTTCTGCGTCGTCACCGCATCCGCCTGCACCCGACGCGGCGCCAGCCAAACGTGGCTCTCCGTCTTCGGCCCGCTCGCCGCAGTCCCCACCCGAAGCCCCCGCCATGCCAGCCCGCCAACCGTCGCCGCCCCTATCAGGCCCTTCGGCTGCTTTACCACGGCCGTTCCATCGATTTCCGCATCGGCATCCGGATAAAATTGCGTCAACCACCCGCCACGAAAACGCACGCGCGCATCAAGCTTCATCGGCTTCGCCGCCCTCGCCGGCAGATGAAAGTAAATCACCGGCGTCTCCAGGCGCATCGTGATATCCATCCGCGGCGCCCCTATGGACAGCCCCTTCCCGCCCAATGGAGCGGCATTCGGCAGCACGGCCAGCGCAAAATTGTGCACGAACCCCGGCAGTGGTTCCGTATCCACATTGATCCCGCCGATCGCTTCCCCGCGCTCGTTCTGGAGCGACGTGAACGTCCCCCATTCGTGCACCACGATCTCACTCGCCTGCACTGACGCAGGAATCAATAGCGCAAAACCCGGTAACAGCCATGCAGTCCGATTCATGATTAAATCTCCGTTGTGGCACCGGCGTCTCGCCGGTGAGGTTGCGAAGCAGTCTTTCAATGACTGCGCGACAACTTGTCCGTCGGCTTCACTTGTACCGCACTCACGCGGATGGGGATCACAATTTCGCCGAACTCGGCATCGTCCGTCCGGATCGTCACCTGATCCGGGCCGGTCGCCTTGTACCGATCCTGGTCGGAAATGGGCGGGATGCTCAGCAGCAGCTTGTAGGATTTCCCATCCACCTCCGGATAGAACTGCGTGCGGACCCGATCGTTGCTCGATTTCACGCTCAGGACGTTCAACTTTTTCGCTCCATGATTGAGGATCGCGACGACACTGCGTTGCAGGCGGTCGCCGGCGTTCACTGTCACTTCCGCCGGGCTGACTTCAACCCGCCGGCCTGTCGCCCGCGCAGGAAAGGTCGTGGGCTTTTGGGCGACAGGCTGCTGCACCGGCTGGTTCGGCTCTCCTGCCGGCGCCACAAACGCATTGCACGGGATGGTCACTTCCGGCTCTTCGGTAATACCCGTGTTGAACCGCAGGTTGGCGAAGCTCGATCCTTCTTTTACCGGCTTCTTCAGGCTGACCACGACCTCGGCCGCTTTGCCGGGCTCGATTTCCTTTAGGGTGAACGCGAACATCTTCTGCTCGGCCTCGCTCAGCGGGATCGGCTGGAGCTTCATCGGCGTGCGCGTGGAGTTGGTCAGCTTGATGGTCTTGCTGTCCGGCGACTGCGGACCGATCCGGCCCCACGCCGCGCCGATGACCGGCTCCATCCCGATCCGCATCTTGATGTTGCCTTTGAGCGTCAGCGTCAGGTCCGGGGTGATCGGGTCATTGCTCTGGACGTGAATCGTCTTGAGAATCGGTACGTTCTGCCGCGCGGTGTTCAAGGCCACGGGAATTTTGCCCTCCTTGCCCGGTTCAATCGTCTCATCGTATTTGCCGGCCACCGTGCACCCGCACGACGGCTTGACGCCACCCGGAGGGATCTTCAGCGTCGCGTTGCCGTCGTTGCGAATGATGAACGTGTGCTCGACCTTCTCGCCGCCCCACGCATCGGGGAATTCGTAAATCGGCTTCTCGCAGTGAATCTTCGGCGCCGGCCCGGCCGGCTGCGTCTGTGCCGCCGCGGGGCGAGTAGCCGGTACGGCCTGCGCCACACCGGTCGGCGCGAAGGCCGCCGCAATCGCCATCACACCGGTAAAGTTGACAGACAGACCGTTCCAACGATTCCAACTCGACATGGGCACAACCTCCTGAGAAATGACAGGACCACAGCTTCACCCTCAGTATACACCAGGTTTCCGGCCCCGCTTGTAAAGGGTTTGTAACAAGTGGGCGAACCGCATAGGACGGTGCGGGACGCTCCCACACCATCAGGCACCGCTTGCGACTTACGATGTGTCTCAGAGGGTGTGTGAGAAGCGGTCGAACTATCCGAGCCGCGACCGTGAGGGAGCGGTTCTCTGCGGCCCGCTTCCTTACGGGCGCGGCTCTGAAAAGCCATCTCACGCACGCTCTCAGATCGTTCCCGCGCGGAGCCACTGCGCGAGATCCTTGGCGAAATAGGTGATGATGATGTCCGCCCCCGCCCGCGCGATCGCCGTCGTCGATTCCACGACCGCGCCCTGCTCATCGATCCATCCATTGGCGGCCGCCGCTTTGATGGCCGCAAATTCCCCGCTGACGTGATACGCCGCCGTTGGAACGCCGAACCGCTCCTTCACCCGCCAGATGATGTCCAGATAGTTGATCGCCGGCTTGACCATCACGATGTCGGCGCCTTCCTCGATGTCCGCCGCCACCTCGCGCAGCGCCTCGTCGGCATTGGCGAAGTCCATCTGATACGTCTTGCGGTCGCCGAACTGCGGCGGCGATTCGGCCGCATCGCGGAACGGCCCGTAGTAGCTGCTCGCATATTTCGCCGCGTAAGACATGATCGGCGTCTCGTTGTGACCGGCCTCGTCCAGCCCCGCCCGAATCGCCGCCACGCGCCCGTCCATCATGTCCGACGGCGCCACCATGTCCGCCCCCGCTTTGACGTGCGATACGGCCTCCTTCACCAGCAGCGGCAGCGTCCGGTCGTTGTCCACGTCCTTCCGCCCGCCGCCCCGCTCGACGATCACGCCGCAGTGCCCGTGATCCGTGTACTCGCAGAGGCAGACATCGGTAATTACCAGCAGATCGGGCCGCGACTGCTTGATCGCCCGCACGGCTTGCTGAACGATCCCATCCTCGCGCGAGGCCTCCGTCCCGCTCGCATCCTTGCGCTCGGGTATTCCAAAAAGAAGCACCGCCGGTATCCCTAACTCGGCCACCGCCCGGCACTCCTCGACCACCGTATCCACCGAGAACTGAAACTGACCAGGCATCGAAGCGATCGCCTGCCGCACCCGCGACCCCGGCCGCACAAACAGCGGATAAACGAGTTGGTCAACGGTCAGGCGCGTCTGACGAATCATCCGCCGCAGGGCCGGATGTGACCGCAGTCGCCGGAAGCGTTGTTGGGGAAATGGCACGAATCTTGGCCTTTCTAATCGAACTCAGTGATGGTAACAGAAAACTTAGGAGCAGGGCCAACAGTAACGGGAAAACAATCACTGCCGTGCTGAACCATTCACGGAAAGGTGAAAACCACCAGCCCTCATAGGTCCGGAACCACTTGGGCATGCTAACGCCCCAGTCCGTGCCACATCACCAGGATCACCGCGATCAGAACCGCGACGATCATCGGCCACAGCCATCGCCGCGAACGATCCGTCGCGGACGACTCTTCTGAAAGCCAGTATCCGCAATTCGGGCAGCGGGGAGCCTCTTCCCAGACGGATGCCCCGCACCGGGAGCATTCGACCCTATCATCCGTTTCCCGCTCGAGGTCGATCTCCTGCGGCGCATCGCGATCGTCATCATCATCATAACCGTCCACTGCGAAACCCCGACTCCTGAACCCTGAACCCTGCCCCCTGAACCCTACTTCTGATTCGCCAGTTGGTTCGCCGATATGCGGAACGCCAGTTGCTCCAGGTGAACGGCCAGATCCACCGACGCCAGCGGCACGCTGTCCGGCACATTCAACGACGCTGGCGCGAAGTTTAGAATACCTCTAATCCCCGCCGCCACCAGCCCCTCCGCCACCGATTGGGCCACATCCGCCGGCACCGAAATGATCGCCATCTGAATGCCCCGCTCGGCGATCACCTCCGCAAGCCGCGAGATGCTGATGATCTCCAGCTTCTTCTCCGGCCCGATCCGCTGCCCGACCTTCTTCGGATCGTTGTCGAAAACGGCCACGATCTGAAAACCCTTCTTCGAGAACCCGCGGTAACTGAGCAGCGCGCTGCCCAGGTTCCCCGCACCGACCAGCAGCACGTTCCACGTCCGGTCCGTCCCCAGAATGCATTTGATCCGCGTCACCAGCTCGTCCACCCGATACCCGATCCCCGGATGACCGAACTGCCCGAAGTACGCCAGGTCCTTGCGAACCTGCGCATCCGTGAGGCTCAAAGATTCTCCCAGTTGCTTGCTGGAGATCGTCTGCCGATCGTGCCGCAGGAACCCTTCGAGTTCACGAAGGTACAAACTCAACCGGCGAACGGCCGGCGCCGGCACGGGGTCGGTCTTGCCTGTTGGGCCGCGATCGGGCGGAAATGGCACGGATTCCTCGTCGCTCATCCCCTGAATGTACAAAGGTACAAAGTCGCGCGTCAAGCCTGCCGCCGCCGCCGGAAACTGCCGTAAGCCCTTGGCATAGCTGTTTTTGGTCCGGTTCAGTTCACTTGACATCGCCCACGCCCGCGTGTACGGTCACACCGCTTTTGCGGACGCGGGATATCCGCCCCTGAAGCGTCCCGGTTCAGCGAGCAAGACCGCGGCAATTCATTGCCGCAAATCAGCCCACCGCAGGATTTGAGGCCACGCGGAGTGTATCCAATCCCCATGACAGCGGCAGCAATGGCATCAGTGAGACGTTCGATGCGTCGTGGATGGTTGGCTCGCTGCTTTGTGATCGCCGTGTATCTGGCGTTCACACCGGCCGCACCCGCTCAACCCGCGCCCGCGCCGCCGGCCAGCCCCAACCTCACCATCATTCGCGCAACCGCCCCCGTTTCCGCCATCGACCGTCAGAACGTTCAGACCTGGGTCGAGGCCCAGTTCGATCAACTCTTCGCCTCCGCGAAACCCGACACCGACGGCGCCAAGGTCCGCACCCAACTGCTCGAGCATTTCGAGGCCGGCAACGCCACGCCCGATTTCAAAACCGCCCTCGCCCAGACCGTCACCGCCGCG
This sequence comes from uncultured Planctomycetales bacterium, assembly GCA_964384465.1. Taxonomy (GTDB): domain Bacteria; phylum Planctomycetota; class Phycisphaerae; order UBA1845; family PWPN01; genus CAYLLT01. Next base: position 14,110 of record CAYLLT010000011.1, on the reverse strand, counting down.
CTCACCAAGCGATACACCGGAAAGACGTCCCCCGACGGCTCCGGCGCCCCGCGGCCGCTCGCCGTCGTCCACCCCCTGCTGTTGCTCAACACATACGGCGATGTTGCCTCTCTTGACATCTATAAGCAGGCACTGACGGATGACTCGTCGCCCGGCGTGCGCGTCGCGGCCGCCCGCGGCCTGATCGGTCTGCGGGATAAGATGAGTGGCCCGCAGTGGGCGGCGCTGATCCTCGACGTCGCCAAAGCAGCGAAGGCCGAGACGGACCCCATCGCGATCGGGTGGATGGTCCGCCTGCTCAAGGTCAACAATCCTCAACGCGCACAGCAAGTCGCCCCCGTCATGGCCCAGATCCTGGCCGACCGCTGCACCCGGTTCGAGCAGAAAGAAGGGGCCATGCCCGCGCCGGCCGATCGAGACGCCGCCGCCTGGCTCGGCCCGCAGGGCATCGCCACACAGAACAACCAGCTTAAAAACGACATCACGTTGAGCATCGCGCGGCTTCTTGCGGACGCCGTATTCGTCTACACGCAGCCGCAAACCACGCCCGGCCGCAAGGATGACCTCGCCAAAATCATCCCAGTCGCCGAGCAGCAGCTTAAGGCCATCGCTACGAATCGCGCCCCCAACAAACCGCAGCCCGACGTCGCGCAGGCTCTACAAGCCGCCGTCGCCGATCAAACGAAGAAGATGACCGCCGAGTTGGAAAAATGGATCGGCACTGCTACAACGCCGGGCTTTCTCAACGCCGCGCCCTTCGCCTTCCCTGCCGGCCTCGGCATCCAGCGACCCGCTCCGACGACCAGCACCGCCCCCAGCCCGTAACGCTTGTGCAGCAGATGTGGCACAGGTGTTCCCATCTCATACGACGATCCGCTACCATTCTGGCGAGGATCACCTATGTCCCTGCCTATGATCGCCATCGTCGGTCGCCCCAACGTCGGCAAGAGCTCGCTGCTCAACATGCTCGCCGGCCGACGGATCAGCATTGTCGATCCGACCGCCGGCGTCACCCGCGACCGCATCCAGGCCCTCTGCGAACATGACGGCGTCTACTTTGATATCGTCGATACCGGCGGTTTCGGCATCGTCGACCGGGACGACCTCGGCAAGCAGATCGAGCAGCAGATCCGCTACGCCGTCGAGGCCGCCGCACTCATCCTCTTCGTCGTTGACGCCCGGCAGGGGTTGGTGCCGCTGGACAGCGCCGTCGCCGAGTGGCTGCGCAAGTCCGGCCGCCGGGTGATCCTGGTCGCCAACAAGGCCGACGCCCCCAACACGCCTCTCGACCTCGCCGACTTCCATAAGCTGGGTGTTGGAGAGCCGCTGGTCATCTCCGCCATGCACCGCCGCGGCGAAGAGGAGCTGAAGAATCGGATCGTCGCGAGCGTCCGTCACCTCGGCGACGGAGCCGCCCCCGGCGAACCCACCATGAAGCTCGCCATCGTCGGCCGCCGCAACGTCGGCAAGAGCACGTTCATCAACGCCATCGCCGGCCAGGAGCGCGTCATCGTCTCCGAGATCCCCGGCACCACGCGCGACGCCGTCGATGTCCAGTTCGTGCGCGACGGCCACACGTTCGTCGCCATCGACACCGCCGGCCTCCAGAAGAAGGGCAAGATCGCCGACGACATCGAGTTCTACAGCTTCCACCGCGCCGAACTGTCCATCCGCCGCGCCGACGTGGTGCTGTTCCTCCTCGACGCCGAATCCGACGTCAGCCAGGTCGATAAACGGTTGGGCAGCTACATCGCCGAGCAGCACAAACCGTGCGTTGTCGTCGTCAACAAGTGGGACCTCGCCAAGGACCGCGCCACCACCGAAGCCTACGGCGACTACCTCATGAAAACGCTCCCCGGCCTCGACTACGCCCCCGTCGCCTTCATGACCGCCAAGGAAGGCAAGAACGTCCAGTCGGTGATTGATCTTTCCCTCTCCCTCTTCAAGCAAGCTCAGACCCGCGTGCCGACCGCCGAACTGAACGCCGTCGTCGAGGACCTGATGGGCGAGACAGTGCCCAAACCCAAGCACGGCACCGGCGCGGTGAAAATCTATTACGCGACGCAGGTCTCCACCGCTCCTCCGACGATCATCTTCTTCGTCAACGACCCCACGCGCGTGACCCCCGCATACGAACGATTCCTGATCAACCGTCTGCGCGACCGCCTCCCCTTCCCCGAAGTCCCCCTGCGCCTCCTCTTCCGCAGCCACCGCGGCACCCCCGACAAAACCTGAACCCGTTTAGCCGCGAGCGCAGGCGAGCGCGTCGCAATTCGCTGGTGCGCGAATCCCTTCTCGCACCCCATGACGCGGGAATCCTTTCCCGCGAGTCGAGTTGCTTATCAACTCCACCCGCGCCGATTATGATCCCCGCCATGATCTTACTCACGAGCGCACTGTTGTTCGCGTCGTCCATCGCAGCCACTGAACCCCGACCGCACGAAACCGATTTCCTCCCCGTCTCCGTCTGGTACAGCGGCGGCAAAGCCCGCGCGCCCATGCTCTCCGACATCACGCCCGATTCGCCGGCCGAGTGGCGGCGCGACCTCGAACAGATCAAGAAACTCGGCTTAAACACCGTCCGCACCTGGGTCGAATGGGCCCATTGTGAACCGCGCGAAGGGCAATTCCAATTCGACAATCTCCGGCTGCTCTGCCGTCTGGCCAACGATGTCGGCTTGCGCGTGATCGTCCAAGTCTACGCCGACTCGGCACCGGACTGGGTGGGCCAAAAGCACCCCGATGCCCGATTTGAAGCCCAAAGCGGAGAGAAGGTCCAATCACAGGCCGCCCCCGGCTACTGCACCGACAAACCTGAGGTCGGCGGTCTCGTCGCCCGCTTCTACACCGAGACCGCCCGTGTCGCGAACGAGTTCCCCAACCTCTACGCCTGGGACCTCTGGAGCGAGCCGCACATCATCAATTGGGCGATCATCGATTACGTGCCGAACGCCCAATTCTGCTTCTGCCCGCACACGCGCGAACGCTTCCGACGATGGTTGGTAGGTGAATCGACCGCGGGCGGCAGCACGAGTAAGTATGGTTCGCTCAAAAACCTCAACCGCGCCTGGTACCGCAACTTTCAAACCATCGCCGAGGTCGATCCGCCGCGCTTCGGCACCATCCTCAGCTACACCGACTTCATCGACTGGAAAACGTTCATCTACGAGAAGCTCGCCGCGGACCTGCGCATGCGTTACGACGCCATCCGCAAAGCCGACACTCGCCACGTCATCACCTCGCACGCCGCCGTGCCCTCCATCTTCACGTCGCCGTTTGAGGGCGACGGCGCATCCGACGATTTCCTCATGGCCGGGCAGGTCGACTTCTACGGCACCTCCATCTATCCCAAGCACTCGTTTCCGAACCGGCACTGGCCGCAGTGGCAGATCAACGTCGCCCTCGATTTCACCCGCAGCGCCAACCTGCGAAATGGCGGCTTCTATGTGGGTGAGCTTCAGGCCGGCTTCGGCGTCCGCGGCCTCGTCGCCGGCGACCCCATCACGCCGGAGGACCACCGCGTCTGGATGTGGGGCGCCATCGCCCGCGGCGCGAAGGCGGTCAACCTCTACGCGTACTACCCGATGTCATCCGGCTACGAATCCGGCGGCTACGGCCTCATCGAGCTCGACGGCCGCATCACCCGTCGCGCCGAATCCGCCGGCAAGACCGCGCAGATCATCCACCGCCACCGCGACCTGCTGCTCAAATCCAAACCGCAACTCGCACAAGTAGCGATTCTCTACAACCCGCTCTCGCAGATGATCGGCGGCGAGCAGAACTCCGGCCCGCCCGGCGGGTTCCGCGATTCGCTCATCGGCTACTACCGCGCGCTGGCCTCCGAAAGCGTGCCCGTCGATTTCGTCCACCGCCGCACGCTCGAAACCGGCCTGCCTCCGCAATATAAACTGCTGATCGTGCCCTACCCCGTGATGATGACCGCCAAAGCCGCCGACGCGATCAAAGCATTCGTCGAGCAGGGCGGCCACGTCCTCGCCGAAGCCCGCCTCGCCTGGAACGACGAATCCGGCCGCGCCGCGCCCGTCATCCCCGGCATGGGTCTCAGCGAAGTCTTCGGCGTACGCGAGTCCGTCGTCATAATGAGCGACCACGTCGCGATGACGATCACCGATGACGCGCACCCCGTCACCGCAGGTCTCCGGGGCAAAACACTGAAAGGCGCCTACTTCGCCGAGACTTTTGAGCCGCTCCCCGAATCCAAGACGCGCGTCCTGGACCAACTGACAGAGCCCGCGTCATCTTCCTTCATCGTGGCGTCAGATTTCGGCCGCGGCCAGACCCTCATCGTCGGCAGCTTCCTCGGCCTCGGCAGCCACCCCACCCCCGACGCCAACAATCGCCGCTTCATCCTCAACCTGCTCGAATGGAGCGCCGTCAAACGGCCGTTCACGGTTACTTCCAATCCCCATCTCGACCCGCCTCTCGAAGTTTATCTCCGCGACACCGACGGCGGGCAGCTCCTCTTCATCATTAATCCCTCACAAACCAACGCATCCGCAACCATTCAACTCCCCGCCGCCTCCGTCGAGTACGAGTGGCGCGATCTTCTGAACGACGAACATCAGCAGCAAAAGGCAGATTCCGGTTTCTTCAAACTCGACTCCACCATCCCCGCCCGCGATGTAAAGATCATCTTCATCAAGCCCAATTAGAGGATGTGTGAGAAGTGTCGAACGATCCGAGCCGCGACCGTGAGGGAGCGATCTTCTGCGACCGCTTCCTTACGGGCGCGGCTCTGAATGGTTTCTATTACATCCTCACAGGTTGTCCGCCAACCGCCGGAAGCGTATCCTCCGTTCATGACCGAATCGCACTCCACCCTGACGCTCGAAGCCGACCGTCCCGCGACGGCCGATGTCACCCGCCTGCGCGATCTCTCGCCCGCGCAGTGGAAATCCGGCATCGCCGCGTGGCTCGGCTGGATGTTCGACGGTCTGGACATGCACCTCTATACGCTGGTGGCACTACCGTTCGTGGCCGAGCTGCTCCAGGTCCCACAGACACACGCGCGGGTCGGGCCTACCAGCTCGTGGATTCAGGCCGCGTTCCTGGTCGGCTGGGCGCTGGGCGGCGGGTTCTTCGGCCGCATCGGCGACCGCCTCGGCCGCACCCGCGCCCTCATGCTCACCATCCTCACCTACGCCCTCTTCACCGGCCTGTCGTTCTTCGCTCAAACCTGGTGGCACCTGTTCATCTTCCGCTTTCTCGCCGCGCTGGGCATCGGCGGCGAATGGGCCGTCGGCGCGTCGCTGCTGTCCGAGACCTGGCCGCGCCGATGGCGCCCGTGGCTCGCCGCCGTGCTGCAATCGGGCGTCAATATCGGTGTGCTTCTCGCCTGCCTGGCTTTCAACGTACTGCTCTATTTCTCGTTTGCGAATCGAAGCGTGTTCCTCGTCGGCGTGCTGCCCGCCCTGCTGGTCTTCTGGATTCGCCGGGCCGTGCCCGAATCGCCCGAATGGCACGCCGCCCGTTGTGGCACAGGCGTCTCGCCTGTGAGGCACATCGAGCCGGCTGCCGACCCGTCAGGTCTGATCCAGCTCGATTACGCCAGCCAGACGGTTCTGCCGGGCATCGTCGATCTCTTCCGCGGCAGCGTCCGCCGAACCACGATTCTGACCCTCCTGGTCTGCGCGTTCTCGCTCACCGCGCACTGGGCGTTCATGTTCTGGTGCTTCCAGCACCTGCGCAATCTGCCCAGCGTCAAGGCGTTCTCCGAGGCCCAGGTGAGCGTGCTGGTCAGTCATGCCCTGCTGCTGCTCATGGTGATGTCCATCGTGGGTAATTTCCTCGCCGCGATCGTGGCCCGCTGGACAGGCTACCGCCGCGCGATCGTCGCGCTGTGCGTGGGGTACTTCGGCTGCATGGCCGCCGCGTACAGTGTGCCGCGCGGGCACGAGCAACTGTGGTGGTTTCTCGCAGTGATCGGCGTCTGCCAGGGCGTGTTCGCGTTGTTCACCATGTACCTGCCGCCGCTCTTCCCGACACTTCTGCGAACCACCGGCGCCGGCTTCTGCTACAACATCGGCCGGATTGCCGCCGCCTTCGGCACCATCTTCTTCGGCCTGTTCACGCAGGTCGGCGACTACCGCGTCGCCCTGTTCGCGGCCAGCTTCCTCTTCCTCCCCGCCGCCGCCATCGCGTGCTTTCTGCCGGAGTCGTCCGACACCGCGACGGTCATGCTGCTCGATGAGTGATCTGTGTCAACTGATCTGGGTGAACTCGCGAAGTTTGCGAGCCGGGAATCGTCGGGATTCGAGAATATTCAGCACAAGCCTGTCGATCTTCGTGTACCCCGCCCCGGTGCCCGTGATGGGCCACACTGGATCAACGGGTTCATTTTGTGAATATGACCGGCAGGTCGGGCGGTTCGGTGAGTGACTCTCGGCGGCCGGCTTTGCAGCGGGGTTGCCACTGGTCGTTATCGTACACCTCGATGATGTCGCTGGTGAACATCGAGAACTGTACCCATGAGCCGGTGCCGATGGCGTCCATGGGGGCGGTGGCGGCTCGGAAGGCGCGGACCTTTTCGAGTGTAAAACCGCTGGAGAGAATCAGCTTGACGGATTTGGCGCCGAGGGAGTCAAGCAGGTCGCGGATACCGTAGGCGGCCTCGATGGTCACGCCGGGGCCGAAGCCGTACTGATCGAGCGCCTGCTGGGCGGCCGCACGGTCGCGGACCTGCGACGAGAGGATGCGCATTTCCAGGGCGCGGTTGGGCTTTTCGTGGCCGCCCTGATGGACGCGGTCGCCGGAGGTGTCGAGGCGGACGGCGTGCAGCGATGAGCCGAAGCGGGCGACGGCTTCGGCGCAGACTTCGCGCTCGCGGCCCTCGAAATCGAGCAGTACGGTGAGCGGCACGTCGGGGCAGCGCTCGTGATACGCGGCGGCGCTCTCGATGCTGTTGCCGTTGTAGACGGCGTTGAGCGCGTGCGGGATGCTGCCGTAGAGGCGGAACTCGCGCGGGTCGCCGTCGGCGATCTGGATGCGGTTCTCACCGACGCCGAAGCGCTCGACGACGCCGAGATGGCCGCGGGGCGTGCTGGTGCCGGCGGCCCCGCCGACGGCGGCTGCGACGGCGATCGGCTCGATCAGCTCGGGCGGATAGTGTCGAGCGGCCATGTCGATCACCGGCACGTCGCCGGCGGCCTCGACGATCGCCGCCATCTGCGTGGCCGCACCGGTCAGCGAGAGCATGCCGAGGTACTCGGTCTCCAGCGTGACCAGCTCGCCGAAGGGACCCTCCAGCGTCATCACGATCTCGTTCGGCTCGAACCACTGGCCGTCGAGTTTGGAACGCACGGTGAGCGGGCCTTCGCAGCGCCCGTTGAGCAGGCCGAGCACGTCGGTGACGCCGCAGAGCAAACCGCGCTGGCGGCAAAAGACCGCATAGCGAACGGGCATCTTTTCGAGCGGCGTGCCCGCCACCGTGTCGTAGGACCGGTTGAAGTATTCGTCGGCGAGGTCTGATTTCGGCATATCGCGTTATCTCGCGGTGAAATGCACGAGATTGTAATGGATTGAACCGCCAAGACGCCAAGGAATCCAAATTCAATGAGGAAGCCAGGAAGCCAAGAAAAGAACTCTTTATTTGTCTTTTTCCTGGATTCCTCACTTCCTGGGTTCCTTATTTGCATTTCTTGGCGCCTTGGCGTCTTGGCGGTTCAACTCCAGTTCCGAGGCGATCGAACCCCGCTTGACCCCTTCACAGATGCCCGTTAGCTTCGCGCCGTCCGGCGCACTTGAAACAGGGAGAATCATGCGCTTGTTGATGAAATCGTTGGCGATCGTGGCGGTCGCGACAGGTCTTTCGGGCTGTGCCGCGATGGAGCGTGCGGGTTCCGGCGGCGAAATGGCACGGATCGTCGGCCGCGGCGATATCCATCGCGATCGGCCGCCGGATACGGAGAAGCGTTGGGTCCCGCTGTACCAGGCCAACGGGCGGTTCGGCTCCTGCTATGGCCCGTGGGGCCTGCATCTGCGGCCGGGGCACAAGCAGTCGCACGAATTTCCCGGCGTGACCGTGCTCACGCACATGCGGCACTGGGTGCGCGGCAAATACAACGCCGATTACCTGCTGCCGGTCGCGACGATGTACTGGGCGGAGGAGCCGACGGAGATTCAGAAATACGAGCAGCGCGAATCCTTTTACGACGCGACGGTCACCACGCGCTTCTCCACACCGAAATACCGCGCGAGCATCGTCACCTGGTTTGATCCCGTGCATCGCGATGTGGCCGGTTATCGAATTGATGTTGAGGGCGAGCCGCCGCCGATCGTCTTCACGCCGATGCGCGAGCTGTCGGTGCATTACGACCAGCATCTGGAGGCGTCGATTGAAAGCAAGCTCGACGGTCACACGTGGCGGGCGACGGTCCGCTGCCTGAACGCGAAGACGCCGATCACGCTGAGCACGGAGGCCGGACTGAAGGCGGCGGGCGACGGCGTGGAAATCGCTTTGAAACCGGGCCGGAACGACATTCTCGTCGCCGTGGGCGGCGAACTCGACACGAGCGCGGAGGATTCTTTCAAGGCGAACACATCGTGGTGGCACTCGACATGGGAGCACAGCGGCTGGCTGGACCTGCCCGATGATGATGCTCAGAAGGTGTGGGTGCGCGGCATCGCGTACACGTTGTACTCGCACAACGACGATGGCATCGGCTGCTCGCCGCCCACGGGGCTGGCGGGCAACGGCTGGCCGTTTCCGTTCCCGTTCGACAGCGGTTGCCGGCAGCCGCTGCTGCTGTGGACGGGGCAGATCGACGCCGCCCGCAAGTGGGTCGAGTTCTGGGCGAGCCGCGCCGACGGCCTGCGGCAATACACCAAACGCATCTGGAAGCTCGACGGCATCATGTGTCCGCACGTGTTCCCGTACGGGCCGGCGGAGGACTATCACCTCCCCGGACTTCCCAATGATAATTACGCACCGATCTACAACGCGGGGCACATGGTCCGCATCGCGCACCAGACCGCCGTCGTGGTGAACGACCCGGCGTGGACGAAAAAGTACGCGGCCCCGCTGATCCAGGGAGCGGCCGAGTTTTATCTGAGCATGGCGAAAAAGGGCGACGACGGCCTTTGGCACTTCACGGTCATCCCTTCGCTCGGCCTGGATGAAGAAGCGGAGCGGGACCAGGCGGATTACTACTGCACGCTGGTGAGCGCCGAGTACGCCCTGCGGCAGGGCATCGCATACGGATTCGACAGCGACGGTCGCATGAAGACGATCCTCGACGACGGGATCGCGTACAAAACGCTGCTTTCGCCACAGGGCCTGTACTACGCCTACGCCGGCAAAGGTTCCCGCAACCTCGGCCATCAGAAGCACCCCGATCAGCTCGCGCCGCTCGTGCACATCCCGCTCGGTGGCGAGCCGGATGAGCCGACCCGCCGCGGTTTTGAGCAGCGGTACGAGATCACCGACGGCGCCAAGAAGCCCTGGTTCACCGGCCACACGCTGGGCGAGTTCATCCTCGCCGATGCTCGCATGCACGACGCAGCGGGCTGGCGCAAGGAGTGGGCCAGTGTGCAGATATCGAAGAACGCCGACCCCGACTGGATCCAGATCTTTGAATCCGGCCGATCGAGTCTGTCGTTCTATATCACCACGCACGGGCTCTTCGCGCAGTCCATCCTCGAAACGATCGTCTCCACCTGGTGGGGCCGGCTCGACCTGGCGCCGTGCATTCCGTGGTCGGGCACGGTACGGTTCGGCAACATTCGCACGCTGCTCGGCGTGACCGTTGGCGGCGAGTTGACCGACGGCCGGGGCAAAGTGAAACTCAGCGCCTGGAAAGATACGCAGTTCGAGTGTCGGGGCCGACAGCTCAGCCTGAAAAAAGGCGAGCAGGTGGTTATCGATGTAAACTGATGGTCTAAACCGGAGCATGCGAACCGAAGTGCTTTACATCTGGAGTGCCGGAGGCACGCAATGATAATAGCCCACCGTTTCAACGGTGGGTTAGCGAGACGGGGATAAAGCGTAGTCCCGGAGGGACGACTGAGATTATCATTTCAGCCGTCCCTCCGGGACTAACACTCGCATATGCACGGGTTTCCCAGCATTGAAATGCTGGGCTATTGTCAATTGTCCCTACGGGACATGAGCGAATGCGACGATCATCTGGAAACATGTGCGCGGTAGCAGGCGTTTTGTTCTCCATCGCGGTCTTGACGGGCTGTGCGACGGAGCCGAAATCCACGGGCACGCCGATCGAGACCGTGTGGGAATCTCCGGCCACCAAACCGGCCCCGGCGCCGCCCGCAGCGGCAGCGGAGCAGCCGGCTTCCGCTTCGCAACCAGCCAGCGAAACCGCTGCGCCGGCGTTCGCTGATCCCGCCGAGGTGATTGCCCGCGTGAATGGCAGGGCAATCGCGCGCGGCGAATTGGCCGAGATGCTGATCGATAGTCACGGCCTGAGCGTGCTCGAACAGCTCGTTCTGCTTACGGCCGCCCGGCAGCGGGCCGCCGAGATGTCGCTCACCGTGTCGGCCGCCGACATTACCGCCGCGCAGGATGACGCCCTGCGGCGCCTCGCCAGCCCCGTCGGCAACCCCGACGAACAGCCGCTCGACCGCCAGGTGGCCGAGCGCCTGCTGGACGAATTGCTGGTCGCCAAAAACGTATCCCGCAGCGAATGGGACCGGCGAATGGAGCAGCAGGCCTACCTCCGCAAAATTGCCGCCGCCGAAGTCGAGAAGATGACCGTCACGCCCGAGATGCTAAAGCAGGAATATGCACTGGCCTACGGCGAGCGTGTGCAGATCCGCCATATCCAGGTGTCGAGCCTGGATGCGGTCCGGCGCGTTCGCGATCAGCTCGAGGCCAGGAAGGATTTCGAGCTGGTGGCCCGCGAAAGCAGCGAGAATCAGATCACCGCCGCTCGCGGCGGGCTGATGCCGCCGTTTACACACAACGATCAGGCGGTCACGCCGCTCATCCGCGAAGCGGCGTTCAGCCTGACCGTCGGCCAGGTCTCACCCGCCATCAATGAGGGCAACTGGTATCACATCATCCGCCTGGAACGGCGTTTCCCGGCCAGCGAAGTCGGGTTCGAAAATGTCGATCAGAATGCTTTGCGTCGCCGCCTGCTCGACCGCCTCATTCAGCAGCGACAGACCACACTCGAAGCGGAACTTTTTTCCGCCGCGGTGGTGGACATCACCGATCGCGAGCTGCGCCGGCAGTTCCGCCTGCGGCACGAGAAACCGCCTCAATGATCCTTATGACGAATTGCGAATTGAGGATTTCTGGAATCGCTTCGTCTCCGCCTCCCACCTCTCTGGCTGATTGCTGAAGGCTGATAGCTGACAGCTTTCTTGTTTCGACGTTTTGACTTTTCGACGTTTCGACTTTTTCTTACGCGTGTATCGTCGCGCCGCCGACAAATGCCTGGAGCAGGTCGGAGACGGTGATGATGCTGACCAGCACGCCGTCGCGGGTGGTGATCGGCAGCGCGGTGAGCCGCTCCATCCGCATCACGTCGGCCGCGCAGGCGAGGCTGTCCTTCGGCCGCAAGGTCTGAATGTCCGTCCGCATCAGTTGAGAGACCGGCAGGTCCAGCCACTCGCCGACTTTGTGCTGTCCGATGGCCCGGCGGATGTCCCAGTCCGTGATCATGCCCACGAACTGTTCGCCCTCCACGACCAGCAAATGCCTGATTTTGCCGAGACTGAGCTTGACGCAGGCGGCTTCCAGGCGATCGTCCGGCGCGATCGTCTTGAGCACGTGCGAGCCGTAGTTGATCACCGGCTCGGCATGCGGCGTCCCGCGATCCAGCCAGCATGAACCCGCAAAAAGTTGCAGCAGATCCGATTCGCTGATCGCGCCCAGTATCTGTGTGCCGTCCACCACCGGCAGCGCCGGCCGCCGCAGATACAGCATGCGATGGATCGCGTCCGTCACCAGGTCGTCCGGCGCGACGCACGGCACTTCCGCATCCATCACGTCCGCGACGATGACTTCCTCGGTGGTTACCGGGTGCCCAACCGCTCGCCGCTCTTCCAGCGTCAGCATGCCGACGCTCTCGATCAAATCCCCGTCCGTCACCATGCCGGCCAGCCCCTCCCGATCGACGACCAGCAGATGGCGAACGTCGTGCGTCCACATCAGGTGGATGGCCTCGTCCGTCGAGCTGAAGGGCGAGATGGTGACCGGAACGCGAATGCCGATTTCTTTGATTTTCATGTCCAGTTCCCGAATAATGGCAAAGTTGTAGCGGCCGCCAACGGGGGCGGCCGCTACAGAGAACTCGGCCATTTTGATGTCGGTATTCATCTATCGCTCGGCGAATGCTCGCGATGCGTGACATTCGCTGCTCCGCGGCCCTGGAGCACACCGAAACGAAAAACCGACCAAAATTTAATTTCGCACGTAAGTCCTCTCGGCGCAACGATTCACGTGCCGCCACCTTCAAGTCCATCCTTCGATTTAGCCGAAGAGAACGACTAGCGGGCGAGGTGGCTCCGAACCCGCGGTAAATCCCTCACCCGGTCCGCCCGGAGGCTCACAGGGTCCGATACGTGACCAGATTACAAGAACCGCCTATACTTGAATGGCTCGCTGGTTTCGCTATTCTGGTGGTTCTACCGAAGTTTGGAGCGGTTCATTGAGTTTCCGCGAAAACCTCTGGAGCGACGATCTCTCCCAAATCGAATTGGGCGCGCCGCTCTGTGTGCCCCCGCAGACTCCGCTGCGCGACGCCATCGAGACCATGCGGAGTGAGGCCAAGGGCTGCATCCTGATCTGCGAGGACAAAAAGCTGCGGGGGATCTTCACCGAGCGCGATCTGGTGAAGCGGGCCCTGGTCCCGAAGGCGGATTTCGCGGCCCCGGTAAGTCAGTTCATGACCCCCGACCCGGTGGCGCTTCACCTGACCGACCCGGTCGGACTCGCGATTCGTACCATGTATCAAGGGGGCTACCGCCGACTGCCGGTGGTCGATAACGTCGGCACCCCCATCGGGGTCATTTCCGTCAAGCGGATCGTCCGCTATCTGATTGACCATTTTCCGTCGGCTGTGTACAACCTGCCGCCTCAGCCGCGTCAGGTACAAGAAGCACGGGAGGGCGCATAAGGCGATTTTCCGCCAGCGGCTGACCGCCGGTAGCGAATCGCCCGCGATAAATTCACTGTGGTATCCATAGAGCAAACACACGAAAAACCGATTGCCAAAAAGCCGATTCTCGAGATGGAGGCCGCAACCGTCCGTTTCGTGGGCGACTCCGGCGACGGCATGCAGCTCGTCGGCACGCAGTTCACCAACTCGTCCGCGATCTTCGGCAACGACATCAGCACGCTGCCGGACTTCCCGGCTGAGATTCGCGCACCAGCCGGCTCGATGGCGGGTGTCAGCGGTTTCCAGATCAACTTCAGCAGCCGCGACATCCACACGCCGGGCGACCGCGTCAACGCGCTCATCGCCATGAATCCGGCCGCGCTCAAGGCGAATTTAAGCGACGTGGTGACCGGCGGGCTGGTCGTCGTCAACAGCGACAGCTTCGGCAAGTCCGACCTGGCCAAAGCCGGCTACAAATCAAATCCGCTCGAAGACAATACGCTGGAGCAATTCCGCATCATCAAGGTCCCGCTCTCGCGGATGAACCAGGAGGCGTTGGCCGAGACGGGCCTGGGCGCCAAGGACATCGACCGCTGCAAGAATTTCTTTGCCCTCGGGCTGGTCTACTGGCTGTATGACCGCCCGCTCGAGCCCACGCTGAACTGGATCAAGGACAAGTTCTCGAAGAAGCCGGTCATCGCCGACGCCAACACCCGCAGTCTCAAGGCCGGCTACCACTTCGGCGAGACCACCGAGGCGTTCGCCACCAGCTATCGTGTCCCCAAGGCGGTCATCCCGCCCGGTCGCTATCGCAGCGTGATGGGCAATGAAGCGCTGGCCATGGGCCTGGTCACCGCAGCCCAGAAATCGGGCCGCCAACTGTTCTACGCCAGCTACCCGATCACGCCGGCCAGCGAGATCCTCCACCAGCTCTCGAAATACAAGAACTACAACGTCCTCACGGTCCAGGCGGAGGACGAGATTGCCGCCGTCACCGCCGCCATCGGAGCATCGTTCGCCCGCGCCATCTG
>CAYLLT010000010.1:0-78717 GCA_964384465.1 uncultured Planctomycetales bacterium | reverse complement strand
TCGTTCACCAGCTTGACGACCGTGGCCTCCTGGGCCATCTCGATCAGGTCGCCGTTGTCGTCAACCGATTCGCTGAGCAGCTCGACTTCGTCTTCCTGCTCCTCGATCATCTCGTCGATGGTCGAGCCGCCCACGCCGAAGTGCTGGCGGATGATCCGCTGAATTTCCGCTTCGTTGGCCAGTACCTGCTCGACCTTGAGGCCGGTGTGCATCCGCAAATCGTCGATCGCCCCGATGTCATACGGGTCGGCCATCGCCACCCGCAGCGTGCCGTTCGTCTTCTGGATCGGGATCAGCCCGCGCTTGTGCACCAGCCGCGCCGGCATCTGCTTGAGCAGCTCGATGTCGATCTGGATCTCGGACAGGTCCACAACCGGAATGCTCATCTGCTCGCCGAGCACCTTGAGCACTTCGCGCTCGTCCACGAACCCCATCTTGACCAGGATGCGATCGATGCGGTCGTAGGGGCTTTTCCTCGCGGCCAGCGCAGACTGCAAGTGCTCCGCAGTGATCAGCCCGCGTTCTAACAGAATTTCACCGACGCTCACAGGTTCGTTTCCTGTCGTTTCACATGCCACTTGTTCACGCTCCGCGGAAAGCCGAACCGCCATCGCGCAGCTTGAGCGCGGTAGTCTTGAGCTGACCCGATGCTTTGTACCGTCCAACAAGGAGCGGGTTGCGGAGAAACCTTAGAGGAGCGGGCAGCACGACCGGATTTGATCCCAAGATCATGTTTTATAATAAGTTATAGAGAAAACAGGAAACGGACGACTTTTTCTTTATTTTTTGCTTGTGTTCTGCGTGGGATTCAGTATCATTATAGGTAGGATGGGTAATAGGCATAGGAGCGGGAAAGGCGAGGAAGAGCATTTCTGTGTGTTGCTGATGCGTCAGCGGCTCGTCCCGTCTGTTATCTCTTAAGCTTTTATTCCGAAGTCCATCGTCGATCGAGTCACCTAGTCCTTCGCAGGGACAGGGAAGAAACGATTCGGCCTTGTGCGGGCAAAGAGTTTGCCAACAAGGCGGCTTGAATTGTTTTCTAGATGTTGGAGAGGAACGCGTACCGCCCGGTAGGACACTGAGACGGAACTGGGGGGATGATGAAGCACCGTGATATTTTTAATGTGACGCGAACAGCAATTGCTCTGTTGTCGCTCACAGCGTGTGCGACCACCGCGAGCGCAGATGTTGTGGATCTGGTGAACACGACCAGCGGTACGGCGAACGGGGCCCGTTTCTACCGCGCGGGGTTCCAGCCGGCGGGCACGGGCTATATCGACCCATTCGTGCGGGTCCAGCACGACAATGGCTCCAGCAACAACGGACATTCCCCTACAGGTGAAGAGCAAGGCTACAACACTTCCGGCCGGCCGGTGCAGTACGACGAGAACACTGATGGGAACTACACGCGGAATCTATTTTTCAGCGAAATCCCGACCGTGAACATCGGCGGAATCGACTACAAGGAGTTCAATCTCGACATCAATGAGCCCAACGGCGGCGGTCACAACCTGCTCTCCCTCGATCTGCTCAACATATATACGTCCGCAACCGGCAGCCAGACCGGGCTCGAGAGCACGCTCGGTACACTCCGGTACAGCCTCGGGGCGTTCCTGGACGACAATGTGGTCACGCTCGATTACAATTTAAGCAGCGGCAGCGGGCAGGGCGATATGTGGATGTACGTCCCGCTGTCAAACTTCCCCGGCGTCACCGGCAGCACGTACGTTTACCTTTACTCATACTTCGGGCACTACATGCCCACCGACTACCAGACCGGAGACGGATTCGAGGAATGGTCGGTCCGCACTCCGATGCCTGAGCCCGGCACGGCTTTGCTCTTCGGGCTCGCGGGCCTCGTCGTCGCGCGTCGTCGCCGAGCGGCCTGATTACCACGATACGAACATCTCAGTAGTTTCGCCCGACTCCGCGTGGAAAGTCGCCGCTGGTGTCCTCAAACACGGCTGCCCGTATAATTCCTCCCCATGAAACCGATCCCCGCGCCGACTTTGCAGGTTCTCTGGCACGACCGCAACGCGCGCGAGGTGTCGCTGCGGACAATTATCGCCGAGCGGCTGGAGGAGAAACCCGCCCCGGCCTTGGACGACTACCTGGTCGCCGGCTACTTCTTCGCCCTGCGGACGATGACGCTCAAAGAGGCGGTTCAGGAGATCGCCTACCACGCGACCAGCGGAACCAAGAGCGTGCCGCCCGGCTCGCTCATCGAGCAGTGCACCGGTAAGGCCGCCGGCATCGACGTATTCGACGACACCGGCCGCATCGGCCTCCTGCACATGGCCTTCCCGCTCAAGATGCTGCTCCAGCCGGACGGGCATCTCACGTCGGTGGACATCCTGCACACCGCCGGCAACGCGATCATCTTCGACGTGTACGAGAATCAGGACGCGCGGCTCATCAGTCTCCAGATTCCTGAGAAAGTGATCCGCACGTTCCCCGGGCCCGCGTATGGCCCGAAAGGGTTGAGGAAATGCACCGGCTTCGCCAGCGATCAACCCGCTTTTGGAACGATTCTGAAGCCGACCACCGGCATCACGCCGCAGCAGGTCGGCTCGCTCGTCGAGGAGGCGGCCCGGTGCCCGCTGTTCATGTTCGTGAAGGAGGATGAGAACCTCTATCCGAATCTTGACTATTCTCCGGTCTCGGAGCGCACGCGCCGGGCCGTGGCCGGCATCGAGAAGGCCCGCGAGACGCGCGGCGGCCTCGGACTCATTTTTGCTCCGCACATCACCGGGGCACCGAACGAAATCCTGGATACCGTTCATGCCGTTCTTGAAGCGGGCGCGACCGGCGTGATGTTCAGCGAATCGTTCGCTGGCGGCACGGTGCGCATGGTTCGTGAAGCCACTAAAAGCCTGCCAAATCCGCCGGCCATCTACGGCCACAACGCCGGCATCGGCGTCAAGACCGCCGGCATCTGGCGCGAGGTGATCGATCTACTGGCCCGGCTCGACGGCATCGACTTCCGCCAGACCGCGCCGTTGCGGCGGGGCGCCCCGTTCATTTATCCGCACGGGGCGGAATGGGAAGCGTCGGAAGAAATCCTGACGCGGCCGCTGCCGGGCATCAATCCGACCATGATCGCGCGGGCCGGCGGGCTCGACCAGGGCAACATCTGTGCGAACCTGGCCGACGCGGAGCGGCGCGGGATTTCCGAAAACATCCTCTTCCTGGCCGGCTCGGCGATTAACTCCATCAAGAATGCCCAGGGCAAAGCGGACCCCAGAGTCGGTGCGGAAGCCATGATGCAGGCCCTGGAAGTTCACCGCTCCGGCGAGCTCCGCGACACGCCGATGGAAAGGCAGGTGCTCGCCCTGGCCGCCATTGCCGACCGCAAAAACTATAAATCCCTGAAAGAAGCGCTCCGCCAGCGCTACCCGGCCGAAGTGAGTTAATCGCGGTATAATTGATGGTGAGGTTGCATACGAATATTAAGTGCGACCACTCATTGTGCGGTGAAAGTCCCGTGCCCGCACCGCAACGAGGGTTGATGTAATGCAAGAGACGCTGATCCGCTTTGAGAGTTCCGTTTCTCCCGAAGCGTTGGAGGGTGACTTGATCCAGCCGGGGCATCCGCTGTTCGGGATTGTGTGGTTGAACCCAGCGCGGATGAGCGGCGCGCCCTGTTTTGCGGGCACGCGCGTCCCGGTCAAGAATCTGTTCGATTACATTGAAGGCGGTGAGAGTCTTGACCAGTTCCTTGAGGGATTCCCGGGCGTGATGCGTGAGCAGGCCGTCGCGGTGCTGGATGCGGCCGTCACCGGCTTTCTTGAGAAGGTCGGAGGACGATGAGGATTCTCCTCGACCACTGCATCGACTGGCGTTTGGCACGCTCGCTTGTAAACCATCAAGTCAAGACTGCCCGCGATATGGGTTGGGAGCAACTCAAAAACGGTCAACTACTTGCCCAGGCGGCAATCCACTTCGATGTGGTCATCACCGTGGACCGAAACATGAAACAGCAGCAGAACCTGGCCACGTTGCCGGTCGCTGTTTTGGTGTTGATTGCGAAATCGAACAAGCTGTCTGATCTGCTCTCGCTGGTTCCGGCGGCCGGGGAAGCGCTGAGTCATCTCAAACCACGCTCCCTGGTCGAGATTTCTCAGCCAAACATCGACCGACCAGCTATCTAGGACGCAAACGTGATCCAGAAAGATGATCGGTTACTACGGATCGGCGTGCTCGGCTGCGGGCCGATCGCGCAGTTCGCGCATTTCGATGCCTGTCGAAAGGCCCGCAACGCGGAACTCTACGCCATTTGCGACGTGGCCGACGACTTACGGGCGAAGATGGCGGCGATTCATGAGCCGAAGAAGATTTATGCCGACTATGACGCAATGCTCGCCGACCCGCAGGTTGAAGCCGTCATCATCGCTATCGCCGACGAGTTTCATGTGCCCATGTCCCTGAAGGCGCTCGCTGCCAGCAAGCACGTCTTGGTCGAAAAACCGCTGGGCGTCAACATCGAAGAATGCGAGGAACTGCGACAGGTGGTGAAAGGATCGAAGCTCGTGCTCCAGGTCGGCAACAACCGCCGCTTCGATCCCGGCGTGGAGTTTGCCGCCCGGTTCATCCGCGAAGAGCTTGGCGAGCGCATGGCCCTCAAGATGTGGTACTGCGATTCGACGTATCGTTACACGATGACCGACAATCTCCAGCCGATTCCGGTACTCAGCGCGAGCGCGAAGCGCCCCGGCGGCGACCCCAAAGCCGACAAGCGCCGCTACTATATGCTCACGCACGGCAGCCACCTGGTGGACACCGCCCGCTTCCTCGGCGGCGAACTGGTCAGCGTGCGGGCCCGCCTCGTCGAGAAGTTCGGCGCCTACTGCTGGTTCACGTCCGTCGATTTCGCCGACGGCAGCGCCGGCCTGCTGGACCTGACCGTCGCGGTTCGCGGCGATTTCCAGGAGGGCTTCCAGATCTGGGGCGAAAACGGCAGCGTGCAGGGCAAGGTATATCTGCCGTGGTTCTACAAGTCCGCCGACGTCGAATGCTTTTCCGTCAAGGATGGCCAGTACCACCGTCCGCTGGGCGAAGACGGCTTCTCCTACAAGCGGCAGATCGAGTCCTTCGCCGACACGATCCTGAAAGGTGCACCAACGACAGGCGCGACCATCAACGATGGCGTCGCGGCCATTCGCGCGATGGTCGCTATCGCGCGATCGGTCGAGACTGACGAGTGTGTTCAGTTGGCGGACGTCATCGGTACTGTCTAATGCAACCGCAGTCCCACATGCCCGGAGTACCGGGCATGTGGGACTGCGGTTAAGATTATTAGAGTTATGCAAATCGGCATCATGGCCAAGACTTTCACTCAGCCGACGCTCGCCGGCGTGCTCGATGCGGTGCAGTCGCACAGCCTGCACAGCGTACAGTTCAACATGGCTTGCGCCGGCCTGCCGCCGATGCCGGAGCGGATCGACCCTGAGCTGTGCGACACGATCCGCCGCGAGATGGCCGCCCGCGACATCGAAATGTCCGCCGTCTCCGGCACGTTCAACATGATCCACCCCGACCCGCGGCATCGCCGCGACGGCCTCCGCCGATTGCGCGTACTCGCGGCCGCGTGCAAGGGCTTGGGCACCTCGGTCATCACGCTCTGCACCGGCACACGCGATGCGGAGAACATGTGGCGGCGTCACGCGGACAACGATCTGCCGGAGGCGTGGCGGGACCTCATCGCAACGATGCGCGAGGCCCTCCAGATTGCACATGAATTCGGCGTTACGCTGGCATTCGAGCCGGAGGTATCCAACGTCATCGACTCGGCCGCCAAGGGGCGGCGGCTGCTGGATGAAATGCAGTCGCCGCGGCTCAAGGTGGTCATGGACGCGGCCAACCTGTTCCACACCGGCGAGCTGGCACGCATGCGGCAGGTCATGGACGAAGCCTTCGATCTGCTCGGCCGCGACATCGTCCTGGCCCACGCCAAAGACCTGAGCCGCGACGGCGAGGCCGGGCACGAGGCTGCGGGGAAGGGCGTTCTCGATTATGATTATTACGTGCAACTGCTTCGCAGCGCAAACTTCGACGGCCCGCTGATCCTCCACGGCCTCGACGAGTCGCAGGTGCCCGAATGTGTCGCGTTTCTGAAAGGCAAATTGAGCCGCATCGCCTGAACTGTTGAACCGCGTCATGCCGTCCTTCCAACACGACAACATTCGGTTTCACTATCTCGACGCGGGCCAGGGTCTCCCCTTCTTCTTCCAGCACGGCCTCGGCGGCGATGTCTCTCAGCCGTTCGGACTGTTTCAGCCGCCGGAGGGTATCCGGCTCATCACGTTCGATTGCCGCGGGCACGGCCAAAGCGAGCCGCTCGGCGATCCCGAAAAAATCAGCATCGCAACGTTTGCCGACGACCTGCGGGCGCTGATGGATCATCTCAACATTCGCGAGGCGGTCATTGGCGGCATTTCGATGGGCTCCGCGATCGCGCTGAATCTCGTGCTGCGGTTCCCCGATCGGGTACAGGGTCTGGTTCTGTCTCGGCCGGCGTGGCTCGAAGGGCCCATACCGCGCAACGTCGAAGTCTATTCATTCATCGCCCGCCTCGTCCGCGAGCACGGCCCCCGGCGCGGGCAGGAGCTGTTCCAGGCCTCGCCGATATATGCGGAAATGCTCCAGCAGTCCCCGGACGTGGCCGGTACGCTGCTGCGGCAGTTCGAATCGCCGCGCATCAACGATCACGTGGTCCTGCTTGAGCGCATCCCCAACGATCGCCCGCTCCAGCGGCTCGATGATCTGAAAGTGATCGACGTGCCCACGCTGGTTCTGGCCAACCGCGAGGACCCCGTGCACCCGTTCGACCTCGGCCAGAAACTGGCCCGGGCGATCCCGAATGCCGAATTCCGCGAAGTGACTTCCAAGACCATGAGCAAAGAAGCCCACACGGCGGACGTGCAACGATTCATCGAGGAGTTCCTGGAAAAACATTTTGTTGAACCGCCAAGACGCCAACGCGCCAAGAATGGATAATTCGGTATTTTTCTTGGCGCCTTGGCACCTTGGCGGTTTCTTAAGCGGACCGTGAGGGATTCCATGCTGAAGTGTTCCACATCGTTATGGTCAGCCGATCTGGCCAACCTGGCTGCGGAAATCAAGCGGGTTGAGCCGTACTCGGAAATGTTTCACCTGGATGTCGCCGATGGGCACTATGTGGAAACGATGCTCTTCTTCCCCGACCTTGTGAAAGCCATCCGCAAATACACGCAGCGGCCCTTCGAGGTGCACCTGATCGTCACCGATCCGCTGGACTGGATCGATCCGTTTGCGGACGCCGGCGCCGACTCCTTCATCATCTATCTGAATACATCGAACGACCCCGCCGACGTGATCGAGCGCATCAAATCGCGCGGCAAAGGTGCGGGCATCTCCCTGATGCTCGACGAGCCGGTCGATCTGCTCGATCCTTATTGGGACGACCTATCGATGGTCTGCATGGTCGGCACGGAAATCGGCATCAAAGGCGCCGAAATGGACGAGCGCTGCCCGGCCAAGATCCGCCAGACCCGGCAGATCATCGACCAGCGCGGGCTCAAATGTCAGATAGAAGCAGACGGTGGCATCCGCCGTCACTCGGTCCCCAAAATCCACGCCGCCGGCGCCGACTATATCGTGCCCGGCTCATTGATGTTCGGCGAAGAACCCGCCGAAATGCGAAAGTGGCTCGCCTCGCTGTAGCCGGATCCGAGCGGTTGATGGCAAGCGAGCGGTTGATGCCGGCTTCCGCTCCCTGACGGTCGCGGCTCGGTTAAGTTGAAGGCTGTTTCATCACGCCTTGCCCAGCAGCTTCTCCAGACGATCCAGCCCCTTCTGAATCTGCTCCATGCTGGTCGCGAACGACAGTCGTACGTGCGTGTCCAGGCCGAACGCTTCGCCGGGCACGAGCGCGACGTGGGCCTGCTCCAGCACTTTCGCAGAGAAGTCGAGCGAGCCTTTCACCTGTAGTGCCGCAAACGCCCGTGAGACGTTCGGGAAGGCATAGAACGCGCCCGTCGGCCGCACGCAGCTCACGCCCTTGATGGCATTGAGCCGCCGGTGCATGTACTCGGCCCGGCGCTCGAATTCCTTGCGCATCACTTCGACCGGCCCCTGATCGCCCTTGAGGGCTTCGACGAGCGCATGCTGGTTGAAGGTGGCCGTCCCGCTGGTGGTCTGGCTCTGAAGCTTGGCCATGTTTTTGATGACCGCTTCCGGCCCGGCCACATAACCGACCCGCCAGCCGGTCATCGAGTACGTTTTCGACCCGGCGTTGAACGTGAGCGTCTTGTCGTACAGCCCCGGCCGCACCGCCGCGAAACTCACGAACCGCTGATCGCCGTAAATCAGCCGGTCGTACATCTCGTCGCTGAACACAATAATGTCGTGCGCCGCCACCACGTCGGCGATCGCGCGGACCTCGTCGGGATCGTACGTGAACCCGCCCGGATTGCTCGGCGAGTTGAAGATCAGCACGCGCGTGCGCGGCGTGATCGCTTTGGCGATCTGGTCGGCGGTGAGCTTGAAACTTCGCGACTCCTCGCCGATCACCGGCACCACCTTGGCCCCGGCCAGCTTGATCTGTTCCGGATACGTGACCCAGTAGGGCACCGGCAGAATGGCCTCATCGCCCTCATCCAGCAGCGTCATCGTCGCCAGGTACAGCGCCTCCTTGCCGCCGACGGTGATGAGCACCTGTGACGGCTTGTAGTCGAGGCCGTTCTCACGCTTGAGCTTGGAACACGCCGCCTCCTTGGCGGGCAGAATCCCCGACGCCGGCTTGGCATAGGTTGTATGCCCCGCATCGAGCGCCTTCTTGCAAGCGTTCCGCACATTCTCCGGCGTCGGAAAGTCCGGCTCCCCGGCGCCAAAACTGACCACGTCGATGCCCTCCTTCTGCATCGCCGCCGCCTTGGCACTCACCGCCAGCGTGGCGGACTCCTCAAGCTGTTGCACCCGTCGAGAGATCTTCATGTCCATTGCTCCACTTGTGAATCCTGAGTGGATTCTAGGCGGGGTCATGCGGGTCCACAAGACGATCCGCGGTCGTATCCAATATCCATGTGACGTGGCGGGCGTTGCCGCGAACCCTCGCGGCGGGCGGAAGGTCGGCGACCAGCAGTGACCCCTCGCTTGCGCTCGGGGCCCTGAAAATGCGTTCGATAGCCCGTGCCTTATCCGCGCCGGTGACGAGGAAGACAATCTCATGCGCTGCCTGAAGGAGCGGGAACGTCATGGTCATTCGCCATGTGTTCAGGCTGGGCACGTGGTGGGCGACCACCAGTCGGCGGGTCTCCCTTAACCCGGCGCTGCCGGGAAACAAGCTGGCGGTGTGGCCGTCTACGCCGATGCCGAGGAGGATCAGATCGAAAGCCGGCACGCCGATATCGTTCGCTGGAACGGCCGCTTCATTCGGCGGTACGCACGCGCGGATGGTCTGCTCGTAATCACTGGCCGCGCGATTGAGGTCGGTCGCGTCGGCAGGCATGCGATGGATGCGGTCTTCAGGGATGCTTAATGGATCGAGCAGCGTCTCGCGAGACATCCGATAATTGCTGTCGGCATGATCGGGCGGCACGCAGCGCTCATCGCCCCAGAACCATTCGATGCGCCGCCAATCGACGCGATCGCGCCACGGCGGCCCTGTCAGCGCGGCATAAAGTGCCGCCGGCGTCTTGCCGCCCGCCAGTGCGACCGATCGCGTGCCCTCGGTGCCGGCAAGTAACTGCACAACGTGATCGGCGGCTCGTTTGACGGCGTCTTCGGTCGTTGAGCCGACGATCAGCCGCTCATTCGGTCGGAGATTCACAGCGGCCACGTTGCGATCGCCTCTCGAATGCCGGGCAAATCTTCGGCCATGCGCTCTTTCGTGCCCGCCGCTTCGATGATGTACACCCGGCCGCTTTTGACGAACACCGTGAGCATGTAATTGAACGCCGCCTCCGGCCGCTGGTAGTCGTACACAATCTCGACGCCGGGCGTGTCGTGGTTGACAACCTCCTGCCGGCTGATCTGGCGGTAGCCGCGGATGCCCACCAGCCGCGCTTGAATCGCCTTCTCCCAGAACTCCAGATCTCCGTTATGCGGGTTGGTCTCCGATCGCAGCGTCACCGCCGACCCTTCCGCCGAGACGGCGCGGAACTTCCCATCGTATGTGGGCTCCACCTCTACATATCCGGGCGGGAGCCGGTACTGGCAGCCGGCCAGGAAAAGACAGCTCACGCAGAGACACAGAGATCGCAGTGATAAACCCTTGAATCTGGTTTCGCTTCTCCTCTCTGCACCGCAAATATCGCGGCTCTGCGTCTTACCACGCCAAAGGCGTTGTGTCCTCCAGCCCAGGGTTGCCGCGCGGCGGCTACCCTGGGGTGCGCCTGCGGCGCAACCCTGGGCTGGAGGCTGCAGCCCCGTTGGGGCATAGAGCAGCGACACCCGGCTTGCGGACGAGGCGCGCGGCAGCTCTTGGCGTAACATTCCATCAACCTCTGCATACATCCAATGCTTCCTCATTGCGCACCCCCTTCCGGCCGCGGCCGCATGTCCAGCACCGTCTCCACGCCGAGCCGATCCAGCCAGGCGAACGGCGACTGCGGGCGGTAATTTTCCACCACCGCCGCGGTCGCCTTTACGAAGCTCACTGTGATGGTGCTCATCGCGATGCGTTTCTCCAACACCGCCAGCTTGCCTTTGATCCGCTCGATCTCCTCGCGCACGCGGTTCAGCTCGCGCTCGATCTCCAGCGTGTCTTTGACGGTTTGGGCTTTCGCCAGGATGGCTTCAAATCGCTCACGCAGGGCTTCGGCGTTCTTGAGCCGAAGCTGTAAATCGACATATTCGTCGGTCACGTCCTGGGCCTGGATGTTCTTGTTGAGCACCTGTCCGAGCGCCAATAGCTTTTCCATTACGGGGAAAAACTGCTTGGCCGGCACGCGAAGCGTGATGCTGTCGCTGGTCAGCGCTTCCATGTACCCGCCGGCTTCGGTCGCGACCTTCTGTGCACCATCGAGCGACGGTTCGATGGTCACGACCGAGAGTTGCAGGCTGGCGGTGTAGATGAGGGCGCGGTCGGCGGCTGGTTTGGATGTATCGACGTCGGCGATAAGGCGGGTGGATTCTTCTAGACCACCGGTAGCGCCGCCGAAGCCGCTGCCTCCCCCGCCGCCCATGCCGCCACCTCCTACGGGAGCCATCAAAGCGGCCGCCCGCGGACGGTCTTCGGCCGGATATCTCGCCGCGCGCATATCAGCCTGTTTGCTCGTCGAATAACATCCGCTGCACCAGAAAATCATCAGCAGCGGAAGGGACGTATACCGCCAAACAGAATTGTAAGATCGGAGCATGTCGATCTCCTTACGCGGCGTCTCGCGGCAGTCGGTGCGGGATATTGAACCCGCAAAGCCGCCGCGCTACAAGTCCATCTATCCGCACATTGAAGGGACATTCTCACGTTCGCACCTTCTCACATTCGCCCGGCATTTCGCATCGACCCGCTTTCTTTTACAGTGGCCACGATGATCGAGCAGCTCCTGGACAAACAAAAAGGCATCCTGCGGCTCCAGCCCACGTACGTCCGTCGCTTCTACATGGACGGCGGGCGGCTGGCGGGTGGTGAGCCGGGGGCGAGCTTCGATCCGCGCGACGGCCTGTGGAAGCCGGAACGCTGGATCGCCAGCGGAACGGCGGCGGTGAATCCCCATCCGATCCGCGGGGAGGGGTTGAGTCGGGTCGCGCTCCCCTTCGGGTCGCGGCTAAACGAGACGCGCGATGCTCCTACGCTTGTGGAGGCGTTCAGCGTGGCGGGCGAGCGGATGCTCGGGCGGGAGCGCTATCGCGCGCATGGGCCGGAGTTCCGCGTGCTCATCAAGATTCTCGACGGGCATACGCCGATTGTTTTTCATTTTCACGCCGACGATGCGGCCGTGCGGAAGTTCCCGAAGCATTTCGCCGGGCATCGGTTCGGCAAGGATGAGGCGTATTATTTTCTGGATCGTCCCAAGGGCCGTTGCCCCTATACGCACGTCGGCCTGCGGCCGGGCACGTCGCCCGATGATCTGCGGATGGCCATCGCCCGCGGCAGCGAAGCGACGCTCGATTTGTCGCCCGCATTCCTCCAGACGTGGGAAGAAGGCTTCTTCGTGCCCGCCGGCGTCGTGCATCGCCCGGGCACGGCGCTGACACTCGAACTCCAGCAGCCCTCCGACGTGTACACGCTGCTCGAAGACCACATGGACGACACGCATTTTTCGCCGAAGCAGATGCACGCCGGTTTCCGCTCGCTGCGGGAGGCGATGCGGTTCATCGACTTCAAAGCCGCGACCGCCGGCGACATTCTGGAGCGCTATCGACTGGTGCCTCGTCCCGCGTCGCGCAAGCGTCTCCGCGGCGGCAGCGAAGACTGGATTTTCCCGCCGGAGATTTGCGGCAAGTTCAGCGGCAAACGTCTCCGGGTACAGTCGCGGCTCACGACGATTGAGCCGCAGTGTTATGCGGTGCTCGTCTGGAAAGGCAGCGGCAGGTTCGGCCCACACCGCATCAGGAGTGGCGACGAGTTTTTCGTTACGCACGATGCGGCCCGCGCGGGTGTCGATATTGAACGCACCGGCGGAGAGTCACTTGAACTGTTCAAGTTCTTCGCGGCGCCGGTGAAATAGGCACTGCTTGAGAGCAGTGGCACACACTTGGAGACGAATTTTGTATCGCGGGATTTCGCTTGAATTACCCCCGCGCGTTGGATAGCATGAAGGAGTGATGATCGCCCGACACGCAGCCAATATGGTGTTTTCGCCATGTTCACGGGCATTGTGCAAGCCAGGGGCGTCGTGCAGTCGATCCAGCGCGGATCGAACGGCACGCGGCTTGCGCTGCGCGCGCCCGATCTGGCCCGCCCGATAATTTCAGGCGCCAGCATCTGCGTCGGCGGCGTGTGTCTGACGGTCGTCACGTGCGACGCTCAATCCCTCTCGTTCGACATCATTCCTGAAACACTGTCCCGCAGCACGCTTGGTTCACTATCCGTCGGCGATCGCGTCAATCTCGAATCCAGCCTGCGGGCGGGCGATCCGCTGGACGGTCACATCGTCCAGGGTCACGTCGATGGCACCGCGCGCGTTGTCGAAATCGCCCGGAATGACGAATACGTGGTCACGTTCGAGGCCGACGACACCCTGATGCCGTTCATCATTCCCAAAGGCTCTGTCGCAATCGACGGCGTCTCGCTGACCATCGCGGAGGTGGACGACGATCGGTTCAGCATCGCACTCATCCCGACGACGCTGGCGGTCACGACGCTCGGCTCGCTGGCAATCGGTGATCGCGTCAACGTCGAGACCGACATCCTCGCCCGCACCGTGGTCACCACGATGCAGCGGGCGGGCATCGTCGCGCCCAGGTCAACGCTCACCGTCGATATGCTCCGGGAGAACGGGTGGTAACATGGACACACCCGCCGTCAATCCCGCCGCCCGAAACAACCACGAGTACCGTCACAGCCGCCCGCTGATCGGCATCACCATGGGCGACCCGGCCGGCATCGGCGCCGAAGTGATCGTCAAGGCCCTGGCCGACCCCGAAATCCGCCGGCTCGGCCGGTTCATCATCTACGGGCTCAACGAGGTGATCGAATACGCCGCCGACCTTGCGGAGATCAACGCGTTCTGGTTCCGGCTGCCGCACGAGACCGTCGGACGGATCGAGAGCGGCGTCGTGGTGGCCGACTTCGATGAGTTCGCGATGTTCAGCCCCACCATCCGTTACCCGACGATAGAGGGCGGTGACTCCTCGATGCGGTTCCTCAACGCCGCGATCATGGCCGCCCGCGGCGACACCATCGAAGCCATCGTGACCGCCCCGATCTGCAAGGAGAGCTGGTGCCTGGCGGGCTTTCGCTACCCCGGCCACACCGAGAAGCTCGCCCACGCCTTTCAGAACCGCCGCGTGGTCATGATGTTCGTCGGCGGCAAGCTCCGCGTCGCGCTGGCCAGCATTCACGAGCCGCTGTTCGGCCTGCGCGACAGCTTCACCATCGGCAAGGTGTTCACGCCGATCGACCTGCTGGGCGAGGCGCTGAGCAGTTGGTTCGGCATGGAGAACCCGCGCATCGGCGTGTGCGGCCTCAACCCGCACGCGGGTGAAAACGGCATGTTCGGCGACGAGGAAAAACGCATCATCGAGCCGGCGATCACCATGGCCCGCGAGGCCGGCTGGCAGGTCGAGGGGCCGTTTCCCGCCGACACGATTTTCTGGAAGGCAATGCAGGGGCATTTCGACGGCGTCGTGGCCATGTATCACGACCAGGGGTTGATCCCGGTCAAGCTGCTGGCGTTCGACAGCGCGTGCCAGATCACGCTCGGGCTGCCGATCATCCGCACCAGCGTCGATCACGGCACGGCGTTCGATATCGTCGGCCAGAACGCCGCCAACCCCGGCAGCATGAAAACGGCCATCCGCCTGGCGTGCGAGCTGGCCCTGCACAAGCGCATCCATCCCGACCCGCGCCCGCGAGCGCCGGGATTACTCACCACGGAGACACTGAGACACGGAGAAGAATGATCGGGTCTCCGTAGCGGCCGGGCTCCGTACCGGCCGTCAAACGCGACGATCGGCCGGTACGGAGCCCGGCCGCTACAACTGAGAACTAAGAACTAAGAACTCCACCAAATCCGCGAAGAACGGTTCGGGGTCCGGCTCGAACTCCAGCGTGTGGTGGGCTTCGTCGTATTCGATGATCTCGCGGCTCGGCCAGCGCAGGTGGCGGATGAAGTCCTTGGTCGCGTGGTTGTCGATGATGCGGTCCCGGCCGGCCAGATACACGCGGAGCGGGCAGCTTCGCGAATGCTTGGCGCCGGCGAGCACATAGCGGTCGAGCCGCCGCGACGCCAGCAGGAAGCCCGTCGTCACTTTCGTCAGCTTGAGCGGATCGTCGCGGATGAACTGCTGCCGGACCGGATTGGCCGTGAACAGCTCCGGTTCCTGGAGCGGGATGTCGAACAATGTGTGCGGCGCGGTCAGCGCCGATAGACCGACGCGGACTTTATCAGCAAACTTCAGATCGACGAGCGGGAACAGCCCGGGCGCTAACAGCGACAGGCTTAACACCCGTTCCGGGGCAAACCGCTGGAGGGCCAGCGCAAGTTTGCCGCCCCAGCTCACACCCACAACGTGGAACTGCGAGAATCCAGTTCGCGCGTGCAACTCGTTGAGCGATTCCGCCGCGTCCAGCAGCAGCCGCCGCGCCGACGGGGCATGTCCCCGGTCGCGCTCGTTCCGTCCGCTCCCCCGCCGATCCGGCAGCAGTACCGCCCACCCCGCCTCCGCCAGCCGCGCGGCCGAAGCTTCGTACCACAGACCGTGCGATTGAATCCCGTGCAGGTACAGCACGCCGCTCCGCGGCGACGGCGGCCGCCACAGTCGCGCGAAACCCGTGTAATCATCGCTGAGTCGAACCTGCACCGGCGCCCAAGTGGACATTGCCGGCGCATCGTACACGCGCGTTGTCATTGGCGGAATGTGCATCCGTCACGACATATCGCTACGGGGCCGGGTTCAGCAGCAGGAGCCCGTAAAGAGAGTTGGTGATATTGTTCCGGGATCCGATCTCGTCGGATGCGCTGACCGTGCTGTTCTTTTCATAATCGTACCTGGCGTCGGGGGCGTTGGCGGCCCCGATTGCAGTGTAAGGTGGACTCGTGGAGTTCGTGGCCACGGGCACCCTGTTCAAAGAATTGTGCGGATGGTTCCGAGCGTCAATCTGGTCGATGGTGTCGACGACGACCCGGGTGCTGCCCGGCGTCAAGCTTTCGTACCTGGCAAGGCCAAAGTAGAAGACATTGACAGATGCGAGGTCCATGCTGCCGCCGCTACTGTTCGATTTGACCACCGTCCGCAGCCAGCGCGTGTTTGGAATGGTGACATTAGGCCAGATGATCTTGATGCGGTCTGAGCCGCCGGTGCCGCCGCCGGGGATGACCTCGATGCTGAGCGGGGCTGGGGCCGTCACATAGGAGCCCAGGCTGGCGCTGTTGGCGATTCTGAAATCAAAGTTAGAGGACGACAGCGAACCCGCGGGGAGGGGACTGCAACCCGGCCCCGGGGTCACGTCGATCATCATCCCGTTGATGCCCCTGGAATAGCTGATGTAATTGGCCGTTCCTGCTGTTTCGCCGGGATTCAATGCGACTTTGTCTGTGGCGATGGCGGTGTTGTCGTTGCAGGGGCTGCCCCCGTTCGCGAAATTGTTACACGCGGTTGAGGCCGAGTCGTAGAAGGAGTTGTTGTAGAACAGCCGGCGGTTTTCGTCGGCGATGGTTCGGGCGCCGGTGTGGATGCAGCCGAGCTGTGGATCGCAGGTGTCGGTGGTACATGCGTTGCCGTCGTCGCAACCGATCGGCGTACCAGCACAGGAACCGTTGGTGCAAATGTCGTTCTCGGTGCAGGCCGACCCGTCATCGCACGGGTCGTTTTCGACGCAGTCGGCCCGCAATCGCGATGAGTTCACCAGCAGTGCCGAAGCCGAGGCGAGGGTCAGCAAAACCACCGAAGGACGGCGGGGCAATTGCTCACGCATGGATGTACTCATGGTTACTCATCCTTTCCGCGGGCCGCTAAGAAGTGCGTTGTCCGGCGACCGTGACCGATGCCGCACATCGCACAGCATTCCGCACGAGGGCAGCTCAGTCGTACAACGAGGAACGAGGGGGGGACTTTAAAACTCCGCAACTTTTCCGCCGCCAGTACTTTACCCACTTCCGCAGCAGTTACAACGGTTATTTCCGCGCCAACTGAATCATACCGATGCCGGATTCGTGGCGGCGGTACCGGCGGGCGGAGCCGGCGCCGGGCCGACTGCCGCAGCCGGCGCAGGGCTCAAGCGGCGCTGTACCTGACGCCTGAACCCGCGGGACGAAAGTGGCGGTGGAAATGTGGTATAATGTTGGGCTGAGTCGCGAAGCAGCCAGGGTTCATTCCAATCTGTGCTGGGGAAGGCTTGCCCCTTGATCGAGTTGATCACATCTTGGCGGTGCGGCCATTGCCTGGGCAATTGCTCGCATGGCGTTATCCGGCTCGACTACGTCAGCAGGGCGGGGATGGTGCTCTTGCTCAGCATGGCGTGGCCGCTGCCGGGGGATGCGGAGACGCCTATGCTGGCATCCCCCGCGGGAGCGGTCACGCGCACGGATCCGCCCGGCGATGCCACGGTCCGCCGTACGGACAGCGGAGCGGACGCCCCCGTCGATCCGGCCGCTCACCGGTTGCCGGATGTCGTGTCGTATACCATCGGCGGCTGGCAGCCGCTCATGCCGCAGCTCGACCTGTTCACCGGCCAGTGGTCAAACAGCGGCCAGTTCTTCCGCCTCGATATCGTCTTCATCGGGTTGATGAATCCGCCGGGCACGGTCGGCTGCTGCGGGACTTCGTATGCGCCGTTTCAATATGGTCCGCATCCGCTCTTCGGCACCGTCGAGATCGACATGGATGCCAACGTGAACACCGGCGGCGAGTTGGATTATCCCCAATTGCTCTATCTGGGCAACGTCGCCCGGTTCGGCGGGCTGCCCAAAGAAACGCGATTTAACAATCGCACCGCGATCGACGCATCCGCATTCGATCACACGCTGAGTACGCCGCCCTTTGTCGATCGCAGCGGAGAGGATTGGCGGCTGGCCTTCGAGGGCTGGCAGATCACAGGCATTCAGCGGTCCGACAACTTGGATATGATTTTCGGCCCGGGCGAGACCTGGATCCTCACCGGGCGATTCTTCCAGCGCTGCCACGGGTATAGCCGGTTCAGTTGGGCATGCTGCCAGGGCGATCCGGGCAGCTATGAGCCGCTGGTGAAACTGAGGTTCGCGCATGCTGTCGCCGCCGACCAGACCACCGTCAGCTTCGTGTATCCGCGAACCAATGCCGGCTCGGCCGCCAGCCGCGGCGAACCGACGGTGGAAGATCCCGACGGCGACGTTTCCAACCAGAACAGCGTCCTCGAGGGCCTGGACGACCTCGTTTTCTCCACCCATTTTCCCGAACCCGGCTGGCCCAATGATCCCAATTACCCGATCATCGCCCCCTGGCTCAGTTCAGACCTGTACCCCAGCCCCAATGACGTTTCCCGGTTCCTGAACCCGCCGCAGTGGGAGATCACCCTGCTCCTGGGCAGCGGGTATGTCGTCCAGCCGGGGGATGCGCTGTTTTTCCTGTCGGAATTGTGGCCAAATGTGATTCCGGGTGATTTCAATGGGGACGGAAAAGTTGACTTTGTCGATTTGGCGTTCTTCAATAACTATATATCCAGTCGCGATGGCCAGTCTGGCCAGGATGGGGATGGCACTGTCAACGGCGTTGTGGTTATCATTAACTTCGGTCCGAACTTCAGTCTGTTCGATCTCAATTATGACGGGCGGGTTGACGCTGCGGATCGTGCGTTGATTCAGATCTTTTCGGCGGCGGATTTCGATCGCGACCGGGACGTGGACCTGTCGGATTGGGGACATCTCCAACTTTGTTTGACCGGGTCGGAGATCATTACGCCCGGTTCGGAATGCGATGATGCCGATTTGAACGACGACACCCACGTGAATGGGGAAGACGTCATCATCTTTCGCATGTGCGCGAGCCGCTCAACAGTAACCGCAGATCCGGCGTGCGGCTGGCAGTAGATAAATAAAGGGACGAGCAGTGCGTTTGACGGTTGGCCACCCGATGAACCCAAGGTGCCCCGCCGCGTTCCGCGGCGCCTGGACGCTGCTGGAGATGCTCGTCGTCATCGCCATCATCACCGTGCTCATCTCGGTGCTGGTGATCTCGCTGGTCCAGGTTCGCGGCTCATCCAAAAGTTTCGTCTGCAAGAACAATCTCAAGACGGTGGCGTTCGAGTTCATCCAGTTCGCCGACGACTTCGCCCATCCGAACCGCGGCGACAGCGAGAAGTTCGGGCGGACCGGATTTTACATCGAGGATTTTCAGGAGCGGCTCTACAAGATTTCCGAGTTCTGGGATTCGCCGGGGTTCAGCACGGTCAAATACAAACCGGGCGAGCAGCCGTTGATCTGCCCGGCCGGCGCCGGCAACCTCCAGAAGCAATCGGGCTTCCCGTGCAGCGGTTATGCCGTCACGCCCGCCACTAACATCAGTGTGGGGTTCAACAAACGGCTGGAACGCGCCAGCGTGGTCGTCTCCGGCCGCGCCTTATTAAAAGGCGTTCGATTGACCCAGCGCCTGATGGAACATCCGGGGGTGCCGCTGGCCTTTGACGTGGATGGCGAGGCGGCCGCCGGCCGCGGAATCCTGCCCTACTATTCCGCACCGACGGCGGGGGACGCCGGCAAATATGCCAATGACGCGCTGTGGTTTCCAGGCCTGCGGCACAATCGCGAGATGAACGCTTCGTTCGTGGGCGGTCACGTGCTGTCTTCCTCCAAGCCGGACAAGCAGGGGGGTTGGCAATGGAAATATCAGCCGCGGCCAGAGTAGGTTCCCATGCAGCTCAGGAGAAAGTTCGGGTGGCTCGCGCTCATTTACGTGCTGTCGCTGTCGGTGAATCTGCTGATGTCGGCGTGGTGCATCATTGTCTATTTTCAATCGGCGTTTCTGGATTTCGAGACGGACCTGGGACACGAGCAGCAGGTCGAACAGGCCCGATCAGCCATCCGCGGCCAGGGTGCGCTGTTGGAGCAGGCGCGCGATCCCCGCGAACTGGCCGGCGAATACGCCGAATTCGAACAGAACCTTTCGATCAGCCTCGCCCAGTTGCAATACGAGTCGCGTGTTGAACCGCTGACGCCACTCTGGCCCGGGATCACCGCGCTGCTTGCCGAAAAACAAGCGGTGGCTCGTCGGCGGCTCCAGTCCGCATCCCCGATCACCGCCGAGGACCGGCGCAGCTTCGTTGAGCTGGATGATCTGCTCAAGAAAGCGAGCGGCGAACTCGGTCTCCAGCGTCAGCACAACGTCGATCGGGCCGCAAACATCCAGCAGCGCGTGGTGAGCATCCTGATCGTCAACACCGCCTGCGGCGCGTTTCTGTGCACGCTGGGCCTCATCTTTGTTCGGCGGTGGGTGATTCAACCCGTGGCCGACCTGCGTGCGGCCACACAGCAGCTCTCCCAGGGCGATTTCTCGTATCGCATTCAGCCTCGCTCGAGCGACGAACTCGGGCAACTCGCGGGCGAGGTGAATCAGATGGCGTCCACCATCGTCGATATGCAGAAAAAAATGGTCGAGCAGGAACGTCTAGCCGCGGCCGGCGAAATGGTGACCCGGCTCGCGCACAATATCCGCAATCCGCTGGCGGGCATCCGCGGCCTGGCCGAAGCGACCATGAGCCGGCTTAAACATGTGGGACCGGCTTCCAGCCGGTCAGACCGGCAGGATGCCGGCTCCACAAACGATCCGGAGACCGCCAACTGCCAGCAGCGGATCATCGACACCATCGATCGATTTGAAAAATGGCTGCGCGATTTGCAGCAATCCGTTTCGCCGCTATCGCTGAATTTGAAGCGCGTCCGCGTACAGGAACTGATCGATGGCGTGATCACCGCGCTGCGCCCGATGCTCGATCGCCGCCGCATTCAGGTACGGACCGAAGTCGATCCGCACATGAGCGAGGTGCTCATCGACAATCTGCATTTCGAGCAGGCGCTGGTGGCGTTGCTCACCAACGCGGTACAGGCATCGCAGCCCGGCCAGACCGTGCGCATCAAGGTCCGGCCGCTCGCGGAATCGCCCGGCCGCTGGCAGATCGACGTGGAAGATGACGGGACGGGAATCCCGCGGGAACTCGTCGATCGCATCTTTGAACCGTATTTCACCACCAAGCCGGACGGCAACGGCGTCGGCCTGGCGATGGCGAGCAAGGTGATGAAGATTCACGGCGGGCAGTTGACGGTGGAATCGCAGGCCGGCAAAGGCAGCCGGTTCGCGGCGACGCTGCCGGGATTGTGTGAGAGCGTATAAACATTATCCGAGCCGCGACCGTGAGGGAGCGGAAGTAACGGGTGACCGCTCCCTCACGGTCGCGGCTCGGTTGGTGCACGAGACGGTCGATGGGCAATTTGGTGTAATCACAATGTCGGACATCCTCATCGTCGATGACGAAGAGAACCTGAGCTACTCCGTGCAGCTCGCGCTCCAGCGGTCCGGCCATATGTGCCGGATTGCGGAGACGGCGGCTGGCGCACTGAACGAATGCACCGCCAAAGCGCCGGATCTGGCCCTGGTGGACATCCAACTGCCCGACCACAGCGGGATCGAACTCATGGGGCAATTCCGTGAGCAGGGTCTGGACTTCCCGGTGATCGTGATCACCGCGTTCGGTACGGTATCCAGCGCGGTGGCGGCCATGAAGCAGGGCGCGGTCGATTTTCTTCAGAAACCGCTGGCGATGGAGGAAGTCTGCCTGGCGGTCGAGCGCTGTCTGGAAAACCGCCAGATCCGCAATCAACTCGACGCTTACCAGGAGGCCCAGCGGCGGGCGTCGAGCGACTTGCAATTGATCGGGCAGTGCCCGCAGATCAAGCGCGTGCTCTCGCTCGCGGACAAGATCGCCGCCCTGCCCATCGAACCGGGGGCGGGGCTGGTGAGTACGCTGCTGCTCGGCGAGACCGGCACGGGCAAGGAAGTGGTCGCCCGCTACATTCATCATCGCAGTCAGCGCGCCGACCGGCCCTTCGTCCAGGTGAACTGCACGGCCATCCCGGAGAACCTGTTCGAGGCCGAGCTGTTCGGTCATGAGAAGGGCACTTTTACAGATGCAAAAGCCACTAAAAAAGGCTTGATGGAGATGGCGCACGAGGGCACGCTGTTCCTCGACGAGATCGGCGATATGCCGCTGGCTACTCAGGCCAAGCTGCTCGTGGCGATCGAGACGGGGCGCTTCCGTCGGCTGGGCAGCACGACCGAGCGCGTGGTGGGCCTGCGCGTGATGGCGGCCACCAACAGCGACCTGGAAGCGAAGGTGCAGAAGGGCCAGTTCCGGGCGGATCTCTACTATCGTCTGAAGGGGTTTTGCATCGAGCTGCCGCCGCTGCGCGCGCGGGGCGATGATCTGTTCATGCTGACCGACCACTTCATCCGCCGGTTCTGCCGCAAGTTCCACAAGCCGCCGGTCGCGCTGCTGCCGGAGACGCGCGAATTCATGGGCCGCTATGCCTGGCCGGGGAATATCCGGGAACTTGCGAATGTGCTTCAGAGGGCTGTGCTGGTCAGCGAAAGCGGCGCGCTGGCCCCGGCCGTCCTGGGTATTGCCGGCTCCGGACCCGCGCCCGCGGTCGGCCTGGGATTCGACTTCGACGACGGGCACTGCACGCTGGCCGAGGTGGAAAAGCGGCTGCTCCAGGCTGCTCTACGCCACACCCGCGGGAATATTTCGGAGGCGGCCCGTCTCCTCGGCTTGACCCGCGGCGGCCTTCGCCATCGCCTGGAGAAGTGCGGGCTATCCCTTGACGCCTCTCCATCACCTGGCTGAGAATTCCGCCAATTGGCTGCCGGCAGCCAGGTTCTCTTCCACGTCACGCATAGCGATTTTAAGCCCGATAAAAAATATAAACGCTTTCAAATAAGCATGTTATCTCTCTACACGTCCTAAAACTGCGCGCCTGGCCACTCACTTGCTTATGGATAGTTGGGAGTCATAGTGGGGAGTCACGGAGAGCGCTGGTGTATACTGGAGGACAGATGAGCGGTTGGAGGCGGGCGGAGTCGGCCGATGCGCGTGCGGCGGCAGGTTGGAAGGGAGCAGATGCTTCGCGGCATCATCGCTTTAATCGCCGCGCTATCCTCCGGCGCGGCGGTGAGTCTGGGTCAATCCAGTTTCGCTAACTGGGAGGATCCTCACGTTCACCCCGTCGATCTGACGTCGGACGCATCCAAACTGCTGGCCGTCGATACCGCTGATAACCGTCTCGTCGTCTTCGACGTTACATCCGGTACTCTGGTCCGATGGGGGTCCATTCCGACGGGAATGGACCCCATATCGGTCCGCTCCAACACCCAAGTTTGAACCATCAATCAACTCTCACAGCATGAGTTTCGTCAAACCTCGCGGGAGTGGACGTGATCGCTGGGGAGTTCTATTCGCATTCTCACGGCCAACATGAGGTTATGTTTGTTCCCGAAGTTTACGCACAGCAGCCGCGCCTGCACTGCGGAGATTTTTTTGGAAATAGTTGTTGCACACGGGCAAGAGGCTGGTAGTATATCCAGCCGTTGACAAGTTCATACGTGCACGATTGCCGGTTTCCGCTCGTTGCGGAATGAAAAGGGAAGTGTGGTGAAATTCCACCGCGGACCCGCCGCTGTAATCGGATGTATCGGCTGCACCATGCCATTGTTCGCTCGCGCTGAAAGGCGCTGCGAATGAGAAGGCGCAGCCGATGCGGGATTATTCATTGCGATCTGATCCCGCCATCCGTAAGTCAGAAGACCTGCCGGCAGCGTGATTGTTTGTGTCAGGTGCCCCGGGCATTGGGTACTGCCAGTCTGCCCGGGATCCAGTTTTCGCCGCATCGGTTCGGCGAGCCGCTGGGTCCCGTTTTCATTTGCGGACCGCTCTCCCAGTGCACGGTTCATCCGGCACTGGGATTTTTTTTGGCCCGTGGTTGGCCAGGAAAGGGAAAAGTCATGAGGGTAAATGCGGTCGCAGCGGGATTTGTTTCGTTCGTCTTCGCAGTTGTCGCGCAGGCCGACACGTTCACCGTCGGTTCCGGCGCGAACGTGGCCCATTCGGTGATCAATTTCGGCGACGGGGCGGTTTACACGTTCGATGTGTTCTTCGATGGGAGTACCACCGGCATCGGGCTGTTCGACGTCATCGAGGCCAATACCAGCCTCGTGACCGCCCGTCAGGTTTTCGCGTTCGGCACGTTCATCGACGGCATCAGCTTCGACGGGCACAGCGACATCGGCTACGCGGGTGGTGAAAACTGGTGGCACTACTGGACCAAAGACAGCGGGCAGTCCACCTGGACGGCTGCTGGTTTCGGTCCATCCGATCGCGTCGTTCACAACGGCGATTCCGACGGCTGGGTCTATGGTCGAGCGACCGAGCCGGTGCCCGAACCCGTCTCCATCATGCTGCTGGCGGCTGGGGCTGTGCTGCTTGGCCGACAGAACAGGATGTCCCGGGCATCATGACGCAGGCGATTTCCGCAAACCGGATCCGCTGGGTCATCTCAGCGGCGCTGCTCGGAGGGGGCAGCGCCGCTGTGGCCCGCGCGTCCTCACCCTATGCCACGGAGGTGATCGAATACGTGGAAGGGGAGGCTGTCGGCGTCGATTTTTTCGACGGTCACAAGTTCAACGATCCGTCCACCGCTCTCGGCCGGCCCACCATCGATACTACCGGGGATGGTTTCTCAACCGGCGATCCCACCACGAGCCATGTGCCCGTCGTGCCAGCTAATTCCGCCTTTCGCTGGTTTGAGATCGTCTCCATCGGCCAGGGCGGCTACTTGATCCTCAAGTTCGATCACCCGGTCGAAGACAGCCGCAAGAACCCCTGCGGGCTGGATTTCATCATCTTCGGCAACGCGTTCCACACCGGCTCCGGCGGCGGATTCTGGACCAACGGCAATCCGAACAACACCATCGTCTCCGAGACGGTGACGCGCGAACCGGGCAAAGTCTCGGTCAGCCAGGACGGCGTCACCTGGTTCACCTTCACCAATGGGCCGTATGCCGACGATTTCGCCGCCACGCTGGGAAGAATCTACGATCCGGCGAATCCGGACCCTTTGCTGGGAGCGTGGAACCTCTGGTGGGGCGGGCCAACGGACCCGACAAAACCTCTGAATCCCTCCTTCAGCGCGGCCGGTTTCGCGGGCCACACGGTGGCCGAAGTGGCCGCGCTGTATGGGCAATCCGCCGGCGGCACGGGCTTTGATATCGGCCAGCTCGGGCTGCCGTGGATCGAGTACGTCAAAATCGAAAACCTCACCAGCAGCGGCACGACGGAGATCGATGCCCTCGCCGATGTCGCACCGACCGCGTCGCCCGCCGACTTCGATTGCGATGGGCACGTCGCGCAGAGCGACCTGGATCACTTCAAAGCCTGCCGGACGGGGTCCGCGGTCGGGCATACGCCGCCGGGGTGCGAAAACGCCGACTTCGACGGCGACGACGACGTGGACGGCAACGATTTCGGCCTGTTCCAACGCTGCATCTCCGGGCTGAACCTCAACGCCGATGCAGAGTGCATGGATTGATCACAATGCCGCGCAACCGAGCCTTTACGCTCATCGAGCTGCTGGTCGTGGTGGCGATCATCGCGCTGCTGATCGCCATTCTTCTGCCTTCGCTCAGCCGGGCCAGACAGCAGACGCGCACCGCCGCGTGCCTGAGCAACCTGCGGCAACTGGTATTCGCAGCCCATGCGTACTCACACACGAATGACGGGCATTACCCGTCCGCTTACTACACCACGATCCGCGCGCCGACGATCATTCTCTATGAGTGGGATTTCAAAACGACGCGAAACTGGATCACCGGCGCGATCACCGTCCGGCCGGGCCTGCTCTGGCCGGGCAAGGCCAACGTCGAAGTCCACCAGTGCCCGTCGTTCCGCGGTGCTTCGACCGGCATCAAGGACCCGTACACCGGTTACAACTACAACACCAGCTACATCGGGCACGGTTCCAGCGAGTCGATCCCGCCGCCGATCAAAGTGACCGATGTACGCCGGGCCGGCACGTGTGCCTTGTTCGGCGACGGCCAATGGGCCTCCGGGGCCAACAAATTCATGCGCGCCCCCTGGGCCAATCCAGCCGACGCCGGTTTCGCCGGCCGCTATTCGGGCACGCAGGGTTATCGCCATCTGAACCGCACCGATGTCGCCTACTGCGACGGCCACGCCGCACCGCAGGTTCAGCGATTCACGAACACGTACCCGTCCGACGTCCCCCGAATCGCCGAAGGCACCGGCTTCCTGTCCTTCGACAATAACGCCTACCGGCCGGACGCTGTCCTGCTGCCGTAAACTCCCATTCAACGAATGCCTGGTGTCCCGGTGATATTCGCCAACAGGCTGGTACGCGGCACCCGTCCGCGACGGGTTCGTTTCGCAGATTTTACTTTTCGGCAGCGCCAAGGCGGTTTCCTCCAGCATCGCTGGAAAGCGGGGTCGCGGCGGCCCCATTCCTTAAGAGAACACGATGACCGTTCTGCGGTAGCTCGGCCTTCAGCGACCATGACCCGCTTCCCGCCTTTACCGATAGTGGGTTGAGATCAGGTGAATCTCAAACGGGAGCGCGGTGTGCGCCTGCGGAAGCCGGCAATACTCGCAGCGATAGCCGGCCCGGGTGCGGACGATTTCGATGGTGGGATCATCCACGACCGTTCCCGGCACGGGATTTGAGACGTTTTCGGGCCCGGGATTGGAGAATGGAGAGCAGGGTGCCTACACGCACGTAGTTCTCGAACTCCCGTTGTTCAGCCGGTGAAAGCTCACCTTCCTCGTTCTTCTGAGCCAGTTCGTGCATACGCGCTCGATCCTGATCGCCGAACTCGATCTTGAGCAAATGCCGGGCAAGAGTCGGCGTGAGTTTCTGCTTGTCCCAAAGTCGAAGGAACAACTCGGCGTCAGAATCCTTGGCAAGAGCGGTCGGCATAGTCACCTTCCATTGTAACCGAGAGGCAGGAGTACTGCCATCGGAACCAGCGGCGTACCTCGGCCAAACCCGGTTGGAGGTTCAGAGGCGGATGGCCTGTTCCGTCCGGTTACGTTTGGAGATACCGTGTGGACGGATGGGGGCCACGGCTTCGTTCCGCGCTTTTTTATTTTCGACCGCGCCAGGGGCGTTTCCTCCAGCGGCACTTGAGAGCGGGGCCGAAACAGACCCATTCCAGCAGAGAACACGCGCGGCGTTCCGAAAAGTGAGCTGTCAGCGATCAGTGGTCAGTCGTCAGTTTAGATGTTTCGACTGTTGATGTTTCTCTTGAGTTCGGATCCGTCCCAGCGTAAAGTGTGAAAATGGAGCGCCATCCGCGGCCGATTTCCCCTGCGGAGCGTCGAGGGCGTTTGCGGCGTGTAAGCCTCGTTGCGCGACAGCTCGGCTTCATCGGTCGTGTCGAATATAGACAGTTTCTATGATGAACAAAAAGAAACTCAGCACGATTCGTAAGGAGGTCCAAGATGCTGCCGGCCGAACAGGTCAGGACGTCGGCGAATGGTTACGCCGCGAGATCCGCAAGCTCGAACGCAAGCCGGAGCCGGACCCGCGCGAGATCGAAACTCTCCTACTGCTTCGGAACGCGCTCGCCGGCGCGAAACCGAAACGCGCCAAGGTATAGCCGGATGGACATGATGATACTGCGTGGAAAACACACACAAAAAACGGACCTTGTGTGTGCCGGCCGCCGGCACTACACCAAACTTCAACTCCAAGATAAATTATTCCTTTTCTTCGCAGGACGGCGAAACGTTTTCCCTTCCTGGTGACAAACTGCACGGGGTGCAGAGCGTCAAGGCCGGTCATGGAGGATCCTCCGTCACAGTTCAAAGCCCGCCCTGAGTTTATGCTGTCCCGATGATTTTCGTCACCGCTCAGTGTGCTGGCAGGAGCGTCGTAAGGAAACCATCCTCTCGAACCGTTGGTCCGCCAAGCGGACCCTACTTGACTGGCTTTGAGTCGGGCTTTCCCGGAGAAGACGCGCTCCGCTAACGCGGAATCACATCCGTGGAAGCCCAGGACAAATGAAGGGAGATGCTCGTACACGAATCAGCCGTAGGGCTTGGCAAGGCCCTTTCCGTTCTTCTTCAGGATACCGGCGCGGATGAGAAATGCCCTCGCCTTCTTCTTCGAAGCGAGAGCCTTTCTGGCAACCCTTTTCGATGCCTTGAGATGTTCCCTGACCATTTCTTCTGTCGAGCTCATCACAGCCTCGTCATCGACTCAGGACGTTAACATCAAGAGTATACCACATACATCGGTCTTAATCCAGATACCGCCGGCCGAAGGCCATCGCCCCCGGTGAGCTGCCCACCAAAACCATCGGCTTGCGGCCGGTTTTGGCGGCATACGCATCGCAAGCTTCATCCAGCGCCCCTCGTGCCGCGGGCGCCGCCGACATCAGCACCGCCAGAGTTCCGCCGCAGCCCCGGCCGGTCACGCGGGCACCGTACAGACCGCGCACCGGGCCGCGCTCGCGGATCGCGTTCACCAGAACATCGGTCTCGATACTGCCCATGCCGCACCGCTGGCTGTAACTCCAATGAGAGGCATACATCAGGTCGCCCGCCTCGACCAGCGCGTCGCGCTCGCCCGTCCGTCGAACGCGCGACAATCGCTCCATGAAACGATGCGCCCGGTCGTTCTCGTAAATGTGGTGCTCGGTGCGCGAACGCACCTTGTAAATCTGGTCCGGTTGAATGGCGGCATCGAGATCATCGGGTTCACCGAAGCCGTTCACAAAATCCTTCCCGCGCAGCTTCACCGGCAGATCATTTCGGAACCGCCGCACATACTCGGAGGGTGCGATATTGGCCAGATAACCGCCGGCAGGACCGCCTTCCCGCCCGACTGACTCCAGCACCCGCTCGATCAGAGCCATGCCCATCAACGACGCGATCCGGTTGTCCGAGTATCGCCGGCAGCAGATCGGCGAGCGAAGACCGGAATCGACCGCCGCCAGGATCACGTCCTTCGGAAGACTGAGCGTGCCCAGCACGTCGTCCGGCTGACACCGAATCTGCAACAAAGCTCCCGCCTCTCCGAGCAGGCAGGGTAGATGATCGACCAGCCCCGGCGAATGGCCGACGACGTTCACGTCGGCGGCGCGGCAGGAGCGGGCCAACTGCTGCGCATCCAGATCGACATCGAACAGGCCGGCCAGCGCACAGGCGACCGCGACTTGAAGCGCCGCCGAAGCGGCCAGACCCCGACCGGCCGGGATATCGGATTTGATCACCAGCGTCACGCCGCCCGCCAGGTGCGGTATCTCGCCCGTCTCGAGCAGCGCCAGACAAACGCCGGCCACGTGCCGCGCCCAGGTGCACTGCTCGAACTGCGACGCCAGCGATTGGCCGGTGACGAACTGCCCGTCCGGCTGGTAGAACGCCGACAGCGGCCATTCGAGGCACGGGCGTTCGCCGTTCTCGCTCCAGCCGATGGATTCGATGTGGACGCGCTGATCCTCGCGCGGCCCGGCGGCCACATAGACGCCGCGATCGATGGTCATCTGGAGGGCGAGCGTGCCGCTGAAATCAGCCATGCCCCCCATGATGTCCAGCCGGCCCGGCGCGCGCGTCACCACCCGCGGCCGCGGCTGCTCGCGGGGCCAGCAGGTCAGACATTCCTGCAAAAAACGTTCGACGCTCGCGACGTATTCGGTTCCCGTAATCGCCACCGCTCAACCCATCCCGAATTGATGCATTGTGATGCAGCCGTCCCGGCTGCACATTGCAGGCGAGACGCCTGCACCACAATCAGGCCTCGGGCGAATCGCCCACCTGCCGCAGCACGCCTTCTTCCACATAGATCGCCGTATCGCTGGCCACGCCCAGCGCGATGGCGTCGGAGGGCCGCGAATCGATCTCAATCAGTTCGCCGCCGTGCCGGATCACCAGCTTGGCAAAGAACGTGTGATCCCGCAAATCGTGAATCACGATTTTTTCCAGTTCGCCGTCCAGTTCGCGGATCACGTTGGCCAGCAGATCGTGGGTGAGCGGCCGGGGCGTTGGAATATTTTTTACCCGCCGATCGATCGCGCATGCCTCCGGCAGGCCGATCACGATGGGAAATTGTCTGCTGCCGCCCCGTTCACGCAAAACAATGATCTGCTGATCCTGGGTATCGCTGATTACGATCCGCGCGAGGTCCATGCGGACTTCCATTGCTCATGCTCCGATCGCCAATCCGAGACTATCAATGCCCTTTCGGGGTGTCAAGATAAATGAATGCCCAATCTCCACGCTCGAAATAACCGGCCGCTCGGAAAGCTTGACAAACGCTCACGGCCGGGGTTCACCTCCCCATGACGTGAAACGCATTATCGTGGCCCGGCACGATCTGGTCGGCGATGTCGACAATCTCAGCGAAGGATTCCTGCGCGCCGGCCAGATCCGACACCTGCTCAAAGACTCGGCCCGCTTCGAAATACTGCTGCGTCACCACGGCATCTCCGGCCACCACAATGGTGCGCGACGGCTGAGCCAGCAGCAGTGCCGCCGAGCCCGGCGTCACACCCGCCGCGGGAAACAGATGCACGCCGGGCGCGAGTTTCTCGCCCGCCGGCTTGATACGCTCCAGCAGCGACCGCTCTTCGCGGACCAGCCGCATGATTTCCTCCGGTTCCGTCCGCGCCCGCTCGGTCATGCCCGCCAGATGCTCGCGGATGGCGTCGATTTCCGGTTCGTGCATCAGCCACGTGGCGCGATCGAAGAGCGCCAGCGCCCGCCGATGCACCGGACGAAACGTGGTCAGAAACACCACGTCGATCTGCGCCGGCGCCAGGCCCGTCCGTTCGTCCAGCCGATGGGCCAGCACATCAGCCGGCAAGCCGGGGTCAACCAGTATGCTCGTCGTGCCGTCGCGGACCAGCGTCGTGGTCGCATGGGCCGGCCGC
Source organism: uncultured Planctomycetales bacterium (assembly GCA_964384465.1). Taxonomy (GTDB): domain Bacteria; phylum Planctomycetota; class Phycisphaerae; order UBA1845; family PWPN01; genus CAYLLT01. The sequence continues at coordinate 48,168 of CAYLLT010000010.1, read as the reverse complement.
TTCGACTGCGCCTCATTCCAGAAGCGATTGCGGCTCAGCGTGCCGATGCTCACCACTGTATATTGAACGCTCATAAACCTGTACTCACCCGGAGAAATTACAGGAACCGCCGATGAACGCCGATGCACACAGATTCTGTTGATACAATTTCAATCGGCGTTTATTGGCGTGCATCGGCGGTTTCATCTTCATCCTGTAACCTCGCGTTCTTCATCGCCGCTACCAGCCCCGGCACATCATGCGGATCGGCTTCCACCGTCTCCTGGAATCCTGCGTCGCGCATCGCTTTGCTCGTCACCGGCCCGATGCTGGCCAGCTTGATTCGTCGCAGTGCTTCCCGCCGCGGCGGCCCCAGCAGCGTCAGCAGGTTCAGGAATGAAGACGGGCTGGTGAATGTGATCCAGTCGATCTCGCCGCTGTCGAAACGGGACATAAACGTGTGTGGCAATTCAGGCGGGCAGATGTTCCGGTATACCGGCAGATCATCGCACGCCGCGCCCGCCGCCTCCAGTGCCGCCGGCAGTTGCTCGCGGCTCAGATCGCCGCGCAGCAGCAGGACGCGCTGCCCGCGCACACCCTGCGCAATGAGCGCTGCCGCCATTGATTCGCCGACCGCCTCCTCGGGCACCAGGTTCGGCCGAATGCCGTGCTCGCCCAATCGCGCCGCCGTCGCCGATCCAATGGCCGCGATCTTCACACCCGCTAGTTTCCGGCTGTCCGCACCCATCGCAGCGAGCCGTTCAAAAAGCGCATCCACGCCATTCGCACTGGTCAACACCAGCCAGGCATACCGCGAAATTCCGGCCAGCGCCGCATCTACGAGCATGTAGTCCTCCATCGGAGCCAGCGAGATCGTGGGCGCCAGGATGACCTCCGCGCCGCACGCTGCCAGTGGCCCGCTCAGGCCCGCCGCCTGGTCGCGCATGCGCGTCACAACAATCCGCTGCCCATGCAGCGGCCGCCGCTCGAACCATTCGATCGACTCGCGCACGCTCACAACCTTCCCGATCAGCACCAGCGCGGGCGGCGAGATCTTTTGCCGCGCGACCGACTCGGCAATATCCGCCAGCGTCCCGACCAGCGTACGCTGCGCTGCCCGCGTGCCCCACTGGATTACCGCAACCGGCGTCGCCGCGTCCATGCCCGCCTCGATCAGCCGCCGGCAGTTATACCCCAGATGCTTCACGCCCATGTAGAGCGCGAGCGTCTCCATCCGAGCCAGCGCCGCAAAATCCAACTGCTCCGCATCATCCGGCCCGGCATGACCGGTCACCAGGGCGAACGATCGGCTGAGGCCGCGATGCGTGAGCGGAATCCCCGCGTAGGCCGGCGCTCCAAAAGCGGCAGTAATCCCCGGCACCACTTCAAACCGAATCCCCGCCGCCGCCAGATATTCGCACTCCTCGCCGCCGCGGCCAAACACGAACGGATCGCCGCCCTTCAGCCGGACCACGCGCCGTCCGGCCCGCGCGTGTTCGACCATTGCAACGTTAATCTCCTCCTGCGTCCACACTTTCCCCCCTTGCGAAGGGGGGATTGAGGGGGGTCTACGCCATTTACCGACGAATACCCGCTCGGCCGAAGCCGGCGCCAGCTCCAGCAGCTCCGGCCCGATCAACTTGTCATGCAAAACGACGTCCGCCTGCATGAGCCGCACGGCCCCCCGGACCGAGATCAGCCCGCTGTCGCCCGGCCCCGCACCGACCAGCGCGACCGTGCCCGGCTCAAAATCACCGATGATCCCCGCCAGCATGTCCAACCGATTTGTGCTGCTCATGTCAGCCCGTTCACAGAGCGCCCCATCACCCGGATTTTAGCTTATGAAGCATCGAAAGGAGAGATGTTAAAAACGCTTCCCACGTCACTGAACGGGATATCCTGAACCAGCACGAAGCGCAAGCGAGTGCTTATGGCAGAAGGTACTCGCTCGCGCTTCGTGCTGGTATCGTCCCCTGACCTGGGAACCGCATCAGCCGCGAGCGCGGGCGGGCGCGAAGTCGCACCGCGGTCAATATCGCCGCCGCCGTCGCCGCTGCATCAACGTGAGTCCAAAGAGCGTCAGCAGCGCGCCCTGCGCGATCCCGGTCGCGCAGAACGTCGTCCTTCGCGCCGGCTCCGACGCTTCGGGTACACTCTGACCGCCGGCCGGCGCCGAATCGCACGCATCGCCGATGCCGTTGCCGTCGCTATCCGACTGCTCAGGATTCGCAACGCCGACGCAGTTATCGAGACAATCGAGTACCCCGTCCTGATCCTGATCGTTATCCGCATTCCCGCAGCCGCACTGCCCCGGCGCGAGCTTGGCCGCGTCCAGCGGGCAACCGTCGTTGCAATCCGGTACGCCATCGCCGTCGGTGTCCGCGTCCGAAATCCCGCACCCGCACACACCGGGAGCTGTCTTGCCGGAATGCTTCGGACAATCGTCGTTGCAATCCGGCGTGCCGTCGCCATCGGTATCCGTATCCGCCATATCGCAGCCACAGATCCCAGCGGCCAATTTGTTCGCATCGTTCGGACACGCATCGTGGCAATCGGGCGTTCCGTCGCCATCGGTGTCGGTGTCCGGCACGCCGCAGCCGCACAGGCCGGGCTCGCTCTTGTCCGGATCGTTGGGGCAGCCGTCGCCGTTTCCACCGCCGCCGCCTCCGCCGCCGGTGGTGCAACCGGCCGTCTCCGGCTTTCCGCAGCCGCAAGCACCGGGTGAGGTCTTGAGCGGATCGTTTACGCAGCCGTCATGGCAGTCGGCCGTTCCATCGCCGTCGGAATCCGTATCCGCGACACCGCACCCGCAGATGCCCGGCGCAGCCTTCGCCGGATCGTTCGGGCAGCCGTCGGAGCCGTCGAACCTGATGCGCAGGATGCTCGCCCCGCGATCGGCGGGTGAACTGGTATTGAGATCCTTATAGAAGTCGCTGAAATAAAGCCCGTCCGGCCCCGCCGCCAGCGCCACCGCCGTCGCCCGCCCGCTCCCGGTGTATTCGATGAGTGTCGTGGGGCCGCCGAGCCGGTTGCCCGACGCATCCAGCACGAACTCAACGATCCGCTTGCCCCTCGCCTGCGGCCCGCCGGCGTAGGTCGGCCCGGACTCGGTCACGAACGCGTGATCCATCTTCTCCGGCGGGAAGCCGCTGCCCCCGAATGTCGCAGACTGGACAAACGCAACGTTCACCGGCGCGCGGGCCGGGCTCCAGTTATAGATCGCATAGTTGGACATGCTGCCATTGCCGCCGTCCCACAGGTAGTTGCGCCCCGCCACGATCTGCGCGAAACGGTCCACATCCGGGCCGTTCTCCACCTCGTAGAGCTTGTTGTCCGATGCCCGCCACGCCCCCCCGAACGGGTTCCGCAGGCCGGACGCATAGATGTAATCCTTCGCGGTGATGCCGTCGGAAGCGTCGTAGAACGGGTTGTCGCTCGGAGCGGAGCCGTTCAGGTTCACGCGCAGGATTTTCCCGAGGAACAAGTTGAGGTTCTGCGCGGAGCTGGTTACGAACCCGTCGCCGACGTGGACGTAGAGCTTGCCGTCCGGGCCGATCGAGAGGTTCGAAATCTGGTGCGACTGCCCCTGCGCCTCGGGGTAGCAATCCAGGAGCGTCGTCTGCGTCGCCGCCGTGCGCCCGCCGTCATTGCTATGCAGGCGCAACACCTTGGGGTAGAGCGGGCTGCCGATGGCGTAGACCAGGCTGACCAGTACATCTCCGTTCGACGGATCGACCACCACGCCGGCCAGGCCCTGCTCCCCTTTGCCCGGAAACGCATCCGAGGAACTATAGTTCAGCAGATTGCTCGCGTAGGTATTGACCGCACCGCCCCGCGTGACCACCTTGACGTTACCGTAAAGCTCGGTGACGTAGTAATACGGGTCGTTCGCGTTCGATCCGGGATTGGATACGAACGCGATATTCACCGGGAGCTGAAAACCGGTGGCCACAATCTCCACGACATAGCCCGCCTGCTTGACCGTCCACGGCACCGGCGCTCCTTGCGCGAGCGTCGAGAAATCTGGGTTGCTCTGGCCCGCTGTGCCGATATAGCTGCTGCCGTTGATGGATATCCAGAAGTAGACCGTCTGCGGCGGCGTAAGACTGAGGCTGGGCAGATAAATCGAATGCCCGCCGCCGTGCTCGTCGGTGAACGAGAGTTTCGATTGCGGCAGCACCAGCGGGACCGCCAGGCTGCCTGTATCGATGCTGACGCGGAGTTCGACGTGTCCGGCCAGTGCGGCTGGATTTTCGATCTGGTTCGAGGAGCCGTTGAGGCCGCGGATCGCGAGCAGAAGCTGCCCGCTTCCGGATTCGAGTTTCAGGCTCGGCGGCGTCGCGTCAGCGGGCAGAATAATCGCCGGCCCTCCGGTACTGACCCATTGCGGAGTCGGAGGTTGAACAACGTCCTCCACTTCCATCGGTAGTATCGCGCTGAGCGGAGCGGTGCGGAAGGTCCGCTCGGACCACGCACTCCACTCGGTCGCCGGATCGCCGCTGCTGTCGCGATGCCGCACGCGGAGCTTGTAGTCGATCTCCGGGATCAGGTCGTGCCGCCCGGCGTACGCGTTCACAAACGTGCCGTCGCCCAGGTGGATGTGAACTTTCTCGATTCCGCCCACGCACGAGGCCTGCCAATCGGGTTGCGACGGCGTCACGGTCATGATCTGCCAGTCGGAGCAGACATGCGTGTCGCCCGCATCGGGATCGGAGAACACCGCCGCCTCCATGTGCACGTCGGCGGAGCTGACGATCTGCCCGTTGCTCGCCGGCTCGGTTATGATCGGGGCATTGGGTGCGGTATTGGCGCTGAGTAAGGCGGCCCGCGCTAGACAGAATATGACGACCAGGGGTGTGCCTCTTTCCATGCTGAACTCCCCGATGTTGTCAGTGGAACCTGAGCCACTTGATTGACCGGAGTTGCAGTATACCAAAAGAGAGGCAGGAAAAATGCAACCGAGGTGGTTTTAAGTGTTTTAATCAGGTGGTTGTTGTACAAAGTTTAGCCGCGACCCGCTCGCCGCGGCGAAGCCTCCAGGCGAAGTCGAGCAGGGGAGCGTGCACCAGGATGTTCAGCGCCACTTGTCGATTATCGGACGTCACTCTACAATCGGCCGTAAGAGTGTTTCCGCCGCGCATCGTCACTCCCGCTGGAGAGAGTGGAACCATGTTGAAGAACTTCGATTCCTTCGTTCACGGTATTTGCGTCATTCCGCTGCTGGTTTTTCCTTCCGTTCTCTGCGCCGCGGACCCAACCACGCAACCACAGGCGGCTGTAATCACTTCCCAGCCGGCGCCGCTCGACCCGCAGGTCGAAAAAATTCTGGACCGGCTCGAAGAAAAGGGCCGCATTAAAGATTTGCAGGCGGACATCGAATATGTGAAAGAAGACGCGGTCCTTGACTCCAAGCAGGTGTACAAAGGTATCCTTCTCTTTAAGGAGGAGCAGCCCAACCCAAGGTTCTTTATCCGCTTCGATCAATCCACCAATGACGCCATCGTCAATGAAAAAAAGGAGTGGCACGTCTTCGACGGTCAGTGGTATATCGAAGCCCGCCAGAGCACCACCACCATAAACAAGCGCCAGGTAGTCCGACCCGGCGAGAAGGCGGAGGTTTTCGGCGTAGGGAAGGCGTTTCCGCTTCCTTTCGGCCAGAAAAAGGCCGACATCGTACGCCACTTTGACGTGAAGCTCGTCTCGCCGAAAAAAGACGACCTGAAGAACACGGATCATCTCGAATGCAAGCCGCTGCCGGGCACCGACATGGCCCGCAAATACGACACCGTTCACTTCTTTATCGACCGCGATCTGGGCCTGCCCGTCAAGCTCAGCACGGTCGATAAGGATGAAGACCAGCAGATCAGCGCCACGTTCAAAAACCTAAAGGTGAATACCGAATTCGCCGGCAGCGAGCTGAATTTGCCCAGTTTACCGGATTACAGAATCAATGAAGAGCGCCTCCCGGAAGAAAGCGCTTCCGGTAATGGTAAATGATCCAGTCTCTCTGTCTCTCTATCTCTCCGTCTGTCTTCTCCGTGTCCTCCGTGCCTCCGTGGTGAGTTATCAATGCGCAGCAGCGGAAGACGACTGCGTCGCCGCCGGCTGGCCCAGGTAATCGTCGATCAATGACTCGCGAACGATGATCTCCACGCGCCGATTCTCCGCCCGATCGGACGCCTCGCGCGCGATCGGCTCATTCGGCCCCACCGCCATCAGCCGCAGCATTCGCCGGTCGGTCCCCAGCGCGATCAGCCGGTCGGCGACATATTCAGCGCGGGAAAAGGAGAGCTTCATCGTGTCGTCGTACGTCCAGTCCGCCGGCGCGGGCTCGTCCGCCGCGTGGCCGCGAATCTCGATGATATTGCGATGCCCCTTGATGATGTCCATGACTTGCTGAAGCTGTTGTTCTCCTTCGGGCGTGGGCTTGACCGAAAACGGCTCGAACATCACCGGCCCGCCCAGCGTGATCTCCATCCCGTCGCGAAGACGCCGCACACGGAAGCTCTTGCCCCGCATCCCCTTCTCATTGGTGTCTCCGCGATTGAGCGTGCCTTCCTTGTCCAACAGCGCCAGCAGCCGCCGGGTCAGATCGTTATAGTCGGTGCCGCGGGTGGCGGCGGCCTCGGCAGGGGGGAGATTGTGAAACGCCGCCCGAATCGCGGCCGCGACTTCGGCAAACTCAAAATCGGTCGTCGCAATGGATCCGGCCGGCTTGACCGCCAGGATCACAAAAAAGCTCATCAGCAGCGTCACCAAGTCGGCGAAGCTGATGATCCAAAGCGGCGCGCTCTCGCCGTGTTCCTCGTGTTCGACTTTCTTAGCCATGAGATACCTGTTCGATTTTCACCACGGAGACACGGAGATCACGGAGAAGAGATGGAGAGATAGAGAGATGGAGAGATTGAGAGAATACATTGAGACATCCTTCTCTCCATCTCTCATTCTCTCCTTCTCTCCATCTTGATTTGTATTCTCCGTGTTCTCCGTGCCTCCGTGGTGAGCTTCTGTTAAGCGGCCGCGGGCTTCGGCAGCGCCGCCAACTCGCGATCCGACAGGAACGAATGCAGCTTCATCTCCACGATGCGCGGGTTGTCGCCCGCCTGGATGCTCTTGATCCCTACGATGACGATCTCCTTGGCGAACTGCTCTTCGCTGGAGCGGAGTGCCAGCTTGTCGGCAATGGGCCCGCAGATGACGTTGGTGATCAGGCAGCCGTAGAGCGTTCCAATGAGGGCGATGGCCAGCGCCCGGCCGATGGCGGCCGAATCGCCGCCCAGGTTGCGGAACATCGCCACCTGCCCGATCAGCGTCGCGGTCAGTCCGTAGCCCGGCCCGTACTTGCCCATCAACTCGAAAAACTTCTTGCCCGCCTTGTGCCGCTCCGCCAGGGCCTGAACCTGAAACTGGAGCGTCTTCTCGATGGTGTCCCCGTCCATACCGTCCACCGCCATCTGGAGGGCTTTCTTGAAGAACGGGTCGTTCTGCTTCTGGACTTCCTTCTCCAGCGACAGGATGCCCTCGCGCCGGGCGATCTCCGCATAACTGACGATCTGCGTGATGATCTCGTGTATGGCCGTCTCTTTGGCGAACAGCCACGTCTTCAGGTAGCCAAAGATATTCAGGATGGAGCGAAGAGGCATCGAGAGGCATACGGCCGCGAACGACCCGCCCAGCACGAGCACGAACCCTTCCATGGAAAAGAAGGCGTCCAAGTGGCCGTGCGTCCCCTCGTACATCGCCCAGAGGATGGCGCCGACCGCTAGGCAGATTCCGATAAGTGTTGCGAAATCCATATTGTCTTCTGTCCGGGCGGAGTTCGGCTCTACGGGGCGCGCACCGCGTTCACACCTGCGACAAGCTCTCCTACTGAGCAGTTATCGACCAGTGCGGGACTCAGCTTTGTCAGATAAAAGCCGCGGTACGGCCGTCCGGCTCGATTTAAGGATGGATTGTGCGGGGGTGTCCGATAACGCGGGGTCTGGTGAGCGGCTCGAATGGAAGGACTCTGTTCTCCCCGTTTAGCGGTGCCGCGTGCGGCGCCTTTCGATTTACTTCTGCATCACGTCCGCTTCGCTGCGCGCCGGCGGGGCCGCATCGTTCGCCCGCGGCCGGTTGATCCGCCGGAGCAGCATCTCAAAGAACTGCCGGGCAACCACCAGCTCGGCTGTGATCACGTCATCGGCCCCGCACTGGGAGACCAGCATGCCGGCCGACGAATAGTTCGTCCGGGCAACGATATAGATGCCCGGCTTCAGCGCGCGGGCCACACGCGTAGCCCGCAGCACAGCCTCTTCGTCCGGGATCGTCAGGGCCAGGATGGACGCCTGCTCGATGCCCGCCCGCCGCAACGTCGCCTCCTCGGCGATATCGCCCTCGATGATATCCCGGCCGAGCTTGCGCTGCGTCTGGATGGTGTCGGCATTCTGCTCGACGATGACGTAATCGATGTCGTGCCGGTCGAAAATATCGGCGATCCAGCGCCCCGCCATCCCGAAGCCGGCGATGATGACTTTACCGAAATCCTCACCCCTCACACCCGGCTTGAAATCGGCAACCCGCACGGTCACCGGCGTCTCGTCCGCCCAATCCACCGCCCCTGTCAGTTGAATGACCCCGTGACGGTAGACGCCTAGATATTCAGTCCGGTCTGGCAGCTCCGGTTGATCAGTATCGTCCATGGCTTGTCTCCTGCCCCATTACTTTGACCAGATAATTATCCGGCTGTCAAAGACAGGCCCATCGGTGCAGCAGAGCCGATAGCGCCAGCCGTCTTCAGCGGCCGCATCACGGACGGCGACAACGCAGGATTGGCAGGTGCCCATTCCGCAGGCCATCACGCGTTCGAGGCAAACCTGGCAGGGGATGTCGCGATCTTCCGCGATGCGTGCGACGGCGTGCATCATCGGATCCGGGCCGCACGTGTAGATCGCTGCGGATCGGGCCTCTTCGGCGTGCCGGTCCAGATAGTCGGCGAAAACATCGGGAATGCGCCCGCGGGCACCGAGCGAGCCGTCGTCAGTGGAGAGCACGACCGGTGCGTCGTGTTCGGCGAACTCGGCGAACGCTCGCGTGCACTCGTCCCCGACGATGTCCACATCAGCGTTGCGTGTCATCGGAATGAGATCGCCCGATCGCGCTCCGACAAACGCAATCACCTTTTTGTCTGCCCCCCGCAGCACCTGTGCCAGCCAGATCAGCGGAGGCAGACCGATCCCGCCGCCGACCAGATACGCGAGCGGGCGATCGTCGCGCACCGAAAACGGCCGGCCGAGCGGGCCGAGAATACTCACCGCATCACCGCTTTTCAGTTGCGAAAGCCATCGCGTCCCCGGCCCCACCGCACGATGCAGGATATCGATCTCGCATCGCCGGCCGATTCGTCGCAACCCGCCAATGCTGAACGGCCGGCGAATGAACGTGCTGCCCCGCCACGACTCGTCGGACGGCTCGCCGCACAGGATTTGCATAAACTGCCCCGGCGCCGCGGCGGGAAAATCCTCCATCTCCAGCACGAACCGGTAATGCTCGCGGCAGATCGGCTCATTACTGACCACCCGCGTGAGAAAGACACCGCGTCCAGTCGGGATCGCAGTTTCGGCGGCCGTCATGCGACACCGTCCGGGCGTGGGTGGTATGGGTGGCCCATCCGGGCTAAGCCCGGGTGGGGGACACGAAGATCGAAACGCTGAAGCGCCCGAGCCGATGGCGACGTTCCCGGCGAAGACCATTGATGCAGCGCCTTGCTCGCGCGGTCGCGCACCTGAAGCGATCGATCCTGCGTCAACTTCTCCACCGCCGGCTCAAGGGCAGGATCTCGCGACTGCTCCGCCGCCTCAATCGACAGCATCAGGTACCCATCCACCTGCACCGCTGTCAGATTCAGATCCCCCTGTCCCGACTTGGTTGGAGTCGCGCTGTCCAGCTTGATGCTCTCCCAGTAACCGCGGCTCAGCATGTCCTTGAGCGTCGGCACGCACACCTTGCTTCGAAGCCTGGCCAAAGCCAGCGTCGCATTCCAGACGACCTCCCGATCGTTGCTTCGATAAGCGGCGGTGAGCCCACTGAGGGCCACGCTGTCGCCCGGCTGGGCCAGCGCCCCGATCGCCGCCGTGCCGGCAACCCGCAGAGTCGATTCCGCCGAATCGATCAACGGCAGCAGCTCAGGTAGTGCCGACCGGGCCGCCGGCAACTCGCGCATCAGCACCAGCCCGTCCAGGGCGTGCCGCCGCACCGCGATCGGCTGCTTCTCATCGGTCGCGTATTTCGCCAGCACTTCGACGCTCGTCGGCTGCTTCAAATGCCCCAGCGCCGTCAGCAGAAACTGCTGCATCTCCTGACCCATCGTGGTCTGCTCCACGCCGCGCGTGCGATCCAGCAGCGCTTCGATCCGCACGGCGATCTCCGGCCGCTTTTCCGGCGGCAGCGTCCGCGGATCGTCCGACTGGAGCCGCGACGCCAATTCCATCGCCGCCTGCCAGACCTCCTTATCGCGGGGCAGCAATGCCACGCTCATGATCTTGTCGCCCGCGCCGGCCTCGATGCGGTCGAGCAGCTTTTCGACGGACTCCTCCCGGCTGGTGGTGATCCACCCGAACAAGAGCACCACCACGACGGAGGACCCCACGATCATGAGCACAATCAACAGCGGCACGATAAATAAACGCGCCATCAGCCGCGAAGTCATCGGCGGAGCGGCTTCGTTCGGAGGCGGAGCGTCTTTGTCCGGTTCGGCGGAAGCCGGCGGTTGTGGCAGGGGTGAAATCGGTTCAGGCATGTTATCGCGTATTGTTCGGGAATCGCAGTCGGGGGTCAAGACTTAGAATTGCGGATTGTGGTTGGATTCGCCGTCGTTCATTCCGCAATTCGCAATCCGCAATCCGCAATCACACCTAGCAATACCCCCGCATAGCCGACGGCGTCGTCCATCTCGCCCAACCGGCTCCGCAGCACCTCGTAGCTGTTCGTGTGCTGGAGCAGGCGGGCGGCGTTCGCCCCCGCATGTCGTGACGCCGCGATCATGGCCGCTACCGCGCCGCTGCCGCATGCGTTGTGGTGAGCGCGGGCTTCATCCACCACTTGTTCCGCCTTCATTCCGAGAACGAGGCCCAGCATTCGCTCGTCGTTGACCTCCTTCGCCCACCGAATGCCTTCGAGCCCCACACCGATCGGTGCGAAATGATAGCGCGGCCCATAGTGGGTCAGATCGGTGGACGCGACGAACACGACGCGGCGACCCAGCACCGCCGCCTGCTCCGCCACCACGCGACCGATCTCATGGGCCGATGCAACCGGGGGCACCATCACCGGCAGCAGCTTTACCGACGGAGCCAACAATTGAATGAAAGGCACTTCCACTTCGATCGAGTGCTCCGGCTCGTGTGCCGCCGAATCCTCTTCGATCAGCGGAGAAGCCCGTGCGACCGCCCTGGCCAGTTGTTCATCGATCGCGATCTCTCCAAGGGGCGTCCGCCAAGACCCGGATGTGAACACCGACGCGACAGACCCGCGCGGCCGATGCACCGCGCCAAAAACGACGAACGTTTCGACGGATGGGTCCGCGGCCAGCGATCGGATCACCTCGGCCGCAACCGCCCCGCTGCACACCCAACCGGCGTGGGGGACGATTCCGCCGATTGCCCGGCTCATGCCGGCTTCACCGGCGATTGGCAACCCGGATATGGACACGTAATGTTCGGCCTCAGCCCGGCACTCCTCGGAATCGTCCGGGTAGAACTGCCCCGCCACGGCTGGCTCGCGGACCGGCATGATGAACTCTCCGGTGCTATTATCCTCTTGACGCTCAAATCAAGCAATTGTCATCATGGACTCGACGCGATCCGAGCCGCGACCGTGAGGGAGCGGTTTGACATGCTCCGCTCCCTCACGGTCGCGGCTCGGATCAGATCGCCGCTCGTTTGTTATAATAACAATTCGATGAACGCTTACGCACAGCTCTTTTCGTCGCTCATCAGTCGGGTGGAATCCGGGCAGCCCTGCGCCCTCTGCACCGTGGTCAACAGCCGCGGCTCGACGCCTCAGACGGCCGGGGCCATGCTGCTGCTGCACGCGGACGGCCGCATCGAGGGAACGCTCGGCGGCGGATGCGTCGAGGCGGAGGTGCGGCGGCAGGCTTTGGAAATGCTCGCCGCATCGCAGTCCGGCCTGCTCTCGTTCCAGCTCAATCACGATTACGGCTGGGACGACGGCCTGATCTGCGGCGGCAAGATGGAGATCGCCGTCATGCCGGTGGGCGATCGAACGGATACAACCGCATTCCGCGCCGCCATCGAGCGCATCCGCGAGCAGCGGGCGGCGGACGTCTCGCTCCGCATTCAGCAGGAAGGCCGGCCGATCGAATATCGCGTTCATATCGAGGCCGTCCCCACCCTGTTGATTGCCGGCGCCGGCCACGTCGGGGCCGCGCTGGCCCGCCTCGCACTGCCGCTCGATTTTCGCGTGGCCGTGGTTGACGACCGCCCGGACCTGATGCAGCCCGACCGCCTGCCGCCGCCCATTGAAGCCGTTGCCGGCGATATCGCCGAGCGCCTGCGATCGTGGCCGATCGATGGAAATACTTATGTCGTCGTGGTGACGCGCGGCCACAACCACGACGAGCAGGCCCTGCACGCGGTCATCGATTCGCCGGCCAAATACATCGGCCTGATCGGCAGCCGCCGCAAGATCAAGTTGATCTTCGACGATCTGGCCGAACTGGGCGTGGACCGGGCCAGGCTCGATCGCGTCCACTCGCCGATCGGCCTCGACATCGGCGCGATCACGGTCCCGGAAATCGCGGTCAGCATCGCGGCCGAGCTGATCCAGATCAGACGGGAGTCAAAGTGCAAGGCGATCGAAGGGCCGTTTGAAGCGAGAAGTGAGAAGTGAGAAGTGAGAAACATACGAAAGGACCGCGGGTGTGGGCAATCGTGCCCGCCGCGGGGCTGGGGCGGCGATTCAAACGCGGAACGCGAAACGCGGAACGCGGAAGCGATTCGTCCCCACCCAAGCAACTCGCGGATATCGGCGACCGGGCGATGCTGGCTGCTGTCCTGGATGCATTGGACGTGTCAGGCGTCGTAGGCGTGATCGTGGTAGTGAACCCTCTGATTAGGGAGACGATCAGAACACAACGCCCGGAGACAACCCGGCGAATATACGTGGTGAACGACCGCCCCGACAGCGAGATGATCGAATCCATCCAACTCGGCCTTCAGAACATCCCGCGGGATCCCCTCTCCCCCTCTCCCTCTCTCCCTCTCTCCCCCTCTGGCTGCCTGATCTGTCCCGGCGATCATCCCTGCATCACGCCGGCGGCGATCAACGAATGCATCGAAGGGTTTGTGCAGGATCCATCGCGGATTGTGATCGCCAGTCACGCCGGGCGGCGGGGTCATCCGATTGTGTTGCCGGGGGACATCGTGTTCGACGTGCTGTCGTGGCCGCCGTCCCGCGGGCTGAACGAAGTTCGCACACTGCACGCGGATCGCGTGAAGATCGTCGAAGTCGACGAGCCGGGGATCCTGATCGACGTGGATACGCCGGAGGACTTGCAGCGGGCGCGAGATTTCCTGGACGAGACGGGCCGGGCTTCAGCCGGCTTCTCGTGTGGCCTCGAAAGCCGGCTGAAGCCCGGCTCAAGAGTGAAAGACAAGAGGCGGTTTCCACCAGCTAAAGCTGGTGGCAAGGACTAATCGGCTGAAGCCGATCCCACAGCGCCAGCTGGCGGCAGGGACTGATGGGCTTAAGCCGATCCCACCGTACCGGGATGACATCGCAGTGGGTTCTTGCCTGACGGCAGCGGTCGGGTTAAGACGGGTCGGACATGAACACTTCTCTCGAACATCTCATCGATGTGGCGGCGGGCCGCAAGCCGGCGAACCTGGTTTTTCGCAACGGCTCGTTTGTCAACGTGTTCACGAACACGGTGGACGAAGCCGATGTGGCCGTTGCGGGGGACCGGATCGCGGGTATCGGGCGCTACGAAGGCAAAGAAGTTGTGGATCTCAAAGGCCAGGTGCTTTGCCCCGGCTTCATTGACGCCCACGTGCATATCGAATCGTCGATGCTCTCGGTGCCCGAATTCGCCCGCACCGTCGTCCGCTGCGGCACCACCGCCGTCATGGCCGACCCCCACGAGATCGCCAACGTCATGGGCGTAGAGGGCATCCGCTTCATCCTGCGGGCCAGCAAATACTGCCCGATTCACATCTACGTCATGCTGTCGAGCTGCGTGCCCGCCTCGCACCTGGAATCGTCCGGCGCGGAGCTGTCGGCGGTCGATCTGCTTCCCTTCCTCAGCGATCGCTGGGTCCGCGGCCTCGCCGAAATGATGAACTACCCCGGCGTCATCAACAAAGACCCCGACGTGCTCGACAAAATCCGCATCGTCGGCTCCGCCCAGGTCGGCCCGATCGACGGCCACTGCCCCGGCCTCAGCGGACGCGACCTCTGCGCCTACATCTCCGCCGGCATCCGCAGCGATCACGAAGCCACCACGCTCGGCGAAGCCGCCGAAAAGCTCCGACTCGGCATGCACGTCATGATCCGCGAGGGTTCAGCCGCCCGTAACCTTGACGCCCTCCTGCCGCTGGTCACGCCCGAGACCGTCACCCGATTCATGTTCGTCACCGACGACAAGCACGTGGACGATCTGCTCAGCGAGGGCCAGATCGACCACATGGTCCGCCGCTCCATCGCCGCCGGCCTGAAGCCCGCCCACGCCATCCGCCTCGCTTCCTTCAACGCCGCCCGCTACTACGGCCTGCACGACATCGGCGCCGTCGGCCCCGGCTATCTCGCGAACCTGGCAATATTGAACAACCTCAACGACTGCCGCGTCACCCGCGTGTACAAAGAGGGCGAGCTGGTCGCCGCCGACGGCGAGTGTGTCGCGCCGCGCCAGACAGAAAAAGAAGGCCTGGCCCGCCTCCGCTCCAGCGTCAACGTCCGCTGGCTCACCCCGGAGGATTTTCTCATCCCGATGCCGGACGGCCCGGAGCGCCTCGCCCGCGTGATCCAGGTCATCCCCGACCAGTTGCAGACCCGCGAGCTCCGAGAACCGCCCACGGTGCAGGACGGCCGCGTTGTCGCCGATCCCCGCCGTGATCTGCTCAAGATGGCCGTCATCGAGCGTCACGCCGCCAGCGGCAACATCGGCCTCGGCCTCGTCCGCGGCTTCGGCCTCAAACGCGGCGCCATCGCCGGCACCGTCGCCCACGACGCCCACAACATCATCGTGGTCGGCACAAACGACCGCGACATGCTCGCCGCCGCCGTTCACCTGGTGAAAATCCGCGGCGGATTGTGTGCGGTCGCCGACGGCCAGGTCATCGCCGACCTGCCGTTGCCGATCGCAGGATTGCTTTCGGACGCCCCCGCGAGCACCGTCGTCCAGCAGCTCACCGCCGTACAGGCCGCCGCTCACTCCCTCGGCTGTACGCTCTCTCATCCGTTCATGACCCTGTCGTTCATGAGCCTCTCGGTCATCGGCGACCTGAAGCTGACCGACCGCGGTCTCGTCGATGTCGCCGCCTTCAAACATGTCCCATTATTCGTGTAAGCCGCCACATGGTTGACTACGTGGAAATGACCTTAGCCTCCGATAGCGTTGCCAGTGCGGCGGCTGAATACGATCATTGGCGGCGGCGAAATGCCTTCTATTACCGCGAGCTGCTGTGGCTGTTCCGGCGGCACGTGCCGGCCGGCGCCCGCGTACTTCAGATCGGCTGCGAGGCCGGCGATCTGCTCGCCGAGCTTCAGCCGTCATCCGGCGTCGGCATCGACGACGACCCCGCTCTGATCGAGCTCGCGCGGCAGCGCCACCCGGAATTTCAATTTCATCTCGGCTCGCTCGATCAGATGCCCATTCCCGCGGGCGAGCCGTTCGATTTCGTCATCATCTGCAACACCATCGGCCGCATGACCGACGTGCAGGCGGTGTTCACTGCCATCGGTCGATTCTGCGGGCCGCAGACACGCGTCATCGTCGCCTATCAGAACGCCGTCTGGGAGCCGATCCTGAGGCTCGCGAGCCGGCTTGGATTCCGCCGGCCGGTCGAGGGGCAGAACTGGCTCTCGCGCGACGATCTGGTCAATCTCTTCGAGCTTTCGGGCTTCGGCGTCGTCCGCCAGTTCTGCGAAGTGCTATGGCCCAAGCCGCTGCCGCTGCTGGCCCGATTTTTCAACCGCTTCCTGGTCAAGTTCTGGCCGTGGCGACATCTGGGGCTGGTGATCCTGATGGTCGCTCGCCCGATCCTGCCGCCGTTCCGCCCGGATGAGGCCAGGGTCAGCGTGATCGTCCCCACCAGAAACGAGCGCGGTAACATCGAGTCGGCCATCCAGCGCACGCCGGAGATGGGCGCGAGTACGGAGATCATCTTCGTCGATGGCTGGAGCACCGACGGCACACCGGCTGAAATCGCCCGCTGCATCGACGCCTTTGCCGATCGCCCGATCCGCTTCATCGCCCAGGAGGGCGAAAGAGGTAAAAGCCAGGCCATCCGTCAGGGCTTCGCCGCCGCCACCGGCGACGTGCTGATGATCCTCGATGCCGACCTGACCGTCGCCCCCGAGGACCTCCCCAAATTCTTTAACGCCCTTGCGGAGAGCAAAGGCGAACTCATCAACGGCACGCGACTGGTCTACCCGGTGGCCGACCGGGCCATGCGCTTCCTCAACAAGCTCGGCAACCGCTTCTTCAGCCTGCTGTTCACCTGGCTGATCGGCCAGCGGTTCCGTGATACACTCTGCGGCACCAAAGCGGTGACGCGGCAAAGCTACGAGCGAATCGCCGCCACGCGGGCCGAGCTGGGCTTGATCGATCCGTTCGGTGACTTCGACCTGATCTTCGGAGCGGCAAGAAACGACCTGAAGATCCTGGAAATCCCGGTGCGTTACGGCGCCCGCACCTACGGCGAAACGAATATCTCGCGCTTCCGCGACGGATGGTTGCTCCTGAAAATGAGCTGGAAAGCATTCTGGAAACTGAAGCTCAGGTGAATCCGCAGATGCACGCAGATCAAAGAAATGATTGACTTCCATACCAATCGTTTCCTCGTTACCGGCGGCGCGGGCTTTCTCGGCTCGTTCGTCTGCGAGAAACTCGCCGCTCGCGGCGTAGCGCCATCGCGCTGGTTTGTCCCGCGACGATCCGAATACGACCTCACTCACGAATCCGATGTCAATCGACTGTACAACGACGCGAAACCCGACGTCGTCATCCACCTCGCCGCGGAGGTCGGCGGCATCGGCGCCAACCGCGAGAATCCCGGCCGCTTCTTCTACGCCAACATGGCCATGGGCCTGCACATGATCGAGCACGCCCGCTGGGCCGGTATTAAAAAATTCGTCCAGATCGGCACCATCTGCGCCTACCCGAAATTCACCCCCGTCCCCTTCCGCGAGGACGACCTCTGGACCGGCTACCCCGAGGAAACCAACGCTCCCTACGGCATCGCCAAGAAATCGCTGCTGGTCATGTGCCAGTCGTATCGCGAGCAGTACGGCCTCAACGCCATTTACCTGCTCCCGGTCAACCTCTACGGCCCGCGCGACAATTTCGACCCCCAGACCTCGCACGTGATCCCCGCCCTCATCCGCAAGTGCATGGAAGCGCGGGACGGCGCCGCGGATCACATCGCCTGCTGGGGCGACGGCTCCCCAACCCGCGAATTCCTTTATGTAGAGGATGCCGCCGAAGCCATCGTGCTGGCTACAGAAAAGTACGACGACACCGACCCGGTCAACCTCGGCAGCGGCTGCGAAATCTCAATCAAAGACTTGGTGCAGCTCATCGCCCGCCTCACCAACTTCCGCGGCCGCATCGAATGGGACACAACCAAACCAAACGGCCAACCCCGCCGCTGCCTCGACGTAACTCGCGCGAAAGAACAATTCGGCTTCGAAGCCAAGACCGATCTGGAGCAAGGCCTGCGCAAGACAAGCGACTGGTACCGGACACAGCTCAAACGTGCCGGAGGCACAGCATGACAATAGCCCAGCATTTCAATGCTGGGAGAAATGAGCAGCACGAAGCGAAAGTCCCGGAGGGACGATTGAAATCATCAACTTGGAGCCGTGCCAACACGAGAAGGCGCAGCAAGCGCCGCATCCAACCCGTTCCGTGCCTCCTCATAATCCGGTTTCAACCGCAGCGCCTGCCGGTAATGCCCCACCGCTTCATCCACCCGTCCCGCCTTCACCAGCAGCTCCGCAAACCGGGCATGCACGATGAACGAACTGGGATCGATCCCCAGTGCCGTGCGATAGTGTGTAATCGCTTCATCCGTCCGCCCGCGCTGGCTCAGCGCGTAAGCCAGGTTGCTGTGCGCGTTGAAATACTCGTATTTGAGGCGGATCGCCTCCTGATATTCGGGGATCGCTGCGTCGATCTTGTCCTGTTCGAGCAGCACGTTGGCCAGATTGTTGTGCGCGACCGGCTCGCGCGGATCGACCCCGATGGCCAGGCGGTATTGCTGCTCCGCTTCGGTGAATCGCTCCCGCGCCGCCAGCGCGTTGCCCAGGTTGATGTACGGCTGAAACGAACGCGGCGCCAGCTCGATCCCCCTCTGAAAGTACGGAATCGCCTCGTCGATACGGTTCGCGTCCAGCAGCGCGATCCCCAGCCCCACGTGCAACTGCGCCGACTGCGGAGCCAGCTTCAACATGTGCTCGTGCAGCGCGATGGTATCATGCCAGAAGCCCAAGTAGTGCCGTGTCGCCGCCGCCTCGGCGACCGTCGCGCCGGCGAGCACGATCACCATCGCCGCATGTGCACCCCATTTCGTCGCCGTGGATCGCAGCCGGATCAGCAGCGCCGTCAGCGGCAGCAGCAATCCCACAAACGGTAGGTATGCGTACTTATCCGAAGCGATCACCACCGTGAACCCGATGATTCCCATCGTCGGCAGGATCGCCAGGAAGAAGAACAACCAACCCGTCACCAGTGCCCGTGTCCACAGCAGCGAGAACAGCAGCACGCCGATCAGCACGCACGTCCCCACCACGCCGATCAGGATCATCGGATGCGCGAGGCTCAGCGGCTGCGGAAACGGATAATGAGAGGTGAGATTGGCCGGCCAGAGAATCTTCCAGAGGTAAAAGACGATATTATGCGCCAGGATCAGCGGGATCCGCCCCGCCGGATACTCATACGGCATCTCGATCATGGCCGTCTTGCCCTGCGAGAGCACGGTGATCCCGGCCGACAGCGCGGCGATCGCAAAGAACGGCACTTTCTCCAAAATGGCCCGCTTACCCAACCGCCGCAACGGCCAGTAATCCAGCAGCAACATGAGCACCGGCAGCGGCGTGCTGGTTGGCTTCGCCAGCAACGCCAGGACGTAGCATACGACGCACAAGCCATACCAAACCTTCGATTGCGGATTGCGGATTGCGGATTGCGGATTGGAATCGTGTACCGCTGCTCTCAAGCAGTGGACATATCGCACATACGCAATTATGCACAAGAGAGCGAAAAACGCCGCCAGCAGCGTCTTGCGCTCGCCGACCCACGGGATCGGCTCGACGGTCAGAGGATGAACGCCGAACAGCAGTCCGGCGATGCCCGCCGCCCACGGCTTTCCGAACAGCAGGTGGAGAAACACAATGATGAGCGCCACGTTCGCGAGGTGCAGGATGAGACTGGTGCGATGAAATGGCGCCAGGTAGCCGATACGCCCGCCCATGGCGCAGTCGGCCATCAGCGAGACCATCGCCAGCGGCTGATAGTACCCCCGAACGGTCGAAGGGCTGGTCACCTCGCGAAACGTCCGCCCCACGCCAGCCCAGCTCGGATTGCGGACCAGCGGGTTCTCCAGCAAATACTGGTGATCGTCGAACGACAACGCTTTGGCGGACAGCGCCGGCCAGTGTGTGGCCGCGACCGCCAGGCAGACCCCGGCCATCCAGATCGACAACTGTCCAGTCGCCCCAAGCGATTTCCACACGCCGCTCCGCTCACGGTGGGCGGCGGACGTGGATGTCTTGAATCTCGATCCCGCTTTCGAAGTGCCCGAAGTATCGAGTGAATGCTGCTTGCGGTTCGCTTTCGGCATATCGCAAGTGTAGCGTTCAATCTGTCGGTCATTCAAGCAACCCGTTTAGCCGCGAGCGCAGGCGAGCGCGACCGGACGCGCTCGCCTGCGCTCGCGGCTAAACACCGTCAAGAACTCACAGGGCGCCTCGCGCACGGAATCGATTCGTTGTTGACCCCGCCACGCAACCCTCTACGATCCGGGTCAACATCGGAATGGAATGACGCTGATTCAAGGAGGAGATGTGATGGCATTCGCGAGTGGTTCAATCACGTTCAAGCGGTTCTTTATCAACGGTCCCGGGCAACCGCGCGTCGATGAGCCGCTGCTCGAGCAACTCGCGGCCCGCGCGATCGGCGCCGACAGTGTGCGCACGGCCGACAAGACGGAAATCGGCTGGACCAGCGGCGAGCACATCCTCGACACCCGGTTCGATTTCGGCAAAAACGCCATCGCCGACGGCCTCTACATGGCCCTCCGCATCGATACCAACAAACCGCCGGGCGACCTGGTGCACAGTTATAAAAGGATCAACGAGCAAGCCATGCTCGAAGCCAGCGGCCGGGACTTCCTCTCCAAAGCCGAGCGCCGCGAGGCCCGCGAACAGGCTTTGAGCCGGGCGGACAAGGAGGCCCGTAGCGGCACATTCCGGCGAATGAAGGAAGTGCCGGTGTTCTGGGACCTGAAGCGCAAAGAAGCCTGGCTCGGTGCCGCCGGATCGGCCGTGGTGGATCATTTCGCGCTGCTGTTCCGCGAGACGTTCGATCGTTCAGTCGTAGCGGCATCGGCCGGCGAGATGGCGGCGCGATGGTCGGCGCTGGCCGGCGAATCGCGAACGTTCGATGATTGCGAGCCCGCGCTGTTCATCAATCCGCCCGATGGAGCCGAGACGCGGACCGACGTCCTGCCCATCAATGAGGGCCGCAGCCGCGACTTCCTCGGCACCGAGTGGCTCACCTGGCTGTGGTACGCCTCGCACGTCGAATCGCCGGAAATCACCACGCAGATCGGCCAGAGCATCACCGTGCTGTTCGAGAAATCGCTCCAGCTCGAATGCGCGTTCAAGATGACCGGCAACGTGAGCATCCAGGCCGAAGGGCCGACGCGCTCGCGCGAGGCGGTGGTCGCGCTGGCCGGCGGCAAGCGGCCGGTACGGGCCGGCTTGCAGCTCGCCGCTCATGGCGAGCCGTTCGGCCTTTCGCTCCGCGCCGACGGCATGAACTATTCCAGCGTACAGCTCCCCCCGCCCGAGGACGTGAGCGGCCCGCGCGTCGTCTTCGAGGAGCGGATCGCAAAAGTGCGCGATCTGATCGATGCCGTCGGCGAACTCTATATCGCGTTCCTGAAACGCCGCTTATCGAACCGCTGGCCGCAGACGCTCAGCGCGATGCGAAACTGGATCTCATCCGGCGAAGCCGTTCCCGCCGAGATCAGCGCGGCGTCATAACCTACGATTGCACCGCGTCGATGGTCACAACGATAACGTTATAAAACGCATGGCAGCCGGCGGCGATGCCGAAGCCGCGGAAGATGAACAGTCCGGCCAGGTACAGCCCGGCGGCTGTGCGGAACATGAACCGCTGCGTGTCGAACGGGTCCATGCCCAGCGGCGGATGATGCGCGGCGGCAAACAAGGCCGCCGAGCCGATCATGATGAACACCGCCGACGCCGACCGCGGCAGCTTGCACACGTCGATGAGCAGGATAACCAGCGCGGTAATGGCGATGAGCCGGAAGACCAGCTCTTCGTAGATGCCCGCCCCCAGGCTGCGAATCACCTGATCGACCCACTGATGGTGACCCGCCTGTCCGGCCACGAGTGCCTGTTGAACCGCCCGGATGAATACGAACGGCGGCAGCGTCCACAGCAGGCTTTCGCCGAGCATGCCGGGCAGCACGGTCAGGTCGAATTTCCACGGGTGCCGGGCGGCCACGTGCCACGCCAGCAGAATCGCGATCACCAGCAGGCCCGGAAAGTAGAAGCCGCTGCGGCCAACCGCCTCGATCATTTTGTCGATCAGGTAAGCGGCCACCAGCTCGGAATCGCCGCTGCGGCTGCCGCCCTGGCGGACAAAGGTGGTCACCTCGAAAACCAGCAGCAGCGGTAGGATGAAGAGCAGACTCGGCCAGGGCCGTTGCGTGACGTAATAGTAGTGATTTCCGGCCAGCGATTCCGGCGCCGGAAACAGGCTGATGTCGTGCTTCTTTCGTTTGCTACCTTTGGCGTAATAGAGCATGCCCTTGGCCATACCGAGCGATTATCGCGGGTGAAGCGGCGGTCGCAATGGCGGAAGGAAACTCTAAACTCACCACGGAGACAACAAGCCAAGACAGAGAGACAGAGAGATGGAGAGATTCGTTGCTTCTCGTCTCTCTATCTCTCCGTCTCTCAATCTCTCCATCTATTTCTTCTCCGTGCCTCCGTGGTGAGTCCAACGGGTCAGCGCTGCCGGCGGTAGTGCTCGTCGAGCTCGTCCGTCTTGCGATGAAAGTTGACGCGGCGGGGTTCGGTGGAGGGCTGCGTCTCCAGCCACATATCGACGATCTCTTTGGCGTGCGGCTCACCGGTCAGCCGCATGCCCAGGACGACCACGTTGGCGTTGTTGGCCAGGCGGGCGATCTTGGCCGAGTACGCGTCGATGCACAACGCGGCCCGCACGCCGGGCACTTTGTTGGCGATGATGGTGACGCCGGTGCCGGTGTTGCAGAAGATCAGCCCCTGCTCGCAGGTGCCGGAGGCGACGAGTTCGCCGACATCGCGGGCGGCGTCCACGTAGTCCGCCGGTTTCTCGGCCAGTGCGCCGCATCGCACCAGCTCGATGCCTTTGGTTTCGAGATACGCGGTGATCTCCCGCGTCAGATTGTTCGCACTATCGCTTCCGACGGCCATCTTCATGTTCGGACACCTCCCGATGTTGACGCGCTACTGCTGATGCGACGGCGCGATGTACTTCCTGAACGTTTCGATCGTCTGCCGGGCGGCCGTGTCGGAGTCGGGGTATGGCAGCGCCTCGGCCGAGAGATATCCATGATAGCCGATTTCACGCAGCGTCCGGCCGATTTCCGCGAAATCCAGGTGGCCGCTGCCGGCGGGCCGACGGTTGCTGTCCACGAAGTGAATGTGGCCGATGTGTGTGGCGGCGCCGCGGAGGGCTTCAGCGATCGAGACCTCTTCGATGTTCATGTGAAAGAGATCCGCGAGCAGCTTGACGTTGCCGTCCGACAGCGGCCGGATCAAGTCGGCACCCTCTTCCAACCGGTTGATCAGATTGGTCTCGTAGCGGTTGAGCGGTTCGAGAATCAAAGGCACACCATGCCGTGCGGCCCTCATCCCCAGCGTATGGAGGGCGTCGCGGAGCCAACCGAGGGCCGTCGCGCGCTCGACGCCGGGTTCGATGGAGCCTTTCATGGAACCGATGATGGCGAAGCCGCCGAATCCGCCGGCCAGATCGATGATGTTTCCGATGAAATCGGCGGCCTGCCGGCGAATGGCCGCGTCCGGGCTGCATAGATGCAGCTTGTGCAGGAGAAATCCCGCGCCGGTGCCGATGCCGGTGAGTTTCAGATCGTTCGCAGTGAACAGGCCGCGCAACTCTTGCGGCGAAAGAGCATCCGGCGAAGGCACGAGGAATTCAACAGCATCGAAGCCGGCTTTCGCCGCCTTCCGGCAGCTCTCCGCCAGACCATCCCAGTACAAGAGCGGCCCGCCCCGCAATTGGGGAACCAAACAAATCGTCGCAGCGATCTTGATCACGCCAGTTTGCCCTGTCACCAACGACGACCAGCCTGGGTGGCACGCACAAGTCTGTTTTTCTTCTCCGTGTCTCCGTGCCTCCGTGGTGAGTATTCCGCTCATGCCGTTTCCACGCGGCTGGCCTCTTCAAGCCCCAACTCGCGGATGGCCTGCTCGCGCATCTTGAACTTCTGGATCTTGCCGGTGACCGTCATCGGGAAGGAGTCCACGAACTTGATGTAATGCGGGACCTTGAAGCGGGCCAGCGATTGGCGGCAGTAGTCGCGGATCTCGTCATCGGTTGCCGTCTGCCCGGCCCGCAGCTTGATCCAGGCGAGGATCTGCTCGCCGTACTTGGCATCCGGCACGCCCACCACCTGCACCTCCTCGATCTTGGGATGCGTATAGAGGAATTCTTCGACTTCGCGCGGATAGATGTTCTCGCCGCCGCGGATGATCATGTCCTTGAGCCGGCCGGTGATGCGATAGCATCCGTTCGGCAACTCGACGGCCAGGTCGCCGGTATGCAGCCAGCCTTCCGCGTCGATCGCCCGGGCCGTCTGCTCGGGCATATTGTAATAGCCGAGCATGACATCGTGCCCGCGGGCACAAAGCTCCCCCGGCTGCCCCGGCGGCAGCGCCTCGCCGCCGACCGGATCAACGATCCGCACCTCGATCCCCGGCAGCGGCCGCCCGACCGTCCCACAGCGCAGCTCGATCGGATCGTCGCAGCGCGTCTGCGTGATCAGCGGCGACGCTTCCGTCTGCCCGTACACGATGGTGACCTCGGAGCAGTGCATCTCCTCGACGACGCGCTTCATCAGCGGCAGTGGGCAGGGCGCGCCGGACATGATGCCCGTGCGCAGCGATTTCAGGTCCCGGCCGGCGAAAGTGGGCTCTTCCAACTGCGCGATGAACATGGTGGGCACGCCGTAGAGGACCGTACAACGCTCCCGCTCGATCGCATCGAGCGTCCGCCGCGCGTCGAAGAACTCGTGAGCGAACACCATGGCCGCCCCGTGTACGGCCGCCACCAGCGTCCCCAGCACGCAACCGAAGCAGTGATAGAGCGGCACGGGAATGCACATGCGATCGGCATCGGTGAGCCGCTGGGCGGCGCCCGTGTAGTAGGCATTGAGCAGCAGGTTGCGGTGGGTGAGCATCGCCCCCTTCGGATAACCGGTGGTGCCGGAGGTGTACTGAATGTTGATCGCATCGTCGGGCGAGAGCGCGCGCTCCGCATTACGAAGATCCGATACCGACACCTGCCCGCTCCGTTCGAGCAGCTTCGGCCAAGCCAGCAATCCGCCGTCCGCATCATCCCACAACCCGACCACCCACCGCAGCTCGGGGAATTGCTCGCTGATCCTTTGTGGTACGGGCTTTTGTGGCACGGGCGTCTCGCCCGTGTAAGATTTCGCCATCGACAGTTCCGGACACAGCTCGCTCAGTA
This sequence comes from uncultured Planctomycetales bacterium, assembly GCA_964384465.1. GTDB lineage: Bacteria > Planctomycetota > Phycisphaerae > UBA1845 > PWPN01 > CAYLLT01. The sequence continues at coordinate 22,967 of CAYLLT010000010.1, read as the reverse complement.
TCTCCACATAATCGTTCCCTTTGTAGTTGCTGGCCATGACCAGCATTTTGGCGTCCGATTGGCGAATGCAGTATTCCAGCTCGCGGCTGCGATAGGCCGGATTGACCGTGACCAGCACGACGCCGATGCGGGCGGTCGCGAATTGCAGCAGCACCCACTCCGGGCAGTTGCCCGCCCAGATCGCCACGTGATCGCCCTTCTTCAGCCCCAGACTGAGCAGCGACCGCGCCAGCGCATCAACCTGCGCGTCGAACGCTTCGTAAGAGGCCCGCCAGCCGCGCGCGGTGAATACCACGGCATCATTCTTCGGATGGCGCTCCGCCGTCGCGCGCAGCGCCGCGCCGATCGTCTTGCCCTCCACCCATGGCGTCGTGGCCGTGAGATTGGTCATTCGGTTTCATCATACCGCGCTCGACAGCAGTGTCACGAGGTCTTAATGCTGCTCCTTGCTCCAGGCGACCTGATCGATCACGTTGCCGGACTGATCGATGTGCGTCAGGTCGATCTGTCCGCCCTCCACCGTGATGCGGGTGAATCCGAAGACATGGTCGTTGCCGGCCGCACTGAAGGGCGCCCGGTCGGCGAGGGTGTAGAGGCTCTGACCGCCATTCCCGCTGACCACATAGACGGTACCCTGCCCCGGCGGCGCCAATTCTCCGCCGAAGATGGGCTTGCTGCGTTCGTAGTAGTGATTGTGGCCGTTCAGACACAGGTCCACGTGCGCCGCATCGAACAACCCGCTCCACAGCGCGATATCCAATTCGCCGATCGGGCGGGTGGGCGTTCCACTCGTATAGACTGGGAAATGAAACAAAACGAATTTCCACTGCGCGTGGCTGGCCGCCAGATCGCCGCGCAGCCAGGGAACGATCACGTTTGAGATCGTGTTCAGGTTCCGCGTGAGATCCAGCGAGACGAGATGCACATTGCCCAGATCGATGCTGTAGCATCGCTCGGGCTCCAGGCCGGCCGGGCCGTTCCGCGGTAATATAAAATTCTTCAGGTACGCCGCTCCATCCAGCGTGCCCACGTCGTGGTTGCCGACGGTCGGGAAGATCGGCGCGCTGCTCCATACCGAAGCGAAGGGATCAAAGACCGTGCGGACATAGTCCTCATCGGCGCCCTCGGGGTAGGCCACGTCGCCGGCGTGGAGGATATAGTCGGGATCGGCCGCTTTAATCTGCCCGACAACTCCATATTCGCTGGTCTGCCCCGAGCCGCTGTCGCCCACCAGCGCAAAAACCATGCGCTGCCCCGGCCGGCGCGGAGCGCGCAATCGGTGCACGTCGGAATCCGTCGCCGCCGCGCCGATCAGCCGATAGGCGTAATCCTGCCCCGGCTCCAGACCGCTGACGCGGACCGCGTGGTGATCGGTCGGCTGGTCCTCGCTGAACGAAGAGATGACCGCGCCGGCGTTGGCGGGATCCAGCAGCTCGACTTGGCCAATGGCGGGGTCGGGCGTGAACCACGCGACCAGGACCGAATCGGGAGCATCCATCTGCAAGTAGGGGGCGGTCGTGCGGACGGAGACAGCCGGTTCCAATCCGAGTGGCGGGATGGAAGCCGGACAACTGGACAGCGCCGTCCACAGAATGGCGGAGAGCAGTATTTGTAATATTCGCCGTCGAGATGAGTGATAGCCAGCAGTGAAGCGCATGCCCGCCGATTTCAACCCCGCCAACCCCGCGATGCGTGGCCGGCGATTAAAAGAGCGTATAGATGAACGGCGCGGCCGCCGTGCCCGCCAGCAGGATCAGCACACCGACCAGCAGCAGAACGCAGAGCATGGGTAAAAGCCACCACTTCTTGTTGTGCCGCAGGAACTGCCACAGCTCGCCCGGCAGACTCCGCGGCGCCTGATCGGATAGATCCTCAAAATCTTTATCCATGAAGGGGCTCCATCTGCTTCTGACCGGCCGGGTGGCATGGGCAAGCGTACCCGCTTGCCCGTGGTGGAAGGTCTTAGACGTTCGCCACGGGTAAGCTGCGCGGAGTACCGCTCCGCTTACCCATGCCACCCTGTCCCGCCACCGAATTCAGGATGCACCAGCGTGCTATCAGTATAACGTCAACAAACGCGCTCAACCCGCCGGCCTGGACGCGCCCGGCTGCCCGAGTTTTTCCCACAGCGCTTCGGCCACCAGCCGATGCCCGCGCGCATCGAAGTGATTTTCGTTCGGGCCGACCCGGTACGGCGTCCCATCCCCCAGTTTATCGCGGAACGCCGGCAAAAGGTCCAGCGGCTCGTACCCGCATTGGATGGCCAATTCGGCCAGCTCATGGTGCGCCTGCTCCAGCGGATAACCATGATAATCCACGACCAGCGGCAGAATTACAAACAACGGCTGGCGCTCGCAATGCCTGGCCGCAAGCTGCTGAAACTCGGTGAGCTGCGATTGCAACTGCCCCCAGCGCGTCTGGAAAGTCGGATGCTTATGGTCGTAACACCGGACGACGAAGTCGTGATAAGCGTCGATGTCCGGGACAAACAACTTGGCGAGCTTGTCTCCGATCAGCCCGAGTGTCATCGAGCTGCGCCGCAGAACGGTGCACAGACCCATGACCAGGTCTTGCCCGCTGGGGATCGGCGGCATGTCGTTCATGTAGAAAGCCAGGACGACCCGCCCGGCACGGACCTGTCCGGGGAGCTCCTGCATGTCGCGAATGTACTGTGCGGGGCCGTCGCCGACCGTGCCGAGGCTGTAGACTTTCGTCTGCCGGCCGGAGTGGGCGCAGGACTGTTCCAGCCGGTCGCCGAACCGCTCCTCTTTCTTTACCCCCTGGCCCCAGACGAAAGAGTCTCCTACCAGTACAATATCCTGTGGGGTGATGTCTGCGAGGACGTAGTCATCGCGATACTTGGGATTGGCCTTTGACGTGCGCGTCTCCCGCGCCGACACGGCCTCATACCCGGCCAGCCCGAAGTCGATCACGGTGAAGGTCGCCACGATAGCAGCCAGACCCAGGATCAGCCCGGAAGGCGGGCGGCGCGACCGGCGGTAACGCTCGAATTCGACCAGCAGCAGGCCGATGCACGCGAACAGGCGGATCAGCGGCAGCGCCAGCGTCAGACCGGCCATCTGGTTCAGCTCGCCGTTGAAGGGGGCGACGAACGTACTGGCGACCACCGCGATATAAAAACCTTCGAGACATATACGCCAGAATCGGGCATATCCGGTAATGAAAAGCACACAGAGAAAGAGGTTCCAGGCGTTGAACGCCGCCAGAAAGGGAGAATAGCGCCCGAGGATGACCGGCACCTGCGACCGCGCGAAGATTCCGCCGAACACAATGTAGAGATAAAGAAGCGGCGCCGCGCACAGAAGCAGGGCGAGCGTCCGACTCCGCGGTGGTGACTTGGGTGGTGAGAGTTCCGGACGAGGCGGATCGGCTGGGGCCATGCGGCTCAAGTGTTTTGCCCCCGGCGTTAGAACTGACTGAAGTATCGCCGCTTATCCGTGGCGATCGGTTTGGGCACCCAATAGGACGCAGCCGCCTCTGGCCTCCGTAGCACAAGGGTGTCTCTGCCCATCAACCGGAACACCAGGCCCACGGGAGTGAACAGTCCGTAGAAGAGCACGCCCAGAACGACGTGCGAAACGACCCAGCCGATGGGAAACGCCAAGTACATCCAGCCCACAAAGATCGGTTTCAAACTTTGAGGCCGAATCAATCCAACAGGTCCCAGCACCAGGCCGAGAACCGCGCAGATGACCGCTACAGTGGTGTGATGCTTGACCAGTCCCTGCCAGGCGGCCATGCCGAGAAAAAAGATCAGGCACATCGCGGCGAACTGCCGCAGCATTCGAGTCGAAGGATTGCGTGGAATGTCAGACCATTGCATCGCGATCAATCCAACTGGAACTGGGCCAGGTAAGCCTCGCGCGCGCCCGCATCGACGAGCTGTGCGACGTTCTCTTTCACCAGCACGGCATTCTCCAGCACCAGAATATCCATGTCCGTGCCCAGGAAACACCGGTAAGCGTCCTGCGGCGTACACACGATCGGCTCGCCGCGAACGTTAAAGCTGGTATTTACCAGTACAGGGCAGCCGGTCAGCGCATGAAACCGCTTCAGCAGCGCGTGCAGCCGCGGGTTGCGCACCGAATCCACCGTCTGAAGCCGCGCGCTGTAGTCCACGTGCGTCACCGCCGGGATGGTGGACCGCACGACATTCACGCGGTGCCGCAGGTCAGGATCGTCCTGCATGATGCGAAGCTGATCGTCGGAAATCTTGACCCGCTGTTCCCGCCGGACCGGCTCGACCAGCAGCATGTAGGGGCTGGTTTCATCCGGCTTCATCTCAAACCACTCGCGGGCTTCCTCTTCCATCACGATCGGCGCAAACGGCCGGAAGCTCTCGCGGAACTTGATCTTGAGGTTCATCGTGGCCTGCATCGTGGAATTGCGCGGATCGCCCAGGATGCTCCGCGATCCCAGCGCCCGCGGCCCGAACTCCATCCGCCCCTGAAACCACCCGATGATCTTGCCTTCGGCCAGGTACCCCGCGACCGTGTCCAGCAGGTCCGCTTCGTCCGGGAATTGCTGATACTCGGTTCCCGTTTCGCGCAGGAAGCGTTTGATCTCATCGTTGGAAAACGCCGGACCGATGAGGCTCCCCCGCTGCGTATCGCCGGGCTGTGCGCGCCGCGGGTGGTCCAGCAACTGGTACCAGACAAACAGCGCCGCCCCCAGCGCCCCGCCCGCATCGCCCGCCGCCGGCTGGATCCAGATGTTCTCGAACGGCCCTTCCCGCAGCAGCTTGCCGTTGGCCACGCAGTTCAGCGCCACGCCGCCCGCCAGCACCAGGTGCTTCATCCCCGTCTGCTGGTGGATGTGCCGGCCCATGCGCATGATCGCTTCTTCCGTAACCTGCTGAATACTAGCTGCAAGGTCCATATGCTTCTGTTCGAGATCCGATTCCGGCGACCGCGGCTCGCCGCCGAACAACTCGTGGAAGCGGGCGTTGGTCATCGTCAGGCCCTGGCAGTAGTTGAAATAATCCATGTTCATCCACAGGCTGCCGTCGGGCTTGAGATCGACAAGGTGCTTGTAGATCAAGTCGGCGTAGATCGGCCGGCCGTAGGGCGCCAGGCCCATCAGCTTGTACTCGCCGCTGTTCACCTTGAACCCGCAGTAATACGTGAACGCCGAATACAGCAGGCCCAGCGAGTGCGGGAACTGGAGCTGATGCGTGAGTTGGATGTGGTTGTCTTCGCCGGCGCCGTACGTCGCCGTGCTCCACTCGCCGACGCCGTCCACCGTCAGGATCGCCGCCCGCTGGAACGGGCTGGGAAAAAACGCGCTGGCCGCATGACTCTCGTGATGATCGGTGAAGATGAGCCGGGCGCGCTCCGCTCCCTTCACCGCCCCACGCAGTGTCTTCCGCATGTGCAGCTTCTCTTTGAGCCAGAGTGGCATGGCCATGCAGAAGCTGCGAAAACCGCGCGGCGCGAACGCGACATACGTCTCGATGAGCCGCTCGAATTTGGTCAGCGGTTTGTCGTAGAAAGCGATATAGTCGAGTTGGTCCGGCGAGAGGCCGGCCTGCTTCATACAGTATTCGACCGCGTTCTGCGGGAAGCCGGCGTCGTGCTTCTTGCGGGTGAACCGCTCCTCCTGCGCGGCGGCGACGATCTCGCCGTCCACCACGATCGCGGCGGCGCTGTCATGGTAAAATGCAGAAACTCCGAGGATCGCGGTCATCGACGATCGCCCCACCTTGCGACTGAAGCGGAAGTGCCCTGTCCCCGCAGATTCCGCCGCCGGCGGGAATCCCCGGAAGAGACGCATCTTCTGACGACGTAGAGAGTTATTTTAGACAGTCATCGGTTGGTATGCAAGGCGGATCGGTGTCACTTTCCCACTTTCGCACCTTCCCACTTTTTCACTTTCGTGCCCGGCGTCCCGCAAACGCATCACGACGCCGATGCCCTCCCTCTCACCGGTCCGATAGCATCTTGAATCACCGGTATGCCCAGCGCTTCATGCGCCCACCGCGCCGGCACCTGCATCCGCAGATCGTTCACCGCCACGTTCAGCACGTCCGCCAGCTCGCGAAGATCGCGCGGAGGCTCCAAATGCCTCTTTAAAAAGGGAACGGGCGCGTCCGCCCCGAACCGCATCCGCGCGATCGGCCCCAGCACATCGCGCCGGATCGTCCGCCCTTCCTTCACGATGTCGTCCTGCCGCAGATCCAGCCGCACCTCGTTGTGTACCCGCGGGCCCGTCGCATTTGATCCGCCGCCGCCGCTTTGCAACTCCACCGTCAACGTCTGCCCCAGCCACGCCTTGCTCAACTCGCGATTGAAGAAGTCGCAGATGTTCTCGAACGGCGGCGGCACCGCCCCGCGCCCCGCCTCCAGCAACTGTAGCTCCACGGCTTTGCTGAAGATCCCCGCCGCATCCGACCCCAGCGATTGCAGCATCGTCAGCAGCTCGCGCTTCTCTTCCGGCGTCGCCGACGGCTCGTACCGCGCGATCCGCACCGGCATCCCGAACACCTCCGCGAACACCATCCAGTCCTTCATCGCGAAGTATTTGCCCAGGTACGCGATGCCGCTCGCCCGCAGCAGCCCGCCGCGCATCGGATGCCCCGACACCGCGTGCGGCGTATGCACCACGAATTTGTTCGGCGGCAGCGCCATCCCCTCGAACGGCTCATCCGCCGTCAGCACGCGCGGGCTGCCCATTTCATCGAACGCCAGCCGATCGAAATGCACCGGCACCATATCCACCAGCCGCAGCCCCTCCCCGTCCGCCTCCCACACGTTCTCCGCCAGCGCGATGTTCCGCCCCATGGCCAGCGAGAGATGCTGCAACACCTCATCGAACCGCTCGATCCCCGCCAGCACCTCGCGGCAATGCGCCGCCGCCTCATCCGCCGCCGCCCGATCCACACCCTCAGTCATTTCCGCCGCCGACACGATCTGCCAGCGCAGCCCCGTCACCGCCAGTCGTCGGGTATTTGCCACGCTATAGAGATGAGGGTCCTTCTCTTCCATCTGCTCGAACAGCGCCATGGCCTGCCCGACGTCCCCCTCATCGGCCGATCGCAGGATCGCAATCAACCGCGATGGCGTCAGCCCGTCCGCCGGATATTCCCGCCACCGATCCGCAGCCAGCGGCTGCACCACCTGCCCCGGCCGAGGCCGCTCCACCTCATCCCCCCGCCGCCGAACCGCATTCACCACCCGACTCAAAATCCCCATCGCTCACCTCTCATCGTTTTGAAATCTCCAATCTCAAATCTGAAATCTCTCAATCGCTCCATCTCTCCGTCTCTCCATCTCTCCGTCTCCTCGTCTCCCACTCTCCCCCTCTAATCACCAGACACCCTCTCGAACAAACCTCAGTGCCGTCCCGCGCACGGACTCGATACACCCCGCGCCGGTTCCCGCCGCCCGCACCGCCAGACAAGCCGCCCAGAACCGGTCCGCATGCCCCGCACTCCCGCGCCCCGCCTCATACCGCGCCGGACCCGCTGAAGTCACCGACCGCCGAACTGAATGCCAGTCGTTGCGGATCGACTCATCGACCGGAATCCGGATCGTCCCCTCCTCGACGCGCATCCGCAGCCGGCTCGCCAGCTCATCCTTCACCGCCGCCGTAAACGTCACCGCCTCCACCCGCGACGCACCGAACGCTTCCACCGCCGCCTCCGCCAGCGGCATCCCCATCCCGCCCGCATCGATGCAACATCGTCGTACTCCGCGCAACGACAACAGCTCGCGCAGCGCCACCCATTGCTCGCGAAACGGCTCACCCAAAGACTCCCGCACCCCACGCGTCACCAGTACGTCACCGTTGCCCCATCGCGCCGTCTCCCCCTCTCCCTCTCTCCCGCTCGCCCCCTCCACGCGCTCCACCACCCACATCACCGTCAAATCCCGCACCCGCCCGATATCCACGCCGACATACAATCCCCCGAAACCGGCTTGCCTCTTCGCGAATCCAGAAAGCGCTGCCAGGTCGAACGCCTTGTCCAGTCCCGCATCCTCCACCCGCTTGATCTGCTCGTACGTCAGAAACGCCGACGACTCATCCAGAAACTCGCACCCGAACTCCTGCCGATAAAGCTCGTCATCATTCATCGATCGCCGGATCGCCTCCGCGTCGATCTTCAACCCCGCAACGATCGCATCGTCCAGCGTGACCAGCGAATGATGAAACTGCGCGTTCTCCCGCAGCTCGGCAAACAGGTTGTCCCGCCCCTTCGGCGTCGAAGCCACGTCCAGCTCGCCCTCGCCCCGCAGGACAGTCGGGAACACCGCCGCCCAGATCTCCCGGTCCTCGCGGTGCATGGCGAACTCGTCGAGAAACACGTCCCCGGTAAACCCGCGCGCCGTCTGCGGATTGGCCGGCAATCCGATCACCCGCACGCCGTTCGGCAACAACAACTCAAGCCGCTTGCGGCGTAACCCGCCCCCTGCTTTTTCCTGGGTGCTCCCATGACACGCGATGTTCAACGCCCGGCAATGCTGCTGGACCTTGAGCATGAGTTCGCGACTCTGCCGCTCACCCGCCGAGAGGAACACCTGCGTCCGCCGCCGTTCGATCCCCCGCAGCACCCGCCGAAGTGACTTGGTAAAACTCTTCCCGATCTGCCGCGACCAGCAGCACCAACTGAACCGCGCCCCCGATTCCACGTCCGCCCGCTGATACGGCAGCAGCGGAATAATGGGCCGGACCGCGGCCGGTACCGGCTCAGGTGCGGTGGACTGCCCGTCGAGAGAATCCCCCGCGTCGCATTGCCCCATGTCCCCTCCCATTACCACCGATCTGCGGCCGCACCCCTGGAGCACAACGCGGCCATCGCTCCGGCCGACCGGCGCCGGCCGGAACGCCCCTCCCTGGCTGGAACTTCTGCCCTCTTGATGGTTATCGGACGGTGTGAAGCAGCCCGTCGAAGGACCGGACGGGCGTATGTCGAACGCAATAAAGCGTTGTGGCAAAACGACTTGAAGAAAAATAAGGCCGATCAGATACGCCATGCACGCCACATATTTTCTCCCCGGAAATAGGGTGATCGGCTTGACGCCGCCTGCCGGTATCCTGTAGAAGGGCTCGGATTGGCGCGAAGGGGAAGCAGCGCAAGAGGCCGCAGTTGAGTGGGAGGGAGTCGCCGCGATGATCCGGCGACTCCTCCGCCGAGATGATGATGACTCGCTTCCGTGATCTGGCCGTTAAGGCCGGCCTTGTCGTTCTGGGACTCAGCTCCATCCTGAACGCGCAGACTACCACCCCCGACAATGGCCCCGTATTCTGCCCGCCGCTCGATCAGTATTTGACGCCGACTCTCCTCGACGTCTTCATCTACCCCGGCATCACGTTCCGGTGATGGGACAGCGGCTTGAAAAGCCGCACGGCAATAGCATTCAACGCGGCCAATAAAGCCACACCCCCACGCCCAACCCGATGACCGTACCCACCACCAGCAGCACCTTGATCACGATCACCACCCGTTCGAGCCGGGCGCTGCCCGCCGGATCGTGCGCATATTGTTTCAGCAGGCGCATCCGGTTGGCGATGCTCGAATGCCGCCAGCTTCGCGCATCCACCGCGATCCCGTTCAGCACCGCGATCCGGTGAAGTGCCTCCGCGAACACCCCGGCGGCTGTCGCGCAGACCGCATTCTCGGACGGAGCGTACCTTATGACGGAGGTCGGGCTATTGGCGACGGCGCTTTCGACAGGATCAATACCATTCCCCCCGTCGGGCATCATCACGACCGGTTGCCGCAGCGCCGTCCCATGCAGGAAGCACGGCTGATCGCAGGCCTCCGGCGACGGCGTCACCGTCCGCGCTCCGAACAGGTCCGCCTGCCACTCGAACCGCCGCGAGATGAAACCGAAGCCGATCCCCCATACCAGGATGATCGTTCCCACCGCGCCGACCTGTAGATAGTCGTACAACTCACGTCCCTGCGGAAACAACGCCGGCCAGTACATCGCCGCCACCCGCACCAGCTCGAAGACGCCGCCGACGATCAACATGCTGAACACCGCAAACAGCAGGTAGAACTCGATGTGCCGATGCTTGACGTGCCCCGCTTCATGCCCGAACACGGCTTCGATCTTCTGATCGTCCATCATCTCCAGCAGACCGTCCGACAGCAGGATGTACCGCACCGGCCGCAGCAACCCCATCACCGCCGCGTTAATCACCATCCCGTCGCTCTCCCAGATCAGAATGCGGCGATACTTCAGGCCGATCCGCCGGCAAAGCTCCTCCAGCCGGTCGCGCAGCTCGCCCGGCGGCAGGATCCGCGTGTGCCAGATGTACCTCAGAACGACAGGCGCGAGCACGAACACAATCCCCGCCATCACCACCAGCACCACCTGGTCCGCCCACGCCAGCCCCGTCGCGCGTTGTATCTCCCGGCGGTACGCGAATGCGAAATCATTGGCGATCACAATCGGGATCATCGGGATCAGGATAATCAGCACATGCTGCCGCAGGTTGAAACTGAGAAACTGCCGCAGCCGCCACACCGGTCGAGGCGGCACCGATGCCCACAACCGCAGCTCGACCGCCACCTGTCGAATCGCCCGATCCGCCGGATAAAGCGCGACCCACGCGACCACAATCGCGATAAAGAAAGGCAGCAGGACGAGCAGCTCGTCCAATCCCCAGATCGACTGGACCGGTACGGCGCCGTATCCCGGCAATCGCACGCGCCAGCTACGCACCATCTGCACCCACTGTGTTCCGTAGACGCTGGTAATCAGCCCCGCCAGCAGGATCGCGCGAACGGCCGCATTCCCCTGGCCGAGTCGCCGCTGCGCACTCGGCAGCCACGCCGGGTCGCGTTCCAGCCGCGCCTTCACCAACCGCGTGCAGACCGCTCCCGCCGCCGCGACCAGAACCATCTGACCCAACACCATCGCCCACGTCCCCGCCTGAGATGTAATCGTCGCCCAGGGCGGACCGTCCTCCGGCACACTCAACACAATCGCAAAAGCGGCAAAAACAAGAAACTGCATTACTGGTTTTCGTCTTTCGCTTTTTGACTTTCCGGTTTCGTTTCGACTTTCGACTTTCGACTTTCGGCTTTCTCAATCAGTCCCGCGGCCCGCGCTTTCTGTTTCAACACTTCACCGGCCGGAGTTGGTGCACTGAACAGCGCATCCCGCAACTGCCCGAACTGCTCCAGTGCCTCCAGCGCTTGTTGCCATTGCTGTGGGCGTTTTTGCCTCAGCTCCTCCGCGTAATCCAGACAGATCGCCAGGTATGCCGCCCCCGCCCGGCGCTTGGCTTCCGGACTGGTGAGATAGGAGTAGTCGATCCACGGCCTCAGATCGGATGCGAGCTGTTTGGCCTCATCTTTCAGGTTGGTGAGCGGTTCCACATTCACCGGCTCTTCAACGCGAATCCGGTAAACGCGCCGGCCCTTCGGTGCGTGCAGTTCACCCCCGCGCTCGATGATCACCCGGCCCGCAACCTCCACCAGCCGGTCGCCAAACCGCGTAATCGTCTCGTCGTTCGGCATCTCGTCGCGGCTGATGTTCTTGTACACATCGCGAATGTCCCACCCCTGCCGGTCCATCCAGCGCCGGCCGCGCATGACGCCGACGATCGTCGCGCTCGTCGCCGCATTATTGTCCGCGTCCCATCCAAAATTGAACGCCAGCCGAAGCGTCTCCACGAAGTCCCCGCCGCCGTAAAGCAGCGCCGCGATCGTCGAAGCGGTATTCAGTTCGTACCCGTTCCGATCGCGCATCTCCCCGTTGTGGTGCGAGTACGCCGCCTTGACGAGCGCGCGCGTCTTCTTCCAATCCGACGGGTTTTCACGACACCACTGCCGTACCTGCGTAACGATCTGGTGAATTTCACTCTTGGGATCGACGGCCGCTAAACCCGCGTCAACGATCCGATCGAGTGATTTCGCCGTTGGAGCAGCATCATCAACCAGAAACGCCGTCGCGATCATCGTCGCAAAGAGCTGCGTCGCCTGCGCCGGCTCACCCTCAATCGTCACATGCGTATAGTGCAGCGCCGTATCCGCCGCCGTCCGCGGCATGCCTGGCGAGATCAGCCCAAAAGATTCACAGATGAACTGCCCGGAGATATTGAAATCCGACCACGGATTCAGCGCCACCCGCCCGGTCAGCGGCGGTGCGATGCCGATCTCCATCAACTGCCGCGCATAATGGTTCGCGCACCAGATCCGCCGATTGATATGCCGCTGCCACAGTTCGCGAATCCGATCGTACGACAGCAGCCGCTTCCCGCTCCGCTGCATCTCGACCAGGTAGACCCACTCGATATCCGTGTCATCGTCGGTCCACGCCCCTTCCGGCAGACTCGGCGTGTAAGTCTCCACATTTCCCGGCTCGTCAATGTATTTCATCTCGTGCGGCAAGCCGTTCAAATTCCCCAGAATCTGAGCGAGCAATCCCCCGCGAATCTTGTCCTCCAGCACCTCGCAGGAAATCTCCACGAAGCGAGGTTTATCCCCCGCGCGAACAAACGACACCGTCATCAGAAGGAAATAGAATCCACAAATCGAACGAAACGCCTGAATCATCTTTCTCCCCCTCTCCCCCTCTCTCCATCTCTCCGTCTCTCCATCTCTCCCTCTATCCGTTCCATCCGCTCCTCCGCCCGCACATGCCGCCCATTCACAAAATCCTGCCAGCTCATCACCCGCTTTCCCGCAGGCTGGAGGCTGTGAATCTCCAGCGCCCCCGCAGCCGTCGCCACCGTCAGCACATCCGTGATCGTGCCCGGCGTCCCCCCGCTCACGGACGGCACGGCCGTTGCCGTCGCAATCGCGATCTCCTCACTTCGCCCGTCCGCCGCGACATACCGGCACCGCGCGCCTGGCCACGGCCACATCGCCCGGCATCGCCGCGCCAACTGCTCGGCCGTCTCGTCAAATCTCAAATAGCCGTCCGCCTTGGTGAGTTTCGGAGCATGCGTCGCCTGCGACTCCTCCTGCGGCACGCCCGCCGGCAGCGCATCATCGACATGCAGCCGCAGCGTCGTATCCAGCGTATCGCACGCGATCCGCGACAGCCGCTCGTGCAACTCCCCCGCCGTCTCCGTGGACGCGATCACCGTCTGCCGCTGAACCAGGATCGGCCCCGCATCCATCATGTCGATGAGCCGGAACGCGGTCACGCCGGTGCTCTGTTCGCCCGCCAGAATCGCCGCCGGAATCGGCGCCGCCCCGCGAAACTTCGGCAGCAGCGAAGCGTGCAGATTGATGCACTCACTCGCAAACGCCGACCGCAGCGGCCCCAGCAGCTTCTGCCCGAAGGCGATGACCACACCGATGTCCGCGCCCAGCCCCCGCATCTTCGCAACGAACCTCTCTTCGTTCACATCCTCACATCGCTCCACCGGCAGCGCGTGTTCCACCGCATTGAGCGCCACCGGAGTAGGCTGCAAATTCTTCCCCCGCCCCGCCAGCCGATCCGGCTGCGTCACCACCGCTACGACCTCATGCGCGCTGTTGATCAGCCACCGCAGGCTAGGCACCGCAAACTCACCCGATCCGAAGAAAACCACGCGCATCCGATTAGTTCCTTTGGGTGGCAAAGAAAGCCACCGGTCAACACGGTGGCCGATCCTGGCGGATGAATCTCACCGGACAAGCCTGGCGGGCACAATTCACATCCCACGCCGACAATGACCTCGAGCCGAGTGGATCATAAGCGTACCCGCGCGGTGTGGCAAAAGAGCGAATGAGATGTCGCACATTGCTCAGCAGCGCCTCTCCCGGCGCGGATTATTGGCACAGACGCGCAAAACGGCTCCCCTATAGTGACAAGGACAATGTTTTTTTCCGTTGAGATTTAAGCTTAAGGCGGATATACTCTCTTATCATTCAACGCGGGGAAAAGGAGCTTCTCTGATCCAACGCATTTCATCTCGCGCCCGGCAAAATCGCCGCAGGGAAAGCTTGCGCGGCGGCCATAGCCCAACGCGCGCCTGCCTGATCGCGATGGCCGCACTCCTCTTTAACACGGCCGCTGCGCGATCCACCGCGGCGGAGACCGAAACCATCGGCACGCCCGCCGCCGGCGCTCCCGGAACCAGCGAGACCACCGAAGACATGATGGCCCGCCAGGAACAGCACCAGGCCGGACGACCCGAACGCGATGAAAGCCAAGGCATCCGCCCCCGATACCGGATCAGCCGCGAACTCCTGCCGCCCAACGCCCAGGCACCCGGCCAGGACACCGGCGGCGAAGCACCCGTCGAACCGCTCGCCCCGCAAACCCTCGGCATCAACTTCACCGGCGCCACACTGGCCGACACCGGCGCATTCCCCCCCGACAGCATGGGCGCTGCCGGGCCCACGCAATTCATCGTCGCCGTCAACGGACGCATCCGAAGCTTCAACAAGACCACCGGAATCGCCGACGGCGTGCTCAACGTCGATCCCGATGTGTTCTTCAACTCGGTCATGACTCCGCCGACCGCCAACAATTTCACCAGCGACCCGCGCATCCGCTACGACCGCCTCTCCGGCCGGTGGTTCATCATCATCATCGATGTCCCCGGTCAGGCCGGCCTGCTGCCCAACCGCGTCCTCATCGCGGTCAGCAACACCAGCACCATCACCGGGAGCACCGTCTGGACCTTCTTTCAGTTCCAGCATGATCTCGCTTCGCCGGCCGGCGATTCCAACAAATTCGCGGACTACCCGACCCTCGGCATCGACGCCAACGCCCTCTACATCGGCGTCAACGTGTTCAACACCACCGGCCTGGGAGACTTTTACAACACCACCGGCTTCGTCGTTCGCAAAAGCTCCATACTCGGTGCCGGGCCGATCGTGGTGACCGCGTTTCGCAAGCTGATGAGCGGCTCCGGGGCCGGGCCCTATACCCCCCAGGGCGTCGACAACTTTGATCCAGCGGCTGCCGAAGGATACTTCATCGGCGTGGATGGCCAGTTCTACGGACGGCTTGCACTTCGACGGATCAGCAATCCCGCCGGAACGCCCTCCATCTCTGGAAATGTGTCCATCTCCACCAATTTGACATCGCAGCCGATCACCGTTCGCCATCTGGGTAACACCGGAGGCAGCAACGGTTATCTGGATGCCCTCGACTGGCGGTTGATGAACGCCTGTCTGCGGAACGGCCGGCTGTGGACCGCCCACAATATCGGCGTCAACAACTCCGGGGCGGCCGTCACCTCGGGTGCCACCCGCAACGGCTGCCGATGGTATGAGCTGACCGGCATCCCCACGGGCCAAACCCCCAGCGTCGTCCAGACGGGCACCCTCTCGACCATCACCGGCACCAACACCTTCGATGAACGCAATTACTGGATCCCATCGGTGATGGTTTCCGGTCAGGGACACATGGCCCTGGGCTGCAGCGCCGCCGGCACGAACGAATATGCCAACGCTGCAACCGTCGGCCGGCTCGGCACCGATGCACTCGGCACGCTCCGAACGCCTGTGCTCTATACCACCGCCACTACCGCGTATAACCCGTCCAGTGATCCGGGAGGCCCCTACGGCCGCCGCTGGGGCGATTATTCCTACACCAGCCTCGACCCCTGCGACGACATGACCATGTGGACGATTCAGGAATTCTGCAACGCGACCAACTCTTACGGCGTGCGCGTGGTGAAATTGCTGGCCCCGCCGCCCGCCACCCCCGCCAGCGCGAACCCGCCCACCGTCGCGCAGGGACAGGCTTCCGTGAACGTCACCATCACGGGCACGCAAATTGATGGCTCAGGCTTCTACGATCCCGGCGCCGGTTTCGCCTGCCGCATCGGTGCCGCCGTCAGCGGCGGCGTGTTAGTCAACAGCGTCACTTATACCGATCCGACGCATGTCACGCTGAATATCTCCACAGTGAGCGCAGCCACCGGGGCACAGACCGTGACCGTGACCAACCCGGACGGCCAGTCGCTCACCAGCTCCTCCGGCATCCTGACGGTGACCAGCGCGTGCAGCCCCGACACGCTGCCGCCGACCATCACTTCCTGCGGCGCGAATGCTTCCGCATCCGCAAACGCCAGTTGCCAGGCGGCCGTACCGAACATGCTCGGTGACGTAACCGCGACCGACAACTGCACGGCGGCCGGCTCGCTGACCAAAACGCAAAGCCCGACGGCCGGCACATTCGTCGGCCTGGGCAATACCACCGTCACCATCACCGTAAAAGATGCCGCTAACAACAGCGCGACCTGCCAGAAGACCTTCACCGTGAACGATACCACTGCCCCGAGCATCACGTCCTGCGGCGCAAATGCCTCCGCATCCGCAAACGCCAGTTGCCAGGCGGCCGTACCGAACATGCTCGGTGACGTAACCGCGACCGACAACTGCACGGCGGCCGGCTCGCTGACCAAAACGCAAAGCCCGACGGCCGGCACATTCGTCGGCCTGGGCAATACCACCGTCACCATCACCGTAAAAGATGCCGCTAACAACAGCGCGACCTGCCAGAAGACCTTCACCGTGAACGACGCCACCGCCCCGAACATCACAGCGTGCGGCGCGAATGCCTCCGCAACCGCTGGTGCGAACTGTCAGGCCCCCGTGCCGAACATGCTGGGTGATGTGACCGCCACGGACAACTGCACGCCCAGCGGCTCGCTGACCAAGACGCAAAGCCCGACGGCCGGCACATTCGTCGGCCTGGGCAACACCACCGTCACCATCACCGTCAAAGACGCCGCCAACAACAGCGTAACCTGCCAGAAGAACTTCACCGTCAGCAGCCCCGATACCGACGGAGACGGCGTACCCGATTGTCTTGACGACTGTCCCAACACCATCCCCGGCGTCACAGTCGATTCGTTCGGTTGCCCGCCGACCGTGCCCGCTGACTTCGACGGCGACGGCGACGTGGATGCCGACGATTTCGATCATCTCAAGGATTGCCGCCTCGGGCCCGAGGTCCCGCAACCCGACCCCGCCTGCCAGGACGCCGACCTCGATCAGGACGGCGATAACGACCACTCCGACTTCGGCCTGTTCCAGCGCTGTTACAGTGGTCAGAACAATCCACTCGACACCAACTGCGTCAATTCCTGACCAGGACGGTTGAAGACCACGCGATGTTGAGCCGCGGTTTGTAAACCGCGCGACGCCTCACTCATCAAGGATTCACGCCCCGCGTGAAAGCATCTACCTGGACAACATGCGTCTCCCACCTTCCAATGGAGTGCCATGCCTGCCGACCCGTCGATGCCGCCTGCTCGCAGGCATTGGTTCTGGATTGCCGCCACACTGGCGGGTCTGGCCCTTCGTGTCGCGCTTCTGCCGCTGGCCCCGCGCTACGGCTACATGCCAGATCACGATGACTTTGTCCGCTGGGGCATACAGGCGGCCGACCACGGCCTGCTCACGCTCTACGATCATCCGCCGCCCCGATGGGATGTGCGTGTTTACGAGGACGGCAAATGGTCGATCACGCAGCGGGCTTTCGATCGGCTGTGCAACTATCCGCCGCTCGCCGCCGTGCTGCTGGGCATCTCCGGCGCGGTCTTCAAGCTCGTCAGCTCGGACCGCCTGATTAACACCATCACCTCCCGCGCGGTCTTCGAGAGTTGGAGCATCCTCGCCGATTTCGCCTTGGCCGCCGGCTGCGCCGCCATCGTGCGTTTGTGTAGCGCTGGCCCCCCGTGGCCAGCGTCGGTGGCCACAGGGGGCCGCCGCTACGAGCCCGGCCGGGGCGTGCGCTGGACTTATCTGTTGGCGCTGCTGCTTCCGCCATTGTGGTGGGATTCGGTTCTGTGGGGGCAGATGGACTCCGTCGTACTGGCGCCGGCGGTGTGGATGCTGTGGGCCATGCTCGCGCATCGTTGGCTGCTGGCCGCTGTGCTGTACGGCGTGGCCGCGGGACTCAAACCGCAGGCGGTCCTGCTCGCGCCTGTATGGGCCGCTTCGCTGCTCCTCGTTCGCCCCGTCTGGAAGCCGCTGCTGTCGCTGATCCTGGCGGCGGCGGGGTTATTCGTGATCGCCTTGCCCTTCACGCTTCACAGCGGCGCCGCCTGGTGGCGGGCCGGCTACGTCGAAAACCTGGTCGATGCTTACAGCGACAAAACCACCTTGTTTGCCTTCAATATCTGGTATTTGGATCTATTGCTCGCGGACGCCGCCGATCCCGCCGCTCGCTGGCTCGGCCTGACCAGGGATGCCTGGGGCAAGGTCCTGCTCATGGTGGGCTTGGCCGCCGCATTCCTCTGGGCGTGGCGATTCCGCCGTGAACCGCGATTGCTGATTGTCTTCGCCGCCTTGACGCTGCTGGCCTTCGTCATGCTGCCCACCCGCGTACACGAGCGGTATCTGCTCCTGGTCCTGCCCTTCCTGCTCACAGCGGCCATGCTGTGGCCTCGCTTCTGGCCGGGCCTGTTGATACTTGCGGCGGTGGCTACCGCCCAGATCACCTGGCCGCTGTGGCTCACCATGCCGCCGGGCGGCTGGACGTCGTTCGAGCAGCAGGCCCGCCGAGAATACAACCGGGCTTTGACCGCTCTGCCGCCCGAGCAGCGCAGCGCCGTGAAGAGTTTCAACGAAACCATTCGCCCCCTTCACGAGGAATACTGGCAGGCCCGCTCTCACAGCGCCGATTACGAGTGGGCGTTCACGCTGCTCGCATTGCTCGGCAGCGCAGCCACGGTTATAGCGGCGGCGAGACTTCACCCACCGCCCGCTCCCGCCTCGCGGCCGGATCGCATTTCATCGTCGCGGTTTACCCGCACTCCGGCAAAGCCTACCATCTGAAGAATGGCCGACGACGATCACGAGCAAATGGCCCGCGAGTTTCTGCGGAAGCAGTTAGGCCCGGCCGCACCGGCGGAACTGACCCTCCTCGGCCGCTTCAACGAGCGCGTTCTGGAAGGCGAAGGTCCGGTCAGCATCTTCTCCTTCCAGGCGGCGATCGGTGGCACCGCCCCCGAAACCTATCACGTCGTCGCCGGTCAGACCGAACCCAACTACTATCCCGCGTGGAGCCTTTCGCCGGACGAACTCTACAGCCTGCACCTGGGCACGCGCTTCATGCTGGTGATGAGCATCGCGCGCGTACCGCTCGAAGAATTGCCGCCCGATGTCGAGCAGCGAACGCGGGAGATGCTGGCCAAAGTCGCGCCGGGTGAAGCCGTAACCGATTTCAAGCTGGCGGCCGCCTTCAGCATGGAGGGCCAGAAACACGCCGTCGCCCGCTGCCGCATCGCTGACGAAGACGTGTACGTGCTCTGCGCCGACCTGCCGCCGGGCATCTATCGTTACCCGTATTTACCTCCAAACGTCGTCTATCGCCTCCATCTCGGCAACGTGATCCGGCGGGAGGAAAGTCTCTGATCACCAGGACCGCGTCAACTGGTTGACGCATTTACGGCAGTAAACCGTCGCGATTCTCACGATGACGCGCTGAGACAAAGCACACGTGCACCGCCGGGGCATCTTGCACGGGTTCCACGCACACATTAGAACTATTCACCGAAATCCAGCGACAGTATCCTCGTAATTTGGAGGGAACCCCTCAAAATGGCCGCTTACGACATTCCCAAATTATCAAAGCCCCCCAAACTTAAGAAAAAACAGGTCCAGTTGATCGCCAATGGCGACCTGCGGCTGTCCGCCAACCAGAAATGCTGGCCGGAGCAGCAGAAGATCGAGGAGGCCCTCGCGCAGGCCGTCGCCGACGCCGGTCACGCCGTCGTGCGGGCCCATCCCTATAAGCCGCATGAGCAGCACGGTTTCATCAGCTCACAAAAAGAGGGTTTGGAGGTTTTCAGAGGCATCGATCGCAAGGCCCCGCTCATCGTCGCCGAAGCCGTCTGGCAGTATTCCCATCACGTGCTGGCGGGCTTGATCTCCCACAAAGGCCCGATCCTCACCGTCGCCAACTGGTCCGGCACCTGGCCGGGCCTGGTCGGCACGCTCAACCTGAACGGCTCGCTCACCAAGGCCGGCGTCAACTATTCCACGCTCTGGAGCGAGGATTTCTCCGACCCCGGCTTCCGAGCGAATCTCAAGCGATGGCTCGACAAGGGCTCCGTCCGCCACAAGACCGATCACGTCAAGCGGTTCAAGAATGTGAAAGTGCCTTCCGCCGAACGCCGTCTCGGTCGAGCGCTCGCCGAGCAGCTCCAGCGCGAAAAAGCCATCATGGGCGTGTTCGACGAAGGCTGCATGGGCATGTTCAACGCCATCATCCCCGATCACCTGCTCAACCCCACCGGCGTGTACAAGGAGCGGCTCAGTCAATCCGCCCTGTACTACGAAACAATGCAGACGAGCGACGACGAGGCCACCGCCGTCCGCCGCTGGATGGAAGAGCGCGGCATGAAATTCGTCACCGGCCCCAGCGAAGAAGAGCACCTCACCGACCGGCAGATCCACCTTCAGTGCAAGATGTACATCGCCGCGCTGCGCATCGCCGACGACTTCGGCTGCCACACCATCGGCATCCAATATCAGCAGGGCCTCAAGGACTTGCTGCCCGCCAGCGACCTCGTGGAAGGCATGTTGAACAACGCCGATCGCCCGCCGGTGCGAAGCCGCGACGGTCAGCGCATGCTCTACGAAGGTCAACCCCTCCCGCACTTCAACGAAGTCGATGAATGCGCCGGCCTCGACGCGCTCATGACCTGTCGCGTGCACACCGTCATGGGCCAGCCGCCGGAAAACACGCTGCACGACCTGCGCTGGGGCGATGTGGATCGCTCCGGCACGGTGCCCGACTACGTCTGGGTGTTTCTCATCAGCGGCTCCGCCCCGCCCGCCCATTTCATCGGCGGCTGGCAGGGTGCATCCAGCGAGCGCCAGCCGCCCATGTACTTCCGCCTCGGCGGCGGCACGCTCAAAGGCGTCTCCAAACCCGGCGAGATCGTCTGGTCGCGCGTCTTCATCGAAAACGGCAGGCTGAAAATGGACCTCGGCCGCGCCGGCGTGGTCGCGCTGCCGGACGAAGAAACAAACCGCCGCTGGCAGGCGACAACGCCGCAGTGGCCGATCATGCACGCCGTCACCTACGGCGTCACCCGCGATCAAATGATGGCCAGACACAAAGCCAACCACATCCACGTCGCCTACGCCAACAGTGTAGAAGAATCCGACAAGGCCATGCTCGCCAAAGCCGCGATGGCCGACGCCCTCGGCCTCGAGGTCGCAATCTGCGGCACGCGCAAAAACGGCAAGAAGTGGTAACGGTACCGATTATGATCCAGAGTGCGCGAGAACCAAACAAAGGACCGCGTCAACTTGTTGACGCAATCTTCGGCTTATCGCAGATTGCGGCAACAAGTTGCCGCGGTCCTATGGTTCGATCAGCGCCTTCACAACGCGGCCCGCGGCCACCGCATCGAGCCCCTTCTGCGCATCCGCCAACTTAAACTTCTCCACCTCGATCTCATCCCACGCGGCGGCGAGTACGCCATGCCGCAGGTAATCGAGCCCGCGATACAGGTGCGAAAAATCGCAACCCCAGCAGCCGCGAACGTCGAGGTGCTTGCGGTTCAGGTCGAGGTGCGGGTTGAACGTGATTTCGCCGGCATCCGTATACTGGCCGACCACGACGACTCGTCCCGCGTCGCGGGCAAAGCGCATGGCCTCGACAACGGCCGCAGGCGAACCAGTGGCTTCGATCAGCACGTCTGCCCCGCGCCCGCCGGTCTGCTCGCGGACCCACTCTGAGCGTTCATCGTCAGGACCGCTCGCTCGCGCTCGCGGCTCGGATCGAGCATCGCCGATGTCGAAACACGCGCCGGCCCCCATGCGCTCGGCCACAACGAGTCGTCGCGCGGGCCCACCGATGCACAGGACGCGACTCGCGCCCCGCGCTCGCGCCAGCGCGACAGCGGACAATCCGACCGTCCCCGCACCGAGCACCAGCACCGTATCACCCAGCGCGATCTCCGCCCGCTCGATCGCGTGTACCGCCGTGGGCAGTCCGCACCCGCCGGCCATGAAACGCTCCATGCTCACGCCGTCCAGCGGCAGGATGCGCGTGCCCGGCCGCAGGTAAACCACCTCGCACCATCCGCCGGCCAGACCGTCTTCCAGCCCGTATGTGATGCCGTACACTTTGCGATGCGGGCAACGCGTGGACGCCCTGGCCACCAGGCAATACCAGCATTCTCCGCAAGTCCGATGCACGTCGAGAAAAGTGACCGCCTCCCCCTCCCGCAGCGCCCGTCCGTGCACGTCAGTCACCCGCCCGCGGACTTGTTCGAGTACGCCGACGCTCACATGTCCGGGAATCAGCGGATACGGCACGCCCGTCAACCGCCCGTGCTGCAAGTGCACGTCGGTCCCGCACACCTCGCTGTACCGCACGCGCAGCACGGCAGAGTCGTCTTCGAGCTGCGGCCACGGAAGCTCGCGCAGCTCAACCGGTCGATTGGCAGCAGGCATCACGGCAGCACGAACGGTCGCCATGCCCGAACAATCTATAACCTTTCACGAGTTGGAGGAAGGGAAGCGGGGAGCAGATCAAGACGGAGAGATAGAGAGACGGAGAGACGGAGAGAAGGAGAGATGCAGAACGCCCGGTTGTGCTAATCTCTCATTCTCTCCGTCTCTCCGTCTCTCTATCTCTCCATCTTCTTCTCCGTGCCTCCGTGGTGAGAGGACGGAAACTAAACCGCGTCCGTCTCCTGAAGCACCTCGCGGAGCTTCTTGAGCGCTTCGCGCTCGAGCTGGCGGACGCGCTCGCGGGTCAGGCCGATCTTGGCCCCGATCTGCTTGAGCGTCATCGGCTCTTGATCGTCGAGGCCGAATCGCAGCTTCAGGATCGTCGCTTCGCGCTCGTCGATCTGGTTCAGCAGCCGGCCGATCACCTCGGCGTCGGCACTGTCCAGCGCGGCCTGCTCCGGAGCGGGCGTGCGATAGTCGGCCAGAATCTCCGAAAGGCTGAGCGACCCGTCCGCGCCTTCCGATTGAGTCGGTGCGCTGAACGCCTTCACCGCCCGGCGGATGATCCGCACCTTCCGCTCAGAGATCTTCATGTGGTCGGCCAGCTCCTGAAGCGAGGGCTGGC
>CAYLLT010000009.1:0-81745 GCA_964384465.1 uncultured Planctomycetales bacterium | reverse complement strand
CCGGGATCGCCGAACGACGCTGGTGCCGATAAGCTCGGAGGATGTCGCCGCCGTCACCAACGAGGAGTTGGCGCGTTTTTCATACGTCGAGCATGCCGAGAATGTGGCCCTGGCGCTTCGCGTGTGCGCCGATCTGGGAATCGATCGCGCGACCGCCCTGCGCGGGATGTGGGCGGCCCAGCCGGATCCGGGTGTCATGACCGCGCACGAGATCAATTTCTTCGGCCGGCGCGTTTTCTTCGTGAACGGCTTTGCCGCCAACGACCCGGAGTCCACCGAGCGATTGTGGAACCTCGCCTGCGAAAAGTTTCCCAATGTGGGCAAACGCGTCGCGATCTTCAACTGCCGCATCGATCGGCCGGACCGCTCTCAGCAGCTCGGCAGGGCCTGCGCGGCCTGGCGGCCCGCCGATCACTACATTCTCATCGGCAGCGGCACGTTCATCTTCGCCAAGGCCGCGTCGCGGCATGGACTGAATATGCGCAAGATCGTGCTGGCAGAGCACCGGCGCGTCGAGGAGATTTTCGAGACCGTGATCGAGCTGGCGGGGCCATCCGCCCTGGTGATGGGCATGGGCAACATCGGCGGTTGCGGCCTGGACATCGTGCAATACTTCCGCAACCGGAGTTCCGGCGTACCGGGCAGGGAGGTGGCGTAGTGGGGCTGCTGCCGCTGTCGATCGGCTTCGGGCTGGTCATCAGTCTGATCTTCTCGGAGATCTTTGGACTGGTAGCCGGTGGTATGGTCGTGCCGGGCTACATCGCCATGTTCCTGACCAATCCGCTGGCCGTCGCCCTGACGCTGGCGGCGGGTTTTGTCACCTTCGCCGTCGTTCAGGCGCTTTCTTCGTTCATCATCGTGTACGGCAAGCGGCGCACGGTGCTCATGATCCTGGTCGGCTACCTGATCGGAGCGATGATCCGGTGGCTGATCGTCGCCCCCAATGAATCGCTTCAGATGGAACACACTTACAGCATCATCGGCTACATCATCCCGGGGCTGATCGCGATCTGGCTCGACCGCCAGGGCGTTGTCGAAACATTCGCCGCACTGCTGACGGCCAGCGTCGTGGTCCGTCTGCTGCTCATCCTGTTTGTCGGAACGGAGCTGTCGGCTTGAAGAAGGTTTACTGGAGACCGAAGACTGTCTCGCGGGCGGCGCTGCTGCTGGTGGCCGGAATGGCCCTGGCCGGATTGACCGCGGTCGAAAAATTTCAGATCCGAACGCAGCAGTCGTATTATCAAGAGAAACTCGCCGCCGCTCAGCTCGCCTCGGAAGCCATGGATTTCCTCAAGGCTCAGCGACTCCAGAATGGACCGCCGATCGATCCGGTGTCCGACCCCACCGAATCGGGGCTGATCGGCCTGGCCATGACGCCCGTGACCAGCGATCCGGGCGTGCTCTCCTCAAAGCAGACGTCGGTGAATCCCAATTTCGCGGCCGTCATCGTGGAGATGCTCAAGCAGGCCCTGGTCAGAAAAGGCGACACCGTCGCGGTGGGTAGTTCCGGCTCGTTCCCCGCGTTGAATGTGTGCGTTTATTCGGCGCTCCAGACGCTGGAGCTGAAACCGGTGATCATCTCCAGCGCGGCCGCATCGCAATGGGGAGCGAACCTGCCGGACTTCCTCTGGCTGGATATGGAACGGCTGCTTCACGAGTCCCACAAGTTTGAATTTCGATCCGTGGCGGCCTCCGTCGGCGGCGTGGAAGACCGCGCCCTGGGCATGTCAGAGGACGGCCGGCAATTGTTGAAGGCGGGTATCGAGCGTAACGGGTTGGAAATGATCAATCCCAAGACCTTCGCCGAAAGCATCACCCGACGCATGGCCATTTATCACCAGCAGGCCAAAGCATCGCCGATCAAGGCATACATCAACGTCGGCGGCGGGACGATCTCGGTCGGCACGCGCGTGGGCAAACGAATGTTCGATCCCGGTTTGAACCTTCACGCCCCGCCGTCGGCCAAGATGATTGAATCCGTGATGAACAGCTTTGCCAATGAAGGCGTCCCCGTGATCCATCTCGTTCAGATCGAGCATCTGGCGGCACACTACGGGCTGCCCGTCCAGCCGACGACCATGCCGCCGGTGGGCGAGGGGAAGGTCTTCTTTCGGGCGGAATATAACCTCTGGCTGGCCGGCGGCGTTCTCGCGGCCATCCTCCTGTCGCTCTACGGATTCATCCGCTCGGAACTCGGTTATTTCCTCCTCCAGGGCTCACAACGAGCGAAAGATAAGGTCTCACACGAGCCGATGATCTGAGGAGTTGTTTAGCCGCGAGCGAAGGCGAGCGCGTGGCCGCGGTTGCCGCGCCTGCGGAATGGAGCTATTCTACACGCGATTCAAGCTTTTTTTGACGATCATCGAGGACCATGCACGTCGTTTATATCCACGAGTACTTCTCCACGATGAAGGGGGGCACCGGGACGCGCTCGTATGAGATGAGCCGGCGTTTGATGACCGCCGGGCATCGCGTCACCGTCGTCACCGGCCTCGGCGAGACCACCGCGCATTTTCTCGAACATACCGAACGGGTGACCCATCAGGATATCGACGGCATCCACGTGATCTGTATCGGGGATCTGTTCGCCAATAAAATGGGGTTTCTCCGCCGCTCGACCACCTTCTGGCGCTTCGCCTGGTCGGCGACGAAGATCGTCAAAGGACTGGACGCCGATCTGGTCTTCGCTTCGTCCACGCCGCTGACGGTGGGGATTCCGGGCATGAAGGGCGCGCGGCACCTGGGCGTGCCGTTCGTATTCGAGGTCCGCGATCTCTGGCCGGAGATCCCGATGGCCATGGGCGCGGTGAAAAACCCATTGCTGGTATGGTATCTTCACCATTTGGAACGCAAGATCTACTTCGCCGCCGATCACATCATCGCGCTGGCGCCGGGGATCAAACAGGGCATCTGCCGGACCGGCTACCCGGAAGAACGCGTGACCATGATCCCCAATGCGTCGGACCTGGACCTGTTCGAGCCGACGGATGACAAGAATCTTCAGGACGAGCGGTTCGGCCCACCCGGCGATTTTCGGCTGGTGTTCACCGGTGCACACGGGCTGGCCAACGGGCTTGATGCCGTGCTGGATGCGGCCGTGGAGCTGAAGCGGCGCGGCGAGAAGGGCTTGCGCTTCGTGTTCATCGGATACGGCGGGCAGCGCGACCGGCTGATTCAGCGCAGCCGCGATGACGGCTTGGACGCGATGGTCACTTGGGTGGGCACCACACCCAAGGGAGAACTCGCGAAGATGGTGCCCAGGATGAACGTGGGCATGATGATCCTGAAGAACTCGCCCGCATTCTATTATGGTACCTCCCCCAACAAGTTTTTCGACTATATCGCCAGCGGGTTGCCGGTGTTGAACAACTACCCCGGCTGGCTGGCCGGCATCATTGAAGAGAACCGCTGCGGCCGGGCCGTGCCGCCGGATGACCCCAGGGCATTCGCCGACGCGGTCGTCTGGATGCGCGACCACCCCGCGGAGCTTCGCGAAATGGGCAGACGTTCCCGGGCGCTGGCCGAGCGCGAGTTCTCGCGCGAGATTCTGGGCGATCAATTCGTGGCCACGCTGGAGCGGGTGTATTCCGAGTCGCAGGGAACCGTTGCGGCTACGGGCACTACTGTGCAAGGTCATGATTGAAGCGCATGCGCTAGGCCCGGCATTTATGCCGGGTAAGCGATGTGTTTTTCAGAGAGATAGAGCCCGCTTCAGCGGGGTTCTCGAATCCGGCTTTAGCCTGGTATCCCGCTCGGCTCAAGCCATCCAGCGAGAATCCCGGTAAACCGGGATCGGGTTGGATTTGTGCGTCTCCAAACCCGCCATGAATGGCGGGCCTAGCGCAGAGATACTTATCGTGACTTTGCGGTGTAGTGCAAGTTGCCGCAGTCCTGTTTGATTATCGTGGAGCAACATGGCCCAACAGGCACAGGATATCGAGGTGCCACCGCTGATGCTGCGAAGCAGCTCGACGGACGAGTATTGCCGGGCGCTGCGGGCCTGTAAGCGCAACGCGTTCTGGGCGTATCAGGAGCCGAGCGCCATCTTCGGTTTGTACGGCCGGCCGTATCAGGATTCCGAGGGCATCTGGTGGTATCAGGTTCGGCCCGGGTTTTCCTGGCCTGCGGACGCGCTGGCCGGCCTCTCGCCGAGGCGCTCGCCCCCGTTTCGCGGCACTTATCTGGGATATCAGCATTGCGTGCCGGAAGGTTCGCCCTCCAACTGCTCACTGGTCATCAATGTCATTCTGAATCTCGCCGCCTATGGCGCCGCCGCGATCGACTTCAAGAAACGCAACAAGGTGCGGCAGGGTCTGAAACTCTGCGACATGGTGCTGCTCGAGCGCCCCGAGCGCGAGCTGATCCGCAGCGCACTGGAAGCGTGGAACTCGCTCGTTCAACGGACCGGCTGGAAGCACATCGCCACCGAGGATCAACTCTTCGACCAGTGGTCGGAACTGCTCGACCTGCCGGCGACCAGCATCCTGCTGGCGATCGACCACGCCTCCGGCCGCGTGGCCGGATTCATCATCAGCAAGATCTTCGGCGACACCGCCTACATCGATACCATCGCCTCGAACACCGAACTCCTGTCCAGCAAACCGAACGACGCGCTGGTCTTTACGTTCCTGAAGCGGGCCATGCTGCTCGCCGGTGTGACCCGGGCACACTACGCCATCAAATCGACGGTCACGCAGTTGGAGGAGTTCAAAACCTCGATGGGATTCGTGCCGCATCCGTTCCCCGCGATGCTGCGGGCAAGGCCGGGGCTGTTCACGATGCTCCGAGTGTTGAAACCCGCGATGTACAAGCGTTTGACGGGTCAGCTCGATTGACGCAGGCGGATATGACCCCGAAACTCGTACAGCAGTTCGAGGCCCAGTTCGCGGAATATCAGGGCGCAGCCTCCGCGCGGGCGTTCGGGAGGGGCCGCGTCGGGCTATATGCGGTGCTGCGGGCGCTGGGAGTCGGCACGGGCGATCACGTCGGAATCTGTGCGTATACGTGCTACGGCGTCATCGAACCGATCATCCGCCTGGGCGCCCGGCCGGTCTTCCTGGACGTCGATCGGCACATGAACATCGCCCCCGCCTCACTGGAGCGGCAGGCGGGTTCACTGCGTGCTTTGATCGTGCAGCACACGTTCGGCGTACCGGCTCCAATCGATGCGTATCTGGCGTGGACCCGAACGAACAACGTCCCGATGATCGAGGACTGCTGCCACGCGCCGGGCGCGACATGGGAAGGGACAAAGGTAGGCAACTTCGGCGTGGGCGGCGTATTCAGCCTGGAGTGGTCCAAGCCTTTCCCGGCCGGCCAGGGCGGCATCTTCTCTTTTGCGGACGCAGGGCTGGCCCGCGAGGTCGATCGCGTCATCGCCCGCGAAGGGATCACGCCCAGCGCGGCGGAATCCTTATCGCTCAGCGCACAGCGCAAACTGCATCGATGGCTGGTCACGCCCAAGACGCGCGATGCGATCAGGGCAGTCTATCGGTGGGTCCGTCAGCGCGGGCTTCTTCTGGGGGCGCCGCCGATGACCGAATCGCTGCCGGACAGCGCCGATGGTTTCCTGAAGCTCTGTTCAGCCAGTCAGGCCAAGGCGGCGCTGAAGGCTTTCCACCGCTGGCCGGAACTGATGCAGCGGCGGAAGGAGAACGCCGCCGCCCTGATGCGAAGGTTTGCACAGGAGGGAATTGCTGTCATCGAGGCGGACCCCCGATCCGACCCGATGTATCTGCGCGTCCCGATTCGCGTGAGCCGCAAGCCGCAGGCGATGCAAGCCGGCAAGCGGCTGCACCTGGACATCGGCGGCTGGTTCGCCACGCCCGCCGATCCGCTGCAAGGTGAGCCGCTCGTGCAGATGGGTTACGATCCGGCCACCTGCCCGATGGCGGAGGATGCGTTCGCGCACGTGGTGACGTTGGCGACGCATCCATCGTTTTCACCGGATCAACTGGATGCACTAATCAGGATCATCCGCGATGCGGTGTAGAGGGTGCGTGGGAAGCGGTGTATTCAGAGCCGCGACCGTGAGGGAGCGGAACGCGCAGGAACACCGCTCCCTTACGGTCGCGGCTCGGACGGCTCGTCTCTTTCTCAGTACAATACAGGGGCGTGGTCGGGGCGGGAACGCAGAATTGAGAACGTATGGCCCAGCAGATTCAAGAAATCGAAGTCCCCGCGTTGATGTTGCGGCACAGCTCCGTTGACGAATATTGCCGGGCCGTGCAGAAGTGCAAATATAATGCGTTCTGGTTTTACCAGGACATCAGCCGCGTCTTCGGCAACTATCGCAAGCCGTTTCAGGACGCCGAAGGCCGCTGGTGGGTGCGCATCCGGCAGGGTTTCGCCTGGCCCGCCGACATGCTCACGGCGTTTGTGCCGGGGCGCTCGCCGTCGCTGCGCTACACTTTTCTGGCCTACCAGCACATCGTCCCCGACGAATCGCTGGCCAACTCGTCGCTGGTGATCAACGTCGTCTCGCTGCCGGAGTACGGCGTCGGCTCGTTCAACTTCAAGAAGCGCAACAAAATCCGCCAGGGGATGAAGATGTGCGACATCGTCCTGCTGGAGCGCACCGACCGCGAGATGGTCCGCGGCCTGCTGGAGGCGTGGAACTCGCTCGTGCAGCGGACGGGCTGGAAATGGATTTTGAACGAGCAGCAGTTGACCGACCGGCTCAAGGAGCTTCTCGACCTGCCGGCCACCAGCATCCTCGTAGCCATCGACCGCGCATCCGGCCGCGTGGCGGGCTTTCTCATCAGCAAAATCTACGGCGACACCGCCTCGCTCGACACCATCGCCTCGCACACTGACCTGCTGGGCAGCAAACCGAACGACGCCCTGGTCTACGCGTTTCTCATGCGCTCGAAGGCCATCGAGGGCGTCACCAAAGGCAATTATTCGATCAAAGGAACAGTCACCAAGCTGGAGGAGTTCAAGACCGCCCTCGGCTTCATGCACCAGAAGTACCCCGCCCGCCTGCACGCCCGACCCGGTTTCCTGAGTGTCGTGCGCATGTTAAAACCCGACATGTACAAGCGTTTGACCGGCCAGGTCTACTGGGAGGAATCCGACGCGCCGGCCGAACCTCCGGCCTCATCGTGACAAGAAATGGGTAACAGTTTCTGGTTCCTCTCTTTGAGGATATCGGAGGACACGGTGAGATTGAGCTCCATATTTCTCAGTACTCACAGGTGGATCATAATCAGTACCATTTGCGCCGGTGTGCTACTGACTTATCTCATCTGGGGCGATGATACACGTGACCTTAGAGGTCACACAAAGCCAATAGCAGCTACTGCCGTCTCGGCAGACGGTAGAACAGGAGCAACTGGAAGCTTCGACTGTACCGCTCGCATCTGGGACCTTAAGAACGGTCGAGAGACCAAGTGTTTCACTGGCCACCGGGGTTGCGTGACCAGTGTGGCCCTATCGGGGGACGATCGATATCTGGTCTCCAGCAGCGAACTTCTCATTCATTTGTGGGATTTGCAGACCGGACGAGAGGTCCGGCGTCTGCAGGGGCACACTGACTGGGTGTACAGTGTCGCATTCTCACCAGATGGCAAGCAGATTCTATCCGGTAGTCGTGACATGACGGTGCGCCTCTGGGACACAGCGACAGGATCACAGATTCGCGTGATTTCGGGACACACTGACGAGATCCGTTCTGTGGCATTCTCGCCAGCGGGCGACCGCGCTGCATCTGGTGGAGACGACAATATAGTCCGAATCTGGTCACTGTCAGATGGTCAACAGCTCTCGCAACTCGTTGGTCATTCAGACTGGATCACCAGCGTAGCATGGTCTCCAGATGGTCAGCATGTCGCTTCCGGTAGTCACGACGGCTCAATCCGCTTGTGGAACGTCGCGACCGGCAAGGAGGTGCGTCGCTTTAATGGTCACAGTTGGATCGTTTCTTCGGTAGCGTTCTGCAAGAACGGTACACGACTTATCTCAGCAAGCTGGGATGGTTCTGTACGCCTGTGGGATGTGCAGACAGGAACTGAAGTGAAGAAACTCAAATGCTGGAATGATTTTAGGTGTGTCGCAGTATCTCAGAATTGCGACGTGGCTCTGATTGGGAGTCACGACGATTCAATTCTCCGTCTTTGGACCATCCATCCCGTCGAGTAGACCATTTCTCGTCTTGATCATATCGGTACTTGTTCTCAACGGATTATGTATCTTTTTCGTTTGGCTCTTCTTAGCGGGGCTGCGCTAATCATAGCCAGGGCAGGTCAACGACCTGCCCCTCTACATGGCTCACGGTCCATCGGCCGCCACAGTAAACTAGGGACAGTCACCTATATCCTGCCTCGATCTCGACTCTTTCCGGTGTCCGGAGTTTCTTTGGATGAGAAGTGCTCACTAACGGCATGCATCAAGCTTCCTCTTCCGCGGCGACCCCTCCCAATTTGATTCCGGGGTCCGGCAAGAACGACAGTTCAACGATGTTCCACCACGATCGCCACCGCAGAGGCGATTTCGTCCATCAGCTCTGGCGACAGATGACCAATCCGGCTGACGAACCGCCGTAAATCCATGCCTCGGAGCTGAAGTACATCGGCGGCGGAGGTTTTGCTTAAGCCGTTGCCGGCATCCGGCTCGATGCGAACAAGCCAGGCACTGTCGCCGAACGCGTCCTTCCATTCCGTGACCGGCGCCACCAGCTTGACTGGCAGACGCCCAATACCATCGGAACTCACCACGACGGCGGGGCGGGTCTTGCGGATTTCGGCGCCAAGCGTGGGGTCAAAGTTCACCAGCCATACATCGCCGCGAACTGGGGCGGGCAGGTTACTCAACGATGTCTCCGCCCTGCCAGTCGGCTCGGTCTGGGTCCGACGCGTAGTCGGCGGCCAAGCGCTCCGATTGCCGCATCAGGAGTTTCCGGCGCTGTTCGAGCGGCATTCGAAGGATTTGACGGCGACCGCCCTCACCTTCAACCAACACGTCAACGCTCACAGGAACCCCTTCCGGCAACTGGACCGGCTCATCGAACGTGATTTGGCCATTTCTGATGTGCCCGCGATAGGTCATGAACATCTCCTGTTGACATCCTACTTACCGTTGGCCGGTCGCGTCAACGGCGGCGGAAGGCGAAGCCAGTTAGCCAGGGCAGGTCAACGACCTGCCACAACTGTCTGGACGCGCGGAATCGTGGGCAGGTCTGGCGACCTGTCCTATACATGGCTCACGGCCCATCAGCCGCCACGATGATAACGCGCGAATGTTCCGGCAGCTTCACGCTGGTATCCAGAGGACGTACCAGACCGTTCTCCACGACGCCCGCGACTGCCAGCGGTCGTCGGCCCTGCCGGGCAAGGTGCGCCTCTACCGGCTCGGCGGCGGCATCAGGCGGTAGGTCGAGCGGTGCCAGCCGAGGCTCGGCCGCGATGCGCTCGTCTTCCGCTCGACGCTCGTGACTTCGCTGATCAGCAACAGGCCCGGTCATCGTGCTTGCCTTTCAATATGCGGTGATGACGAAAATCGGCAAATCGCCCAATTCCCCGAATACGTCGGACGCCTCGTCATTCTCCCTATCATAGCGCCAGATCACCCAGATTCGGCGGCCGGAAGAGGTTTCGGCGAACATCCGGAACGAACCGTCATCGCGCGGCGCGAGACTGAACACGCGGTCGAATGCGCCCTCGACCTCCTCGGCAGCAAGGCCGTGAGCATCGATTTTCGAGAGGTTCCACTCGATCCACTTGAACCGCCGCATCTACGGGCAACCTCGCCACTCATGGACAGGATAGCTCAACGTCTCAACACGATCAATGACGATCATGTTGTCCGGTTAATCCGTTAATCGGGGGACACCATACCTGTTTCTCTTGATTCTTTGGCTTGCGGCCAGGTTTGCGAGGGATTATCACCTCAATGAGTCAGCCGGGTAGAGCAGGTCAACGACGTATCTTCTACTATCCCGAACCCGCCGAGGTCGCGGCAGGCGTTGACCGGCGACATGAGTGCGATCTTCACCCGCTGGTTCTGCGGGCTTTGCCCTCAAGCTCGGTCGCAAACCCGATCCGGCGGCGTGGCGGGTCGGGCGGGGGCTCCATCAATTGCCGGATCGCGTCCACCAGGGCGATCAACTGACCGTCGTGGTTTTCAAGATGGCGTTCCAGCTCTCTGAGCTTCGCGGCGAGCTCCTTGTGTGATGCGAACACCCCCCGAAGCTTCACAAAGGCGCGCACGACGTAGATGCTGGCTTTGACGGCCCTGGGAGAGTTGAGCACAGTGGCGGCCATGATCGCACCGTGTTCGGTGAACGCATATGGCCGTGTTCGCCGTCCGCCCCGCCCGGTGTTTGAGATCACAAACTGTGATTTCAGACATGCTTCAAAACGCCGGCCTCCGAGCCAGGTAGGACAGGTCAACGACCTGCCGCGACTATCTGGACACGCGGAACTGTGACGGCAGGTCTGACGACCTGCCCTACCTCTGCTCGGCCACATCGTTCTGCACCGAGTGCCACGGGAATGTTGCTGAAAGTGCGGCTCACGGTTAAGCTCAACGGGTCGATGCGCGTCGCCTTGGCCTTCTTCGAGGTGGCGCGTTTCCTGCTCGTCGCGGGATCGATGCAGCCGCTGCATTCCTGTTGAATCACCGCGACCCGTCTCCAATGCGGCTGGTGGAGCGCGGCGAGGACTGGATTCAGATCCAGAGAGGATCTCATGGTCACGATGATCGTCCTTTTGGACTACACCGAACAGGGACTGCATGGCCTCAAGGATACCGTAAAGCGTGCGGATGAATTTGCCAAGAGTGCCGCCGGTGCCGGCGTCAACGCAAAGGCTATTTACTGGACCGTTGGTGCACATGACGGACTTCTCGTACTCGAGGGTCCTGATGAAGAGACGGTGCTCGGAACTGTGGTTCGCCTGGCGACGCTGGGAAACGTACGGACGAAGACCTTGCGAGCATTCGATCGAGCTGGAATCCAAGGCGTCTTGGACAAGGCATAGCCAGCCAGGTAGGGCAGGTCAACGACCTGCCGCGACTATCTGGACACGCGGAACTGTGACGGCAGTCTGGCGACCTGCCCTGCTTCTCATTGCCTCAATGAGTCGGGGATGTTGCTGTCCGCCGGCCGGTGACGCGATACACGATGCCCTCTTTGGAAAATGTGTAACCCTCCAGCAGCCACGCCGGGCAGTACGGCCGCTCAGGCGTGACCACGTAGACCAATCCAGCGGTCAATTGCTGACGCAACGTCTCAGGATCGGCGTGATTGTTTTCCCCTTCGGAGCGGGTCAGACGGGGGTACACCTGAACGCGCTTACTCCAGCGGTTGGTCAACTGCATGTAGATCAGCGGCCGGACGGTCGTGCTGTCCGCGATGATAACCGCACCGTCGGGGACGAGGTCGTGCAGCTCGCTCGCGAAGCGCTCGGCGCCGCGATAGCCGGTTTTCCAGGGGTGAAGGAAATACGCATATTCGTCGCGGTACGGGATGTCCCGCGTCACCCCGATGGGCAGGTGCATCGCCCGGGCGAGCGGGGGCAGCGCCGCGTAAATGCCCGCGGGCAGCACGGCGGCGGCGATCAACGCGTACTTCCACGCGTGCGGCGCGGTGCGGCAACAAGTTGCCGCGGTCCTTTCCTCGAGGAAACGATCCGCTCCCAGACCGATCAGGATGGCCAGCAGCACGATCGACGGAATGAAGAACGTATATTGATCGGGCACGTCATAGCGCACCGCCCACAACAGGTACACCACGGTCAGCGCAGCGAGCATCCTCCGAACCGCTCGCACATCAGTATCAAATAACGCCCGTACTCCTGGAATCAGCAGCAACACCAGCGGCGTGGGGAAGTTCAGTGCGAGGTACATCGCACTGTTAAGCAGTTGACGGCGAGAGGGGAGGACGTTCAGTACGCCCTGCTGGTAGATTCGCCCGAACAGGGCCGAACGAATCGTTTCCCCAACACCATGACTGTTTGCGATGGTCAGGACGATCATGCTCAAGTAGAGGCCTGCCCCGGCCGTCCAGGCGAGCGCCAAGAGCGGCAGCTTCGATGCGGGGATGCCGCGGCGAACGAGCAGCGTGAGGACGTAAACCGAATAGCAGGCCAGGCTCAGCGAAGCCAGCATGTGATTGCTGATGCCCAGGCCGTTGAAAGCGAACAGCGCGATCAGCCATCCGATGCGCTTCGTGACCGCATATTGATAAAAGCACAGCAATTCCGTCGTGAGCAGCGCCGTCGTGAGCGTGTACACCTCGGCCAGCGCACAGTGCTGCCAGAAGGTGTGCGCGACGGCCAGCGATAGTGCCCCAACCACGGCCCCCCACCATCGCCCGGTGATGAGCCGCACGAGAAGCATGACGTTGGCGACTGTCACCGCGCCGAACACGACGGAAACAAGGTTGGTCTTGAACGCCGATTCGTGAAACGGCAGGAATTGAAACGCGATGGTGAAACAATAGTAGAGCGGATGACTCAGCGCTAATCCGAGCTGGCCGTACAAATCCCGCCGCAGCGTGCGAATCTGGGCCATGCCGCTGTCCTGCCACAGCGGACCGGGGGCCATGCTGACCGCGTAGAGCGCGAGGGCGGCGAGCAGCCCCAGCGCGTAGGCTTTCCGCAAGGACATCGATTGTTGAGGAGCCACGGCACCTGTCAGGGGCATCGAAGCAGCCCCGAGTCGCTGATTGTTCTTCAGTTGGGGAATCAAATGCGTGAGGCGGTGAGCGCGGAGCAGCGGCGGAGCGTCTGCCGGCTGGATCGGTTAGGCGGCGCGAGCGCCACTTGCCAGGCGTTGGCGCCGGCGTCGATCTCCCAATCGTGGCTGTCGGAAGTTTCGCGCAGGAGGCGTGCGGCCGCCGGAACTCCCGGAGCGACGACCGTCAACAAGCGTTGCGGCAGAGTGCCGTCGAGGCCGATTTCGAGCGTCGGGATGGGCAGGAGTTCCGCGTAATACGGCGAAGCAAACCCCTGGATGCGTCCGGGTTCGTTGCGGCCGCGCACGATATCGAACGTCTGCGGAGATTGCGGATGGCTGAAAACGGATAGGAAAACATCGCCATCTTTTGTGGCGAGTTTGAGCGAAGCCGCCGCAGAGTCGAATTCGCAGGGCACATCCATCATGTGCCAGCGCAGCACGGCCCGGTGCCGGCCGCTGCCGATGAGATCGTCCACGACAACCCACACGTCGCCATCCAGACCGATCACCGTCCGCCGGTGCAACACGCGCCACGGCGCCCGGTCGTAATCGTAATGCTCGCCTTCAAACCACAGTGCTGGACCGGTGCTCACGAAATGCCGCATCGTCGCCCGTGGCCACGGCAGCCATAGGAAACGGGATACCAACTCCAGCGGGTCGGCGCCGTCGATTTCAATGGTGTTGTGGGAAGCGACGGACTTGAAATAGTGCTCCAGCGCCGGGTTGTCGGGCGTGTAGTAGTGGTACGTACCGCAGTCGCGCAGGATGTTCTGCCCCCGCCACCACAGATCGAGATGC
The DNA here is from genome assembly GCA_964384465.1 of uncultured Planctomycetales bacterium. Taxonomy (GTDB): domain Bacteria; phylum Planctomycetota; class Phycisphaerae; order UBA1845; family PWPN01; genus CAYLLT01. Next base: position 68,272 of record CAYLLT010000009.1, on the reverse strand, counting down.
AACTGGTCGCATTCCGCGGGCCGGCCGCGGTACGTGTGGCAGCGGGTCATCACCCAACTTTCCGTCCGCCGCAGCGTGTAGTACCCGCCCTGCCGGAATGCCGACGACACCGGCTCACGCGGTGGGGACTGCTCGGCCGCCAGCGCCTCCGGGCCGAACAGCCACAGCAAGTCTTCATCCCACGGCCCGCTCGGAAACAGCCGCTTGCGGCTCGCGAGAAAGTGTGCCGCCTGAATCACCGGCCGAAAGTCGGTGATGTCGCACTCGCTGAGCGGAAGCACGTAGGCGCCTTCGTTCGGACCATACTCCGGCAGCCGCCCGGTGCGCGTCTCCATCATCTGGTAGAGAAACTCGCCAGCCCGTCCAAATCGCTCGTAGATGTCGCGATCGAGCGGCTCTCCCGCCAACTCCGCCAGGCGCATCCCCGCCAGGCAGATGTGCAGCATCACGCGGTGGTAATTCATCGAATTCTGAAGGTACGTGCCGTCGTCGGCGATCTGCCGCCGTATCTCGCTGGCCAGCACGCTGCGGCCGGTCGCCCACCACTCGGGCGACTCGCGGAATTCGGGGAACAGATAGCCCACCAGCATCAACCCGAACGCTTCGGACAGCGCGTGGTTGTTCTTCTGCGAGATGGCGTAGCTGATGTGATGAGCGACGCGGTAGCCCGTGGCCCACGCGAGGCGGGCGAATTGTTCCCATCGCCGCGGCGTGGTCGCGGGGTCATCCGCCAGCGCCCAGAAGCCCAGTGCGATGCCCAGCAGCCGGATCGAACTCTCCTGCCCGCACTTCCACTGGAAACCCGTGTACGGCGGACACGCCTGCATCCACGAATCGACCCACTTCCAGAACAGCGTACCGGCATCAACGTCAAACCCCCATGCGCGGGCGCGGGCCAGATCGATCGCCCAGCCGGCCCGCGACGGCTCCCACATCAGCCGCATGTCGCCCTGTTCCGGGCTGAAATCCGGTATGTCGCACCAGATCCGGGTCGGGTTGCTGCGCTTGTCATCCAGCGGATTGTGATACCAATCGATCGGCTCCGGTGATGGAAAGTGCGCGAAATAGATGCATCGCATCTGTTCGAGCAATCGCAGGCGCTCGCCGAACGACGGCTGTCTTTCGAGCGATGCTTTGCTAATCGAGTCGGGCACCTGCGGCGGCCGGCCCAAAGTAAAGAAAAACGCCGGCGCTTGCGCCCGTTTGAACGCCGCGTATTCTTCAGCGTTGGTAGGTGTGCCGGGCTGCACGATCTCCGACAGCTTGATCTGCTCCCACGGCCGCGGCTGGAACATCCGCCGGGTTATGCCGAGCGACCTGCGCCAATAGACTCCCGCCCGCAGCCAGAGCAGCCGCGGGCCGACATGGCGAAAAACATAGTACGCTTTGAGTGCGGGGTTCATCGCGGAGAGGAATTCATGCGGGAGAAGGAAAGCGGAAACCCTGGACATCCCGGACCGGAGTTCTGCCCTCGCCGATCCAGCGTTTCACGACTTCATGCAGCGGCTCGGCCATGACGAAGAACTGCTGACCAGCGGATGCTTCCTGCGGCGTGCCCTGCGTTCGCCCCCCCGCCACCTCATCGACGGCTTCGAGCATGGCATCAACGCCGCAGCAGGTGGACAGTCCGTGCTCGGTGAAGACATCGAACCAGGTGTTGACCTTGATCGGCCGCTGAAGGATGACCGGTCCGGTGTCGATGCCGCGATCGACGAAATGGACGGTGATCGCCGGATAGACGCCGTAGACCAGCGGCCAGTACACGACGTGCATGCCGCGGAATTGCGGCAACGGCCCGCCGTGAGCGTTCAACGCGCCCAGCCGCGGCACCTCCAGAAACGCCTGCCGCAGGATTCCGCCGCCGGCGTAAACGGCGAGATCGGCGTTTGCTTCGCGAAAAGCTGCGATGGTTTTCGGGCTGTTCAGCGAGGGGACTTTCAAATGACGCGCACCGACGCGCTGGCAGGCCTGCGCGACGGTGCGAGAGGTAATTTGATGATCCTTGAGGTACTGGACCATCGGCACGTCCGACCCGCTGGCCAGGATCCGCTTGGTCATCGTGTTCCACAGCGTCCGCCAGCCGAGCTGCCGCAGGTAGGTGCGCAGGCGCGAGTAGCTGACCGTGCGGACATTGAAGCAGGTGACGACCTGATGGCCGCGTTCGGCGAGCCGATGGATGATCGCCACGGCATGGAGGCTCTGGTTGTAGCCGGCGGTCACGACAATCCGCATGGGCCGTTCTCCAGGAGTCGCTGTAGACGTTCATGTGCACCCATGAGCGCATCGAGGTAGAACTTGGCCGCCCAGTTGGGGTAACGCAGCGTCAGATACCTCCCCCACCGCGGGCTCGATCCGGCGATGGCTCCGATGACATTCGGGTCGATACTGTGCATCCGCTGGCGGGCGATGACGAACTGGAGGGCCTTCAGCGCGGTGCTGAAAAAACGCGGATCACAAGTCTGATCGTATAGTCGCATCCAGATGCCGGCCATCTGGCAGTGACCGGTCAGGCACGCGTACCAGTAAACGCCTTGCAACTTTTCATCGTAGGCACCGGCCAACCGCCCGCGCAGCTCGGTCCGCCGCCGTAGGACATCGGCGGTCTTGAACGCTGTCTCCGCGAACCGCTTGCCCTCGTGGCCGAGCAGTTGCGCGCTTTCCAGAAATCCGCGGATGGTGTACGCGATGGTGTGCGTGAAGGCGGGTTTGCCGGGTTGGAAGCCCCAGTTCAGGATCGCGCCGTTCTCCTGCTGCCAGCCGGCGATGGTGTTGAGGACACGTACAGCGGCGGCTTTAATGCTTTCGTCGGGCGCGCGGGCGTGGACTTCGAGCATCGGCCAGCAGACGCGCGTGTAATACGCGGGGCTGAATCCGGAAACATACGCATGTTGCGTCCACGTCCCGCCGGTCTCATCCACCTGGCCGGCCAACCAGCGTGCCGCCCGCCGGGCACTCTCCAGATACCTCTTTTCGCCAGTGTGATCCGCGGCCGCCAGCAACCCGAAGATCATCTGGCCGGTGTTGAAAACGGATGGCGGCTCCTTGCGGCCGTCGACCACCGCCCCACCCGGCAGCGCGCCGTCCGCCTCCTGTAACGATCTGATCCAGTCCGCCTGCTGAACCGCCAGGTCGGCAAAGCTTCGCCGCCCGCTGAACGCCGCATATCGGATCAAGGTCTCGATCAGGTAACCGGTCGTCTCCGGATACGGCCACGACCAGCCGCTCAAGGGGTGATACCAACGGGAATAGAACGTTGCCGACCCGCCGCCGCACGCCTCGATCGAGCGCACGAGCCAGTCGGCCGCCGCCGCCGCTCGCTTCACGAGGAGCTGCTGAAACTTAGTTGGTTCGACCGTGCTTTGCGTCCGCACCGCCGATGCTGTTGAAACTGCTGAAGCCAATGCTCACGTCCGTTATTGTATTGCCGGCCCCTCGTTGCGAGCGTCGGCGACCACAGAGAGCCGTCGCTACGAGGCATGAACCGGCGTCGGGGAACCAATCTCGCCGGTGAGTTGAATCGGCCTTTGCTCCTGAGCCCCCTGCACCGCGGCGAAACACGCGCGGGTCACTTCGTCAATCTCTTCAAACGGAATCAGCGGCGGACCCCCTTGGCTCACGCGGTCGAGGAACGCCGCAATCTCCGCGTGGTGGCCCTTGTCCTGACGCATCTTCATGCGCGAGGCGCCGGGCCAATCGTACGCCTGCATCGACCGCCAGTTGTCGATGGTGAGTATACGTCCCTGGCTGAAGATTTCCACCCGCTCCTTCGGATAGGACTTCGCACCATTCGACCAATAGTGGAGCGTGCCGATCGAGCCGTCCGCGAAGCTCAATGTGATGGTCATCAGATCACCGCTTCTGAGGACCGCGGCAACTTGTTGCCGCACTCCCGCCGCTTGCACGAGCGTGATCGGATGCCCAACAAGGAACAACAGCAGATCGATGAAGTGACAGCCCTCCCCGATCATGCGTCCGCCGCCGACCGCCGGATCATGCAGCCAGTGATTGGCCGGAAGCTCCCCCGCATTGACCATGATGTCAACAGCAATCGGCTGCGAGCGACCGGCGAGCAGTTTCTTGGCCTGCACAGTGTGCGGAGCGAAGCGGCGGTTGAATCCGACCATGAGGTGCAATTCCGGATGTTCCGCATGCGCTTGCCGTACCTGCTCCAGACCTTCAGCGTCAATCGCCAGGGGCTTTTCGACAAAGACGTGCTTACCGGCTTGCAAGGCTTCCACAACCATTCTTGGGTGGCTGTTGTGGCGCGTGGTGATGAATACGGTATTGATCTCGCGCGAGGCGAGCAGCGCGCGGTAATCAGTGGTCGCCTCGCAGGCGTCAAACTTTCTGCCGGCATGCAGACTGCTTACGCCTCCGGCGCTGGCGACGGATTTGATCGTCGCCCGTGCGGCCTTCAGCGCGGGCAGCAACACCTGCCTGGTGAAATTGCCCGAGCCGATCACGCCCACCACCGGCGCGGCTGGCGCGCTGGGTACGGGCGACTGTCGCAGATGAATGACCCGGCCGGTCGGCGCCGGCTGTTGCGGATAATTCATCACCACACCCAGCACGCTGTTGTCGCTCACGATCGCATCGTATGCCTGGGCGGCATCGGCGTGCGGCAGCCGGCGCGAAATCAGCGGTTGCAGATTGAGCGAACCCTCTGCGACGGAATTCAAGACCGCTTCGAAGTTTCTCGCTTCGGTCCAGCGGATGTACGGCAGCGGATAATCGCGGTTCATCTCCTCATATGCCGGATCGTATCGGCCGGGGCCGTACGAGCAGGACACTTGAAAGCTCAGCTCCTTCTCGTAGAAATCGCTACGCTGAAGATTCAGGCCGACGACACCCACCAGCACTATTCGCCCGCGTTTGCGGCACATCTGGGCGGATTGATGCACGATGTCGTCCGTCTTGGCCGAGGCGGTGATCAGCACGCCGTCCAGTCCGCGCCCCTGGCTGAATGCTTCCGTGGCTTTGATCGGGTCGGTTCCTTCCGAAATCACAACACTCTCGCAGCCGAATCGGCGAGCCAGCTCGCACCGGCCGGGATTGATGTCGATGCCGAGCACGCGGCAGCCATGTGCGCGAAGCAACTGCACAGCCACCAGTCCGAGCAACCCCAACCCGAACACGGCGAAACTCTCGCCCAGCGTCGGCTGAAGCAGGCGAATCCCATGCAGTGCGATGGAACCCAGCACGGTAAAGCTCGCCGACTCGTCATCGACTCCATCTGGAACCCGCGCCGCCAGATTCGTCGGCACACACACGATCTCCGCGTGCGGGCCGTTCGAGGCCACACGATCGCCGACCTGAAAACCCTCGACATCGCGCCCCACTTCGATCACGCGCCCGACATTGCAGTAGCCAAGCGGCAACGGCTCATCCAGCTTGCTGAACACCGCCTCCATCGTGGGCAGCAGGCCGTCGGTCCTGATCTTCGCCAGCACCTGCTTGACCTTGTCGGGCTGGGCACGGGCCTTGGCCAGCAGACTGCCGCGGCTGAACTCGACCAGCATGCGCTCGGTGCCGGCCGAAATGAGGCTGCACGAGGTCTGAACGAGCAGATGCCCCGGCCGGACAAGCGGGCACGGCACATCGGCCAGCTCGATCTGCCCGCTGCGGAGATGTTGCAGAACCTGCTTCACCAGTTAAACCATCCGTTTCGTATGAAGACCCAGCACGCAGAGTGCAAATGCCCGCGACCACCGCACGCGATCCGGCCCCTGGAGGAACGACTGCCAAACGCCATCCACGCCCTCCGGCCGCAACAGGTTCAGCGATTTCAGATGCGCCAGACCGCTCTCGCACAGCTCGCGCATCGGCCCGGCGATCCATCGACCGATCGGCAATGTGAACCCCGTCTTGCGCCGCTCGGTCAACGCCGGCCGCAGCAGAGACGCGAAAGAACGACGCAGCAGATGCTTGTCCGCCTTGCCGGACGGCAACCGCACATCGCCCCGCAGCGCAAAAACATAATCCAGCAACCGCCGGTCCAGCATCGGCACGCGGATCTCCAGGCTGTGCGCCATGCCGTTCGTATCGCTGTCGCGTAGCAGCGTGTTCCGCATGTAGAATGCCGATTCGAGCCGCGACAGCCCGGCAATGACATCGCCGCTCGTCTGCGGAAGCGCTGCGTACGACTCCGGCGGAATAAACGCCGGCGTAAGGCCGATTGCATCCGCGTCGATGCCCAGCGCGGCGAGCTGCTCGTTGGACATCGTCCGGCGGCACTGGAGAAACAGCTCGACGAGGCCGCCATCGGTGCGGGCCATATCGGTGGCCTTCTCGCGCACCGCTTGCGGCCGGCCGAGCGTGGCCACGGTGCTCAGTGCGGAACGTCCCCACGTCGGCAGCCAGTTGACCGTGCGCATCATCTTCATCATGCCCGGTACGCGGCCGAAGCTCGAATATCCGCCGAAAAGTTCATCGCCGCCCAACCCCGAAAGCGCGACCACAATGCCCTGAGCGCGGACCGCCTGGCTGATCACGTATGTATTAAGCCCGTCCACCGATGGCTGATCCAGCGACTGCAACCACGCGAGGGCCGTCTGTTCGGCGTCGGGGACGGTGATCTGGATATCGGTGTGCTGCGTGCCGAGGATAGCGGCCGTTTCCGCCGCCAGCCCGGCTTCGCTCAGATCCGGCTGATCGGCGAAACCAACCGTGAACGTCCGAAGCTGAGGCGTATGACGTGCCGCCAGCCCGGCCACAATCGTGCTGTCCAAGCCAGACGAAAGGAACACGCCCACGGGCACATCGCTGACCAGATGATCGCGGACGGATGCGTCCAGCGTCTGCCGGATTGACGAAACCGCGTCGCCCTCGTTAACCCCGGCATCGACAGCGGGGAATCGCCAATGTCGCCGCGGCTCAGAGCCGGCCCGTGTCGGGCCGGAAAGCGGCGCCGCCGCATCAATAAGCTGCCAGCACCCGGCAGGCAGCATCCGCACACATTCAAACAGCGTGCACGGTTCCGGGATCGATCCGTACGCCAGGAAACCCGCGATCGCCTGCGAATCGAACCGCCGTTCTATCAGCCCAGACGCCATGATGCCGCGGACTTCACTCGCGAACAGGAACGCATTCGACACTGCGGCCATGTACAGCGGCTTGATACCCATCGGGTCGCGGGCCAGCAGCAGCTTGTTGTCCTTCGGATCGAACAGAGCAAACGCGTACATGCCCTCCAGTCGCTCGATGTACGCAGGCCCGTGTTTCACCAGGCCATGCAGCAGCACCTCCGTATCGCTGTGACCGCGGAAGACGACGCCCTGCCCGGTCAGCTCATCCCTCAGCACCTGAAAATTGTAGATTTCGCCATTGAAAACCAGCCGATGTCCCGTCTCTGGATGTATCATCGGCTGGTGTCCGGCCGGCGAAAGATCGAGGATCGAGAGACGCCGGTGCCCGAGGCCGACGAAGTTTTTGCCAGCGGTAAGAATCTCCTGCCCTTCATCATCCGGCCCGCGATGGTGTTGAGCGTGGACCATCGCCGGCAAAGCCGCATGAACGCGCAGCGGGTCAGGGCAGATCAGTCCTGCGATTCCGCACACATTACACCTTGAACCCGCTATCCGAACCCACCACGCGAGTGGTGGGCCGGGCCCCGCACTGGCGTGCGGGGTTCGGATGGCCTATTCGAGTCCGCGATCCCTGCGAGCAACTCCAACATTCGTGTCGCCGAGTCCGTCCAGCGGAAGCGTTTGATGCGTTCCAGCCCCCGCTCGACGAGCGACTGACGCAGCGGGCGGTCGTGATAGAGGCGCCGAACAGCCTCACCGAACTGCTCCGCCTGCCGCGGCTCGACCAGCAGGCCGGCATCGCCGATCACCTCCGGCATGGCGGTCACATTGCAGGCCACGGTCGGGCAGCTCCGGGCCATCGCTTCGATCGGCGGGTTGCCGAAACCCTCCAGCACGCTGGTGAAAACCAGGCAAACCGACTGACGCAGGATCGGGTCCAACTGCTCGTGCGAGACATAACCCAGGAATCGGATGCGATCCAGCACGCCCAAATCGGCGGCCATTTTTTTGACTTCCGACCAGTCGCACGCGCCGGCGATACTCAGTTGCCAGGGCACATCCGGCTCTGCCTTGAGGAGATAAGCCAGCGTCCGCAACAGCGTCGGATTGTCCTTGTGCTCGACAGGCGTTTGAATCGCCACCAGATGCGGCTGACCTTGCCAACCTTCGATATGAACCTCGGCCGCGCGGATGGCGTCATCGGACAGGCCGTTGTAGATGACGTGGTTAAATGGCGCGGATTCGGGAACCAGTCGCTCGGCCTGCCGGCGAAGGTGGTCCGAGATGAAAACGTTGCACTTCGAGCGGCGCAGCGACCGGCGGGCGGTGAGGTCCTTCACGGCTTCCCCAAGCTGCCCGCGTCGGATTCGCGGAAGCGGGCTGTCGTACTCGAATCGCTTCAAATTGCGATGGTGAATCAACTGAGGAATCCGGCATCGGCCCACGTCCGTCTGCGTGGTCATCACCACGTCCGCGCCACTCTGCTCGATCTCTTTTCCCAGCGCGACCTGCTGAAGGAAAAAGTGCCGACCCGACGAAGCCCCCAGCGCGAATGGCACGATGCGGATGTCGGGCCGCGCTGCCCGCACCGCCTCGATGACCTCCTCGCGAGAGGCATATAAGCTGATGTCCAGGTCAGCCCCAATCTCCTGCCAGGCCTTCAGATAACCTACCAGGCCGTTGACGCCCCCACCCGCAGCAATCGAAACCGCATTGACGGCCAGTCGCATGTTGGTAGATGAACGGGGAGAAAAAGGGGTCAGGTACATTTTGTGCGAAGCACCCTTCGGGCCGTTCCGGCAAAATGTACCTGACCCCTTTTTCTTTCGCCGGTCTGAGGTGATCGGTTTACGGGGACGATGATCGTTTCTTCAGGCGCGAGCAAAGAAACTGCCCCATCTGACAGCGGTTGGTTAAGAACCGCGCGAACGCGTCCGGTATGATCGCCATAACCGCCCGTTTCAGTCGCCCTCCAGGAAGAGGTACCAATTCGGGTTTGCTGCCGTAAATCCTGATCTCCTCCACCTCGAAAAACTCTTTGACCAGATCCACCCATTCCGCATCCGTGTAGTACCGGGCGATCGCACCGTCCGTCGTTTGTTGCGCGGTCCCGTGCAATGATCCCGTCCTGAACAATCTCCCCCGGAGGATGCCGTTGATGAAGCCTGAAACGACGTACCATCCCCAGATGTTCCGGTGATAGACCATGGTGACCGCCTCGCCGCCCGGCCGCATCACCCGGTTCATTTCCTTGAGCACATTGCGTGTATTTGATGAGTGATGGATGACCCCCCACGTCCAGATGAAGTCGAAACTATTATCCGCAAAATCCATCTGCTCCGCGTCCATGCGTATGACGGTTCCCTTGAGTCCCCGCCATTGGAGGCGCTGTTGCGTGCTCCTGACCGCGTACTCCGTCAGATCGATGCCGGTGAACGACCGGGCGTACCTGGCCAGCAGTTGGGCATGACTGCCGTTCCCGACCCCGATCTCCAGAACATCCCTGCTTCCCAGAGTATCAAATGGAATGAGCTGATCGAACGGCTCCCGCTTCCACGGCATAAACTGCTTCGCAACGGATAAGAAGCGGCGATCGATCTCGTCGTAGAAGCCCTCGGAGAACTCTTCGTGACCGATTTCCTGCTTCCAGTCGTACCGCATGGGGTGCTGTTCCCACCATTGGCGGTTGGCCTCCTGCCATTGGCGAGCCTGCTCGTCTGATTGCGGCAGGGCGGTTGGATGAGAGAAACCCTGCGGAACGGTTTCGTCTCTGCGATTGGTCATGCGCCGGCCTCCTGGTGAGTTGGGCAGGAGGTATGTCCCAGCAGCTTCAAAAAGGAGGGGATCACCACGGAAGGGTCGAAACGTTCCCGCGTATAGTTCACCAGTTGCTCCGGTGATGGCGGGACAAGCCGGCCCAGCAGGAATGCCTCCAGCTTGTCGTGCAACGCCCGCACATCGCCCGCGGGCACAACGAACTCCGGCATGATGGGAATCATGGTCTCGGGGATGGCGCCGGCATCGGTACTCAACACCGGACAGCCGAAGGCGAACGCCTCCAGTGTAATCAGCCCGAAACACTCGAGCGCCAGCGTCGGGAGAAGAAATAAGTCCGCCGCCTGATACGCCAGATTCAGTTGCTCATCCGGGATTCTGCCCAGGAATTTGATCCGATGCGAAACGCCGAGGTCCGCCGCCAGTTTCTCCAGGGCCGGTCTCAGTCGGCCGCCGCCGCCGATCATGAACCAGCATTTGTCCTCTCTCGCCAGCGGCGCCACGGCCCGGATCCCGATATCCAGCCCATTCCGCGGCACGTGGCCTCGCAGCGTGAAGAGGATTTTCGCGTCCGCCGGCCAGCCCAGCAATTCACGAGCCTGCTGCTTGGAATACTCACGCTTCAGTTCGCGACGCCGCCAATGAGGGATCACGGTGACGCGATCGCCCAGCCCGTGGAAATGCTCCACCTGTGTCTTGGTGAAGTGAGACAGTGTGTGGATGGCCGCACATGGTTTCAGGGCCTCGCCCTCCAACTTCCTGAGCTGTTCCTGTCCGAAGAGCAGCTTCAATCGCCCCGCCCATCCCTGGCTGCTCCAATTGATCCGCTGCTCAAGCACCATCGGCGAGTGCATGGTATATACATATCGAGGTCCTGCGCCGAGTACCCGTATCACGCCGAGGCCGGTGAACGTCGAATGGATGTGCGCGACGTCCCAGCGCTCCGCCGCGAGCACGTCGCGCGCCGTCTTGGCTGCCGCCCGTATGTTGCGATGTGCCACCAGCGGGTGCCACTTCGACAAGACGGGTTTGGCATAGCGAACAATTCGGATGCCCTCAGCCTGCTGCACCGCCGGCACATTCGGCGACTTTCCGGCACAAATCAAGCTCACGTCGTGCCCGTGATCGCGCATCACCAGAGCGATGTCCCACGCTACGCGCCCCATCCCCCCGGGCACATCGAGGAAGCAGTCGTCCACCGCTACCAGATACTTCAATTGGCTCCTCGCGCTGCCGAACCCGGCAAACGGTATAGCGCCACATCATCCAGGTAGACACGCTCTCCCGGTTTGAATCCGGCGGCATACACAAACAGGAAGACCTGATCGATCGCAGATCCATCGATTTGCGCCGGGATCTGCACCGGATGTACCAGCGGCGTCCATTCACCGGGCACTGTCTTGCGTTTCAGCGTCGGGCCCCACAAGGTCCTCTTTCCGGATACAGGCTGGGCGTTCAATCCAACTTCTCCTGCCGACATTTGTCCCTCTGGAACCAGCGCGAACACCACCGCGACGTAATCTCCGGCACGAGCGGGGACAAACTGCATGACGCCCGCGCGCTCGGTCCCCTCACACAACATGCTGCGCGCCCCCGTGTGCGCGGTGCCGGCGGCGGGTTTCATGGTGCCGTTTTGCACCTCCCATCGCTCGTGCCACGGTTCCATGCCGCTCTCTTCGAAGGAGAAATTCGCGGACACCCGCTCCGCGCGACCGTCGACCAGCGCCAGCAGAATATCCACGTTCTTCTGCACGGCCGGTGCGCGAAAGTCCGTCAGGCTTTGCAACTTGGAACGCACCGCGGGAGCGCGTCCCGCCCAATCCAGCAGATGCCACAGCAGGTCCGCATGCCACAACTCACCGCTCAACCGCGGCTGCTGATCCATTCCCTGGTTCTGATCGAGTACGGGGTGTTTGCGGGTCTGCCGCGTCAGCTCCGCCCGGCGCTGGTTCATCTGGATCGCGTCGGACACCTGGCCGACAACGGTCAGCGCATCGGCTTCATTTCGGATGCGCTGGGTGCGGGCGAGTACATTCGGCTGATAGGCCAGTACCGAAGCCTCATAGTATTCGAACGCCGCCCGCAGGAGTTCCGCCCGTTTTCGCTGCAATTCGGTGCCGGCCTTGGCCACACAGTGATCCAGCAGCTCACGGCTCTTGCGAATGTCCGCCTCCCGGACATCCATCATGTACGCCGTGTCCAGGCTGTCCACATATTGTCCGGTTCGGTCCCACCATTTCGATTTCTGGATATCCTGCGTCCAGAATCGTTCCCAGATCGCATAGTACTCTTTCAACAGCGGCGCGGCTTCGGGCCCCACGCACCGCGTATACCAATCATTGAGCAGTTCATCGACGTCGAGGTCCGGGTTCCACTGCAATTTCAAATAGACGTACGGCTTGGGCCCCTCGCCCCAGTTGGGGGACAACTCGGCATAATGCACGCGAACGCCCTGGTCCCGCCCATACCGCAGGTACTCGGCCATCAAATGCGGGTAGACCCGCGGTACACAATAGCATTGACCGTAGGCGTAATCGTAAAATCCAAAAATTGCCGCCGCCTTTGCCCACCGCTCGGTCACGTCGTGGCCGATGCGCCGCAGCTCGGGATCGCACCAGCGCATTCGTTCATACGTCAGAAACGGGATGATGTGGGAGTTCAGTTTGAATCCGGGCGGGTCCGCCACCAGGTTGTAGGCCAGACAGCCAAAGTATTTGTCCGGATATTTTTCGAGCACCTTCTCAACCACATCGTTGCACCAGCGGTAGTAGTTGTCCGAAACGTTTCGCCGGCCGAGGTAGTTGGGCCGGCCGCTCTCGCGGGCCAGCGAGGCGGGCGATTCGTCGAAGCGGTTGCCGTCATTGACTCCCAATGAGAAGTATTTCTGGTCCGGGTGGCGGCTGAACCAGTGTTTGATGTAATCGGCCGCCTCGTCCACGATCCCCGGCGCCGAAAAGTTCGGCTGCCAGGACTGATCCTCATCATCGCGCGGCAGTAAGCGCTGCCCCTGAATCAGCGGATAAAACTCCGGATGCGTTCGGACATGGCGGCTGGGCGGAAACAGACGATACAGGTTGTGATGGAATTCGATCCGGCTGCGCATCCGGTTGCGGCGCGCCCATTCCCACTGAACGGCCCCGTTGAAGCCGGACATTTCGCGGGAGATGAAGGCGGGCTGCTGGCGGACCTCATCCGGCGGGACTTTCAGCGATGAGGACTTCGGAACATCCGTCCCCAGCTCACTCGGAAAAAGCCAGCGAACGCCCAGGTATCTCTCCAGAAATTCATAGACGCCGTATTCCGTGCCGTATTCCGTCGGGCCGGCGATCACGTAGTTCCGCTCATCGATCCCCTTCATCACAAACCCGTCGTCGTCGAGCGAGTCCAGATTGAGCCCCAACCCGTCCACGTACGCGCTCCGCCCCACATGGATGGTCAGGCCGTCACCGGATGCCGCGGCGATGGGCACCTCCTTCCCGGCGCCTTCGCGAATATAGATTTGGAGTAGTTGAGCCGATTCCTTCCGCTGTTTCGTCGCCGGCTCCGGAATCACGATGGTCGTTCGTGAGGCCGCCCATACCGGCCCCGAAAGAGCGGTCAGCAACAGGAGAAACCGTGTTCCCCACCATCCACCGCCGTGGCGTCGCAGCAAATCAGTAATCCATCGCAATGTCGTGTTTGACCAGGCTCAGCGTTTTGGAGGTCAACGTGTGAGACGTCCTGAACAGCGAACTAACCCTGTGGAGCATATCCATACGCTTCAGGCATCCGACTGCCGCCGAAAATGGACGACCAGAGGTAAAAACCAACATAGACAATACAGATCAGCCGGGTGTCGTTGGCGAACGGCCCCGGGGGGAACTCCATCTGCAACACCATGCCCGAGATGGCCACGCTGAAAACGGCGAACGCGCCCAGCGAACTCCGCCGGTACAGCGCCTTCATCATCACCTCAAATGTCCGTAGCGCCAGGGCGAAGACCAGGCCATAGATCGCGCCGCCCAGCAGACCGAAGTCGGCCAGGGCGAAGGCGGGAAGATTGCTGTACAGATCCTTGCCGGGAATGTTCATCCGGTAGACCATCAATTCATCATCACCGCCGATAGTTGAAAGTTTGTTGGGGAACATGAATCGCGGTATCGCCGTCAGCGTCGCCAACTTGATGAATTCTCCATAGACGGGGTTGAACCCATTGTTCAGCCGGTTCGCGACCATGTAATTGAGCGAGAGCGCATTGAGGCGCTGCGTCAGGCTGTTCGTATACTTGCGCTTCTCTTCGCCATACGTGCCGCCGGTCAAGGTCATCTTCCACGCCTCGGACATCCATATCGAGGGACCGGCTTGGTAATTGCTCTGCCATTGGATACGCATGTTGTAAAAGAACGGGAAGACCGTCTGCACGAGAATAACAAATCCGATGCCGCCAAGGATCGCGTGCTTCAACTTCATGCGCCCGTGTTTGATCAGAACGGCAAAAAGCAACAGGATGGCGTACGCAAACAGCGCCCGCCGCCCTTGCGTGAACGTATAAGCCGTCTCCAGAAGGAGGATGAGAACGCACCACAGACGCCCCGGCTGCTTGAACACAATCTTGACCATGGCCAGAAATCCGAAAGCCATGCCCAGCGCGGTAAAGGTTTTGTAGATCACCAGCACGATGTACGGCAGAGCGGTCACCTTCTCCAGCGTATTCGTACCGGAGAGCACGATGCCGTATTTGACGATCATGACGGTCCGGATCGTCGCGATGATGGAGTAGAACGCCAGGACGGATAACATCCCCGTCGCCAGCGACGCATCCATCAAACACGCGAACACCCCGCGTTCACTGGAGAGCCCTCGATCGCGCGCAACCAGGATCGGGTCCAGCCCGCCCCTCCATATCAGAGCGGTCATCGTGATGGCGCCCCAGAAGGCATAAATCCCCAGAAACGCCAGGATGACGTCCGCGCTATCGAACGATTCGCCCGCATTCGGGCTGAACGGCGCGAGCACCGGCCCGATGCAGAACTGAAGCGCAAACGAGAACAGGGCCAGCCGGATCATCCCGATGGACCCCGGCCGCATCAACGCCCAGATGAAGCAACCGACACCCGCCGCCAGCATCGGAAATGCGAAGATGAATTGAATCCACTCAGACATCAGGCGCCCATCACCGGCTTGTGTTTCGCCGAATCCTCGATCGTCGGAGCGGATGGCACACGTTCCGTTACGGCGTCGAGCATGGTTTTGATTCTGTCGTAATTGGAGTACCCGGATTCGACGCACCGCCGATGCCCGGCCTGAGCAATGCGCCGACGCAGATCATCGTGTGCCAGATAGAATTTCGCCTTGTCCACCAGCTCGTCGGTGCTGGAAAAGAACTCCGCCTCCTTGCCCTCTTCAAAGCTGGCCTGATGTTCCTCCGAACGATCGGCCAGCATGAACACGCCGCAGGCTGGTATCTCGAACGATCGCGACGCCTGCCCATCCCGCGCCCAAAGCGAGAGGTACTGGATGCCGATTTTCGCCCCGCACATCGCCTTGCGATACTCGTCGAACTCCGCGCCGCGGAATTGTATTTTGCTCCGCAGCGGCTCCGGCAGCGTGCACTTGTGCCACTCGTTGCCCCACACTTTCATGTTGGGGATGACCTCAGCCAATCGGTTGAAAGGCTCGACGCGCGAAGGCTCGCCGTGGCCGATGAAGACCACGTCCGTGCCATACAGCTTCATCTCCTCCGGCGTGAGTGTTTCCGGAAAGTGCATATCCGGATTATAGCCCTTCCAGAACATGTGCACGCTTTGTGCCCCGCATGCATACAGTTCCGGAAAGTTGATTTTCCGCGGCGTGAAGATGTGATCATAATGGGGTATCGACCGCGTGTACTGTCGCGAGCGCTTCATCGGATCGAGGAAATCATCCGAGTAGGTGTTGACCATGATGCAGCCGCACCGCTCGCGGATTTTTCGGATCGTGCTCGGATAGACGAGCTTGCCCATCTCCGTCCAGAAGATGTCCGGCTGATACGCGACCGCCCGCTTGACCATCAGGTGATTGAACACCAGCGTGGTCGGCCCGTTGCACAGACGCCACTCCAGCGATTTGAGCACGCGCAGCGTATAGTCGAGCGGCTCGCCGCGCTCGAACACAAAGTCCACCGTGTGACCGAGCATGCGCATGCCCTTCACGCGTGAGCCGCTGTTGCCGACCTTGGAACCG
Organism: uncultured Planctomycetales bacterium; assembly: GCA_964384465.1. Taxonomy (GTDB): domain Bacteria; phylum Planctomycetota; class Phycisphaerae; order UBA1845; family PWPN01; genus CAYLLT01. The sequence continues at coordinate 52,271 of CAYLLT010000009.1, read as the reverse complement.
AAGTACAGAATCCGCATATGTCGGGCTATCTTTGCCCATCCCCGTTCATCGCCGCCCGCGCCAGCCATCGCCGCAGCACGAGCGGGTGCGGCGAAGTGGTGAGTCGCGGCAACAGGTACAGATCAGCGCCTTTGACGATTTCGCCCCGCCGGATGGTGAGTGCGGAGCGGTATCCGGCCGAGCGGACCGCCTCCTGTGCCGCCGGACAATGCGCCCCGCCCGGATAGGCGAAGTGTCGAACCTCGCGTTGCAACTGGCTCTCCAGTATTTCCCGGCAGTCTCGTATCTCGCCGTCGAGCACATCGGGGGATCGATCCGAGTGCAGGATCGTGTGATGCATCGTGTGCCCGCCGATCTGGATGTTGGGTTCCGCCGCCAGACGGCGCAACTGCTCCCAGTTCACAAGCTGCTCGGAATGAAACCGGCGGGTCAAATCAGCTCGCAGATGTTCCGGCAGGCTCGTGATGAACTCTTGAACCACTTGGCATCGTTCAGGGTATTCAAGAGATCGCATCCGCTGAATCAACTGACTGTAAGCTTGCAGCCGGCCGCGGCCTGACCCCAACGGAAATGTCATACCGAGTGTCTTCAGTTCAATAGTATTCTTCGGAAAAAACAATACACCCAGTCGAATCAGCGTATCCGGCAGCCACTCGCTCTTTCCGATCAGTCCCGGACAAACGAACACCGTCGCGGGCAGATCGCCGAACTCGTGCAGGATCGGCCGGGCCACGGTGAGCGTATTGACGTAGCCGTCGTCGAACGTCAGCACCGCCCAGTGAGGCGACGGCGATTCTCCGCGTTCCATCGCCTCAGTCACGCGATCCAGCGGCACAACCTCGTGCGTCTCCAGGATCACCCGCAGCGATTGCCGATATTGTTCCGCTGTCACGCAGAACGGCTGCATGCGCGGATCTTCGATGCGCGGCTCCACCCCGTGGTAATTCACCACGACCGCCCCGCGCCGCGTCCGCTGCCACCGGCTCAATCGGAACCAGTGCTGCACCGGGTACAGCACGCCGCGCTGCACCGGCCGGACCCATTCTTTCGCAGTATTAACCAATCGCTTCACGATTGTGGCACCGGCGTCACGCCGGTGTGTGTGGCACGGGCGTCTCGCCCGTGCAGGGTTAAGGTTTTCTCACCCACACATACGGCTTGGGCTCGCCATTCTCCCAACTCTCCATTATTAACCCGTTGCGATCCAGAAGACGTTGAAATGGTTTCCGCCGCTCATACCCCATGTAGAACGAGCGATTCCGCCCCTTCCAGAGCGGCTCTTTACCGGCCAGATCGAATGCCAGTCCGCCCAGCAAGCCCGCCAGCCCCACGAACGCGTTGCTGAAACGCCGCGAGCGCAGCCCCGCCCACAGGTGATGCCAGAAAAAACTCGGACCATGCATCATCAGCAGCGCCCGCCCCCCCGGCGCGAGCACCCGCGCGAATTCCGAAACCGTTCGCCCATGATGCACCAGCGACAACACCACCCGGCAGAAAACCAGGTCCACCGCCGCCGCCGGCAGCGGCAAACCTTCAACCGATCCGCGAAGAAAATGAATCCCATCGCCGTTCAGGCATCGCGCAATCCAGCGTGAAAGATTCACATGATCCTCTGAATAATCCAGGGCGAACACCGCGCGTGCCCCCATCCTGTGAAGCAGCAGGGTATAGGCCGCCAGACCGCAGCCCGCATCGAGGACGCGCTTTCCCGAGACCGCCGCCGACAATTGCGGGAAACGCACCGCCAGGTTTTCCGCATTGCGCAGATGATAGAGTGAAAAGAGACTCAGGGCTTTTTTTCCCTGATCGGTTTGTCGATAGGTTTCGCAAGATCCTTGCAGCAACCCCGCCTCTGCGAAGCGCGCCAGCGCCCGCCGGCTCGCGTCGCCGTTCGTCCCGTACGGCCAGTCCGGCGTCCGCACATCGGTGCAACGATCCTGTACGCCCGCGACCGGAATCGGCAGACTCACCGGTGCATCCGGCTGAAACTTGAAATAGCCCGACAGCCACGCACCCGCCTGAACCAAAGCCGGATCATCGAGTAACCCTCGCAGCCGATCGGAAGCTATTTCCAGTTCGACGCTCATCTCAATCTCGCCCGGCGTGAGGTTTTCGCCGCCTGTTCCGCCGCCTCCACGAGCGTGTCCGCTACAGCCGCCGGCGACATGTTCTCCGAGATTTCGCGTCCCCGCCGGCCCATGCGTTCACGCAGTTCATCGTTGTTCAGCATATAGTTGATTCGCTGTGCCAACTGTTCGACGTTGCCGCAGGAGTAGAGCAGACCTGTCTCGCCGTCGCGGAGTATGCCGTTCGGCCCGTAACACCCGCACCGATCGCTCACCACCGCCGGCACGCCCAGACTCAGCGCCTCGGTCACCGCGATCCCGTACGCTTCATAGGATGACGGCAGCACCAGCAGCGTTCCCAGACTCAGCAGCAACGGTATCTCCCGCTGGTTCACAAACCCCGTCACGACCACTCGATCCTTCCCCAGCCGCTCGATCTCGCTGCGCAGTTCTCCCTCACCGATGAACACCCCGACGACATCGTCCCGGCCAAGCCGCATCAGGGCCGCGACCAGATCCAACGGCCGCTTCCGTGGAATAAGCTTGCCGGAAAACAGCACCAGCCGTTTGTTCGCCGGTATGGCGTATTTCTTCAGGACTTCCTCCCGCTGTGCCGCCGTGGCCGACTCCGCCGTCCGCCGGAACCGCTCGACATCCACGACATACGGGCAGAAGTGAATCGTTCTCGCGGAAGCACCGTAGTGCATGAAATAATCACGGCTGTGGTCCCCCACCGCCAGGAACCCGCTGCATGTGCGAAAGAACCCGCGTACGATGAGCTGCTTGACCAGCAGCTTGAGCCTGTTCTTGTCCCGCTCGGTCAGCAGGCTCACGTCGTTCTGGCACAGCAGCGGGATGCCGAGCCAACCGCACGCCGCCGCGATCAACCAGTTGTTCAGGTGCATGTAGCCGCACACGTACGCGATATCCCATCCCTCGCGAAGCCTCCGCACGAGATGCTTGTTCAGGCCCTTCTGGCTGTAATCGTTCGGGTCCGTTGTCGGCCACTGCCGCGGCAGGAATTCGTACGCATAGCCGTCGAGCAGATCGATGTCCCATGCCAGGTTGATTCCGAATTCGGGATCGCGCGATCCCCGCAGCGCGTGCTGGCTGTAATAGAACACCTTCAACTCGACGCCCGGCCGGCGGGACACTTCCTTCCATAAGGGTGCAAAATACTGGATCGGATGCGAAACGAAACAGGCGATCTTCATGGTCGGGCATTCAGGCCGACGCCCCCTCCGGAAGTGCGCGTCTCGCTGGGGATGGCGTGCCCGCCGGCCACGGACCCTTGCACGCGCGGCGCATGCCCTCGACGATTCCCTCCACCGCCGCGTCTGGGCTGTACATCCGAATGTGCTCGCGAGCGCCGGCGGAAAGTTGCGCTCGCAACTCTGGATTCTCCATCAGCCGGTCCAGCACAGCCGCGAGCGCCGCCGGCTGATCGAAGGGGAAACTTATGGCCGTCTTGCCTTCGACCAGCAGGTCCTCGCGGCAGCCGAGCTTATTGGACATCACCACCGGCGTGCCCATGATCATCGCCTCATTGATCACCAGCCCCCACGTCTCCTTGTGCGACGTCATCGCGAAGACATCGCTGGCCGCATAATAGCGTCCCAGCCGGCTCTGGTTGATGAACCCGACGAGCTTCGCCCGATCGCCGATGGCCGAACGATACGCTCCCTCGATCTGCGGCCGCATCTCGCCTTCGCCGACCACGATCGCCCACGCCTGCTTGCGGTTCCGCATGTGCGACATCGCCTCCGGCAGCAGCAGCGGCTGCTTGACCGGCACAAACTTAGCGCAGAACAGCACCACGAAGGCGTCGCGCGGAATCCCCAGCTCGTCGCGAATCTGATCGCGCATCGGCCCGAACGTCCGCCGCTGCCCCTCAAACAGATCGTCGTCAATGCAGTGCGGACTCATGACGATTTGCGAGTCCGCCAGCCCGTGCCGCGCGAAGTGCCGCCGCATGTACTGCCCCACGGCCAGGCCGATCGCCATGCGGTCATAGACGAGATACCGCAGAATGCACCAGCGCGTCGTCTCGAACAGCCAGCGCTTGCGGACGCCCGCCCCCTCGCGTGAATCGCCGCGGAGCATCACCGGGATGCGCTTGCGTCGCGCCGCCCGCAGCACCTGCCACTCGAAATATCGCGAATATCCCGCTATCAGAATCGCATCCAGCGGTTCGTCGCGGATGATCCCCGCGATCTCCGGACAGTTCACGCACCAGAACCCATGCGCGGTCCCCGGCTTTCGCGCGACATTCTTCATGAACGAACTGGGATACCCCTCCAGCAGCGGCACATCCCACTTCACCGGGATGCCGAACTCCCGGTCCACCGTCGGCCGTAGCGAGAAATCGTTCGCATACCAGACGTGTACGCGTACATCATCCCGCGCCGCCAGCTTTCGCCAGAGCGGCACCGAGTATTGAATCGGATGCGTAGCAAAAACCCCGAGGTATTTCTTCACACAACGCATTGGGGAGTAAACGGGAAGTCTGCCTTTATGGAGTGCGGCGGCCGCGACGCCGCTTTGGCTTTGCGCGGGCCGCTTTGCGACTCTAACGCCGGAAAGTCTTTTCTCTGCCCGAAGCGTCCTCGCTGCCAGCCAAAGCGCCGCCGCTGGCGACGCACTCCATATGCGAAACAATCTCATACCCATACACGGCGTAACCGCACAGCGACTCCTGAATCCCGAGTCTGTGCACAAATCCCGCAAAATCGTCCCGAATCACTATGTCCACGATCTCGCCATTGCTGCCCGTTTTCGGATGCACCATCGCCTCCACATCTCCCGTCTTTCCCGCGACACATTCAAAATCCGCGAGCGCTCCGAAATACCGCGTCTTCGCCAGCCCATGCCGCGCCACCCGCCGGTTGTACATCGCCTTGTAGACGCGCTTCAGAAGCGATGCGTTCCGGCGAAAGTTCGCCGACAACCGCACGGCCGGCACGCCGAACTGTTTCGCTAGCCGGATCACGATCGCCCCGATCGGCCATTCCGTATGCACGTGATGGTGCGAATCGAAATGCGTCGGTTGGATGCCGCCGTCGATGACGTGCTGAATCTGCGATCTCAGCTCTTCCTCCACCGCGGCCTTCTCCGCTGTGGATAGCCGAAAGATGGGCCGCTTCAAGCCGGATTCGCGGAATCGCCCATCGGCATCGCAGAAACGCGGGCATCGGCGAATACCGTGGGTCAGCGGCGGCCCTTCGGTCAGATTCAGATGCACGCCGATCTTCCTGTTAAGGTCGTGCTGCTTCGCCATCGCACAGGCTTCTTCAAACCCCGGCATATTGGCCATGATCGTTGTGCTGGAGATGAGTCCCTCCTGAAACGCGGTGAGGATCGCCCGGTTGATCGCCGACGAATAGCCGAAATCATCGGCATTGATGATGATTCTGCGGGGCCGGCTAAATTGATCTTCTGCCATCGAACGTCAGATCGTGATTGGTGTAACCGAAGCCCTTCCGTTTGGAGAGCGCGATCCCCTCTCCCGGCGGCTCCAGTCCGGCCAGCTTCATGTCGTAATCGCACATGATCTTGATCAGTTCGGCAAAGCTCGTCCGCGGCTCCCATCCGAGATGCTGTTTCGCTTTGGTGATGTCCGCCTGTAGAACATCCACTTCAGCCGGCCGGAAATATCTCGGATCGATCACGACCACCGCCTGGCCGGGTTTGAGCGCCTCATGCCAGCTCGGTGTAACACTACCAACGACGCCGCGCTCATCAACGCCCTGACCCCGCCACTCGATCTCGACGCCCACATAACTTAACGCCCGCTCGACGTACTCGCGCACGGCATGGCTCTGCCCCGTCCCGATCACGTAATCATCCGGCTGCTCCTGCTGAAGCATGAGCCACATGGCTTCGACATACTCGGGCGCAAAGCCCCAGTCGCGCCGGGCGTCGAGATTTCCGATGTACAGATGCTTCTGTGTGCCGCGCAGGATGCCCGCGATCGCCCGCGTGATCTTCCGGGTCACGAAGGTTTCGCCCCGCCGCGGGCTCTCATGATTGAACAGAATCCCGTTGCAGGCGAACAGCCCGTACGCCTGCCGGTAATTCGCGGTCATCCAGTGCGCGTAAAGCTTGGCCACGCCATACGGGCTGCGGGGGCGAAATTCGGTCGTCTCGTTCTGCGGCGGCGGCGACTCGCCGAAAATCTCCGACGATGACGCCTGGTAGAACCGCGTCTTCGTCCGGCTGCGGCGGATCGCCTCCAGCAGCCGCGTCGTGCTCATCCCCGTCACGTTGCCGGTGAACTCCGGTTCCTCAAACGAGATGCGGACGTGCGACTGCGCTCCGAGATGGTATATCTCGTCCGGCTGAATGTTCCAGATGATCTCGCTGATGACACCCGAATCGGAGAGGTCGCCGTAATGAAGGAACAGCCGCGCGCCGGGCGTATGCGGATCGACGTAAATGTGATCGATCCTCTGCGTGTTGAAGCTGCTCGCCCGGCGGATGATCCCGTGGACTTCGTAGTCCTTCGAGAGCAGCCACTCCGCCAGATAGGAGCCGTCCTGGCCGGTGATACCTGTAATTAGTGCTTTTTTCAGGAAATGCCTCCGCACGCGTGTCGAGCGATTTGCATGACGCTTACGCCCCCGCCGCGATCGGCGTTCGCTTCAACAAATTCCGCATCAACGCCGGCTTCAACACCGCAATCAGTGCGGCGCTGACCACAACGAAACCGGCCACTTCAAAGGTGAAGCCGAGCCAGCCCGCGGCTTTTGGTAGCCGCCAGAAGATCAGCCCCGCTACGATCGGCGCCGCCGCCACGCTCAGCAGGTCGCCCGCCACGCGCCCCAGTTCACCTCGATCGAGCCGCAACAGTTCACCAAATACCCGCCGGAAACCCCATAAGATCCCTGCCGTAATTGCCACCACCGCCGCCACCGGCGCCCCTACCAGCCCAAACGCCCAGATCAGCAGGACCGCCAGCGGAATCCTCAGCCCCAGTTCGATCCACACCAGCCGGGACATCTTCGGAAATTCGCCCATCGCCTGGAGGCTGATGTAGATGATGTGCCAGACGAAGTAGAGCACGCCATACACACACATGATGGCCGTCAGGCTCATGCCGCCAAACTGGTCCGCGCCGACCCACAGGGTCATGAACCAGCGGTTGAACACCAGCACCCCGATCATCCCCCCCACCGCACACGTGATCAGCACGCGGGCCAGCACGAGAACAATCTGCCCGAAACGTTCGCTGCGCTGCTCGCCATGCAGATGCGATAGCGACGGAATCGTCGAGATCCCCAGATAATCCACCAGCATTCGCACCATGTCGTGCGCCCGCACCGTCAAGGTGTACACGAGCGCGATCGCCGGCCCCATGATCACGCCGACGATGAGTTTGTCGATGTCCGTCCGCAGCAGGTTGGCCAGCGAGGTCAGAAACTGGGATGCGGATAAACGCCATAGGCCCGCAATTTCATCCCATGCCCAGTGCAGGTGCAGCGACAACTCGTGATACCAAACCCAGCCGAAGCACAGCACCGTCCCCGCCAGCATCGCCGCTGTCCGAAAGGCCAGCCCCGCGGCAATGCCGTAAAGGCCCCACCCGATCCATACCAGCCACGCGGTCAGGCCCAAACCTGCCGCTTCGGCTCCGACCCGCATCAATCCCGGCACGAACGGCCGCTGAAGGCTTCGCAGAACAATCTGAAACGCCATGACCAGCAGGTTCAATCCGTTCGACAGCGCCACGATCAGGAGCGCGTGTTTGAGCCGCGTCGCCTCCTCGCCGCCGAGGTGTACCCAGCCCGGGATGAACGGACAGATGGCGGAACCGATGAGCGTCACGATGACCGAGAGGATCAGCGTGATCGCCAAGCCCGTCCCCACCAGCCGCTGAAGGCGCACACGATCCCCCCCACCGTAAGCCGCCGCCGATTGCTGGCCGAGCACCGCCAGCACGCCGAAGTCGCTCATGATGTAACCGAGCACCCCGCCGGTCGCCGTCCACCCGCCGAACTCCGTGTTACTGATGAACCGCAGGTAAAGCGGAACCAGCGCCAGGTTCCGCACGAACACCATCAGCAGCCAGCCGTAGGAAAAGACGGCGTTCCACAGCGTCGCCCTCCGCCGGCTGACGGGGCGCTTGAATCCCGCATCCTGCGGGGCATAGCTCATGACGGCGGGTTCTTCGGACATCCGGGCTTCAATCCTGTTGCCGGCGCAGCCACTTGACGAATTCGGCCAGGCCGGCGCGAAACTCTGTTCGCGGCGAATATCCCAGTTCCGTTTGAGCGAGTGTGATGTCGGCGAAGGTGCGATCGACGTCGCCGGGTTGCGGCGGCAATTTTTGAATCGTCGCCTTCTTGCCCAGCGCGTGCTCGATGGCGGCGATCAGGTCGCTCAGCGAAACGGGGCTGGCGTTACCCAGGTTGTAGATCTTGTAGCCGTTGCAGCGCTCCAGCGCCGCCATGACCCCGGCCACGATGTCGTCGATATAGGTATAGTCCCGCATCATGCTGCCGTCCCCGAACATCGGCACGGGTTTGCCCGCTTCGATCAGCCGCGCGAACTTATGAATCGCCAGGTCCGGCCGCTGCCGCGGGCCGTAGACGGTGAAGAACCGCAGGCAGCTCACGTTGATCCCGAAGAGGTGGTGGTATGTGTAACCGAGCAGTTCGCCCGCCTTCTTCGTCGCGGCGTAGGGCGAAATGGGGAAATCCACGTTGTCCGATTCGGCGAACGGCACCTTCCGGTTGTTGCCGTACACGCTCGAGCTACTGGCGAAAATAAAACGCGGGATGTTGAACTTGCGGGCCGCCTCCAGCAGCACGCCCGTGCCGTGCACGTTCACATCCTGATACAACAGCGGCTGCTCGATGGAGGGCCGAACGCCCGCCCGCGCGGCCAGGTGCACGATCGCATCGACGCCGCCGCCCAGCACGCGATCGACCGCCGCCGCATCGCGGATATCCGCCTCGCGCAGCGCGAACCGCTCGTGCTTCAAGCATTGGGCGACGTTCCGGCGCTTCACCGCCGGGTCATAGAACGTGTCGAACGCGTCCATGCCGGTCACTCGCCAGCCCCCCGCCAGCAACGCCTCGCAGAAATGCGAGCCGATAAAGCCCGCCGCGCCGGTTACCACAGCGTGTTGCATGGATTTCTATCTCGTCATTGTCAGCCGGAGACGGTGCTCTCCGCGGCCGCGGGTTGCGTTTCATTCCGCGGCAATCCTAACACCTGTCGCGCCTTGGCCACCAGCCGGGCAGCGACTCTTGCTTCCCACGTTCCACTGGCCGTAGCCACCAGTTTGTCAGTCAACGCAAAGACCTCCTGCGGACGATTCAATACGGGATTCTTGGCGAACAGACACACCTCCGCCAGGCCCTCGTAAAAGCAAGAATACTCTGGAAACTTCTCGACCCCGAGCAGATAAAACCGGTGCGCCTCTGCCTCATCCCCCATCATCCAGTGACAGTATCCGATCTTGTAAAGCGTCGCGCACGATTCACCGCTCACCGAGATGAAACGGCGGCTGCGGTTGTAATGCACGAGTGCCGGTCTGTACTCCTCGTGCATCCAGAACTCATCGCCCAATCGGACCTCCCGTCCGATATAGAGGTGTGAACCCGCAATAAACAGCAACGGCAGCAGTGGTACAGCGTGCCAGAGCCACGGCAGACCGACCAGCGTCCGGCAAACGATCAACCCCGCCGCTGCGAGGCCGCCGATACCTGCCAGTACGAATACCGGACGATCCAGCCAGCTTGCAGCCCAGGCGAGTCCCACGAGGCCGCCAACGATCGCGCACCAATATGCGCCCGGCCGACATCGAGCAATGCCGATGGCCAATCCGACCGCCAGTGTTCCGCCGAACAGCACAAGCTCTCGGCGGAAGCATTCTACTCCGCGCGACGGCCCCAGGTGCAGCCAGTCCGGCCCCACTTTCCGGCTGGACACCGGCCACCACAGCGGAATCCCGCCATGAATCATGTCCATGAGCAGATGCGACAGGACGGCCGCCGCGCCGACTACCAGAATGACCGCGCTCTTTTCCCCCGTCAGCCGCATCGCCGGCAGGAGCACGGCAATGCAGATCGCTACCACAAATAGCGATGCGGGAGCGGAACGCGTCATCTCCAGCCCCATCGACCGGCCGACCCACTCCAGGAAATCCGGCAGGTATGCCAGGAATACGGCCAGCCCGATCCAGCATTTTTTCACTACCCGACTGCGCGGATCGGCCGCCGTGGCCGTCCCCATCGCGAGTCCAACCATGCCATGTCCGATCAGCGGCAAGCGAGATACCTTTGAAGAGCCTCAAGACAACGCGATCAAATCGAAGTGACTTGCATCGCCCGGCCAAAAGACTGCCCAAATCGGCAGACTCCGTCCCGGTCGGCCGCAGCGAAACGCGCCGATATTCCACTGCTGCTTTAACTAGCGGAGCGCATACCGCCGCCCCACGCCATAATATCGGCCGTTAATGACGGCAGCAATAATAACTTGGAACACGAGGACCGCTCGGCGGGCTCCCCTGCCTTCACACCGTCATGCATTGGTTATTACGGGATTTGAGCTGAAACGGTTCTTGCCGCGCCGGACCCGCCCGGCCCGGGCACGACTGTCAGCATCAAGCGAAATTGGCCACAAACTGCGGCGGATCAATCCGCTCGACATTGTCACGATCGACCTCCACCGACACGCTTTGGCCCAGAATGGTGACGTTCATATTCAGCCGGAAGCGGTTCGCGATTTGCGTGATCACGCCCTCCAGCCCGGACAGCGGCCCGGCGATGATCCGGCCCCAGTCGCCGATATTGAGGCGGTCGGCCACGAAGAATTCATTCGTGCTGGTCAGCAGGTGATGGATGTTGACCAGTTCGCGAACCAACTGGCTCTGGTTCGGCACATCGAGCACGTGGGCGATCCGGTTGGTACGCAGCGCCGCGTAACGCTGCTCATCCGTGCCGTTAAAAAAAACGTAGCCTGAGAACACCGGCACCAGGCTCCGCGAGATTCGCCGGCTCGCCCGGCTGCGGGTCACGCGCTGCGTCAACGGCAGGTAATTGGGGATGCCCAGTATGGACAACTCTCGCGCCAGAATCTTTTCGTTGCGCGACCGCGTATGTGCGACGAACCACTTGCCGGCCAGCTCTGTTGTGATGACGGGCGGAGAAACTCCGGCGGGAATCAGCAAGTCTGAGGGTTGCTCGGACATCGAGATCTCCATGCCGCGGCTGGCCGCCGGCACAACGCGAACCGCATCAGGAGGGCATTTTAATGATTTGAACGGATGATGTCGCGTGGCGGGGTGCATGTCCGTACCTGCGCGGGCTGTCTTTGTGGAGTGCGGTGGCTACGACGCCGCTTTGGCTTCGCGCAGCGCACTATACAGCTCAGGACGCCGGAGAGTCTCTCGTCGCCCGACGCGGCTTCGCCGCAAGCCAAAGCGCCGCCGCTGGCGACGCACTCCATATGCAGCCGGACCGCACTACATATACGGACATGCACCCCGCGTGGCGGCGCCGCTCAAGGTGCGGGGGCCGAAGCGACGGAGCGATAGTAGGCTTCGAGCACCGGACGATAACGCGGCGCAACCTTCTGGCGGCCGGTCTCCATCAATTCGCTGGTGGCGTCGGGCGACCGGCGGACGGTCGTGTTCATCCGCTTGAGGTTCGGCTCATTGGGGCCGCTCGATCTCAGGATGCGTTTGTCACTGTTGCCGTTAGCCGTGGTTTCGCTCACCTCGCCGGGCACGTCCGTCTGGCCGACTTGCTTCTGCCCTCGATCCGCAAGCCGCTGGTAATCCTTCACGAATTCCCGCGCGTGCGGAATGTTCCAGTTCAGCTCATCCAGCAGCCCCGGATCGACCTGCCCCTGCCGCAGCGATTGCTCCAGCGCGTCCACGATCCGCTCGACGCGGCCGGGCGGCATGAGACGGTCACGGCCGTAGTCCGGAGCGACCGGCTTCTCACCCGCTACTTCAGGCTGAGCGGGTTTATCCGGTACATCCGCCGTCTGCCCGCCGGAGGGTCCACCGCCACCCGCGGTCCCGTTACCGTTCTTGTCCTCATTGGGTGCGCCTTCGCCGACGTTCCCGGGCTTTGAACCCTTCTCGCTATTCTCCGCTGACTTGTCCGCCTCGCCTTTGGAGTCGGCTTGTGTTTGCTCGCCTTTACCGCTGCCACTACCCGCCTGGCCGGCTTCCTTTGGGTCTCCTCCGGGCTGCTTCTCACCGGAGGTTTTGCCTTGACCTTTCGAACCATCCTTACCTGATCCATTCTCGCCTTGACCATCACCTTGTTCGGATTTGTCGGCTTCCTTTCCGGATTGGCCCTGCCCATCGCTGCCCTTTTCACCCTTCTTCCCTTGGCCACTCTCGCCTGAATCTGAATCTGCGGCGGCGCCGTCATTGTCGCTCTTCGCAGAAGTCTCTTTCGGTTCCTGGCCCTCTTTCATCTCATTCTGCGCCTGCTCACTCTGCTCGGCCGAATCCGCTGATTTGTCCTGATTTTCACCTGCCTGCTGCTCCGAATCAGCCGACGATTCGCCGGAAAGCGGGCCCGATTTCTCAGCGTTGTCCTTCTCCTCCGGCGTGGTCGGAAGCGAAGTGTCCTGCTTGTCCGCGGACTTTTCGTCACCAGGTTTATCAGCCGAGGTCGGTGACGGCTTCTGCTGCTCTCCCTTCGATTGCTGCGGATCGGTGCCGGCCGGCTGGCCGGGGGAGCTGCCGTCCTTCTTGTCCGCTGAGGCCTGAGCGCCGGATTGATCGGTACCGTCAGCGTCCGCCTTCTCGCCCTTAGCCGCCTCACCCTTGCTGCTGGATGCGCCATCCTTGCTGGTGGAAGTCCCATCCTTGCTGCTGCTCTCGCCCTGCTCGCCGCCTCCCTTATCCATGTGCTTGTCGAGAATCCGCAGCTCCTTCGCGTGTGCCGCGGTGAATTCTTCCACGGTCTCCGGTTTGCTGTCGGACTTCCTCCCACCATCCGCTCGCGCGACGCCCGTCTCACCGCTGTCGGACGGCGCGGTCGAAGTGCCGCCGCTCTCGCCGGCCTCGCCGCTCCCTTCCGCACTGGCGGATTCGGAATCGCTGTTCTTCTGCCCCGATTGCTCGCGCGGCGGCTTCTCAGCCGTTTCGTTCCGCCGGCTAATGCGGATTCTACGGATGTCGCTGTCGCCGCGCTGATTCACCGCGCGTCCGTTCATATCTTCGCGGTTGTCCCACGCGGATACCCACCACTCGAATGTGTCCCCCACCTTCGGATTCAATGCGGTGAGCGGGACCGGCTGCGCGATTCGCGCGCGCGATGCTGTTTTACCAGCGTTAAGATCCAATGGGAGTTCAACAGCCTTTTCCTCACCGGCCCGCCGAATCGACAGCAAACCCCGCGTCAAACCGAAATCATCCTGAACCGCGGCCGCAAGTGACAAACCCGCACCCGGCTGAAGCTCAATCTGATTCGCTGGACGCTCGATCTTCACCGTCGGGGCCGCATCCGCCCGGGCGCGAATCGGATACCGGATCGGATCGCGGTTCGGCGCATCGGCCGAATCGTGAAACTCCAGCCGGTAAACGTCGTCCTCGATCACGGTCAACTCCGCGGTGACCTGCATCGGCGCGCCTGCCGAAGGCGGAGCCAGCACCCGCCGCTTTTCGGCCGGCGGCTCCCCCACAACGAGAACCGGATGCCGCACCGCCACATTCGCCGAAGCGGTAATCGTCACCTTCGTCCCGACGACCGCGTCGATCTCGCCGCCCGGCTGCGTGGCCGGCGGGAGGCGCGTGTAGCGCGGATATACATACCGCAGGTTGATGTCGCTGATCTCCGGCACCGGCCGGACGATGAGGTGCCGCAACTCCGAATTCGCATCTCCGGCCACCATCTGCCAGACCATGGACTGCTGAACGTCCCGGCCGTCCTTGTTCGCCACCCAACTCATCTCCTGCCATCCGAATTTGTGCGAGAGCAGGAGCTTGAGTTGCTGGCCGTCCACCCATGTTTTGCCGCTGTCGAGACTGAACCGCACGAACACCTCAAGTGGCTGCCGGCCGCTGGTGCAAGCGGTAAAGGAGACAGGTTCTCCCCGCAGCACCGAGGCGCCATCCTGCGGCGTAATGGCCGCGAGTTTTGTTCGCGTGGGTGCGGGTAACCCCCAGCCCAGCGCCCGCAGCAAACTGGGCCACACCGGCTTGGGGGAGAACATCGCATACAGACAGAACAACGCGACCACGGCGACAGCGAACGCGGCCACCTGCCGCAGCACTTGCGTCGAGACGCTGGTCAACACGTCGATGTGGGTCACATCGCGGCTGGCCCGCTCGATCACCGCGGCCCGCACGGAACCCGGCAGCTCCCGGTGCCGTGCGATTTGAAGCGCGCCCACCACCGAATTGCGAAACTCCGGATGCGAGCGCTCGACGAGCCGGGCCGCATAGAGACTGTTGATGTGACGCGCGAGCGGCAGCACGACGGCAGCGACCAACCACCCGATGCTGCCCATGACATAAAGCCAGCGGATGGCCGTACGCGCCGGCGCGGGTACACCGCCCCCCTGCCAGTGGTCCCAGATGACAAACAGCAGCGCCAGCCCCACCGTGACCGCCAGCCACAGCGCGGACGCGGTCCCGACGGAGACGAGCTTCGAGCGGCTCTTGATTAACTGCAACGCATGTTCCAGCCGGTGGTACATGTGGGGCTCCGAGGCGAGCAAGGGCGGATGGAAAAGGATCCGACGGCTCTGGGCATCACCCGGTTAAACGCGGGGCCTACACTAATATTACGCTGCCGCTATTGGATCGGCAGCAATTTCACCAGATCGAAATTTTTAACCCCGAACCGCGACAGCCAGACGCCATAATTATCCTGGTCCGTCGCCCGGCCCGCCAAGGCCAGCCCGGAGGCGTGACCGTCGAGAAATTCGGCGTTGGTATACCGCCCCAGGTGCAGCTTTCTGGCCGCCCGCCGAACGCCCGGGTCGTCAGAAACATTGATGCCGTCTTTGCCCTCCGGCAGATGCGACCCGGTCCGCACGTCCATCACGTCGATCGTCGAACCGTTGAAAAGCCCGTTGACCCAATTGAGCCGCGCTTGCAGCACGGTCGGGCCGGCGGGCGACGGA
Source organism: uncultured Planctomycetales bacterium (assembly GCA_964384465.1). Lineage (GTDB taxonomy): Bacteria > Planctomycetota > Phycisphaerae > UBA1845 > PWPN01 > CAYLLT01. The sequence continues at coordinate 37,107 of CAYLLT010000009.1, read as the reverse complement.
GCCACAGCGACGACGCGATCTTCGCGTTCCGCATCGTTGAGGTAGACGACATCCGACCCCCTCCGGTACTCGTCCACGCGCACCCACTTGTGCTTCGGCCACACGCCGGTATCCGATGGGCCCTCGGGGTTCAGGCCGTTCACCACGAAATCGAGGAACGGCGTGGGCTGGCCGATCTCGCGCTCGGGGCAATGGAAGAACTCCAGCCGGTCGACCGGCACCTCGTCTTTTTTCTGCACCTTGACGTGCAATTCGCGCGCGACGAGCCACGACCAATCCGTCTCACTGTTGCCGGCCTCGCCGCGAACGACACCTTTGTTCTGGGCTGCATATTCCAGCGAGCCGATGCCGAGCTGGTGGAGGTTGCTGCGGCATTGCGCGTTGCGGCCCTGCGCACGCGCCCGGGACAACGACGGCAGGAGCACCGCGATCAGCAGCGCGATGATGGCCACCACAACCAGAACTTCGATCAAGGTAAATCCGAACCCTTGATCTGTAGTCTTGTTTGAGGTCCGCATTCTACAGATGCACCCCGGTCGATGCTTCCTTCCGCCCACGTCGTGTCTCCCAACGTTGAAGCCGCTTGATTTTGACCCTCGCGAACCTTAGCTTACCACCATTTGGCGGATATAGCACGCGGCATTCATCGCATTGGCATTGGTACCGACCTGCATCGACTGGCCCACGGGCGAACGCTGATCCTCGGCCACGTGACCATCGACCACGACCGGGGGCTTCTGGGGCACAGCGACGGCGATGTGGTGCTGCATGCCATTATTGACGCGATGGCCGGCGCGGCGGGCCTGCCGGATATCGGTGAGATGTTTCCCGATAACGACCCGGCATATAAAGATGCCGATAGCGCGGCATTATTGGCGGCGACCATGCAGAAGGTAGCCGGGCGCGGTTATGCTCCTGTAAATGTGGACGTGACCGTGCATGCCGAGCGGCCGAGGCTCAGCCCTTTTAAGGTGGCCATCCGCGACGAGGTGGCCCGACTGTTGAACTTGCCACCGGATGCGGTGAGCATCAAGGCCAAAACCAACGAAGGCGTCGATGCCGTCGGCCGCGGCGAGGCCATCGCCTGCACCGCCGTCGTCGGCCTGACTCTGGCTGATAGCTGAGAACTGAAAGCTGATAGCATTATTATGTCCCTCCGAGTCTACAACACGCTGACGCAACAGAAGGAACTGTTCACACCCGTCACGCCGGGCAAGGTGGGGATCTACTTGTGCGGCCCCACCGTCTACAAGCCGAGTCACATCGGCCACGCCGTCGGGCCTATCGTCTTCGACACCATCAAACGCTACCTCGTATTCAAAGGCTTCGAGGTCACCTGGATCGTCAACATCACCGACGTGGAGGACAAACTCATCGGCGAGGCCCAGGTCCAGGGTTGCTCGGTCAAGGAGCTGGCCGAGCGGATCACCGCCAGCTACCTCGACGCGATGAACCAACTGGGCGTACACGGCATCGACCACATGCCCAAGGCCAGCGAGCACATCGGCGGGATCATCGACATCTGCCAAACCCTGATCGGCAAGAATGCCGCTTACGTCTCCGACGGCGATGTTTATTTCGATGTCTCCGCCGACCCCGACTACGGCAAGCTCTCTCACCGCCGCCCGGAGGATCAGCAGTCCGGCACGCGCGACCTGGCCAGCGGCGAGAAGCGCAACCCCGGCGACTTTGCCTTGTGGAAAGCGGCCAAACCCGACGAGCCGGCCGAGGTGCAGTTCGATTCGCCGTGGGGCAAGGGCCGGCCCGGCTGGCACATCGAATGTTCCGCGATGAGCGTTAAATATCTCGGCGAAACCTTCGACATCCACGGCGGCGGCATGGACCTCATCTTCCCGCACCACGAAAACGAAATCGCCCAGTCCGAAAGCTGTTTCGACAAGACGTTCGCGAAGTATTGGCTGCACAACGGACTCACACGGTTCAAGACGAAAAAGATCAGCAAGTCCGACGTCGAAATGCAGAAGCGGATGGAGGAGCTGACGCTCACCAATCTGCTGGACCGCTTCCCCGCGGAGCTGCTTCGTTTCTTCATCCTCAGTACGCACTATCGCCGCCCGATCGAGTTCTCCGACGAGGAGGTCGCCGCTCGCAGGAAAGGCCTCGACTCCTTTTACCGCCTGTTCGAACGCGTCGAACGCATCACCGGGCAGAATCCGTATTCCGGCGGCGATACCCTCGACGCTCTCCACGGCATTGCCGAGACGGAGCGGGAGCGGGCGTTCGTCAAGACCTGCCTGGACCAACGCCTCCGATTCCTGGAGGATATGGACGACGACTTCAACACCGGCGCTGCGGTGGGCGTGCTCTTCGAGATGCTGGCGGCCATCAACCGCTTCATGGACGAAGAGCGTCTGGAGACCAGCGACCGCGAGACGGCCAAAAAGCTCGCCGCCGCAGCCGTACAGACGGTCCGCTCATTGGCCAAACTTCTCGGCCTCTTCGAGAAGCGCCCCGCGCCGGTGGACAGCGGCGGCGGTGAATTGGCCGAGAGTCTGATGCAAGTCCTGATCGCCGTGCGGGCCGAGGCTCGAAAAGCCAAGCAGTTCCAGTTGGCCGACATGGTGCGGGAGAAGTTAACATCCGTCGGTATTACGCTCGAAGATCGTCCCGACGGAACCATCTGGCGGCGCGGCGGGTAAGGACATAGCCAATTTCCAATTTCCGATTGTCGATTTGAAGAAATCGGAAATCGCGAAATCGGAAATCTAAAATGCATTCGGCGCCACGGAGGGCCGGTTGATTAACAAAACACAAATCATCTGCGGCATCGATCCCGGCTTGCGCCAGACCGGCTACGGCGTCATCCTCGTGGACGACGACGCCGATACGCTGTCCGTCGTCGATGCCGGCGTGATCCGCTGTGCGGCGGAGGGGCCACTGGCGCTGCGGCTCGCGGAACTGGCCGCCGGGCTGGATGAGGTCCTCGATGAACATCGTCTCAATACCATCGCCGTCGAACAGATCTATTCGCACTACCAGCGGCCACGGACGGCCATCCTGATGGCCCATGCTCGCGGCGTCATTCTTCTGGAGGCCGCCCGGCGTAACATCCACGTAATCCACCTGCCGTCCACCACCGTGAAACGCCATCTCACCGGCAACGGAAGATCGACGAAAGAACAGATGCAGCGGGCGGTCGCGCAGATGCTCTCGCTCGATAAAATACCCGAGCCGCCCGACGTGGCGGATGCGCTTGCCGTCGCCGTGTGCGCCAGTTGCGTCTTGCGGCGGCCCGCTCGGCAGGCCATGCTGAACGACGACCTGATGACGCATTGAGGAACCGATGATCGGGTGTATATGCGTGTTAATCCGAACCGAGCCGCGACCGTAAGGGAGCGGTTTTCCCGAAACCGTCCGCTCCCTTACGGTCGCGGCTCGGATAAGCTCAAACTTCTTCGACTCCTGTTGGTGAACCCGTATGATCGTCCGCATGACCGGCATCGTCTCAGAAGTCCGCGAGGGCGGCACCGTCATCGACCGCGACGGCATCGGCTACGAAGTGCTGGTTTGCGGCTACGCGGTTGGCGAACTCGCCGCCTGCCAGGGCCAGGAGGTGACGCTGCACACGCTGGAGTATTTTGAAGGCAGTGGCGTCGGCGGAAACCTCATCCCGCGACTGGTCGGGTTTCTGCATGCGCAGGACCGCGCGTTCTTCTCGCGGTTCATCACCGTCAAGGGCATGGGCGTACGCAAGGCGATCAAGGCGCTGATTGAGCCGACGGCCCGTGTGGCCGCAGCGATCGAATCCGCCGACGCTAAAACGCTCGCCCAGCTCCCCGGCATCGGCAAGCGGGCCGCCGACCAGATCATCGCCGAGCTGCGCGGCAAGGTCACCGAATTCGCTCTCGGTGACGGCGATCGCTCAGCGGCGGTCGGCCCACCCGCCGGCGGCTGGACCGTCGAGCAGCGTGACGCCCTGGAAGTCATGATCGCCCTTGGCGAGCGCCGCGCCGACGCCCAGCGCTGGATCGAACGCGCGATGCAGTTGCAACCAGGCGAGCACGCCGCGGACGAATGGGTCCGTGCGGCCTACAAAGTAAGGAGCACCAGCGGGTGAAGACAGAATCAATTGCGAATTGCGAATTGCGAATTGCGGATTTGTTTCCATCTGCGCCCAATCCGAAATTCGCAATCCGAAATTCGCAATCTTCATGTCTCCGTGCCTCCGTGGTGAACTGAATGGCCCGTGAACGCGTCATCACCCAGTCCTCCAGCGGTCACGACGAAGACCGCCTCAACGAATCGCTCCGCCCCGAGCGGCTCGACGAGTGCATCGGCCAGTTGCAGGTCATCCAGCAGCTTCGCATCGCGCTCGAAGCAACGCTGAAGCGCAGCGAGCCGATGGAGCACGTTTTGCTGGCCGGCCCGCCCGGCCTGGGCAAGACCACGCTCGCCTACGTCATCGCCCGCGAGCTGGGGGCCACGCTCCGCATCACCAGCGGCCCGGCCATCACCAAGCCCGGCGACCTCATGCACTGGCTCACCGAAATGAAACGCGGCGACGTGCTGTTCATCGACGAAATCCATCGACTCAGCCGCACCGTCGAAGAGTTCCTCTACTCGGCGATGGAGGACTTCCGCGTCGATTTCACCATCGACAGCGGAATCAGCGGCCGGACGGTCAACATCTCATTGCGGCCGTTCACGCTGATCGGCGCCACCACGCGCTCCGGCCTGCTCACCGCCCCCATGCGCGAGCGCTTCGGCATCCACTTCAACTTCGAGTTTTACAGCGTGCAGGAATTGACCGAAATCCTCCGCCGCTCCGCCCGCAAATTGAAAGTCCCCGCCGCCGACGCCGCCCTCTCGCTCATCGCCACCCGTTCCCGCGGCACGCCGCGCATCGCCAACCGCTTGCTAAAACGCACCCGCGACTACGCCCAGGTCCGCGCCGACGGCCACTTGACGGAGCAGGTCGTCGATCGCGCGCTGGACATATTGCAAATCGACGCGCTCGGCCTGGACGAGCTGGATCGCACGTTCCTGACGGCACTGATCAAAACCTACAGCGGCGGCCCCGCCGGCATCGACGCCCTCGCCGCCACGCTCGCCCAGGAGCGCGACACGCTCGAAGACGTGGTCGAGCCCTATCTCCTCCAGATCGGCTTCGTCATCCGCACCCGCCAGGGCCGCTGCGCCACACAGGCCGCATACCAGCACTTGGGACTGCCGTACCAACCGCCGCGGGTAGAGACAAAACAGCAGCAAGAACTATTCGAAGATATCGGAAACACCTGATCGGAGAGCGACCATGAAACCGATCTTCACCGTTCATGCTGGCGAGTTCCTGGTCGGTGATTACATCAATCGGAATCTGGGTAGGAAGTACAACGTCTGGGTGCCGACGAAGGACACCGGGATCGACTTGTTGGTCACCACGAACAGGACACACCGCAAGACAGTGTCCCTCCAAGTGAAGCTCTCCCGAAGCTACGACATCAAGCAGGAATTCGTAGGCGACGTGCTCGCCACAAGTTGGTTCACACTCAAGCCCGCCAAGATTCGCCACAGCACCGCCGATATCTGGGTTTTCGTCATCCTTACGCCCAGACAAACCGAGCACTATGTGCTGGTGCCCATCCGCGAGCTGATCGCCCGCATTCCCAAGAGGTGTGGTAGCATCTGGCATCTCTATTTGTGGGTGTACCGGAAGGGCTGCTACGAGACGAGAACACTGGACCATCGGCAGAGATTCGCATTGCCGACTGCCGGATCCTCGGACAAACGACTCGATTTCAGTGCGTATCTGGACAATTGGGCAATTCTGCACCGGATGGTCCGGTAGCCGTGTCCGTCACGACATTCCAAGGTGTTTGCGGACTTCTTCTTCCGTGTAGACCCGCCCAGCGCGAACGTCCTCACGAGCGCGTTCGATCATGGCCATGAACCTCGGATCGCGGCCCAAAACCAAAGTTTCAAGGTCCTCCTCCTCGATCCCGAGCAGCGCGGCAACAGGCGTACCGTGGTCGGTGAGGATCACCAGATCGTCCGCAGCCTCTTGTGCGTAGTGAGAGAGCGATTGAGTTGCTTGTGATAATTCAACCGTTTTCATGGCCGGTACTCCACGCCGCCGATGAACAGTCGATTTCCCTGCTTTTCACCGACGGCCAAAATCTTCACTCTTTGTTCCTCTCGATCGACTTCGTAAAAAACTCTCAGATCGCCAATCCGCAGACACCACGGCGCCAGTGGGTTCGGGCGCAACCGCTTACGATGCCGGGTCGGGCTCTCCGGTTGGTCTGCCAGACGTTGGCGAACCGTATCCAAGACGACAGCCCTCTCTCTGGCCGTCATCTGTTCCAGATGCTCGATGGCCGTTTCCGTATACCCGATGGTGAAACTCAAAAAGTAGTCCCATCAGTGTGCATTATACAGCTTGCTCGATACAAAGCCTACAACTGGCTGCGGAGGAACACCAGCGGGCGAAAACAAATGAACCCAGCCCGTTCCAACTCAACCTCAGCCTGGCTGTGGGAGAATCATATCCAGAGATTTCACAGGCATTCGGGTTGTTTGGGATCGAAAAGAACTTGAATCGATGGAGGTCAGATGGTATCTTGCTGGCACTGACCAACGGATGTCCCGTCAGTTCCAATATGCATCGCATGGAGGCGACGCACATGTCTCTGTTCGGTTTTCTTCGATCGGATCGCGTGGATCGTTACCTGGAGCTTCGTGAGCGGCTGTGTGCGCTGCAAAACACGATCGTGAATACGCTCGATCGCAAGCTGATGCACGCCTGCGCCCGCCGGCTCGGATTATTTCACGGTGGAAGCATGGTCTTCGAAAATGAGACGGAGATGTCCGTCTTCATGGACTATTGCATCTACGATCACCTGATCGGCGGCCGCAACCCCGTCGAGCGATACCTCGATCGACATCCGCCGCAGCCGGGCACCGACGGGGAACTCGTCGCTTCAGCCATGCTCGACGCCAGCTACCGCATCATCGCCATAAAATCCCGCCGTCGCGGCGTCGGAGCTCAGGTGGATGACATTCTGGACGGTAAGGAATTCTTTCTAAACGACATCGCACTGAGCAAAACAGTCAGACGCGGCACCCTGATGGCCGGGCGCATCGTGATCGCGGACGGGATCTTCATGACCACCGGCGCCTCCATGCCGCTCCAGGGCGAAACCACGCTGGCGTTGATACTCGAAACCGGACGACTGGCCGGATGCGTGGAGCGCTTGAACCGCCAGCATCGCGATCGAGAGGCGCGTATCGAGTTCAGCACGATGGTCATCCGTGCTTGCTTGGAGACCCAGGCCTCTGATCGTATGGGCTTCCTGGACGCCGAAGAGGCCGCGCGTGAAGTAGACCCCCTGTCGCGGTTCACCTCCGGGCCGCCGCGTTTCCTTCCCGACCCCGACGAGGAGGATTTCGACACACACCGCTCAGGGCATCATCGGCCGGCACTCGCGCCGGCGGCGGTTTCCGGTCATGGCTTTGTCGGCCCCAATCATCCTTGCCCATGCGGTAGCGGCCGCAAATTCAAAAAGTGCTGCGGGCGCTCCTGATGTTGCGGGTACGCACCAGTTCGATATCTCTATCGCTCAGGAACAGCCGGCGAGCAGATACTGGACAGTACGCCGCAAGCTTGGATGTAATACCGGCCCGGCGATCTCCGCCAGCGGCTCCAGCACGAACCGCCGCTCGTGCATCCGCGGATGCGGCACCGTCAGATCCGGTGTGTCGATCACGAGGTCATCGAACAACAGCAGATCAAGATCGATCGTCCGCGGCCCCCACCGCTCCCTCCGCTCGCGGCCCAACTCGCGCTCGATATGCAGAAGCAAATGTAACAACTCCAGTGGCTCGAGTTTCGTCTCCAGCCGCGCCGCCGCGTTCAGGTAGGATCCCTGACCGGGCGGACCGCCCACCGCCGGGTATTCATGCAGCGATGAGACTTGAACATCATTGATCCCTGGATCGCACCGCAGCCGCTCCACCGCTCCGCGGATCATCCCCTCACGGTCTCCCAGGTTCGAGCCCAGCGCGATGTACGCCACGTGTTTCATAGCTCACGAGACAACCGGAACGCACCGCATGTTCTCATCTGATCCGCCCCCACCCTGAATGCGGCGGGAAAGGAGTTGGCCGGACCGAGCTAAAAGCGCCAAACGAAGCCGTGAAACCCCCGCCGTGACCGAAAAATGAGGGTCTTCATACAAAAAGCCGTGACGATTGGAGGACACCACTACCGATCTTATAATGCCACTGCTGTCATGACGAAACGTGATTCCAGTCGGGCCGTCTGTATGCCGCTGCCAAAGTACCGCTTTACTCACTATCTTGCGCTGATCCCATTCGCCGGCCTGCTCCTCGGCCAGCAGTGCGCCCCGCCGGCCAATCATGCCAGCGTCGCCATCCCCCCCCCAACGGTCATTCCCCAGCCGCAACTGACCCTGGTAACCTCCCAGGGCACGATCGTCATCGAACTGTTCCATCTACAAGCACCACAGACGGTCGCTAACGTCCTGCAATACGTTCAGGACGGGTTCTACGTGGGGACGATTTTCCACGATGTGTCACCGGGAAACGGGATCGCCGGCGGGAGCTACACCGCCGACCTCACCGTCAAACCGACCCGCGACCCGGTTGTAAACGAATCGAATAATGGCCTGCGCAATCTTCGCGGGCGCGTCGCACTCGCCGAGCCGGACGGCACCGACTCCGGCACCTCACAGCTTCTGATAAACCTGGCCGACAACGCGCAGTTCGATTTCGATTTGGAAACAGGTAATCGCGGCCTGACCGTGTTCGGCCGCGTCATCCAGGGCATGGAGGTTGTGGAAGCGATCGGCAAGCTGGAGACGACGCAGGGCACGGCATCCGACGGCGCGAGCCTCAATAGTCTCCCGGTCGATCCGCCGGTGATCCAGAGCGTCGAGACGAGTGCGACGTTGCCGCCGCCCACCTCACAGCCGACCACGCCTCCTCCAACCGCCGAGGATAATCGCCCGCCGGTGGCCGACGCCGGCAACAGCCGCAATGTCGCGCCCGGCATCACCGCCACGCTGGACGGATCCGCCAGCCGCGACCCCAATCTCGGCGACCAGATCAGCTTCAGTTGGGAACAGACCGCCGGCACAACGGTCGCCCTCAGCAACGCCGCCAGCCAGCGGCCCACGTTCGAAGTGCCTTCGGGTGACGAGAAGCTCAGCTTCACGCTCACCGTCACCGACCTGCTCGGCGAATCCGCCACCGACACCGTGGACCTCACCATCGTGCCCGAACCGAAGGTGCGACTCGCCACCACCAAAGGCGACATCCTGCTGGAGTTCTTCAGTGACACCCCGGTGACCACTAAAAACTTTCTCCAGTACGTCGAGGACGGCTTCTACAACGGCACGATCTTCCACCGCGTGGTGCGCGATTTCGTGGTGCAGGGAGGCGGGTTCCTGCCGGGTTTGGCCAAACAGAGCGGACTCCGAGACGCGATTGTGAACGAATTCAGCGCGGAGCGCAGCAACCTGCGGGAGACGGTCGCGATGGCCAAGCTGGGCGGCGATCCCGACTCCGCCACGTCGCAGTTCTTTTTCAACCTCGGCGACAACTCCGGAAATCTGGACACCCAGAACGGCGGCTTCACCGTCTTCGCCAAGGTGGTCGAGGGAATGGACGTCGTGGACGCGATCGCCGCCGTCCCGACGGGTACGAAGCAGGATGCGAGCGGCAACAGTTTCGGAGATGTGCCGCTGGAGGATGTCGTGATCACCACCGCCACCATCGAAAGCGGGGGTTCCCTCTCCGCCGCCCGACGAGACATTCACCACAACGCCCAGCGGGTTGCAGTATCGCGACGAAGTCGTCGGCACCGGCGATCTGGTGATGTCCGACTCCACCCTTCGTGTGCTGTACACCGGCCGGCTCACCGATGAAAACGGCGAAATCTTCGATTCCTCGCTTGATCCCAACAGCCCGGCCGAATTCAACCTCGGCGGTCTCATCCAGGGCTGGAAGGAGGGCCTCGGCGAGGTCGAGATGCACGCGGGCGGTAAACGCATTCTCATCATCCCCCCGGAACTGGGCTACGGCGACAGCGAGCAGGGCAGCATCCCCGCCAACTCAACGCTCTGGTTTGAGATTGAGGTGCTGGAGGTCGTTCCCTAAGATCGGCTGGACAACACGCCGGCCGGATGCCATGATAGACCCATTACAGTTGGCCGTACCGGCTCTCTTGAGACGGTGCGGCCCGCGTCGTTTCTTCAGGAGTGGAACATTGTCAATCGTCTCGGACCGAGCATCAGGGGTAAGAAACAGTATGACCGCAACACAACCCACGCTGACCAGCCTGGCCCAAAGCGGCGCATGGAGAGTCCTGGAAGATCGCTGGCTGACCGCCATCGAGGTGGGCGGCGAACAGCAGGAAGACCTGCTGGAAGCCCTCGCTGAGCTTAACCGCGCCCGCCGCGGCGATCAGGCCGCCGCCATGGCCTGGACCTGGCTGGCCAGCGTGCGCGAGAAAGCCCCCGCCGCGGAGGTGCTGACTCTCGGTCGCGAACTGATCCTGCGCTGTAGCGACAATGACGAGATGCGCTCGGAAATTCTCCGGCTCTACGAGGAGGTCTTCGCCGATCGCCCTGAGTTGAAGCAGCTTATCGACGTATCCGGCCTGCGCGGTGGTAAATCTCCCCGGCGGGCCCTCCGCACTCTGGAGATATGCCTCGGGCTGAAGGTCGGCGACTGCCTGCTCGCGCGATCGGACGAACAGGTCGTCGAAGTCGCCGAGATCGACGCAAACGTATGCTTGTATACGTTAAAAACCCGCAAGGGTCAGATCACGCTCGAACCCGACGCGCTGGCCCTCGCTTACGACCCGGTCGATCCCAACGACTTCCGCGTGCTCAGTCAATTGCGGCCGCAGCAGGTCGCCCAAATGCTCGAAACGGACCCCGTGGCACTGGTAACCGGCATCCTCATGAGTCATCACGGCCGGCTCGATTCCGATCAGCTTGAGCATCTGCTCACGCCGGCATTTCTCACGCCCGACCGCTGGAGTGGATGGTGGTCGAAAGCCAAGACCGCCCTGAAACGCTCGCCGAACATCGTTGTCGAAGGCCGCAACCCCATCATCCTGACCTACAACGCCCAGGGACAGACGCTCGAAGAGGAAATCGAGGGCCAATGGGCGCGAGCGGAATCGCCTCCTCAGCGTCTGGCCACTGTGGACACTTATCTGCGCGAAGCGAAAGCCCGCGGCCAGCAGGTCAGTCCCAACCTGATCGGACGCATCCATCGCGATCTGATGACGCGAGTCAACTCGGCCCGTCGCGGAGCGCCGGCTGAAGCGTTGGCGGAGGCACTGATCGTCGAGCGATTGGCCGAACAGGTCGCACTCCCTGAAGGAGCTACACCTCCCGCTCGCCAGATCATCACCGACGCCCCGGATATCATCACCCTCCTACGCGGGATGGAGGAGCCTGTTTTCTTCGTGCGTGTGATCGCTCAGGTCAAACAGGCCATGCCCGATCGGTGGCCGGACATACTCGCCCAACTCCTGCCGCTGGCGCCTGTCGAGGGCTGCGAAGCCATCGCCAAAGCCATGAACGACGCGGGCCACCGCGAGCAACTGGAACGAGCCGTACAGTCGATCCCGACGGACTTCACGCCTCATCTGGATGCCGTCTGCTGGTTATGGCGCGGCTCTTCGGTCGCCGGGCTGGATCCGTTGCCCCCTCGCGAGCTGGTGCTGAGAATTCTAAGCCACCTGGCGGAGTTGACGCGCGACGACCAGGCTCCGGCCGATGTGCTCCGCGACGCCCGGCTCAAAATCCGCGCCGCGCTCAGTGCCTCAAAGTTCGCGAGGTATCGCGAGGTCATCGAGGGCATGGACGCCGGCCTGGCCTCGACCGTCCGGCGTACGGTCGATCGGCTCGACGGCCTCGGGCAGGTGGTCCGCTCCACATTGCTCAGGATCATCCAGGAGACGCATCCCGAACTGTACGTCCAGGCGAAGATCGACCCCTGGCTGGACGAGCGCATCATCTTCGGCACGCAGCCCGGCATGCATCGCCGCGAAGAGGAGATGAATCATCTGGTCAACGTCAAAATGCGCGAGAACGCCAAAGCCATCGGCGAAGCGGCTTCGCACGGCGACCTCAGCGAAAATTCCGAATACAAGTTCGCATTGGAGGAGCGCGACCTGCTGCGCGCCCGCGTCGCTCAGATTCAGCAGGAGCTGAGCCTTGCGCGTTTACTGACCGAGCACGATGTATCCACCGACTCGGTGACTGTCGGCACGCGCGTCACGCTCCAGAGCACCGCCGGCGATCAGCGCCAACAGATGACGATTCTCGGCCCGTGGGAAGCTGATATCGAGAAAGGCATCTACAACTACCGCGCGCCGCTCAGCACGAAACTCCGCGGCCTTCAGGTGGGCGATGTCGTGGCCCTCGATCTCGACGGCACCGAACGCGAATACCGCATCGAAACAATTGAAAATGCGCTCGAAGGCACCGCTGGGAGATGATATTCCAAGTTTGGCGGCGTTTTGATCTGCGCTCATGCATCACCCTACTCCCCCGCGGATGAAGCCGGCGCGGGCTGCGTCGTGTTCGATTCCCCTCCATCCGTCGCCGATCGAACCTGAGCGCGCCGAATGCTGAGTATCTCCCCCCACCCCGGCGGCAGATAGACGAGGCACTGCTCGCCGTCAACGTGTATCACGATCCCTGCGGCCGAAGATTTCTTCTTCTCCGGCACCAGCTCGACAACCTGTCCCGGATGAATGCCGTCCTTTTTCTCCAACTCCACGAAAGCTGATCGACCGGTGATATCGACACGTTTCACGCTGCCGCAGGGTTTCCATACCGGCCGGCGAACCTCCCGCCGCTCCGCAAAATCCCACGGCCGGGTCCGCGCGTTCACGTCCATTTGCCGGATGTACGCGCCGGAGTAATCGACGTTGACCTTGTCCACCGTGATCTCGGCGATGACCTTCCACGCGCCGCCGCCCGGTGGATCTTCCCGCTTTACCAGCATCTTCTCCTCGCGGCGAATACCGTCCAGCTCGCCCGCCGCGATCAGACAGTAATTGTCTTCAACGCGAAAAATCACCGCGGAGAGCGGCCCATCCGGCGGACCGGACGGAGATCGCACCCACGCCCGATCGCCCTCCTGCGGCACGTTCAGGCTCGCCGCTTTGATCATCCGAGCCCGCGCGACCGGCTGCGATGAAAGCTCCAGAAGCGACGCCACGCCGATGTATTGATGGTCATGAAACAGATCGACCAGCCGCCCTTCCACCAGGCCGTCATCCGCCGTGCCGGCGATCGTCAGCACCGCGCCCTGTTCGTCCGGTTTGACCGCCAGCACCGTGCTGCTCATCCTCCCCCAGCGCGTATCTTCCGGCGATGGCCACAGTTCAGCCGCATCACCCGCGGCAGTCACCGCATTGCCGACCAGCCGTTGAAGAGAGACCTGGGCCGTCTCATCTTCCAGCTCGTTCACCTTGCCGCGCGCGATGGGGATGGCCGCGCCCGTCGCGCTGCGGCGGGAGATGAGTACGCCATCGCCCGGTTGTAAGCCGGCGCTGCGGCCGATACTCAGCGAAGCGCTCTCAGCGTTGGCGGGCACTCGACTGACCCAACCTCGGATGGTCACGTCGGGCGGGAAATATGCGCGACGGTTGTTGATGCCCTGTTGGCGCAATACAACGGTTGGGGAACCTGCTGCGAATTCGTCGGTGCCCGCCTCGATGCGCCCCACACAAGCGGCATCGCTGACCACGTAGATACTGCCGGATGCCGGTACCTCTTTTCCATTGACGATCCAGAACCGATCGCCGACGCCGACGGCCGCCCGATGGCCCACATCCAGACTGACGATGTGACCATCATCAGATGTTTTGACGACCTTCGTCGACAACACGGCCGGGTCGTCCCCAGCGGCCAATGCCGACATCTTCGGCCACAAGGCCAGCAGTATCGCAGCGCCCCTGATCACGGCCCGTTTCACGCTGAAACCACTCCCTGACCGAGCACTTGACACACCTTCTGCATCACCGCATCCGGCAGCAGCTCACGCATGCACCGATGATCGTATGGACACTCCGACAGCCGCTTGAGATAGCACGGCGCACACTCTAAATCGAGCCGCGTCACCGCCTCGGGCCGGCGGTACGGCCCGGTCCGCACGTGACTGGTCGGACCATAGAGCGCCACCATCGGCTTGCCCAGCGCCGTCGCCAGATGCATCGGACCGGAATCGTGCATCACCACCAGGCTGGCCCCATCGACCAGCGCGATCAGCTCCGGCAGCGTCGTCCTGCCCGCCAGATTCACAACCGCTCCAGCCGCGAGCTTCTCCACCTCCGCGGCGATTTGTACTTCATTCTCCATGCCGATGAGCACGACGGCCAGGCCGGTTTCCGCTTCAAACCGCCGAGCCAACTCCGCGAAATACTTCGCGGGCCACATCTTGGTTCCCCACCGCGTCCCCGGCCCCATCAGCACGTAGGATCGCCCCGCCCGCATTCCATTCCCGGCCAGCATCCGCTCGGCCGAAGCTCGCGCGGCGGGCTGCACCGGCAGATCGAACCGGATCGGCACGTCATCGAAACCCAGCGCTCGCGCGAACAGATAATTGCGATCGACCGCATGCATCTCCCGGTCCGGCGCCGCCACGCGGTGCGTGTAAAAGAGCCAGGAGAATTCGCGCCCCGGCGAGAAACCCAACCGCACCGGCGCACCGCTCGCCATCGCCAGGAAACCGCTGCGAAACAGCCCCTGCAAATCCAGCACCAGGTCGAAGTTCTGTGCACGGAGCGTGTGCACGAACTCCATGAACTCCACGGTGACCCGAAAGCTCCGCCCGATCTGCCCGTAACGCCTGCGATCGAACCGGATCACTTCATCCAGCGCCGCATGCCCTTCCAGCAGCCCCGCACAACTATCGGCCACCAGCCAACTGATCCCCGCCTGCGGATACCGCTGCCGCAGCCCGTTCAACACTGGCAGCGCATGAATCACATCGCCGAACGAACTCGGCTTGATGATGAGAATACGCTGATAATCTCGTCCCGTAAGATTAGACACAGGCCAGTATGTTAACCAATCTATTGGACCTCACACAGGGCGCCGCGTGTGCGACGCATCAGCCTCAGAGGGGTACAAAACATCGGTTTCAGCGGGGATACGGAATGCGACGGCTCGCTGCGCAAGGCATGGTGTTGTCCATCCTACTGGCCGTTTGCCCGGGTTGTCATTCATGCGCGACATTCGACGCTCGCGTCCATCAGAAGCCGGCTCTTCGGCCCGCTGAGATAGTATCGGACACATCTCCCCCGTTCGTACCAGTGATTTACCAGCGACGTTTGAACCCGGCTCCGCTGACCCCTGAACAGGTCAAATACGTTTTGGATACCGCTGAAGTGGTCAGACCACCCGGACGAAAGGTTTGGTTTATTCGTGTTCGCTGCAACTGGATCATTGAAGGCAAGCCCGACTATTCAGCAATTGTTTACTTCACACCGGACCGAATCAGTCCACGGATCAGAAAGGGGATGTGCATCTATACAGGTAAATCGTTTATGGCGGAGGTGATCCGGGAACTGCTTATAAGTCTGGGAGAGCAGCTCGATGTACTGCCCGAGTTGGATGAGTACATTCAGGTGTCCGACGAGAACCAGCCGTTTGATGATGCTCCGACTGTACCTGGGGGGGCGTTGTTACCCTTCATCGCACCCGCTGGTTTCAGTGAGGAAGAAATCGTGGAGATCGTGGATTTCGTGCGAACCAGCCCGGAGCCGGTTTATTCTCCGAATGTGGTCCCCGTGTGGCACGTTGACGGCACTGAGCCGATTGTCTCCATCAGCAAAGTCGATGGCATTATCACCGTGGAAACGGGATCGCAGGAAGGACTTTTATGCGGAGGTGGCTCTTTCCTGGAATGCCAAAAGGTAGGTAGTACTTTCGAGGTCATTAACGTCGGATTTTGGAGCAATTGAAGCACGCCCGAATGGCATCCGACGATCTACTGAGTCGGCACCACACCCTCATCCCCACGCCAATCAGCGCTCTTGAAGTCCTCTTCTGTTGACATGCGGCCTCCCGAGAATTGACCGAACGTCATCTGTTTGGAGGCGGATTTCTCTCTTTGTTCGAACGCCACCTTGATCGCCCCACTCTGGCGACGATCCACCACCGCCGCCAACGCCTGCCGGTACTGATCGACTCGGAACCGATGCGTCAGCAACCCTCGCAATTTAAGCTTACCCAGTTGAATCAGATCGAAGACGATTTCGTAGGTGTGCAGCCGCTGGCCATTGTACTGCTCCATCGACCGCCCATTGGCGCCGATCAGATTCAGTTCGTCCCACCACAGCGGCGCGGTATCCACCAGCGCGATTTGCGACGTACCGACTTCAACCACCGTGCCTCCCGATCGCGCAAACTTCATGGCATCGGTCAGGCTTTGTCCGCTGCCCACGCAGTCGTAGACCACGTCGAATCCGCCGATGAACGCCTGATGGCCGAAGCGCGAGGGGATCACCTGGCCCCCCACTCTGTCGGCGACCTTCCGATAGCGCGCCCTCTGTCCATCGGATCGGCTAACGTGAATGCACTCGTCCACACCATACCGCTGCATCATTTCCCGCTGTTGCTCGTGCCGCACCACAGCATATAACCGGCATCGCCCGCCCAGTGCCCGGATCGACGCCGCAACTCCCATCCCGATGATCCCCGCACCCAGAATCAGCACGTTGGAATCATCCGCGGGCATCTTCCGCAGCACGGCATGCAACGCGCCGGCTATCGGATCCGTCAGCACCGCTTCATCGTCACCGATCGAATCCGGCACGCGATAAAGCTGCGATTCATGCGCGACAAAAAACGGCGCCCAACTCCCTCCAGTGAAAATGTTCCACCCGATCATCGACCCCACCGGCAGCGGGCCGGTCCGGAAATTGCTGCACAATGTGAACCGCCCTGCGGCACACTGGGGACACACCGGCTCAATCCCCCGCGGCACACAGGACAGACTCGGCTCCACGACCACCCGGTCCCCGCGCTGCCAGCCGGTAACTCCCGACCCGACTTCGTCCACCAAGGCCACATTCTCGTGCCCCAGCACCGCCGGAAAGCTGGAAAAGACCTGAAGGATCGACGCCGGATGGTTCCGCTGCATGATCGCGGCCACGTCCGTCCCGCAGATGCCTCCGAGAATGGATTGCAATCGCACCCATTTCGGCGACGGCAGCGCGGGAACCGCCACCTCCCGCAGCGAAAGCCCCGACAGCCGCGACCAGAACGCGCTCGGCGATACCATGCCGGCCAGTTTGCACACCGTCCAGCGGACCGGCCGAGCATGGTAGACCAGCGCCTTCATCGTTCCGTCAGCGGCAACAGAGCGCACGACGAGATGGTATCCGCTGCCCGAATGGCTCGCCAGCAGTATGTGGCATGGGCTTGCGACCCCGAACCACGGGCAGGCTGCCCGTGACCCATCGGTCATTCAGGTCCGTCGAAGGTCCGGGTAGAGATGAGCCACGAGCGTGCGGGCGAGTTCGGCCGAGCCGGGATCGACCGGGCCGTCACAGACGTGAAGCGTCGCCTCGGCGAGGCGTCGATCCTGGCG
The DNA here is from genome assembly GCA_964384465.1 of uncultured Planctomycetales bacterium. Lineage (GTDB taxonomy): Bacteria > Planctomycetota > Phycisphaerae > UBA1845 > PWPN01 > CAYLLT01. The sequence continues at coordinate 19,503 of CAYLLT010000009.1, read as the reverse complement.
CAGGGCGCGGGCGAACTCCCGCCAGTCAGGCAGTCCTCCACGTTCCAGAAGCGACTCGATCGCCATGAGTGACCACGTTTCGCCCTGGAGATGGCGCTGGATCATGGTTGATCCTCCTCGATGATCTTACGCACGGAAAGCGCACGCCCGAGCGACTTGCAGACCGTTTCGATCTGCGCCCAGGACTTGAGCTTCGGATTGAGCCAGCGAAATGCGTCGTAGGCGCACGTGTCGAGGTCGCGCGGCTTGCAGAGCAGGAGGGCCTTCATGACTTCGCCCAGAACCAGCGGCTGCTTCTCCCAGCCGAGCTTTTCGTCGAGCACACTCAAGGCGCTGACGGCCGCATCTTCGCCGGGAACGGAGGTGAGTTCGGCAAGATCCAGATAATCCCGCATGTAGTTCCGCTCATAGGCAAGAAACGCTTTGATACGGATCAACTCGTCCAGCGTCGGCACCACCAGCGGGCCATCCGGCGTTTGCACCCCCGCTCGGACCACCTGCGCGAGCTCGTGGGGAATGTGCGGCTCAGGGGCATGTCCAGTTTTGTGCTTCATCGGGTCACTCTGGTTATCGAGAGGCGTCATCGAGCTGCCTCCAGCACTGTTTGGATACCGTGATATTACTCATTTGCCCCTTTCATAACAAAAAAACCTCAAATACTGCTCGATGCCAAGCCCTCTACAAGACCACTGTTCACAGAACAGTGGCACAAGGCTATCATGCAACGCGGAGCGAATCGCTCCTCAGAGGAGCACGACGATGTCCATCCCCATGCCTGCCGCTGCCGTATTGGATCGATACTTCCTCGAAATGCGGTGCAAGGTTCTGGACGTCGCCGCCGCGCTGGACCGCATCGAACAGGCCACCCACGCACAACCGGCCATGCGGGACAGCCGCCTGGTCAAACTTCGACAGGCCATCAGCGTATTACTCGATGAGCAGTCCGATCGCGCGACGCGCGTGCAGATGATTTTCTCTGACCCCTATGAACCGAAGTGGGAACGACCCACCACAAGGAGCGCCTGATCCTGACCCCTGAACCCTTTTTATGTACTACATCGACCCCCACATCCACATGGTCTCCCGCGTCACCGACGACTACGAGCGCATCGCTCAGATGGGCTGCGTGGCGGTGAGCGAGCCCGCATTCTGGGCGGGTTTCGACCGCGGCTCGGCCGAAGCCTTCCGCGATTATTTCCGCCAGCTCATCGAGTTCGAGCCGAAGCGGGCCGCGCAATACGGCATCCAGCACTACTGCTGGCTCTGCATCAACGCCAAGGAAGCCGAAAACGTCTCGCTCTCCCGCGAAGTCATCGCCATGATCCCCGAATACCTCGACCGCCCCGGCGTGCTGGGCATCGGCGAGATCGGCCTCAACAAGAACACGCGCAACGAATCCATCATCTTCGCTGAGCACCTCGAACTCGCCCTGCGCACCGACGAGCTGATCCTCGTGCACACGCCGCACCTTCAGGACAAGTACAAGGGCACGCGAATGATCCTGGACATGATCGCCGACCAATCGCGCATCACGCCCGAGCGCGTACTGATCGACCACGTCGAGGAACACACCATCGCCCCCGCGCTCGACGCCGGCCACTGGGTCGGCATGACGCTGTACCCCACCACCAAGTGCACGCCGCAGCGCGCCGCCGACATGATCGAGCGCTTCGGCAGCGAGTGCATCTGCGTCAACTCCGCGGGCGACTGGGGGCCGTCGAACCCGGGCGCCGTCCCCGCGTTCATCCTGGAGATGAAGCTCCGCGGCCACCCCGAAGACCTCATCCGCCGCGTCGTCTACGAGAACCCCATCGCCTTCTTCAGCCAGTCCGCCCGCTGGCAGTTCACGCCGCCGGACGCGGCGTTCACCCAGACGCGGTAACACCACCCCTCTCGGCTCACACGGAGCATCATCCGGTTTGACAACGCTCAATTTCCCCCCTTTAATAACCTTTCATCAGTTATGCCGAAGCGGATGTGGCGGAACTGGCAGACGCGCAAGGTTCAGGACCTTGTGCCCGCAAGGGCGTGGAGGTTCGACTCCTCTCATCCGCAAATTCTTTTCTGCTGGTTCCCGGCAGCCATAGGTCGCAGTCCCGGGCAGATGATGAAACTGGTGGCGCGGTAGCTCTTCTGTTCCTCAGCGTTTGAATTGTAGATTCTACTGGAATTCAGCCGGATTTCCCCGTTTTCACCGGGCGGCGCCCAGCCTCCGGGGGCATCCGTCGCGTGTACAATAAAATAGAGTCCGGTCATGACGGACACCGTCCGATATGAGACATTAATGTTCAACCTCTTTTTGAGCCGCTCGAAACAGCCTGTCATCCGAACACTCTGGCTCTGCCTGGTGCTGGGTTCCACCGCGCTGGCCAACGAGACCGACCAGTTCACGCTCCCGAAGGAGCCGCTGACCGATATCAGCGAGGCGCTCACGCAGAAGGTCTACGGCAACATCCAGAAGACAGTCAACGAATTAAACGGCAAGATCGCCCGCGCGCTGCGTCTGGCGGAAAACCCGCAGAACGAACTGGTTCTTCTCCCCCCGCAATATTACCGGCGCCGCATCAGTGATTATCTGTCACGGCAGGCACTGGCCGACCAGATCTACCAGACGATGGGGCCGGGCCTGCCCGTCGTGCTGATCGAAGCGTGGCTCAACCTGACAGACTTCCATCAGAAGAACGCCCGCTTCGAGCCTTTCTACACCCAGACCATTTTTGAAGGAGCCGGGTGGTCGCGGCCGGGGCTTTATCTGTTTCTCTCCCCCACCATCAACGTGTTCGGTGTGAACATGGGGACAGACAAGATCGGGCACTTCTTTCAGCAAGGTTACGAGTACTGGCAGGTCTTCGACCGGCAGACACAAAATGGCGCCAACGATTCCGCCGCCAACCGCGAAGCCGTCGCCCTCGGCATCCAGCAGGAGAAAGGGATGTTCGGCCGGCTGCTCACCGGTGTTTATTCCAACGGCGATATGGCGGCTAACTACGCGGGCATGAAATTCTACATCAACCTGACGAGTGAGGTCCGCGTGGGCGACAGAGTCCTGCCTCCCCTGCTGCTCCGGGCGGACAACCAGTGGACGTTCAACCCGCAGCGCCGGACCGAAGACCTGCTGAAACCGTTCATCACCGAGCATCTTAACGAGGCGTTCAATCCACCGGTGTACGAGCCGATCATGCGGATTTCGGTACGACCCGCGGTACGATCCCGTTGCGCGGATTGGCTTAAGGCACACCCCGGCACGACCCGAAGTGCGGAGGCTGAGCGCCTGGATCGATTGCAAACCTGGTTTGGCGAAGAGTACGGCCATTCTCGCAACACTGACGAGCTCGTCACCATCGAGAACACCTGCTTCAACGATTAGCATAAAAAAGTGAGCACAACAGAAAAGTACCGCACCGCAAGCGGCTGATGCGCGCCCTGATTCGGTCATTGCAAACTTCGGCACGCACGGAATCGCTGCAACTGGAAAACTTTTCAAGCCTTACAATAGAAGCATCGTTTTTTATTTCAAAATAGAGGGACGCAGAAGGTTAATACGGCTTATGCCCAAATCCCCCATCTTGCGGATGCGAGCCATACCGAACATTCGGAAGCGGCATCGCGAGGCTTGAAGAATACCATTCCCGCAAAGAAAATTGCTGTATTCGCTCGCACTGTTGACACCACATTCATGCAAATGTATTCTCACCTCCCAAAAGGGCATCCGTTTGTCCTGAAGCGGTTTCATTTACTGAAAGTGAGAGCAATGGAAAAACTCAAACGTTCGTACTATCTGCCGGGCAAGCTCGTGAAAGTTTTCGACGAAGAAGCCATGAAGCAGGGCTTCGTCAAAGAGAAAGTGATTGCTGCCTCCGTGCTCAACTTTATTGACGGCGACCCGAACGCGCGCAGCAAAATGTTCGATCGGCTGGACAGTTTCCTTAAAAGCAAAAAGGGATAATCCGGGATCACCACCTGGATAGCCCGGGGGTCTGAAGTGGCATTTCGGCATTTCGACGCTCGGTCACAGAATGGGCATCGTTGATGAAGCTGGGACGTACCGTCAGCGGTTCTTTACGCCCGGAGAGCGCCCCGGTGGGCGTGAAGAAACCAGCGGTCCAGCACGATGTGTCGTGAGAACCACTCTGTGGCCAGCAGTTTTGCCGCCAGGTGACGTTTCAGCGGTTCCGGTACGAGCGCGCCGGCCAAGCTTGCCGGCCGCCTCCGGCCGAAACGTCGAATGAGCCGACCCGCATACGGCCGCAGCCGCTGTCGCCGATAATCGCCTTGTGTGGCGAGGATGACATCGGCCGCCATCAGGCCTGATTCAACGGCCGGGCGAATGCCTTCGCCACTCTGAGCGTAGGCCAGTCCCGCCGCATCGCCGATCAGCAGCACCGCATCTCCGAGGATTTCACGCGGCACGTGTCCATACAGAATGTACGCGTGCCCGTGAAATTGCTCGGGCGCATCGGTTGGGACGCGCCCGGCTGCTTTCAGCTCTCCGCAGAAGCTTTGCACGTGCTGCGCGAGATGACTGCTGTCTTCGCGGCCGAGCCCGATGTTCAGGAAATTCCCTTTTCGGAAGCACCACGCATAACCCATCAGGTCCCGGCAGAAATACAGCTCGGGAACTTCCGCCTCCACGCGGCACTCGCGGCACTGGCGCGGGCTCATCTCGAATTCGATCTCCTGTGCCGCGACGACCAGCTCCTTACCATCCGCGGCCGCTCCAAGAAATCGAGCCACCGGACAGAAGTGCCCCCCCGCGCCGACGAGCATCGATGCCGAGATCGAACCGTTGACGATCCAGCCATCACCGCAGGATTCGAGCTTATCCAGGCGTTCACCGAGCCGGAGCCGCGCGCCGCACCGCCCAAGCAGATAATGATCGAACTCGCACCGGCGTATACCGTAGCTCACGGCCTTGCCGTAATGGCAATCCACCGCATCGCCGCCGATCATCCCCACGCGGAAGCCGGTGATCGGTTGAAAAACGCGCGTGCGGCGATAATCGTCGGTATCGAGTTGCAATGATTCGACGACCGCGGGTGTGATCCAGCCGGCGCAGGTCTTATCACGCGGGAACGCTTTTCGATCCAGCACCAGCACGTCCACTCCGGCCCGGCGCAGCTTCCACGCGCAGGATGAACCCGCCGGGCCGCCCCCCACAACGAGAACCTCACATGATTCCATTAGCGTTATTTGTCTTTGTACAACCACGCCCGCGACCACGGGATCGCATTGTCCATCGGTCGCGTAAACGTGATCTGGAACAATTGCATCCAGCCGGTCGTGAACGCCGCGACCGAGCCCGCCAGGTACAGCCGCCACATCCGCACGAACCGCCGGTCGAACATTCGCTCCACCTGGTCACTCGCACCTTCAAAACGCGCCCGCAAGTGTTCGAGCGTCCGCGCGTAGTGCTTTTTTTTTAATGATACGGCGACCACCGAGAACGGGTATGGTTCGAGCACGCCCAGCATCTCCCGCAGCGACGGCACGTAGGACCCCGGAAAAATTCGCTTGGCGATCCAGGAGTTCAGGCTCGTCGGATGATTGCGCCCGATGGAGTGGATCAACCCGCGGCCGCGATCCGGCAGGCAGCGGTTGATGACCTCGCCCAGATCGCGGTAATGATCCAACCCGACGTGTTCGAGCATCCCGACGGAGGCGAAGACATCGAATCGCCCCGAGATATTGCGGTAATCGTCTTCGATGAATTCCACGCGGCTGGCGAGGCCCTCCGCCGCCGCCCTCTCGCGCGCATGGGCAATCTGCTCGTGCGAAATATTGAACGCCTTCACCCGCACGTCATAATGTCGGGCCATGTGCATCGCCAAAGCGCCCCAGCCGCATCCGGCTTCAACCACGGTGTCCCCCGGTTGCAAACGGAGCTTGCGGCAGACGTGGTCCATCTTGGCCACCTGCGCCGCCTCCAGGGTCATGTCCGGTGTCGGGAAATACGCGCACGTGTAAACCATGCGCTCGTCCAGCCACAACCGGTAAAAATCGTTCCCGATGTCGTAGTGATGGTGAATGTTGCGGCGTGATCCGACCAGGCTGTTTCGCCGCCGGTGCCGCACCCGTTGCCGATGATGCTGATAGATGCCGGAACTGCCCGCGCGGTAAGCGGCTTCCAGCACGGCCAGCAGGTCCCCCTCGATCTCAATCCGGCCGGCCGAATAAAGATCGCCGAACTGAAGCCCCGGGTCGATAATCGTTTTGAGCAGGGCCAACCGATCGCGGAAGATCACGCGGGCGGACGGCGTCGATGACGATGCGGCGATTTCCTCGCCGTTCCACAGAACAACGCGCAGGGCTGGGTCCCGCAGCGAGGCCAGCAGTCGCCGCGCCAGCCCCCGTTCCAACTCGAACACGCGCGCGCCAGCCGAGTCTCTTCGCTCGGCACGCCGGCGAGCCTGCTCCTGCGGCATCTCCAGCGTCAGTGGGCCGGCTTTGTTTTTCCTCATGTCTCACCCCGCGAAGTGGCACCAAAGAGTGTTTCTGTTACGGGTCGATCATGCAGCGAGCGGCGGGTTTGGCGGCTCGCGATATCCTGATTGTCCTCTCTACTCTACTCTACATAGATTGTATCCTGTTCAGCTCGCCAGCGCCCGGTCCATCCGTTCCGAGATCTCCTTCAGCCGGGCGCGATCGCCGCCTTTCACTTCAGCCGCCCCCCAACCGTTCGTGTATTTCACCTCCCGCAGCGCCTTCATCACCGCCGGCCAGTCGCAGTCGCCCTCGCCGATCTCCACCTGAAACCCCTTCCACAAGCCCTGTTCCTGCTGCTTCTTCAAGCTGTATTCCTTGATATCCAGTTTGAAGATACGCTTGTTCAGGATGCGAATCCACTGCTCCGGCCATCCATATCGCAGGACGTTCCCGACATCGAAGTGTGCGCGAATCTGCGGCGATTCAAATTCGTCGATATACCGCGCCGTCTCCAGCGGGCTGACCAGGAAATTATTCCACACGTTCTCGAGGGCGATGATGACGCCCAGCTCAGCCGACAGCGGGATCGTCTTGCGGATCTCCGCCTGCGACCGCTTGTACGCATCGTCGTAGGAGATTTCCTTGTTCACCACCGCCGGGACCAGCAGCACCGAAGTCGCTCCGTACGCCTTGGCGTCGCGCAGCGCCGTCTCCAGCGCCGACACTCCGCGTTTCCGTACCTCCGCATCGGGGTGTGACAGCGTGTCTTTCCAATGTGTGGCATCCACCACGCCGTTGATGACCAGCCCCGATTCATCCCGCGCCGCGATCACTTCGCTGCGATCCAGCTTGCTCGGCGCATCCAGCTCCACCCCGTCGTAGCCAACCTCCTTGAGCATCTTGAACTTCTCAAGGATCGACATGTCCCCTTCGACCATGCCGAACTTGAGGCTCTTTTTGATCCCGCTCTTGGATTGGGCCGCTGGCTCCGCTTGGGCGCTGTCCCCCGCCAGCACGGCCGACGAAGCGGCGGCCACGGCGGCAGTCCGCCCCACACTCCATAAAAAAGACCGGCGATCGAGTCTGTCGTGATTCCGCATGTTTCGTTACCTCGATGAGAGTTGAAAACCGGATCGGAGCTCTGGTTTTCACGGGCATCAGCGCCAGCAGTACAAGTTATTCCATCGTCACGCACTCTGTAAAGCCCGTATTGGAAATAATCGATGGGAACCCCAATCATTTGCCTTCGCTCAGAATTCCCACGTATAAGGGGTTATGCACATTGTATCGCTGAACGTGGGCAGGCCCATGCTCGTCCGCCGCAACGGCAAACGCTGGCATCGCTCCCCGCCCTATCGGAATCCTGGCGAGCGCGCCTGACGGACAAGTGTACGAATCTCGAACCAGAGTAGCTATATTTGAGCATCAGGTTCTGGACAGGAGTTGCGACATCGACCGAAAATATCGTAAGTTTTTATTGCCGATTTCTGTGAACTCATCATGATTCATGCTCGAATGTAACAGAATGGCTGAGCTTCGCGCTGGAAACACCGACAGAGTTTGACTTGTAGGCACGGCAACGGCGATCAGGCCGATCATCCGGTAAGTTAATCTGGGTTTCCGGGGGATATGAATGAAATTGATTGCACGCACCCTGCGACGGGTTTTCATTGTGGTCATGATCGGGCTTGCGAGTTGTGAGCCCGGCAGCGCTCCCCTGCCCGAAATCGGTAACGGCACCTCTCCGGATACCGACAGCAATGCGGCGCCCGTTGTCACCGATGCCGGCGCCAATCCGAATTCCACCAACGATCCGACACCCGACGCACCCGGCGTAGATACGACGCCGGTACCTGACGCTCCGGACCCAGACCCCAATCCCCAGCCCGAGCCTGAACCCGTCATACCCGATCCGGTTCCTCCGACTGATCCGGTCGTTCCCGCTATCGATTTCACGCCGGTCTGTGGACTCGGCCAGAGCCTGGGTCCCGTTCAGGCACCGACTCATCTCATGTCGGTGCAGTCGGGGGAAACGGGCTGGTTCGCCTCACCCCTGATGTACGATCTGGACGGGAATGGGACCAAGGAGATTATCGCGGCCTACACCGAGGTCTACGTGTACGACAGCGAAGGAAACGTGCTCGATCAGACGCACGAGGACGAGAGCCGGATATACGCACCGCACGTGGTCGCGGACCTGGACGGCGACGGGATCATTGAAATCGTCGCGGGGAGAGCCGAACACGTCTGGGTGTGGGAATGGCGATCCGGGTCGCTGTCCGTCAAGCAAGGTTGGCCGGCGGATACCACCACCGCCGGTCAATCGCCCGAAGTGCGTGGCCTCGCGGTCGGCGATCTCAATCGGGATGGCAAACTGGAGATCGTCGCCACCACCACCCAGACACAAGAGAGTGCGGACGGGGGCGCGCAGGTTTTTGTTTTCAATCCGAATGGCTCTCTCTACCAGCCCGCGGGCGGCCACCATCCGGCCTGGCCTCGTTACAACGCCCTGTCGGGCACGGGAAATGACCTGGATCGCAACGGACAAGGCCATAACGGTTTCGGCTGCTACGGGCTGAACGCCGGCATCGGTAACATCGACGACGATCCCGAACTTGAGGTGATCGTCACTTACGACAACCACCACATCCAAACCTTTAATCACGATGGTGTGGCGATCGATACTTCGCCCTGGTTCACCAACCCGGAGTACGACTACGGATACGGCGGACAGCGAATGACCTGGGGTCAGTTCACCCGCTGGGCCGACCCGCAGATTGAGGCGGATCACTACCACAACCACGTCGGTCCATGGCCCCAGCCCGAATGGGCCGAATGGCTCCAATGGTCGTGGTCGCCGCCCAGTGTGGTGGATCTGGACCTGGATGGCAAAAACGAAGTGCTGTGCGTTTCCAACATCGAGATGCATGTACCGTACGAAACGCAGGCCTATGGCATCATGGTTCTCGAAGGCGCCCACGGCGACGGCTCAAGATCGGCCATGAGAAAGGCGGGATGGGAGACGCTGCCCCGAGGCGGTACGCCGATCCAGGTGGACGGCTGGTATCCGCCCGCCGGTCGACCGGCCGCGGCCATCGTCAACATTCGAGATGACGCCAGGCCCGAGATCGCGATCTCGCTGAACGATGGCTATTTCTATCTCTTCGACGCCCAGGGCCATCGCCTCTGGCGGTACAATTACACACACGGCAAGCCCATCATGTTCGCCTCAGAGGCGACTGTCGCCGACCTCAATCAGGATGGCGTCCCCGAATTGATTTTCACAACCTACGGTGACCCGGCGACCACAAACTCCGGCTATCTGGTCATCCTCGATGCGGGCGGCAATCTGCTCCATGACATCGCGTTGCCCTCCCCGCATCACAACAAAAACGGCAACGGCGGCCCCGCCGCCCCTACCGTGGGCGACCTCGACGGCGACGGTCAGCTTGAAATCCTCGTGCAAACCTTCGACCACGGCATGGACGTGTTCTCCGTTCCCGGTTCAGCCTCGAATTGCACGCTCTGGTCCACGGCGAGGGGCGGGCCGTTGCGGAACGGATCGCCTTCCGGTCCTTGACCCTCACGCAGATTCTGGAGGGGGTGGTATCCGCTTCATGCTTCAGAACTGGATTGCATCGGCCGAAAATGGATATAATGCACCCGGTCGATCCATAAACTCGAAAGAGTCGTTTGCCTGATCCACCAAGCGCAAGGAAGCCTTATGTCTCGTAACACTCGTAGTACTGTATGGATTGTCGTGCTGACGATCGCTTGCCTGTCGGCGAACGAATCCGCGGCCGCGGCGGAACCCCTCCCCGAAGACCTAGTCCAGATCGACAAGCTTCAGAGCAGTCTGGCCAAAGTCGCCGACAGCGTCCGGCCGAGCGTGGTGGCCATCCGGGCCGACCGCCGCGAGGATGTGACCGATGACCAGCACGAGTTGCCCATGCCGGACGACGAAGTTCACCGCCGTCTGCGTGTGTTCCCCGCCGTCGGCACCGGCATCATCATCCAGTCCGACGGCCTGGTGCTCACCAACGAGCACGTGATCCACAACGCCGATCCAAACAATATCGAGTGCGTCCTGTCCGACGGCGAGACCTACACCGTCCAGGGCCTGACCAGCGATCCACGCAGCGATCTGGCCGTCCTGCGGGTCGATGCCCGAAACCTCAAGGCCGCCCGACTCGGCGATCTCCGCCACGTCCGCCAGGGCCACTTCGCCATCGTGATGGGCAACCCATTCGGCTCCGCCTCCGACAACTACGGCAAGTCAGCCATGAGCTTCGGCATCGTCAGTGCCCTCGGCCAGGACCTGACCAGCAAGCTCGACCTCTCGCAGCAGCGTTACTACGGTAACCTGATCCAGACCGACGCCCGCATCAACCCGGGCAACAGCGGCGGCCCGCTGCTCAACATCTACGGCGAGGTCATCGGCATCACCACCGCCATCTCGACGCGTTCCGGCACCAGCGAGGGCGTCGGCTATGCCATTCCCATCGATGACCGCACGAAAGAAATCATCGAGCACCTCAAGAACGGCGAGAATGTGGAATACGGCTTCATCGGCGTCGAACTCGAGCGCCCCCCGAGCGAAACCCGTGAGGTCGCCGACCACACCGAGCCCAGAGGAGCGATGATCAAATCGGTCAAGCCGGATACGCCCGCCTTCGGCAACCTCCAGCCCTACGACGTGGTGATCTCGTTCAACTCGGTGACCGTCGATGATGTCGATCAGTTAATCCGCATGGTCGGAGCCGCCAACGTGGGCAACGAAGTCAAGCTGACCGTCCGCCGCAACGGCCAGGTCATGACCGTCGGCGTAACGCCGGCGCGTAAGCCCGGCCTGCTCAAAGGGGTGCATATCGAGCCGGCGCTCGACTGGCGCGGCATGAAGCTGGTAGAGCCGTCGTCGGCTGTTCTTCAAGAGTTCAAGCTGCCGGATACGGTCGTGGGAGTGGTCGTTAAGCACGTCGAATCGAACGGCGCCGCTGCCAAGGTGGGGATCAAGCCCGGCAGCGTGATCCACAAGGTCGCCGACCAGCCGATCCGCGGCCTGCGCCGCCTCCGCGAGCTCGTCGGCGGCCTGAACGGCCCCATCAAGATCGTCGCCGGCGACACGGAGACGGAAGTAACTCTTCCACAGCAGTAGTATGAGTTTTCTTTTTCTTTCCGTGTCTCCGTGGTGAGCATTAGGATGACCTCCCGTCAGCGCGTCCTGGCCGCCCTCAACCACCAAGAGCCCGACCGCGTCCCCATCGACTTCGGCGGCCACGCCTCCTCCAGCATCTCCCTCCTCGCGTACCTGAAACTCAAGAACGCCCTCGGCATCACCGAGGGAATCCCCAGGGTTTACCACATCTGGGGCCAGATCCCCGACATCGAGCCGGCCGTGCTGGACCGCATGCACAGCGACACCGTGCAACTGCACCGCTACCGCGCCTCGCTCGGCATCCGCAATGTCGCGTGGAAGGAATGGGAACTCCTGCCCGGCAAGAAGGTGCTGGTCAGCGACGAGTTCAACCCCGTCGTCAACGCCGACGGCGACACCTGCTGGTACGAAGGCGACACGCTCATCGCCAGGCTACCCGCCAGCCGCCTCCACGGCTTCACGCTGTTCCACAGCCCGCTCGCCAATTCGCAGACCGAGGCCGACATCGACCGCTACTTCGATCAGCCCGGCGAGGGCAACCACATCAGCCGCTTGCGCGTCAGCGACGAAGAGGTGCAATATCTCCAGAACGAATCTTCGCGCCTGCGGGCCGAAAGCGATCGCGCGATTGTCGGCATGTACGGCACCGTCGTCGAAAACGCCCAGGGAATCCTCGGCTGGGACGAACTCTTCGTGCGCTTACTCGAAGACCTCAAGCTGGCGCACTATTTCCTCGAACGCCTCACCGACAGCCTCCTCACCGGCTTGAAGAAGTACCTCGCCGCCGTCGGCGATAATCTCGACGTGATCGTCATCGGCGACGACCTCGGCAGCCAGAAAGCTCCCCTGCTCTCGCTCGATCTCTACCGCCAGACGCTGCTGCCCTATCACCGCAAGCTCATCGACTTTATCCGCCGCCACAGCAACGTCTATGTCATGTTCCACTGCGACGGCGCGATGATGCCGTTCTTCCGCGATCTGATCGACGCCGGCGTGCAGATCTTCAACCCGCTCCAGACCGACTCCGCCGGCATGGACCCCGCGATCATCAAGCGCGAGTTCGGCAAAGAAGTCACCTTCTGGGGCGGCGGCTGCGACACCCACTCCGTCCTCTTCAAAGGCACGACGGAGGAAGTCATCGAGGACGTTCGCCGCCGCCTCCAGGTCCTCGCCCCCGGCGGCGGCTTCGTCTTCAACCAGATTCACAACATCCTCCCCGAAACCCGCGCCAAAAACGTCATCGCCATGTACGACTACGTCCACGACCACGGCCACTACCCGATCGACACTGCGGGCACCTCGCTCGACGATCTGCAAAGAAAATATGCCAACTATTGGGAAAACGCACTCGAACAATTGCGCGCAGGAAAGTGATTCCGCGATCATGCGCTGGCCCGCGCCTCCAGCGAGAGGTTGCTGAACCGTCTCGCCTTGAACTGCTCGCACCCGAGCGCGGCGATCATGGCCGCATTGTCCGTGCAATAGCGCATCGGCGTCAGATACAGGCTCACGCCGCGTGATGCGCATGCCGCGGCGAGTTGATCGCGCAGACGGCTGTTTGCCGCAACTCCCCCACCCACCACAACGTTTTTCACACCGGTCTGCTCGACGGCCAACATGGTCTTGGCGACCAGCACGTCCACCACCGCCGACTGAAAACTCGCGGTAATATCGGCGATGTCCTGCGACGTGAGCCGTTCGAGTCCGCCGGAAGTCCTGCCCGGCCCGTGCACCTGGTAGAGCACCGCCGTCTTCAGCCCGCTGAAGCTGAAATCTAGCCCTTCCTTGTCCAGCAGCGAGCGCGGAAAGTTGTATTTACCAGCATCGCCCGTCCGCGCGATGCGATCGACTACCGGCCCGCCCGGAAAGCCCATTCCCAGGATGCTCGCCACCTTGTCGAACGCCTCGCCGGCCGCATCATCAATCGTCGCCCCCAGCAGCTCGATCGAAAGAGCATCGCGCACCAGAAACAGCGACGTATGCCCCCCGCTCACCACCAGCGCCACCGCGGGCCAGAGAGGCGACCCCTGCCCGGGCTGTTCGATCGCCGCACTCACCGCATGAGCATGAATATGATTGACGCCGATCAGGGGCTTGCCCCACGCCAGCGCCAGCGTCTTGGCCGCCGTGACGCCGATGAGCAGACATCCTACCAGCCCCGGCCGATCCGTCACCGCGATCGCATCGATATCATCCCGCGTCACGCCCGCCTGTTTCATCGCTTCCTGAATCACGCCGTCGAGATTCTCGATATGCGCCCGCGACGCCAGCTCCGGCACCACGCCGCCATATTTCGCATGAACATCGAACTGCGTCGCCACAATGTTGGACCGCACGCGGTGTACGCCGGTCACCACCGCCGCCGATGTCTCATCGCAAGACGTTTCAATCCCCAGAATGGTCGGCTCGCGCTCGCTCATATCCACACTATATCCTTGATAACCGCCAAGGCGCCAAGAAATGCAACTAAGGAACCCAGGAAGTAAGGAATCCAGGAAAGGAATTCATCGATTGTCCTTTCCCTGGCTTCCTTACTTCCTGGTTTCCTCATTGAATTTGAATTCCTTGGCGTCTTGGCGCCTTGGCGGTTCAATCTACTTCCATTACATTTCAGACATGGATCAGCCCCCGATCATCGACTCGGAATCCCAGCTCGAAGATGTGCTGACCACGCCTTCGCCCGCGGTCATTCAGGCCATGTCCGCGCTGCAAGGCGACCTCCTCATCCTCGGCATCGCCGGAAAAATGGGCCCCACGCTCGCCCGCCTCGCCCGTCGGGCGCTCGACGAAGCCGGCTCGCACGGCCGCGTCATCGGCGTTGCCCGCTTCAGCGATCCGCATAGCCGCGAACGACTCGAATCCGCAAATATCGAAACCATCGCCGCCGATCTGCTCGAACCTGATGCCATGACCGCACTGCCTGACTGCCCCAATATCATCTATCTGGCCGCGCGCAAATTCGGCTCCACCGGTGACGAGCCGCTGACCTGGGCAATGAACACGTGGCTGCCCGCCCGTGTCGTCGAGCGCTACCGTGACGCGCGAATCGTTGCCCTCTCCACCGGAAACGTCTATCCGCTCGTGCCCGTGACCGGCCGCGGCTGCACCGAAGATGACCCGCCCGCGCCCGTCGGCGAATACGGCCAATCCTGTCTCGGCAAGGAACGCATCTTCCAGTATTTCAGCCGGCTCCATCGAACGCCGGTCACGCTGATCCGACTCAACTATGCGATCGATCTGCGTTACGGCGTGCTGCTCGACATGGCCGCGAAAGTGAATGCGGGCGAACCCATCGACCTATCGATGGGTTACGTGAACGTGATCTGGCAGGGCGACGCCAACGCCGCCATCCTGCAAAGTTTCCAGCACTGCGCATCACCGCCGTTCATCCTGAACCTGACCGGTCCGCAAACCATTTCAATCCGCGACCTCGCCGCAGAGTTCGGCCGCCGCTTCCAGCGCGAACCCGTCTTTGAAGGCACAGAGTCCCCCACCGCCCTCCTGAGCGACGCCACCCGATATGCACGTCTGATCGGCCCGCCGCGGATAACACTGGAGCAGATGATCGACTGGGTCGCCCACTGGATACAAATAGACGGCCCCACACTGAATAAACCCACACACTTCCAGACGCGCGACGGAAAGTTTTGAGGGTCTCCGCTACTTCACACGCGCTGCGGCATGCACCATCGCCGCCAGCGAGATCGCCGCCGTTTCGATCCGCAGAATATTCGGCCCAAGAGATACCGCTCGCCCGCCCGCCGCGACAATGGAGCGCAACTCCTCTTCCGTCCAACCTCCTTCCGGCCCAATCAATCCAAGAATGGATCGCCCCACGATCGCAGGCACCCGATCGCCACCCAGCATCGCAATAAACACGTGATCGAATTGCTTGAACTCACTCAGAATCGTTTCGAGAGATGAAGGCCCGTACAACTCCGGCAGCCAGCACTGCCCCGATTGTTTCGCCGCTTCGATCGCCGTCCGCCGCCACTTGGCCACCCGATGCTTCGACGCATCAGACACGGTCCGTTGCGTCACCATTGGCCGGATCGCCCGAACCCCCAGTTCCGTACACTTCTCGATCAGCACATCCTGCCGCGGCCCTTTCGGCATCGCCACCGCCAGCGTCAGTTCCGGTAGCGGCCGCTCGCACGAGACGATTTCCTCCACACTCACGTCCACGCCGCCGCGTGTCGAGCCGACAATCCG
Organism: uncultured Planctomycetales bacterium; assembly: GCA_964384465.1. Classification (GTDB taxonomy): domain Bacteria; phylum Planctomycetota; class Phycisphaerae; order UBA1845; family PWPN01; genus CAYLLT01. The sequence goes on along the minus strand of CAYLLT010000009.1, from coordinate 3,713 downwards.
GCCGCGAGCCTCGTGCCCGCGACCGTCGAATAGCATCAATTCATCCCCGACCGATAACCGTCTCGCACGGCTCGAATGCCGGCTCTCATCCGCGGTGAGCCGAACAACACCCGGCGACAAAGTCTCGGCGAAGAACCGCGGATCAGCCATGCCGGCATTATCCGACCCGATCGACAGCCCCGCAATGAAGTCCGCTCCCCCGTTCGCCGATGCTGACGTATCACAACCTTTGTTTTTGGTTAAGGAAGACAGCACATGCCCGTCCTCGAATGGCCCAGTGCGGCGAAATCGACGGCTTCATCCGAGCGCATTCCGCCTGACGAGATGCCGGCCGCAACCGACGATATTCTGTCGTCTGAAACCGCAACGGTGCAGGAGCCGCCGCCTCGTCAACCGGTCGAAAGCGAGCGTCAGGCTCCAGAACCGCCGTCCACTCCCGCACCGGCCGAAGGCGATCATGCAACTGAACCATCCGTCCAAAAATCCCGCCGAGTTATCGCCGGTGCCTCAGCAATTGCGCAACTCGCGGTGAGTTTTCTGGTCCTCCTGGACAGGCCCTTCGCCGGCTTGAGTCTGAAGGTAAAAACGTTCATCGGTTGTGCCGGCATCGCCACCTCACTCGTCGCCGCAGCCACCTGGATCATCGGCCCTCAACTCGTCCACCACTGATCTGTACCGATCACAACCACCCGGCGATAAGCGACAATTGTCTCACTTCTCACGTCTGACTTCCTCCGGTGCTTGCCCACAAAGTGTCATCGCTATAGGATCGTACCCATGTCGAAAAACATCCCCGTCCAGTTCGGCATCATCGGCGCCGGCCGCATCGCCCATCGGCAATTCGCACCGGCTCTCAAACAATCCGCTCATGCGGAACTCGCCGCCGCCGCCAGCCGCGATTTACAGCGCGCCAAAGCCCTCGGCCCCAAACGAGCTTATGACCATTACGATGCGCTCCTCGAAGACGGTGAAGTGGAGGCGGTTTACATCGCGACGCACAACGGCCTCCATCATCCTTTAACTATCCGCGCGCTCGTGCGCGGCAAGCACGTCCTCTGCGAAAAACCCCTCGCCTGCACGGTCGCGGAATGTTCAGAGATGATCGCCGCCGCCCGGCAGCACCAGCGCCTGCTCGTCGAGGCCTTCATGTATCGCTATCACCCGCAGATCGACAAGGCCGTTGAGCTGCTCAGCGCGGGCGCGATCGGCGATATCTCCGCGGTCGAAGCCTCATTCAGCTTCATGCTGGCCGACGGTGGCGACGTGCGCCTCAATCACGAATGGGGCGGCGGGAGCCTCTATGACGTGGGTTGCTATTGCGTGAACGTGTGCCGGCTGCTCTTCCGGGGGATGCCGCTGGCGGTCAAAGCCATGGCCCAGTTCGACCCCGTGCACCGCGTCGATGTGAGCCTGCACGGCACGCTCGATTTCGGACAGGGCCGCTACGGCATCATCTCCTGCGGATTCGACGGCGGCCTGCGAAATCGCGTCCTGGTCAGCGGGACGCAGGGAACGCTCGAACTGCCCGGCGCTTTCATCTCCTGGGAAAAACCACCGAGCATCATCATCAACCGCGAAGAGGAGCGCGAGGTCATGGAGTTTGAACCGACGAACGTGTACCAGGCGGAGATCGATGATTTCGCCCAGGCCATTCGCGGAGGCCCTCCGCCCCGATTGGCCCTGGAGGAGGGTCTGCTCAACGCGCGCGTGTTCGAGGCGCTGCTCGCCTCGGCTAAATCCGAAGGCTCTGCCGTGCCGGTGTAGAGGGTCCGGCCGCCGCCATCGTTGAATAAATCCCAATCCAGACCGCAGCCAACCGTCTGACATCCGCATTGGCTCGAACCCATGCCTCTGCGCGAGTTCCCAAAACCCTTCGTCGCTCCGGATCGTCAAGCAGCGAAGTGACGGCTCCGGCAATCGCCTCCGCCGAACCCGATTTCACCAGAAACCCGGTCTCGCCATGCCTGACAACATCCCGGCACCCCGGCACGTCCGTCGCGATGACGGGCAGTCCTGCCGCCATGGCTTCCAATAGTGCGTTGGGCAATCCTTCGGTTCGCGAACAGAACAGGAACATATCCGCCGCTCGGAGGATGGCGGGTACATCGCTTCGTTCGCCCAGCAATAACACCCGGCCCGCCAGCCCATTCTGTTGAATGAGCCGCTCCACTGTCGGCCGATAGTTCCCTTCACCAACTAAAACCAGCTTTACGGGCCGGGCCGAGCAGGCCAGCGCGAAGCCCCCCAGCATCTCCTCAAATCCTTTTATCGGATCGAGTCGGCCCGCCCACACCACCATCATGTCCTGGGGTGTCATCTCGAATGTCACCCGTGAAACCGGCGCCGCCGACGCAATCCCATCGACATCAACCCCTCCCCATTGCAACAGCAGTCGCGAGCGCGGAACGTGCGCGCGCCGGTGTAGATGCTCAATCACCGACACCGAGTTGCCGACTTCCTTCCGGCACAGCCGGCACGTCAAATTGTCTACCACCAGATGCCACCGTCGATCCAGCTCGACGGTTTGAATCTCACCGAGGATTCGCGCGACAGGAATCCCGGCGAGCGAACCGACCACCCGCCCGGCCACATTCGCATGGAAAAGCATGGTATGCAGGATGTCCGGACGATCTGACCGCAAAAACCGCCACAGCCGCCAGAGCGCGCGAACATCCCCCGCCGACCGCGCTCCGCAGGCCAGCACCGGAATCCCCGCCTCAGCCAGCATCGTGCCCACCGGCCCCTCATCCGCCAGCGAAATCACCCGCACATCAAACTGCTCGCGCGGCAACCGGGTCGCCAGACGGTACAGGTGCAGGGGAACGCCGCCGCGTTTCAGATCGGTGATCAGATAGGTGAGGCGGATCGGCCGCTTCATCGCAATGAGAATACAGCAATCGCCGCGTACGGCGTAGCACAGCAACGCAAACGGTCAGACAATTCGACTGGTGCAAACCCCATGTACATCCGGATAGAGTCAGGATAGTGCGGGCAGATCATCTACGATTCCAGCACTGCCCGGACCCGCCCGCCATGCTGAGACAACAAAGAATCCGCCGTCTCGCGATCCACACCGCGCCGGTGCATCACGATCGCCGTCTTCACCCGGCCGGCGGCGCGGTCCAGCAATTGAAGCGCCGCCTCCCTGTCAATCCCGGTCACTTTTGATATGATTCGCGCCGAGCGATCCACCAGCTTGTTGCACGCCCGGGCGTTCAAGTCCACCATGAGGTTCTCATACACCTTACCCAGGTGCACCATCGAGAGCGTGGTCACCATGTTCAGAATCAGCTTGGTCGCGGTACCGGCCTTCAACCGGGTCGAACCGGTAATGACTTCCGGACCCGTCAACGCGCGAATCGACACATCGGCCTCATCCGGCGCATCCTCTTTCGGCACGCACGCCAGGAAAACCGTCTTGGCCCCGCGTTCCCGCGCACGAGTAATCGCTCCGTGAACAAACGGCGTCGTCCCGCCCGTTGCGATCCCGAAAACCACGTCGTTCGGCCCCACCTCTCGCTCGTCCACCGCAGCCGCCCCCGCCTCGGGCTTGTCCTCCGCTCCTTCCATGCTGCGGAACATCGCCTCACGCCCGCCCGCGATGACGCCCTGCACCATCTCCGGCGGTGTCAGAAACGTCGGTGGGCACTCGGAAGCATCGATCACGCCGAGCCGCCCGCCACAACCAGGTGGGCGGCTCGCGCTTGCGGTTC
>CAYLLT010000008.1:74778-83838 GCA_964384465.1 uncultured Planctomycetales bacterium | reverse complement strand
CTGCGGCCCGCTTCCTTACGGGCGCGGCTCTGAAAGGCCTTCTCACACACCCTCTCAGACACCCGTCGTTGATTCACCAGCTCAGATCGAGTGTAATCACGTCATGGACCACTTTGTTTACCGCCAGGACGAGCTGTATTGTGAGGACGTGCCGGTGCGGCGGATCGCCGACGCCATCGGTACGCCCGCGTTCATTTATTCCGCCGCCACGTTCACCGACCATTATCATCGGATCGCCGACGCTTTCCGCGAGCTTCAACCGATCATCTGCTATTCGATCAAAAGCTGCCAGAACATCCACATCGTCCGCCTGCTGGCATCGCTCGGCGCGGGCATGGACGTGGTGAGTGGAGGCGAGCTGTACCGGGCGATTCAGGGCGGGGCTGACCCGGCCAAAATCGTCTTCGCCGGCGTCGGCAAGACCGACCGCGAGATCGCCGAAGCACTCGACGCCAAAATCGGCTGGTTCAACATCGAGTCGGAAGCCGAGCTGTCCAATCTGATCCGCATCGCCGCCCAGCGCGGGCAGAAGGTCCGCGCCGCCCTGCGCGTCAACCCGGACGTCGATCCCAAGACGCACCGCCACACCAGCACCGGCAAGCGCGAATCGAAATTCGGCGTCGATCTGGAGCGGGCCCGCCGCGTGTTCAACGAACTCGGCCGCGACGAGCGCGTCCAGCTCTGCGGCATCCACCTGCACATCGGCTCGCCGGTGAACACGGTGCAGCCGTACGTCGAAGCGATCCGCAAAGCGCTCGCCCTCATCGCCGACCTGCGCAAGGACGGCTTCACCATCGACACGCTCGACATCGGCGGCGGCTTTGGCGCGCATTACCAGGGATCAGAGGCACCGCCCGCGTCCGCTTACGCCGAGCAGATCGTGCCGCTGCTCCGCAACCAGGGCCTCCAGATCATCATTGAGCCAGGCCGCTCGATTTCGGCCAACGCCGCGATCCTGCTGGCCCGCACGATCTATGTGAAACGCGGCGGCGACAAACAGTTCCTCATCGTCGATGCCTCCATGACCGAGCTGATCCGGCCCGCACTATACGATGCGTACCATTTCGTCTGGCCCGTGCGGCCGGGCGATGCGTTCATCCCTAAAGAGCGGCGGCGCGATTTGAGCTTCCCCGGTACGCTCGAAGTGGATGTGGTCGGCCCGGTGTGCGAGACCGGCGACTTCCTCGCTCAGGGCCGCCAGCTCCCGCCGGTCAGCGCCGGCGATCTCCTGGCCGTTTTCACCGCCGGAGCGTACGGATTCGTCATGGCCAGCCATTACAACTCGCGCCCGAACGCGCCGGAAATCCTCGTCGAAGGCAAGACGTTCCGCGTCATCCGCCGCCGCGAATCGTACGAGGACCTGATCGCCGCGGAGAAAACGTAATAGCGTTTCAAGTCATGAACCCGCTCCTCCAAAAACTCCGCAACAATCAGCCCACCATCGGCGGCTGGATCAGCTTTTCCAGCAGTTATGTGGCCGAACTGATGGCCGGCCTCGGTTACGACTGGGTCGCCGTCGATTGGGAGCACGGCGCGATCAACAGCGAAGCCGTCCAGCAGATGCTTCAGGCCCTCCGCGCCGGCGGCATGCCCTCGCTCGTTCGCATTCCCGAGCACGCTTTCGTTCAGGGTCAGCAAGCCCTCGACATGGGCGCGGGCGGCATCATCGTGCCGATGGTGCAGAACGCGGACGAGGCGCGAGAGGTGGTGGCCGCACTGCGATTCCCGCCGGTCGGCCGGCGAAGCATCGGCCTCGGACGATGGCGATTTGTCATGGACGCCGGCGACCCGTCCGCGCTGAACGATGAGATCGTCGTTGTCGTGATGATCGAATGCGCTGAAGCAGTTGATGACATCGAGAACATTATGGCGGTCGATGGAATCGACGCATTTTTCATCGGCCCCAGCGACCTGGCCGCATCGCTCGGCTATGCCGATGGCCCGCGTCTCGAAGCCGCGATCACGCACATTCTCGAAGCGGGCCTGCGCCGCCGCAGGGTCATCGGCATCCACACGCATACGCCGCAGGATGCGCGCCGCCGCATCGAGCAGGGCTTCCGCCTCGTCGCCCTCGCCGAAGCCGGCCGAATGATCCAGCACACGGGCTCCGAATTCCTGAAATCCGCGCGCACCAACCCCGTTTAGCCGCGAGCGCAGGCCAGCGCGATCGCGCGTTGCATCACTTGACCTGATCCACCGTATCGTGAATTTCCAGAAGGTTGTCGAGATGGACGATGGTCATGCAGCCGCGCACGCGACGATCGACCTGAACCAGCGCCAGCCGCCGGCTGTCGAATTGAAAGCTTCTCCCCAGCTTCATGAGCGCACCGAGCGCCACGCTCGGTGCGAACCGCACGCGGGCAAAATCCAGCACGATCGGCACGCGCGGCGTCTGCACGGCCGCCGTCTGCACATCATCCACAAGCTGGTTGGTCGAATTCTCATCGAGCGACGACTTCAGCACTGTAATCAGCAGAACGCGGTCGTGCGGTTGAACCTGCGTGACATCTTCACTGGACATGGCCCACCTCGACGGGAGATGCCAGCAGTATACCGCCGGTACGGCCGGGCATCTACCGTCTTGCCGGAAATATCCTTAAAATATGCCGGCTGACCGGGCGAGCAGGGCAACCCGTAACCAACAGGTGGAAGACTATGGCCGGCAAGGCGGAACTGTCGAAAGAGGAAATCCTGCGGTACAGCCGGCATCTGATCCTGCCGGAGGTGACCCTGGAAGGGCAAAAGAAGCTGAAAGGGGCATCCGTCCTGCTGATCGGCACCGGCGGGCTGGGGGCGCCCCTGTCGATGTACCTGGCGGCGGCCGGCGTCGGGCGACTCGGCCTTGTGGACTTCGACCGCGTCGATCTGACCAACCTTCAGCGGCAGGTGCTGTTCACCACCAGCGACATCGGCCGCCCGAAGCTCGACGCCGCCAGGGACCGCCTTACCGCCCTCAACCCGCACATCCGCATCGACACATATGAGGAGCGTCTCAGCGCCGACAACGCCCTGCGGCTATTCCGCGACTACGACATCATCGTGGACGGCACCGACAACTTCCCCACGCGCTACTGCGTCAACGACGCCTGCGTCCTGCTGGGCAAGCCCAACGTCTACGGCAGCATCTACCGCTTCGAGGGCCAGGCCACGGTGTTCAAGCCGCGCGAAGGGCCGTGTTACCGCTGCCTCTATCCAGAACCTCCGCCGCCGGGGATGGTCCCGAGCTGTGCGGAGGGCGGCGTGCTCGGCATCCTGCCCGGCGTGATCGGCGTCATCCAGGCCATCGAGACGATCAAGCTGATTCTCGGCGAAGGCGATTCGCTGTGCGGTCGGCTGCTCATGTTCAACGCCCTCGAAATGAGCTTCCGCCAGGTCAAGCTCCGCCGCGATCCGAAATGCCCGGTCTGCGGCGATCATCCGACCATTCGCGAGTTAATTGATTACGAACAATTCTGCGGCATCCGCGGAGAGGAGTCCACGACAATCATGGGTCTCGACCAGATACCCGCCATCACCGTGCGCGATCTGAAGGATCGCCTCGACCGCAAGGACAAATTCCAGTTGATCGACGTCCGCGAGGTGCACGAGCACCAGATCTGCAACCTGCCGCAGGCCAAATTGATCCCGCTGGGCGAGCTGCCGGCGCGATTGCACGAACTGGACAGTAATGTCGAATACGTCGTGCACTGCAAAATGGGCGGCCGCAGCGCCCAGGCCGTCGATCTGATGCGGCGAAACGGGTTCGCCAAGGTTTACAACGTCACCGGCGGCATCACCGCATGGGCCAAGGAAATCGACCCCACCATGCCGACTTATTGACAAACACGTCCATTGCTCCGCGGTTCCGGTAATCACCGCCGGCAAAGGCTCTTAACGGCGGAGGAGTCCGGCAACTATCCGGGCGGCGCAATTTCATCGAGATTTCTCTTCACTTCCGGCATATTCTTTCGTAGACTTGTCGATTGGGAGAGAGTGGGCCAGCCATCCGCCGACCATTGCGGAGGTTCAGCACGAATAACGGAGGATTGATAATGACTCGCGGAATGCGGTTCGGTCTCATTGGCGTTTGTGTCGTTATCGGGATCGTGGCCATCGGGGCCTGCGGATTGTTCCCGTTCCCCCAAGGCAGCGGGACCCTCCGCGTGCTGGTTACGGATAAGCCGTTCCCATTCGACCTGATCGACAGTGCCGTGGTCACGTTGACGCGGGTCGAGATTCGCCCGGCAGGAGCGGACGATCAAGCGGCGGACGACGAAACGGAATCTGATGACACGGCCGAGGACGCTGACGAAACGGAATCCGAGCAGGACGCCAATGATACGAATGATGAGACGGCGGCTGATGAGACCAGCGGGGAAACGAATGATGAAACCGCCGATGTCGGCGAGAGCTCCGCGTCCGGCAGCGGTAAGCCCACAACCACCGGCCCGGCGGAGGATTCAGCCCAGAATGCAGCCCAAGGCCAGCAGAGCAGTGGCCACGGCGGCTTCGTGGTCATCTTCGACGATCCGGCCGGCAAAGATTTTGACCTGGTTCAATTGCACGGCGGCAAGACCGATCTGCTGGCCGACCTGGATGTTCCCGCCGGGCATTACACGCAGATGCGCCTGATCGTGACCGGCGGAAAGGTGAAGCTCAAGGACGGCCGCGAGTTCACGCTCACCGTCCCCAGCGGCGCACAGAGCGGCATCAAACTCAATTTCGAGTTCGACGTGGTGGCCGGGGACCAGACCGAGCTGCTGCTGGATATTGACCTGAGCCGGGCGTTCACGCCCATTCCCGGCGGCAAGATCGACGACGTGAGCACCATCCAGTTGTTCCACTTCTCGCCGGCCATCGCGATGCGGCTCATCGAGCTGAAGGGCACCGGCAATATCGCCGGGACGGTCACCGACGAGGCCTCCAATCCGATTTCAGGAGCGGCCGTGACCGTGTTTGACGGCGCTACCGAAGTGACCACCACCTCCACCGGCACTGAGGGCACGTACACAGTTACCGGTCTCGACCCCGGCACCTATCGCGTGGAGTTCTCGGCCACCGACTTCCTGGATGCCGAGGTGACCGATGTCGCGGTCAATGCCGGCCTCACCACGGAGAATGTGGACGCCGTTCTACAAGTGGACGGCGGTTAGAACGGGAGTGCACATCAGCGTGCCGGAGGCACGGCATGACAATAGCCCAGCGTTTTAACGCTGGGTAATGTGACGGCACCGAAACAAAGTCCCGGAGGGACGACTGAGACCATCGTTTCAACCGTCCCTACGGGACTGATATTCACATACGCATCATCTACCCAGCCTTGAAAGGCTGGGCTATTTTCAATCGTCCCTCCGGGACGTGCGCACGTTGAATTGCTATTACTTTGTGACCGCGACTTTCTGCGGCAGATTCAATTGAACCGTCGCGACGGGCAGATCGTGACTAGCCTTCTCCCCGCTCACGCTGCGCATCGGAAGCTTGCTCGCCGGCGGGCCACTACAGCGCGTGATCTTGCCGTACATCAGGCGCAGGCCCCAGCCGAACGTGCGGCGGATGGTCTGCGTCAGGCCGTACATGCCGATCACCTGCATCCCCGAATCGGCCAGATACAGCTTGCTCTTCGGCCGGACCAGCGCCTTCAGGAAGCGTAGCGGGTTATAGAAGTAAAGGTACGCCGCCATGATGTTGAACTGCTTGCGCCACGGCTTCGGATCTTCCGACGCGATCACGTAGTTGGCATCCAGCATGTACTGCTCGACGCGCTTCCCGCCGACGCTCTCGTAGACCATGCCCTTGTTGAACGGCTCTTCGTAAAGCTTCGAGCCGGTGGCCGGCGTCATCATCAGCACCTGGAGGCTGATCGCCCCCGCCTTGCGCAGCAGCCGGGCCTGGTTGATCAGCCCGTACGGCTTGCCCGGCGTATACAGCGGTTGCCCGTCGTGGTGCATCATCATCGGCATCGGGTTGATCCCGTGCCGCTGGAGCAGGCGGAACGCCTCGCTGGTGCGATCGACGCTCTGACCTTTCTTCACGAACGTGGCGGTCATGTCCTCCACGCCGAGCCACAGCGCCCGCACGCCGGCGCTGCGAATCTGCGGCAGATACTCCTGAAGCGCCAGCGTATCGTGCACCGTCACTTCGGTCGCCCAGCGGACGATCTTGCGGATCGGCTTGCCGTCGAGTTCGGTGTGGGCCAGCTTTTCGATGATGTCGAGCGTGCGTTCCTTGCTGTTGAAAAAGTTGTCATCGGCGCCGAAGAAGTGCCGCACGCCGTACTCTGTGTAAATGCGATGCATCTCGTCGGCGATGCGTTCGCCGCTCTTCACGCGATGCTGCCGCTGGTTGTACGCCGGGATCGGGCAGTACGGGCACGCAAACTTGCACCCGAACGTGAGCACCAGCGAGCTGACCGGGCTGTAGCGCCGCACCTCGCTCGCCGCGAGCGCTTGCGGCCCCAGCGTCGCCTTGCGGCTCGGCGGCTCCAGCAATTTGTATCCAAGCGACGGGTGCGGCAGCTCGTCGAGATCGCCGACCAGCCGCTGAATGCCGGTGTCCACCAGTTCCTCAGCCACGTCGTGATTATCCGTCCGCGCGTACACCAGACCGGGAATATCATCGAGGAACCCGCTGTTGCGGGCACGGATGAACGTCGTACGCAGCGATTCTTTCTGCGACCGCATGGACAGCAGCCGCTCGATCAGGCTGAGCAGCACGAACTCCTCACCGGTGACGGCCACATCCGCGCCCCACCTGCTGTTGGGATCGGCGCTGAACACGTCCCACGGCTCATAGATCGTCTTGGCCCCACCGACGATGATCAGCGGCCGATGGGCCGTGTCGATCCCGCACGCATCGTAGATCAACTCCTTGCAGCGGGCGGAGTGGATCTGCATGCTCGACACCATGAAGATGTCGGGGATTCGCCCGTCCAGCCGCATGGCCGACGGGCGGAAGTTCGGGTTCCACTGCTGAAGCACGATGCGCGTCTTGGCGAAGCCGGCATCCACCATCGCCGCCCCGACCGCCCGCACGCCCGCCGGCGCCATCTTCACGTCGGCATAAACGAACGGCAGCATCCGCGTCCGATGATCGAACGCGCACGCGATGACGGTAGTCAGATCGTGCTGGCCGGCGATGTTCCGCAAACGTTTCCGCAGGCTGAGCAGCTCACCCGGCCGGAGCAACTCGTCACCTCGGCTGCGACGGGGAAGTTCCATGTGCACGATCTCGAAAAAGAATCAGGCCATGAGCGGCGGTCCGCGCCAGACCGGCACACGCCCCAGCCCGTAAAGCTCCGCAGTATAACGACCTGCGCAACGAAAGCAAATCGCTGAGTGACATGGCGGCGCATGTCCGTATATGTAGTGCGGTCAGGCCGCATATGGACTGCGTCGCCATCGGCGGCGCTTTGGCTTGCGGCGAGGCCGCGCAGGTACGGATATGCGTGGGAACGGTGCATCCGAATAATCAGGGCAGGGGCGCGAAATAACCTTGTCGAGGGTTTCGTGCCGGAGGCACGGTGAGATAATAGCCCAGCACTTTCAGTGCTGGGTTGCCGAGCAGACCCAACACCCAAGTCCCGGAGGGACGACTGAATTCAGCCGTGCCTCCGGCACTGATCGCCCTCAGTCCTACCTGAACCCAGCGATAAATCGCTGGGCTATTATCAAACGTGCCTCCGGCACGACCGAACGACCTTCCACTGCACGCCCCATTTTCGCGGATGCACCCGCGTGGGAATGGCCGTCAGCGCGCTGCTGTGAAAGACCGTGGCAGCAGGTTAGAATCAAGTGGGCGCGGAAAGCGGGACAGTTTCGATTTCGAGCCGCTGTGCTCTCAGACTTGAAACGGCCGTCGGGATGACTTCTCGACCGGCGCAAAACCATCACCCCTCCTCGCTCAATCTCGCACCGAAGAATCCCCACGCGCGTCTCCTCCTGCCCCCGCCCGGTCCCTCCCCGGTCCCCAGCTCCCCTCGCCGAGTTTTGTAGGGCATGGCCTTGGCCCGCTTAAACTATCTGTGGTTCACCTCTTCGCAGGCGAAGAACCGCACGAGCGGGCGGCGATGTTTCGTGACGTGGTCGCGGATGGTGCCGCGCAGGACGGGATAGCGGCCTGCTCTCGACACAGCCCTCTTTAGCGGCGTATCATGAGGTAAAGGAAAAACGTCTCATGACCCGAAATCTTCAGGCTGTCTATGAGCAAGGCGTGCTGCGGCCGCTGGAGCCGCTGGCGCTCAAGGAGCACCAGCAGGTGACGGTGATCGTATCCGACCAGGAGGAGGGGAGCTGGGTGGACGCGAGCTTTCTGCGCTACCTCGAAACGCAGGCCGACGAGTCCGTCACCCTCGAGCAGGTTCGCTCCGCACTGGCCAAGATCCCCGGATCGATGGTGGAAGACTTCCGCCGCGAACGGGACGAGCGAAGTTGATGCCCGCCGACTTCCTGGACACGAGCGCCCTGGCGAAGCACTACCACGCGGCGTTGGGCAGTGGGGTGTCCGGCGGCTCGTGGGAGAGATCCTCACACCCCTGAACCCCGAACCCTGAACCCTGAACCCTCTCCCCTTCAGAACAGCTCGCGTGTTCTAATCGCTGAAGTCAGCGTGCGCGCACGCCACGCTACGAATGGAGACCGATTTTCAGAAGGAGAGAGAACATGCCCAAGCGAACCGTCACAGAAAAAATGGTCGAAGCCAACCGCCGTAACGCCCAACAGTCCACCGGCCCCCGGACCCCGGAAGGAAAAGAGCGTTCATCCAAGAACGCCCTCCGTCACGGCCTCCTCGCCCGACACATCTTCCTCGAAAACGACCCCCACGAAGACCCCGCCGACTTCGAGAACCTCCTCACCGCCCTCTACGGTGCCCACAAACCCCAGGACGGCGCCGAAGTCGTCCTCGTCCAGCGCATCGCCGTCTCCTACTGGCGCCTCCGTCGCGCCTACCGCTTCGAGACCCGCTCCATCCAGGACGCCCGCGACAACCGTCAGCCCGACCCCGAAACCGGTAAAAAACTTCCCGACCCCATGCAGTTCGTCCTGCCGGGCGTAGAACCGGCCGGTCAACTCGTCCTGGCGACGC
>CAYLLT010000008.1:2210-74768 GCA_964384465.1 uncultured Planctomycetales bacterium | reverse complement strand
ATGGACCTGCTGGTCCGCTACGAAAGCCTCATCGACCGCGAGCTGCACCGCTGCCTCGCCCAACTCGACCGCCTCCAGTCCCGCCGCCAATCCCGCCAGAAGCAGCAGCAGGAGCAGGACGACGCCGCGGGCGATGACGCCTTCCTCTCCCGCTTCCTCCCCGACCCCATGTCCTTCATCAACAACCTCCAGGCCAACCTCGCCAACCCCCAACCCCCGTCCCCAACACCCCCCTCTCCCAAATCCGCAATCCGCAATTCGCCTGCCACGGCGAAGCCCGTTGGCGTTGCCGGGCAATCCGCAATCAAAAACGCCCCAGCGCCAAACAAACCCGTGCCCCCCGCCTCACGCCCATCCTCTGAAATATCAAATCTCAAATCTCCAATCCCCGACCTTCCCCAATCCGCAATCCGCAATCCGCAATCCGCAATCAAAACTGCCCCCGCGCCAAACGTCCGTGCTTGACTCTCGGCCGAGCCGCTGATTTATGATGTTCGCGAGCTTGAGACGAGGGCATAACGGTTTCATCGGGAAAAGCTGGGGGCCAATCTGTCAACCCCATTCGATATTGAATGGCTGCCAGAGCAAAGGGGCGCGGGTTGGGGTCGACGGGGATAGGTGCTATGATACGAGACGCTTATTGACGGAGTTCTCGATTTGGGTGGGCCGATCAAAATTGCTTTTGTGGCATTAGGCTGCGCGAAGAACCTGGTCGATTCGGAGAAGATGCTCGGCCAATTGGCGGAGGCGGGCGCGGCCATTACCGCCGATGAGTCCGACGCCGATGTGATCGTCATCAATACGTGCGGCTTCCTGGAGGCATCGCGGACGGAAGCCCACCAGGCGATCGCGGAGGCGGTAGCGCAAAAACGGACCGGGGCGTGCAGGCGGGTGGTGGTGGCCGGGTGCCTGGTTCAGCGGGACGGGGAGAAGCTGCTGGAGGCGGTGCCGGGGATCGATGCGCTGGTCGGCGTGCACGAGCGGGATCAGATTGTGCGGGCGGCGCTGGGAGGGAACGCGGAACTGGGCGGCAACAAGTTACCGCGGTCCTCCAAAAGAAAATCGACACGTCGGCGCCCGGATCTGTATCTGGGCGATTATCACCCATACGTCGCGCTGGATACGGCCCGGCTGCGGTTGACGCCGCGGCACTATGCTTATCTGCGAATCAGCGAGGGGTGCAATCAGAAATGTACCTTCTGCACGATTCCGTCGATCCGGGGGCCGATGCACTGTAAGCCGCCCGCGGTGATTATGGCCGAGGCGCGCGAGCTGATCGCGGACGGGGCCGTCGAGCTGAATCTGATCGGGCAGGATACGACCAGTTACGGGCTGGATATCGGGTATGACGCCGGGCTGGCGGGGCTGCTGCGCGAGCTGAATACGCTCGAGGACGCCCGTTGGATTCGGCTGCTCTATGTGTATCCATCCGTATTCACCGATGAGATGATCGACGCGATCGCGGAATGCGACCGGGTGGTCAAGTACATCGACATTCCGCTGCAACACATCAACGATCGCATCCTGAAGGCGATGCACCGGCGGGTGACGCGGGCGCAGACGGAAACGTTATTGCAGAAGCTGCGGGAGCGGATTCCGGGCGTGTCCATACGGACGACGTTTATCTCGGGTTTTCCGGGCGAGACGGAGGCGGAGTTTGAGGAGCTTCTGGAGTTTGTGCGGGCCAGCGGCTTTTCGGCGGTGGGCGTGTTCCCGTATTCGCTGGAGCCGGAGACGCCGGCGGGCCGGATGAAGGAGCAGTTGCCGGATTCGGAGAAGCGTGCGCGGGCGGATGCGATCATGGAGGTACAGCAGGAGGTCGCCTTCGCGCAGGCGGCGGAGCGGGCGGGCGACTTCCTTGAGGTGCTGATTGATGCCAAGGTCTCAAGCGGGCAGTATGCGGGCCGGCATGCCGGGCAGGCGCCGGAGGTGGACTCGTCCACCTACGTGCTCTCCGACCGGCTGGAGGTCGGGCAGTTCGTCCGCGTATTGTGCGAAGGTTCGCGGGACTACGATTTGATCGCCCGCCCCACCGACGCTATCCTGCCGATCCTGGTATAATTCTCACCACGGAGACACGGAGGCATGGAGAGTTTCAGGTCTTCGTCATGAAGAAATTCGCACGAGATAGCACCGGTCGTGCATGAAGATCAACGTTCCCAACCAGATCACTATCGCACGCCTGTTCGTGTCGATCATTTTTGTCATCTGCCTGTCACAGTTCCATGCGCGGCTGCGTTCAAGCACCTGGCTGCTCGATGCGTCCGCCGCTTTGTTCCTCGCGGCGGCCCTCTCGGATATTGTCGATGGCTATCTGGCGCGTAAATACAATCAGGTGACGTCGTTCGGGCGGGTGATCGATCCGTTCGTGGACAAGATGCTGGTCATCGGGGCGTACATTCTGCTGGCGGGCGACGGTTTTGTTGACGGCGGCGGCCGCAAACTCAGCGAGGTGGCGGGCTGGATGGTGGTGGTGATTCTCGGGCGCGAGCTGCTGGTGACCAGCTTGCGCGGCGCGACCGAGGCGGGCGGCGTATCTTTCGCGGCCAACGTTTACGGCAAGACCAAAATGGCACTGCAATCGACGACGGTGGTGTGGGTGCTTCTGACGGTGGCGCATCCTGAGGGGCTGGCGTTCTTCGTTCAATTCCGTCCGTTTCTCGTTTATCTGACCGTCGCTGTTACCTTCCTCTCCATGATTCCATACGTGGTCATGGCTCGCGGGGTGCTGGGCCAGACATCGGTATCACCGTCATGAGCCGGCCGGAAGAGAAAAAGGGGTCAGGATCCTTTTGCCGGAACGGCCCGGAGGGTGCTTCGCACAAAAGGGTCCTGACCCCTTTTTCTTTGGGAATCCGGCGATGGCTGGTCAGCGGGCTGGGGCTGGGGTATGCGCCGATTGCGTCGGGGACGTTCGGATCGGCGCTGGCGTGTGCGGTGGCGCTGGGGGTGTGGGGTGCATTCAAACTGGCCGGGGGCAACTTGGCCGCACTCGATGCGGTGTGGCTGGGGCTGACGCTGGCGGCTAGCGTTTTGTGCGTGCGCTGGGGGCCATGGGCGATCGAGTATTATGCCGGCCGGAGCAGGAAGGCGGGCGATCCCGGCGTGGTGGTGATCGACGAGCTGGCCGGGCAGTGGCTGGCATTGGTGGCAATTCCGATGCCGACGCTGACAAGCGCGCTGGTGGTGCTGGCGGTGCAGTTTCTGCTGTTTCGTTTTTTCGATATCACCAAGCCGCCGCCGGCGCGGCGGTGCGAGCGATTGCCGATGGGGTGGGGGATTCTTTGCGATGATCTGGTGGCGGGGTTGTTTGCGAATATCGTGGGGCAGATCGTTTTTCGGGCGGGCATTTTGTAACGTTCCCGCGCTCGCCTTCGCTCGCGGCTAAACGTTGGACGAAGCAGAGCGTGATTAAGGATGATGAATGAGTGATCCGGTACGAGCGGTTGTGTTGGGAATCGTCGAGGGTTTGACCGAGTTCCTCCCGATTTCGAGCACCGGGCACATGATCCTGGTCGAGCCGCTGCTGGGGATCAACGAGAAAGACCCGTTCTGGACCGGGACGTTCGACATCTTCATTCAGATCGGGGCGATCCTGGCGGTGATGGTTTATTTCTGGAAGCGGCTGTGGCGGTTGACATTGCGGCAGTCGGATAACGCGCTGGCGAATCACATCCTGGCCAAACTACTGGTGGCTTTCATGCCGGCAGCGGTGCTGGGTCTGGCGGCGTCGAAGTTTATTGAGGAGCATCTCAAAAAGCCGGCGGTGGTGGCGGCGGCGCTGTTTGTCGGCGGTCTGGCGATCATCGCCATCGAGCGCAGCGTGCGCAAGGTGCGATATCGCGATGCGGGGACGATCCCGATGCGGTGCGCGCTGCTGATCGGCGTGGCTCAGTGCGCGTCGCTGATTCCGGGCACGTCGCGGTCGGCGGCGACGATCATGGGAGCGCTGCTGTTGGGGCTGGCGCCGGCGGCGGCGGCGGAGTTTTCATTTTTCCTGGCCATTCCGACGATGCTGGCGGCAGGGTCATACTCGCTGCTCAAGCATTACAAAGACATCCAGCCGCATCAGTTCGCGATGCTGGGGTTGGGGTTTGCGATCGCGTTCGTGGTGGCGCTGGCGGTGGTGGCGGCGTTCATGCGGTACATACAGACGCACCGGTTTACGCCGTTTGCGTTCTACCGAATGGTTCTGGCGGGGATTGTGCTGCTGGTGATTGCGCTGGGGAGGAAAGATGGAGAGAAGGAGAGACAGAGAGCGGGAGAGACGCAGGCGATCACGATCTCTCAATCTCTCCGTCTCTCTGTCTCTCCTTCTGAACTCGTTGGTTGAGCCAAAGGTCTAAAAGGTATTCTTGGGCGCTTTCGTCTGGATGTAGGATTGGCGGCGGGCGGCGTATTCTTCCGGGGTCATGTCGATGTTGGCTTCGTGCGCGTCGGCGGATTGAGCGGCGGCGAAGATGCGCTTGAGGATGGGAATGCACCATCCGCAGCCGGTGCCGGCGCCGAGGCATTCGGACATCTGGCTCGGCCGCTGAAGGCGATTTTGGCGGACATAGTGCCACAGCTTGCGGTATGGGACGTGGTAGCAGTAGCAGATTTTGTCGTCGGGGCCCATCGGTTCAATTATAGCAGGCAGGACGCGGGTGTGTTCGTCGCGCTCGCCTTCGCTCGCGGCTAAACATGTTCGTGTAGGGCGAAGATGACGGGGAAACACGAATTCGATCCCACCGATCCGTCGGTTGCCGAATCCGGTAATCCGCTGCTCGAATACGTGAAACCACCGGCGGGGATCGGCGTGGTGGCGGGGTTGCAGTTCGTGCTGGCGGGGTCGATCGTCCTGGCGATGGTGGGAGCGGGGGAATCTCTACGGTCGTGGTCGGCGGCGCGGTGGGCGTCGCTGCTGGTTCCCGCGGTTTTTTTATGTGCGTCGGGCGCGGGGCTGGCGATGCGGCGGGGGTGGGGTTGGTGGCTGACGTGCGCGATCTATTACACGGTCTTTTTTAACCTCCCTGTAGAGGTGGCGCTGTGGACGCTGCGGGGGACGGCGTTCAACCTGCTGACGAACCTGCTGGTGTTCGGGCTGGCGGTGGTTGTGCTGGCTTATCTGACCCGGCGGGAACTGCTGCGGTTCATCGCGTTTCGCACGGCCGATGGGAAGCCAACTGCACGGATCATGATCACGCCGGTCATCGCGGGTCTGGCGTGGGCAGTGGTGGGGTTGATTGTTCGACTCGTTTGAACACAGGGATTGGAATCCCTGAGCCTGGTTCGTTTCAGAGCATTTCGGGAAGTTTGATGCGTTTTGCGCGAAACCCTTGCTTGCGCTTCGGGCTCCAACGGTGCGCGCGATTGAAAGAAATGGGTCAGAATGCGCTTGGTAATTTGAAATCGGCAATGAATATCTGACTGGTATGGTCGGGGCCGCGCTTGGAGGTCCACATCAGTTTTTTGCCGTCGGGGCTGAAGGCGGGCAGGCCGTCGAAACCTTCGGTAAAGGTGACGCGACGCTGGGCGAGGGTCTGCACGTTGAGCAGGTAGAGTTCGTAATTCTGGTGGCCGTGGCGGCTCGTCGCGTAAATAACACTTCTGCCGTCCGGATGCCAGTATGGGCCCCAGTTCACGTTCTGATCGTTTGTGAGTTGACGTTCGTTCTTGCCGTCCATGTCGATGACGAAGATCTGGAGCAGGTCGTCGCCGCGGCGATCGGCGCGGAAGATGATCCGGCGGCCGTCGGGGCTGATGAACGGGCCGCCGTCATAGCCTTTCGCGTTGGTGATCCGGCGCGGGGATGTGCCGTCGGCATTCATGACCCAGATTTCGAGATCGCCGGTGCGCTGACTGGTGAAGGCGATCTGTTTGCCGTCGGGACCGTAGGCGCCTTCGGCGTCGTAGCCGGGCGCGTCGGTCAGTTGCCGCAGGTTGGCTCCGTCCGGGTCGGCTTCGAAGATGTCCATGTGCGGGTTGAAATTCCAGACGTATTGACGCTGCTGGACGCGGTAGCCGCTCGTGCTCTCCTCAGTTGTCGGTCGCGAAGCTGCCAAACCGGGGTCGAGATGACTGGAGGCGAAAATGATCTTGCGTCCGTCGGGGCGGAAGAATGCGCAGGTGCATTCGCCGCGGCCGGTGCTGACCATGCGCGGCCGGCGATCCTCAAGAGGCATCACGTAAATCTGGTAATGCTCCTGCCCGGTGGGGACCGCCTGAAAGATGATCTTGCCGGCGTCCGGTGAGAAATAGGCCTCGCCCGCCTTGTCGAAACCCATGGCCGGTGTGGTGAGCTGCTGCTGATTCGAGAGCAGCGGGCTTTCTGGGAACCGATCCACACGAAAACAGCCGAGCAGCGGGGGCGTGAATACTGTTGCTGTAAGACAAAGGAAGCGGTTAAGCCACATCTGATTCATGTCTCCATGACCCGTTCAAGAGATTGTGACGGGTTGGCCGATAAGGTCAAGAACATCGGATCTGTGCGTCTGGTTGTGAGGAGCGGTTGATATGTCGATTTCGGTTGCGAGGATGCCGACGAGATGCTCGCCGGCCGCACTTTCAGACGAGCAACTGGCTAGCTTGGCGCGGACTTACGATGCCGTATCGAATCCGATCTGGGTACACGATCTTTCCCACCGATGCGTCTATTGGAATCCACCGGCGTCGGGGCATTCCGTCGATGAGGGCGGGATGCTTCTGTTCGATATCGTCGATCATCGCGGCCGCACGATCGCCCACCTCAGCACTGCGGAGCGCTGATCGCCTCAGTCGATGACTTCCTCAAGGAGATGAGCCTGGGTGGCACGCACAAGTCCGTTTTTGTGCGTGCATTCTTACGAGTCGCACCGACAAAAACAAACTTGTCGGTGCCACCCCAGCCACACGATCCACATTCGCCTCCAGTCTTTAAAACACCACGTCTTTCCGCTATAACCACCTTGTCTCTCTGACCCGCACGGCCCCATCGGGATGCCCACGGTCCGACATGCCGAGCATACGGATTATTGATTCTGTCCAGACGGATGCTACCGCCGAGCTGCGCAAGCTGCGGGAGCCGTTGCTGCTGGACCGGCTGATTCTGGACGATGTGCCGGAATCGCGGACGGTGCGGGAGATCATTGCCGACGTCCGGCAGCGCGGCGACCAAGCGGTCAGCGAGATTACGGCCCGCGTGGACGGCGTCGAGGTGCCGCCGGATCGGGTTCGCGTGCCGGAGGATGAGATCGCGCGTGCGGCGGAGCGGCTGCCGGCAAGCCTGCGGAAGGCGATCCGCCATGCCATCGAATCGGTGCGCGAGTTCCAGCACTCACTGGTGGCGGACGCTCCGGCGGCGCTGACCAGCGGGGGCAGGAGGCGGTACATCCGCAGCCGGCCGCTGGAACGGGTCGGTGTCTGCGTTCCGGGGGCGGCGGCTCCGCTGCCGTCGTCGGCGATCCACTGCGTGGTGCCGGCGCAGGTGGCGGGCGTGCCGGAGATCGCGCTGGTCACACCGCCGCGGCACGAAGGCGACGTGCACCCGATCATATTGGCGGTGGCCGGCGAGCTGGGCGTCACCGAGGTTTATCGCATGGGCGGGGCGCAGGCGATTGCCGCACTGGCGCTCGGGACACAGCGCGTGCGCCGCGTATGCAAGATCGTCGGGCCGGGCAGCGTGTATGTACAACTGGCGAAACGGTGGTTGTACGGCGTCGTCGATGTGGACATGTTCGCCGGTCCGAGCGAGTTGCTGATCATCGCGGATGGGTCGGGCCACGCGGACTTTATCGCCGCGGACATGCTGGCCCAGGCGGAGCACGATCCCGGCTGCTCGATTTTGCTGACGGACGATCGGGCGCTGGGTCAGGACGTGGCGGCGCAGATCGAGAAGCAAATGGAGGCATTGCCGCGGCGTGAGGCGGCGGGCCGCTCGCTCGATCTGTATGGGGCGATCGTGCTGGTGCGGAACATGGATGAAGCGGTGGCGCTGGCCAACGATATCGCGCCGGAGCATCTCCAGATGGAGACGGAGCGGCCGGCGATACTGGCCGAGCGGATCGATTCGGCAGGGGCGATTTTCCTTGGGCATCATACGCCGGAGGCGGCGGGCGACTACGTGGCCGGACCGACGCACGTGCTGCCGACCGGCGGGACGGCCCGATTCTGGAGCGGGCTGTCGGCGACGAGCTTTCAGCGACGGACGAGCATCATCGAGTATACGCCGGGCGGGCTGGCCCATGATGCGTCTTCGATTGAGTTGCTGGCCCGGGCCGAGGGGCTGGATGGGCATGCGCGGTCGGTGAGCATCCGCACGCGGCCGCAGGAGGGGTAAAGTGCGAAAGTTGGAAAGTGAGAAGGTGAGAAAGTGGGAGAGGAATTGTCGAGAGCGCCCATGAGTTACTTTCGGCAGAACATTGATGCGATGGAGGGGTATACGCCGGGCGAACAGCCGGACGATCCGGGCGTCATCAAGCTGAATACGAATGAGAATCCGTATCCGCCGTCGCTTAAGGTGATGGAGGCAATTGCGGGTATCACGCCGGAGCGGCTCCGTCGGTATCCCGACCCGCTGGGGAACCAATTCCGCGATACGGCTGCGACGGTGTTCGGGGTGGCGCGGGAACAGGTGATCTGCGGCAACGGGATGGACGACATTCTCAATATGACCGTGCGGGCGTTCAGCGGGCCGGAGGCGGCACTGGTTTATCCAACGCCGACCTATACGCTGTATGCGGTGCTGGGCGGAATCCAGGCGTCGATCGTGCGCGAAGTGCCGTTCGAGCGGGATTACGCGCTGCCGGTCGATGCGCTGGTGCGGGCGCAGGGGCGGGTCACGTACATTGCAAATCCGAATTCGCCGACGGGTACGTTCATTTCGACCGAACAACTCGCGCAATTGGCGGACGCGCTGCACGGCGTGTTGTGCATCGACGAGGCGTATGTTGATTTTGCCCGTGAGGATTCGATGACACTGGCGAAGACACGGCCGAATGTACTGGTGATGCGCAGCATGTCGAAGGGATACTCGCTGGCCGGCCTGCGGTTCGGATTTGCGGTCGGACACCGCGACCTGATCTCCGGACTGATGAAGGTAAAGGACAGCTACAACGTCGATGCGGTAGCAATTGCGGCGGCTTCGGCGGCGCTGGCCGATCAGGGATACCGCGAAGTGACGCGGCAGAAGGTGATATCGGAGCGGAAGCGGCTGACGGCGGCACTCGAACGGCTGGGGCTGCCGGCGCTGCCCAGCGAATCGAATTTCCTGTTCGCACGGGCGAGCCGGCCGTCGGCGCGGGAGTTGTACGAATCGCTCAAGGGGCGGCGAATCCTGGTCCGATACTTCAACAGTCCCGGGCTGGACGATTGTCTGCGCATTACGGTCGGGACGGCGGAACAGAATGATGCGCTGATCGGGGCGCTGACGGAATTGACCAGGGGTTAGGGTTTAGGGTTCAGAGTTCAGGGGTCAGTCTTGAGTAAACGGGCAAGTCGAACGCGGAATGCAAAACCGGCGACACGTTCCGGCGATCATCGTCGCGCTTCGATCCGGCGTGCCACTAAAGAGACGCAGATAGAACTCTCAATTGACCTGGACGGCAGCGGCGAGGTGAGCGCGGATACCGGCGTCGGATTTTTTGACCACATGCTGAACCACATCGGCCGTCATGGGCTGATCGACCTGCGGGTCAAAGCCCGCGGCGATCTCCACGTCGATCATCACCATACAGTCGAAGACGTCGGCATCTGTCTGGGTGAAGCGATCGGACAGGCCGTGGGGGATAAACGCGGTATCCGGCGGTACGGGTTCTTCATCGCGCCGATGGAGGACTCGCTCGCCCAGGTGGTGGTGGATCTGTCCGGGCGGGCGGCCACCGTCTATCGCGTCAAATACCGCGGCTCCAAGATCGGCGACTTCGACGTGCAACTGGTGGAGGAATTCCTGCGCGCACTGGCGCTGAACGCGAAGATGAACCTGCATGTGACCGTTCCCTACGGCACCAACAATCATCATATCGCCGAGGCGATCTTCAAATCGTTGGGCAAAGCGCTGCGCATGGCGGTGGAGCGCGACCCGCGCGAGAAATCCGTGCCGTCCACGAAGGGCGTGCTATAGAATTGCGGATTTCGGATTGCGAATTGCGGATTGAGGGGACGCGCGGTGATCTGCATTCCTCATTTCTGCCACAAGAACGTGCGGATCGAGTCAGAATCAGTGCAGCAGCGACTCGATGCGAGTCTTGGCGTCGGCGAATTCCTGGAGCGGATTTCTGGCTTCGAGGCGGCGGATGAACAGAGTCCGCCGGTAGCCGGCCTGATCGAGCGCTGCGAGATACTCGGCGAAGTCGATCTGGCCCTGGCCCACCGCTGCTTCGTGACCGGCGCGGCCCTTCGGACCGGCGACGGCGTCGCGCACGCGGGCCAGGCAGATGCGGTTGGCGAGCGGTGCGATGCCGGCCAGGGGGTCAAAGCCGTCGATCAGCAGCGAAGCGGGGTCGTAACAGGCGCCCAACGTGGCGCAATCGACTGCCCGCAGTAACTCGCTGAGATCGTTGGGGTCGGCAGAGCCGGTTTCGAAGGCGAGCAGCGTGCCGGTGCGATCGGACATTTCGGCCAATTGCCGCATCACTTCCGTCATCTCTTCCCTGTTTTCTCGATCGACGGTCCCGAGATGGCTGGTCACAACCGGCACATGTAACTCGGCGGCCATTTCCATGATCCGGCGGGTCTTTTGCAGACGCTGTTCCAGTGTGGGAACATCGCTGAACCGTCCGCCGCCAAAATCGCCGCCGAGCGCGGAGAGTTGCAGCCCGAGACCGGAGATGAAATGCAGCAGATGCCGCCGGCCGCTGCGCGACAGTCCGGCGGGATCGACCTCGCCTGAGATCGCAGGCAGCTCGACGTCGGAAAAAGACAGTTGCGCCGCCGACTGCAACGCCTGCTTGACCGGCTGGCCGAAGCCATCCAGAACGACACCGATGCGTGGAGGAGGCATGCCGTCAAATGCTCCGTCAGTGAGAATACGTCAGACCGCGCCCAAAGAGCCTCCGCCTCACGGTCGCGGGTCCGATGGTTCGTCCGCACACGCTGGCAGAGAAACCCTCGCTTGTGCTTCGGGCTCTGATAGCGCGGGCTTTGACTGATCAGACGGATGCGGACGATTCCTTGGCGCGCTGATCGGCCAATTGTAGGTAGAAACCGGTGACGGTGCCCACCAAAATCAGAAATGGCCCGAAAACAGGATTGTTCAGCAGCAGGGCGCGGAAGTGCGACCACATGAGGGAACTCTGGCTGAAGAAGATGATCAGAGCCCCCAGACAGAGCACCGAGCCTTCGAGGCTGGTGACAAACGCGATGATCTCGTGGTACATGATGAAGCTCAGTGACACCGCGCCGGCGAAGGCGAAAACGGTCAGCGCGAGTGAGACGTGCTCGTTGATGCCCAGCCTATAGACAAGCCCCTGGACCATGACGCTGACCCACCCGCCGGCCAGGACAGCCACCGCGAACTTGGTGAAGAAGACACTGGCGGCGGACAGACCGGCTGCCGCGAGCATCCCCAGGCCAAGCTGGGCGGGGCCGGATACGGGCATGCTGGCGCCGATGAAAAACCCCACCACGCCGAAGCTGATGCAGATCAGCGCCTTGAAGATGCGCGACCCCAGCATGATGAACACAAGACCAGCACCGGCCAGTACCAGTCCGACGACCAGTCCCTGGCGGGCGACATCTTCCATGAGGCTGGGCAGATTAAGATCGAACATGACTCTCTCTCCTTTGAGGCCGCGCGAGGGCGGCGGCCGATATCATCGTGTTCGTTCGGATTCGCCCGGTCAAGCGGTCGCGGGCGCCGGCGGTGGAGATACGATACGGCGGGATCGAAGCTGGAAGGACACGGATACGAGTAACAGCAATGCAAGCCCCCCGAGCAACCCAAGCGGGTGAGCCTTTGCCGCGATCCAGGCATCGGGCCAGCGCATCGCCAGCAGATAGCCGGCCCCGATGGCCAGCGAAGCGACTCCGATGAGCGACGTGGCGATCACCATGGTCAGTCGCGGCAGCACCGCCCCCAGGGTCAAGCCCAGGAGCCATACGAGCGCCACGAGAAAACCACCCTTGTAAACCAGTTCGGGGCGATTCTTCCACAGGTAATCCTTCATCTCCGTCAGATACTGCCGGCTCTCAGCGTAAGAGCCGTTCGGAGCCGAGCCGGCCGGTTGCGCCAGAGTATATTCACCCGTCGAGACGCCCAGCCGGTGGTTGTCGAAATCCTGAATGACCGCCGAGAGGTGCGGCGCAGTCACGACGGCCATAAGCAACACGGCACAAGCGCCGGCGGTCGCTCCCAGCCACAACCGGAACAACAGATACCCGATCAGCCCGGCGAAGCCCGCGCCGAGAATGAACCCGATCAATCGATCGATCTGATGGGCTTCGGCAACCCTGAACCCGACGGCGGCACCGATAACCATAAACGCGAGCACGTACACCACACGCAGCAGACGTGCTCCCCACAGTGCCGACAATAAACCCATCGGTATCGCGAGGGCCGACCATAAGATCGGATTCGGCCAACGCTCGGGCGGGACGTGGTTGCGGAGCAGGTTGACACCGCTGGAGAGCAGATCGGCCGCAGGTTGAACGTCGAACATCCGGCACCAAACGAGATAACTAGAAACTATACACTACACTGGACACACTCATTCTAGTCTCTGGTTCTTTAGTTTCTACTTCCTGGACGTTATCGGTCGCGACTCATCGCCCCATCGGCTGTACGAACGTCCCGCTCGCGGGGTTCGATCCAGCCGTTCCGATAAACGCTGACATCCACCTGGGCGTGGGACGAGCCTTTCTTGAAGTACAGGGCGATGGTCCGGAGCTTATCCTGGACGCTGGGCTCTTCGATTTCCTCGCCGATGGCTGAGCCCCAGTCGATCCGGCCGCGGTCGAGGGTCCGCAGACAAATGTGGGTGTCGTGTTTGTTGATGCGGCCGCGAAAGTTCTGCACGTCGATGGCGACGATCCGCCGAGCAAAATCCTGGTCAAACAGCACGCAGGCGAGGCGGATGGCGGCGACGGCATCATCGCCCTGGAACGGCTCGCCGACTTCCGGCGTTTCAGCTTTGACTCCGAAGAGGCACATCCAGCCGGAGCCATCGGGAACCTGCTGGTAGACTTCGGGCAGACGTACGCCGTGCCGGTCCACCGGGATGTAGCCGCGTCGCGTCTGCACCATGGCGATCGGGCGGCGGTAATCGCAGGCGATGCGGATCGTGCCGTCCATGTTCTGCGTGACGCGTTTAACGGCGGCGACCCAGCCGCTGCGGTTGATCTGATCGGCGACCTGGCGGACCAGCATTTCGTCGAGGCCGGAAGTGATCGAATCCAGGCGAATCGACGAAAGAATTCGCGGGGACCACTGCTCCTGCTCGACCCAGGCGGGTGGTTCGGCCAGTTCGACTTTGACCGGCGGGTTGTATTCGGGAAGCGCGTAAACGCGGCCCTTGAGCCGCTCCAGTCCATAAACGGCGGCGCCGATCACGATGACCAGTGAGAACAAGCCGGCCAGAGATCGCAGACTCTGTAGGCCGGTGGCGCCCCAGCGGTCAACCGGTTCATTCGCCGGAGCGGCGGGCTTGTTTTTATGCCGTCGGCGTTTCAATAAGTGCTCCGTTGGAGACTTTTGTAGCTACAGCCACGGGGGGGCCGCCGCTACTCTCGCTCGCAAGCGAAATCGATGATGCGCTGGCAAAGCTGGGCGAAACTCAAGCCCGCTTGTTTGGCCGCCTTGGGCAGCAGCGAATGATCGGTGAAGCCCGGTATCGTGTTCACCTCAAGGGCGTAGGGCTGATGCGTATCTTCATCGACCATCCAGTCCACGCGTGAGAAATCGCGGCAGCCGAGGGCGCGATGAGCCCGCAAACTCATGGCCTGAATATCCCGCAGCAGCGACGGCGGAAGATCGATGTTGAAGAGATACTCCGTCTCGTCGTCAACATATTTGGCTTCGTAATCATAGAAATTGCGCCGCGTGCGGATCTGGATCGGGGGCAGGGCTTCCTGGCCGAGAATGCCGACGGTGAGCTCCAGCCCGCTGACATAGCGCTCGATGAGACAGCGGCCGTATCGTTCGGTCATGGTCGTCAGCAGCGGACGCAGTGCACCAACGTCCTCTACGATGTGGCAATCGATGCTGCTGCCTTCAGTGATCGGCTTCACCACCACCGGCAGGCTGCGGGTTTCGATGATCCTGTCGATGCGCTCGGGCGTGACCACGTCGAATGATGGCGTCGGGATTTCGTTTTCGACGAAGCGGCATTTGCTGGCGACCTTGTCCATGGCCAGAGCGGAGGCGGCGGCGCCGGAACCGCAGTAGCAAATGCCGCGCTGATCGAGGATCTGCTGGACGCGCCCGTCCTCGCCGAACGCGCCGTGCAGGGCGATGAATACCATGTCGGCGGGTATGTCCAATGCGGCGAGCGAATCGGGGGCGATATCTGCACAGGAGACCTCGTGTCCGAGCGATTCGAGGGCGGCGGTGACGGCACGGCCGCTCATGAGGCTGACTTCGCGCTCCGCACTCGGTCCCCCGGAAAGCACGGTGATTTTGAGCTGCCGCTCAACACTTTTGGGAGTGATGATTCTTGAGACAACACGATCGGCAAGGCGGGTCATAGTGGGAACTCCGTTTCCGTTAGTCTCTCACCATTGCAGAGCCGCGACCGTAAGGGAGCGGTAGTCAGTTTGTGACCGCTCCCTTACGGTCGCGGCTCGGTTCGGATCAACGTCTTCTTCGCACGTCGGCGGTTCCAGATCTCGATCTCCAGCTCCAATTCGACGCCGAATCGCTCGGCCACCTTCCGGCGGACCAGGCCGATGAGGCTGAGCACATCGCGGCTGGTGCTGCCCTCCTTGGCCACGATGAAGTTGGCGTGGTTCGTCGAGACCGACGCCCCGCCGACGGTGCAGCCCTTGAGGCCGGCGCGATCGATCAATCCGCCGGCGCTTTCGTTGGGAGGGTTTTTGAATACGCAGCCCGCACTGTAGTCGGCCAGCGGCTGCGATTTCCGCTTATAGTCCCAGATCTCCAGGAAGCGCTCGCGCAGGCGCGTCGGATCTTCGCGCTTCAATTCCAGCGTGGCCCGGCAGACGATGGTCTCGCCGAGATCCGTGTGCCGGTAACGGAAGCCGACCTGCTCGTGCGTCAGGGTGCGGAGCTGTCCTGCGGCATTGACGACGGTAACCGCGCGGACGACGTCGGCAATCTGGCCGAAGCGCCCGCCGGCGTTCATGCGGATGATGCCGCCGAGCGTGCCGGGGATGCCGCCCATGCACTCCAGGCCGGCGAAACCGCGGCGGACGGCCTCGCGAGCCAGGCGATTCATATCCATGCCGCCGCCCGCCGACACGCGGACGATATCCGGATCGCGGGCGTCGGCATTCCAGTCAACGCCGCGAAACGCGGGCGCGTTCAACTGCACAACCACGCCATCGACGCCGTCATCGTTCACCAGAAGATTGGCGCCCTGGCCGAGCTTGTAGACCGGTACCTCTTCCTGCTGGCAGCGGCGGAACAGCTCCATGAGTTGGGTGAGTCCGGTCGGGCGGGCCATCCAGCGAGCCGGGCCGCCGAGCCCGAACCAAGTGCGCGGGCCGAGCGGCTCGTTTTCGGTGAGGATGTTGGCGAAATCGGATGAGAACCGCATCGGCTTAACTCACATCTTCACTCTAATGCTCGGCGGCGTCGCCGGCGGCTACGAACTCGGCCTCCGCATCGCCGCGCGTTCGCGCGAGGCAGGTGAGCAGGTCATCGGCGATGCGCCAGACGTTGCCCGCGCCCATGGTGACAACCAGATCGCCGGGGCTCACCTCGGTGCACAACTGGCGGACTATATTACCAAAATTCGGCTCAAAGCGGGCCTCGCCGCCGTTCAGAGTGATCCGCTCGACGAGGGCGTTGGCGTCGATGAGGTCCCGCTCGGACTCGCTGTCGCGGACGAAATAGATGTCCGGCACGATGACGACGTCGGCGGAGCCGAAGCTACGGGCGAAGTCGTTGAGCAGGAACCGCGTCCGCGAATGCTGATGCGGCTGGAAGACGACGAACATCCGCCGGGGGTTGTAAAATTCACGGGCGGCCCGGAGCGTGACCTGGATTTCGGTCGGGTGGTGAGCGTAATCGTCCACCACCGTCACACCGGCGACCTGGCCGCGCTCGGTGAGGCGGCGGTACGCGCCGCGGAAGCGGGCGAGGGCCTGAGCGATCGCGCCGATCTCGACGCCGTTGTGCGAACAGACGGCCATCGCCGCCAGCGCGTTAGCGACATGATGCCGGCCGGGGATGCCCAACTGCACACGGGTGATCGGCCGCCCGCCCCGCCACACGCGGAAGCGGAAGCACCCGCGAGCGGCGTCGAGGATTTCCGCCCGCCAATCGACTTCACCTTCAAATCCGAACGTCTCAACCGTCGCGTCGATACCGGCGGCGGCGCGCATCGCGCTGCGGTCGGCGCCGTTGACGATCAGCAGCCCGTCGGACGGCACGAGCGACGCGAATGCGCGGAACGATTCGACGATGGCGTCGAGGCCGCTGTAATAGTCAAGGTGATCTTCTTCGATGTTCAGAATCGTAGCCTGACGCGGCCGCAAGTTGAGGAACGAGCGGTCGTATTCGCAGGCCTCGACGACGAAGTGCTCGCCGTCGCCGACGCCGGAGCCGCCGCCCAACTGCTCGACGCCCGCGCCGATGACGAAGGACGGGTCCAGCCCGGCCTCACGCAGGACGTAGGAGATGAGGGCGGTGGTGGTGCTCTTGCCGTGGGTGCCGGCTACGCCGATGCCTTTGCGACGGGCCATGAGCCGGCCCAGGAGCTGCGAATATTTAATGACCGTGCAGCCGCGCTGGCGGGCGGCGAGGAGTTCCGGATTGTCCTCGCGAATCGCGGCGGAATACACCACCAGGTCGCAAACGTCGGGAAGGTTATCGCCGCACTGGCCGATGTGGATCCGCACGCCCTGGTCGGCGAGACGCTGGATAGCACCGGACTCGCTGCGATCCGATCCGCTGACGATCGCGCCCTCCCGCAGCAGCAGGGCGGCGACGCCGCGCATGCCGCATCCGCCGATGCCGATCAGGTGCACGCGGGCACCTTGCGGCGACCAGTCCACGGCCACAGGAGCGACGGTGGTTTCCGCGGCAGCCGGAGGAGCCGCCGCTTCAGGATTTCCAGTTTGTGAGACGGGGTGTGAAGTACCTTTGCGAACACCGCGCTTCCCTGCGCCATTGGACATGGAATCGTTCCCTCTGTCTTGATGTGAGACCCGTTATGACGAACGCGAAGCCTCGTTCCGGCCGGTTGGAAGTCATCTCTTCACACCGGACACCGCCGCATTCCAAACGGCCCGAGCTTTGACCGAAGGTCGAGGCCCGGCAAACGAGGGTCATGGTTCGTGACCGGCGATCGCGCCACGCCGGCCTTGATGGTTATCTTAATCGAAGGCGGACTTCCTTCCAAGGAGGGAAATCAAGGGTCGTCGACGACCCAATCACCTCTTCGCTGCATCCGATTTCCAGGTGAAACCATTTCACCCCCGGCATGCCGGGGGCTAAATGGCACAGATACGTATCGGGAGCAAGTTTGAAATTCCTTGAGGCGGATGGTGCGGTAAAAATGGCGGTTGGCAGGTAGTTTTCGATCGATGGATCGCGCCGGCGTGTGGGTGGCGATTATGAGAGTTTTACAGCCTGTGCTGGAGCGTGTTTTTGCGGGTGGAACGCGCTCCCCTTCCCGGCTCGGCCCGGCGGCTCCGCCGCGGCGAGCGGGTCGCGGCTGAACGCATCCGGGACATAGCGTACCTCCGATAGGAGAACGTCGGCGATGAGATCGGCCGCTTCCGGGCGGCCGAGCGCCTGGGCGGCGGCGGCCATGGCTTGCCGTTTGCCTTCATCGGCCATGAGTTCGGAGAGCAGCGGGCCGAGTTGCCGGGCATTGGCCGAAGCTTCCCGGCGGTCTTCCAGCATGGCCGCGGCGCCGGCCTGCACCAGCACGGCGCCGTTGTGCCACTGGTGGCGGTCGCGGTGGAACGGATACGGCAGGAGGATGGAGGGTTTGCCGAGGGCCAGGAGTTCGGCCAGTGTTGAGGCCCCCGCCCGCGAGATGATGAGGTCCGCTACCGCGAGGGCGTCGGCCATGCGTTCAGTAAACGGGAGGACGACGGCCGCTGTCCCTGCCGCCCGATACGCCGCCGCCACGGGCTGGACATCCGCCGCTCCGCTCAGATGCAGGATCTGCCAGCCCTTGACACGCGACGGACGCTCCGCGTCCTGTTGCGACGTAGTCGCGTCGCGTGTCAAGGGCCAGCCGGCGGAAGTGATCGCGCCGGCGAGGCGGGACACGGCCTGGTTGATCGTGTGGGCGCCCTGGGATGCGCCGGTGACCAGCAGAGTGCGGCGGTTGGAAGCCAGACCAAAGGACTCCAAAATCTCACCCCATCGGCACGGAGACAGTGCCGTCGACGGCACGGAGAAGAACGAGGGTCTAACCGGGCAACCTGTGACCATGACTCGGGCGCTTGGCGGAAAATGCCGGCGCGTGACCTGCCATTGGGCGAAGATGCCGGCGAGGCCCTTGCGCTCGGCGAGGTAGCGGTTGGCCCGGCCGGGAACGGCATCGGGGTTGAGCAGGAAGGTCGGAATGCCGAGTCGCAGCGCGGCATGGACCGGCGGTCCGGAGGCATAGCCGCCCGCGCCGACGACGACACCCGGAGGACACTGTTGGAATCGGCGAATGCAGAGCTTTACAGACTGTTGCCAGTGCAGCCAGAAGCTCGGCCAGCGCCAGGGACTTGAGGGGAATGGCTGAACACCCAGCGGGACGGCGGGCACTTTGGCGGCGGTGAGAATGTCGCGATCGAGCGGTTTTTCAGTACAGAAAAAGCGGATGTCGATGTCGGGCTCGCGGGAGCGCAAGGACTCCACAACGGCCAGGGCGGGGAACAGGTGACCGCCGGTGCCGCCGCCCGCGAAGACGATCTGCGTTCGTTCAGTCATCGGTGATCCCCGCTGTGTCGGGCGATGTTGGCCAACACGCCTACCAGCGCGCCCAGGAAGATGACGCCCGACCCTCCGCCGGAGACCAGCGGCAGTGCGATCCCCTTGGTGGGCACACAGACGGTCACGACCGCGATGTTGATGGCGGCCTGGAGTCCGAGCGTGAAGGCGATGCCGAACGCGAGCAACCGGCCCATCGGGTCGGGGCATCGTCGGATCAGCGTGAGGCCCTGCCAGACCAGTACCATGAGCAGCGCGATGACGGCGGCGGCCCCGATGATACCGAGTTCTTCGCAAATGACCGAGAAGATGAAATCGGTCCGGGCTTCGGGCAGATAGCCCTTGACGAAGCCACGACCGAGTCCGCGGCCCCACCAGTCTCCGCCGGCGATGGTACTGAGCGACTGGACCGCCTGGTAGCCCTTGTTCTGGGGATCGCGCCAGATATCGCGGAAGATCATGATGCGTTCCATGCGGTGCGAGCGGCTCATGAGCAGATAGCCGAATGCCGGCACGACCGGCAGGGCCATGAGACAGAGGTGCCAGAGCTTGGCTCCGCCGACGAGCAGCATGGCCCCGGCGACGGCGGCGAGCAAGGCGGCGGTGCCGAAATCCTCGATGCCCACGGCGGCTACACTGATACCGATCACGATCACGGCGGGGAATAGACCTCGCCAGAACGGGATCCGCACCACCGATTGCGTCCCAGCGCACCTGTAGGTCCCGCCTGCCGGGCGGGACCTTGGGCGGGAGAGTCCCGCCCGGCAGGCGGGACCTACTGCGGAACCTACTGCCGTCATCCAGCAGGCCAGGAAGATCGGCAACGCGATTTTGACCAGTTCAGACGGTTGAAAGCGGATGCCCAACGTCACCGGCCCCAACTGGATCCACCGCCGGGCATTGTTGACCATGACGCCGATGCCGGGCACGAATACCAGGGCCAGCGTGCCCAGCGCCAGCAGCAGGAAGAGGAGTGCGGGAATGAATTCCCGCCGCCCCGCCGACCAAATGCGGTACGGGATTCGGGTGGCGACGAGCATGGCCAGCAGGCCGGCGCCGACGAACAGCAGTTGCCGGATGGCGGGAGATTTCCACAGCGCCCACCAGAGGATGGGCCGGTCGACCGAAGCGCTGGCGGACAGCGTCATGACCGCCCCGATGCTCATGAGTCCGGCGGCGACGGCGACGATGGCGGCGGAGCGAGCGGGGCCGATTGCGGATTGCTGTTCCTTTAACCGCAGAGACGGTGCCGTCGACGGCACAGAGTTCGCAGAGAAGACATCTCGATATGACCAAGAGGACATGTTCACACTTCCCATACCGTTCAAGATCGCCGAATCCATCCGAACCCACCACGCCAGTGGTGGGCCGGCCCCGCACTGGCGTGCGGGGTTCCGATCGCGCTACCGCAGCTTCACCGTCGCCAGGGCCACGCCGGCGAACAGGGCGGCGATCAGCCAGAATCTTGTCACCGTCTGTGTTTCGGTCCAGCCGGCGAGTTGAAAATGGTGGTGGATCGGGGCCATACGGAAAATACGCTTGCCGCCGCTCAATTTGAAGTATCCCACCTGGAGCATGACCGAGATGGCCTCGATGACGAATACGCCGCCGACGATGAACAGCATCAGCTCCTGCCGGGTGACGATGGCCACATACCCGATCAGCCCGCCGAGCGGCAGCGAGCCGGTATCGCCCATGAAGACGTGGGCCGGGTGGCAGTTGAACCAGAGAAATCCGAGGCACGCGCCCATGATCGCACCGCACAGCACCGCCAGCTCGCCGGTGGCCGGTATGTAGGGCAGCAGCAGGCTCTGGGCCCGCTCCGGGTCGCCGCCCAGGAACGAGAGCACCATGAATGCGAAGCTGCACAAGGCCATGCACCCGGCGGCCAGTCCATCCATACCATCGGTCAAATTGACCGCGTTGGATGTGCCGGCGATGACCAGAACTGTCAGAATCAGAAACGCCGGGATGCCGAGCGTGATCCCGTGCTTGTAGAACGGCACGCTGAGGATGCGGAAGGCCTCCAGCGTCTCGCCGCGGACGGTGGCCATGGCCATGTTCTGCTGGCCGTGACGGTAGATAAAGATGCCGAGGAGGACGCCGAGGCCGATCTGGAAGAGGAATTTTTCGTAGAACTTGAGGCCGTCGCGGGTGCCGGCGCGGGTCCGGGTAGTGAGCTTGAGCCAGTCGTCAACGCCGCCGAGGAGGGCGAGCCATAACATGCAGAACATGGACATGCGGATGTAATAGTTCCGCAGGTCGGCGAGCAGGATGACGCAGACGAAGATGGCGGCGATGATGAGGATGCCGCCCATGGTGGGGACGTTTTTCTTGTCCTGGGTGATCTTGTTGAGGGCTTCGTTGTCGAACTCGGGGTGGTCGCCGATCTTGCGGCGGATCAGTTCGCGAATAACGCGGGGGCCGAGCAGGCGAACGACGGTGAAACCCAGCAGGATGGCACAGGTCGCGCGAAACAGGGCGTCCTTATAGGCATACGGGCCGGCGGGGTAGTTGAGCCAGTAATCGAGGAAGTGATAGATCACGCATTTACCGCGGGCGGCTCCGCCGCCGTGTCAGGCTTATTGTCGATTTCCAATTTCCGATTGCCGTTTTGAATCAACCCTCATCGCCCGGCGACTAACTGGCGCCTTCTGCCGCGTTTGGGTGCTCGAATTGACGGCGATCGGCGCGTGGACCATTCGCGGACCGCCTGCACCAGCGCTTCCAGTCCGAGAACCCGCGAACCTTTGACCAGGACGGTGTCCGTTGGCTGAAGGTGGGAGCACAGGCGGCGCTTGGCGAGCGCTGTGGATGCATACGCATGACTCTTTGTGCTTTCGCCGGCGATGGATTGAACCGTGCGAGCCACAAGCTTTGCGTGCTCGCCGATGGCAATCACCAGATCGACACCCGATTGGGCGATGCGCTCGGCCGCTTCGCGATGGAGAACCTCGGCGGTGAGTCCCAACTCGCGCATGTCGCCGATCACAAGCACGCGGCGCCCCGCGGCGGGCGTATCCATCAGAGCTTCGACAGCCGCCAGCAACGATGCCGGGTTGGCGTTGTAGGCGTCGTTGATCACCGTCAATCGGCCGAGGCGCTCGACCTCCAGTCGCATAGCCGGCAGTGAGAAACTTGCCAGGCGCTCGGCGATCTCGTCATCATTCATGCCGAAGCGGCGGGCCACACCGATGGCGGCCAGGGCATTCATGGCGTTGTGGCGGCCGGGGACGTTCAGGCGATATTTGAAACGATCGTTGACGGTGAATTCGGTTGCGGCAATGAATTGGGTCGTCGACGACCCTTGCCGCGGTCCTGACGGTTGAAGTTGCGCGTCGCGAGTAGCGAGTGGCGGGGAGAGGGTCCGCACGCTGGTCAGGCGCAGGTCGGCGTCGGGCGATTCGCCGCAGGTGACCCGCTTGATCGACCTGAACCGGCGGTCGTTCTGAAGCATCCAGCGGACCCGTTCGTGGTCGGTATTGATGACCGCGCAGCCATTCGGCTGAAGGTACGAGAGCAGCGATAGTTTTTCCTCGGCGACGCCTTCAACGGTGCCGAGTTTTTCGAGATGGGCGGGGGCGACGTTCGTGATCACAGCGAGATCCGGCTCGAACATCCGGGCGAGCGTCGCGATTTCGCCGGGGGCGTTCGTGCCAACTTCGCAGATCAGGAAGTCATCGCTGGGGTCGGCGGACAGGATCGTGAGCGGGACGCCGATGGCATTGTTGAAGCTCTTGATCGAGCCCTTCCCTTTGAAGCGTCCGCTCAGCACGTGGGCACACATCGATTTGGTGGTCGTCTTGCCGTTGCTGCCGGTGATGGCCACGACGGTCGTCGAACGGCCGATCACCGAGCGGCGGTAGTAGCGAGCCAGTCGGCCGAGCCCTTGCACGGGGTCAGGGACTCGGATCAGCGTGGCATTGGGCGGAACCACCGGCGAGCCGGGCTGCTGGTATTTTGCCGGGTCGTAATCGCTGCGCACCAGAGCGGCGATGGCGCCGGCGGCGAAGGCTGGGCCGATGAAAGCGTGGCCGTCGAATCGCTCACCCTGAATGGCGACGAACAAGTCACCGGGTTGCAGCTCACGCGAATCGGTGACTACGCGGGTGATGCTGCCGGTTGAGGCGAGGCGATCACAGGCGCCTTGTACGGCCCCGATTACTTCTCCGACCGATAGTGGCTTCATGTATTCTGTTTCCCGGTCCTTCGTGTCTCGTTTATCTGATCCGAGCCGCGACCGTGAGGGAGCGGTTTGCCATATGCCCGCTCCCTCACGGTCGCGGCTCGGATCATCGTTCACCTGAGCGAGAGCGTACACTCGTTGATCCAAGTTTTTCCGCCAAAACTTCGCCGGCCACGAGGGTATCATCGAACGGCAGCCTGTCGTGGCCGATGATCTGGTAATTCTCGTGGCCTTTACCAGCGATCAGGACAACATCGCCGCTTTCGGCGGTCATAATGGCTTCCGCGATGGCCTGGCGCCGATCGGGCACGACCCGCACGCGCGGCAGGTCGCCGGCCGCGAAACCGGACATGATATCATCAAATATCCGCTGCGGATCCTCGGTTCGCGGATTATCGCTGGTCACGATGATGCGATCGGCATTCTGAGCGGCGATGCGGGCCATTCGGGGGCGTTTGGTTCGGTCGCGATCGCCGCCGCATCCGAAGATGACGATCAGGCTTCCTTTCGCGAGCGGCCTGAGTGCGGTGAGCACATTCAGCAGCGCGTCGTCGGTGTGCGCGTAATCGACAAGGACGGTGATGTCGGAGTCGGCTCGTATCCGCTGCAATCGGCCCGGAACAAGCTGCACAGACGAAAGGCCGGCGGCAATGGTATGCAGCGGCACGCCGAAGCCGATGGCCGCTCCCGCCGCCGCGAGGCAGTTCTGAACGTTGTGACGACCGACGAGTGATGTCGTGACTTCGACGGACTCGTCTTTATAGCCAGCGAAACGCAAGTCAAACCTGGTGCCGGCGGCATGCATCTCGTGCACGTCAGCAGTCAACATTGTGGCACAGGCGTCTCGCCCGTGCAGCACCGGCGGGACGCCGGTGCCACCACCGATTGCATAACCGATCACGCGGGCCCGGCAATCGGTGACCATCTTCTCGCCGGCCGGATCGTCTACGTTGACTACCGCCGTCGCGTCGGAGGCGAGTTCATCGAACAGCCGTTTCTTGGCGGCCAGATAAGTATCCATGTTCCCGTGATAATCGAGATGATCGCCGGTCAGGTTGCTGAATGCGGCGACGTTGAAGCGAAGTCCGTCGCAGCGGCCCTGATCGAGCGCGATGCTGGATACTTCCATCACGGCGTGGGATGCACCCGCGCGTGCTGCTTCCGCCAGATAGCCGACCAGTGTGGCGGGAGGCGGCGTAGTCAAGGATGCCTCGATCTGGCGCGACAGGAGGTCGTACTGGATCGTGCCCAACAGGGCGGTCGGATGGCCCGCCTGCTGGAGGATCGCGCGGAGCAGATAACAGAAGGTGCTCTTACCGTTGGTGCCGGTGATGCCGGCGATCTTGAATCGGCCGTCCCGTTGGAGGCGATCCAGGCCGTGCAGAACGGCGGCAAGCCGGCCGGCCACGCCGCGCGCGTTTTTCAGCGGCAGATTGGGAATCGTTTTCGGCAGCGCCAGCAGCCGCTCGGTAACCACCGCCGACGCGCCCGCCCGCACGGCGTCATTCACAAAAGCATGACCGTCAGACTGCGTTCCGCGCATGGCGACGAAGCAAGCGCCGGGCGTTACCTGTCGCGAGTCCTCCACGATGGAATCGATGATGGGGTCGCTCCCCCCGTCCCATCGCGAGGCCAATCCGGCGCCGGCGAGCAGTTCACTCCACTTCATATGACTCACCACACGGAGGAATTGCGGATTGCGAATTGCGGATTGCGGATTTCGGATGCGAGACGATACGCTCTATACAATTCGCAATTCGCAATCCGCAATCCGCAATCATCGCTTACTCCATCACCAACCGCGTATCCTTCTGCGCCGGTGCTTTATCCGGCGGCACGTTCAGATACGGCAACACCTGCTGGAGAATCGCCTTGACCACCGGCGCTGAAACCTGCGAACCATAATAGCCCATCCGCACGTTGGGTTTACGCATCATCACCAGCACCGCGACGGCCGGGTCGCTGGCCGGCGCGGCGGCGATGAAGGAGCCGAGGTACGCGTCGGGCTCGTAGCCCCGCCGGTCGGTACGGGGCACCTGGGCGGTGCCGGTTTTGCCCATGACCTGCCAGCGATCGAGCTGGGCCGATTTGCCCGTGCCCTCGTTGACCACTTGGATGAGGATATCGCGCATCTTCGCGACCGTCGCCGGTTCCATCGCCAGCCCGCGTTCGACCGGCGCGGAGTGATCCTCAATGATTTGACCCTCCTGATCGACTACCGCCGCAACGACGCGCGGTTGCATCAGCCGGCCGCCGTTGGCCAGGGCGCAAAAGGCGGTCATGAGCTGCATCGGCGTCACCGCCAGTTCCTGGCCCATCGGTACCGACGTGGTGGAATAAGAATTCCATTTCTTGAGCGGCATGAGCAGGCCCGCGCCCTCGCCAGGCAGATCGACGCCGGTCGGGCGGCCGAAACCGAAGTCGTGCAGGGCGTTGTACATCGCTTTGTTCCCCAGTTTCAGCCCGACGACGGCCATGCCGATGTTGCTCGATTTGGAGACCACCTGCTCGACGGTGAGCGTCCCGTGGACGTGCGAGTCCTGGAGGTGCCGCTTGCCGAAGATGCCGTCGTGGCAGTCGATCATCTCGCCGAGGTGCACCACGCCGGCATGGAGTGCGGCGGACATGACGAAGGGTTTGAAGACGCTGCCCGGCTCGACGGGGTCGGTGAGGATTCGGTTTCGGCGAAGGGCGGGGGGCGTTTTCCCGGCCTGGGCGGGCGCGAAACCGGGCCAGCAGGCCATCGACAGGATCTCGCCGGTCTTGGGGACCATCACCATGGCGAGAGCGCTCTCCGGCTTGAAGTGCTCCACACCGGCGGCCAGTTCGCGCTCGACGATCTCCTGGATCGCGGAATCAATCGTCAGCACGACGTGCATGCCGTCGCGGGGCGCGACAAACGAGTCGGGCGCCTGAAACATCGGGTTGCGGGAGGCATCATAGAAGACGACGCGCCGGCCGGGGGTCGCACGGAGGAATCGATCGCAGGACAGCTCCACACCCTCCTGGCCATTCTGTTCGAGACCCACGAAGCCCACGATGTGAGCGGCCAACGAACCCATCGGGTACGTGCGGGCGGGTTCGGGAAGGACGCCGATCCCCGGCAAATCCTCTCCCTGGACGGCTTCGCGTTCGGGCTTGTCGGCGCCGCGTTTGAGGATGACAAACGCAGGCGAGGTCGGCTTCTCCAGGAGCTGGCGGATTTCGGTTGCGGGCATCTGGAGGATGGCGGCGAGTTTTTCGGCCGCGTCGGGGATGCTTTCGATCCGGCGGGGGTCGGCGTAGACGGTGTATTGATTCTGGCTGCCGGCCAAAAGACGATGCTGGCGGTCGAAGATGCTGCCCCGCCGCCCGGCCAGAGGCACGGTGCTCGATTGCCTCCGCTGCGACCAGTCGAGAAGCTGCGGCCGCATCTTCTGCTGAATGTACGCCAACCGGCCGATCAGGCCGGCCAGCATGAGGCATACGACGACGATCAGGCCCTGCGCCGCCCACACGCGCTCGATTCTGCGTCCCTTCATGCCGCAGCTCCCGTCACCGCCTGACCGGTTTGATATCCTTCGGTTTCTCGACCACGCCGGTCTCGACGCCGAATCGGGTGGCTCGCTCGCGAATCATCTGTGGTGATTTCTGGCGTGCCAATTCCATCTCCTGCGACCAGATCTTCTGCCGCAACTCGGTCTGTTTGAACTGGAGCCGCTCGATCTCCCGCATGTGCCGGGCCTGTTCGAGGCGTATGGCGACGACGGCGACCCCGATCGCCGCCATCGCGATCGACAATCCCACCATGCGGGGAATGGTCATAAGGTTCGCTCTGCGGTCGAGGCCTCCGCTCCGCCGGTGGCGGACCGTTTCGCCGGCAATTTGATCTTCGTGCCCGGCCGGATCTTGGTCGGGTCGATGCCCTTGTTTAACTTCTGAATCTCACGCCAGGAAGACTCCGATCCGAGTTGCTCGCGGGCGATGGAAGTTAAGGTGTCTTTGGCCTGCACCTCGTAAACGCGGGCGGTTTCTTTGGCCGGGGGTTCGTTGGCCCGGATCTCCTTGGCGGGTTTGGCGGCGCCGGGATCAGCGGGTTTGTCCGTGGAGCTCTGTTTGACGTCCACTGGCGCCCGGCGAGGCGAGTCGTTGATGGCCGCATCGAGAGCGGAGGCTTTGACCACATCCGCGTGGGCCAGATTGAGACGTTGGACAGGCTCAAACATATCGGCCGGCAGGTCGGGGACGCTCAGCTTCTGGCCCTCCACGACCATGTCCTTGTTCTTGATGCGCTCCTTGTTCGCCTTGACGAAGAAATCAATCACGCGGGCGGAAGCCGTGCCGTAGAGGCTCTCGACGATGCGGCCCAGCTTATCGCCCTTGCGAACGATGTACTCTTTCGGCAACGCGGGACGGGGCGAGGGGACGGCTTTGACCGGTTCGGCGGGAGGCGGTGTGGTCTCGGATGGTTTCGATTCGCGCTGCGTCGGTTCGGGTTTGGCGACGGGCTGAGGCGGAACGGGGGGCGCGACGCGCGTTACCTGCAGGAGGTTCGGCGAAGGTGCATCCGGGTGAAATTCGGCGGTTCGCAGTGCTGTATTGTCCGCCACCGTGGACGGCGATGGAAGGTCCAGCACCGCCGGGGTGGGCAGTGCGGAGACGGATTCCGTTGACGGCGAGGGAATATCGAGGCTGACCGGGGCGGGCGATTGGATGGATGTACTACCGTCGGTCGTGACCGGATCGGGAATCACGGGGTGGACATCGGCGCGAGACGAGGCCTCTTTGCGGGCGGATTCCTGCGCGGCTTTGGCGAGCTGTAGCGGATCACCGGGCAGCGGGGCCGGGCTGCTGTGCGAGAGCAGCATCGCGAAGACGACAATGAATGCCAGCCCGACCAATAGCCCGATTTTGGTTTCACGCGTCATGGTAACCTCCGTGTTATTGCGCTTCGAATCCGTTCAATTACCAGCCGACATCTCAACTGCTAACGGCGTCGCGGATGGCTCGCTTCATGCGGCCTCCCGCCCCTCCGGCGTCCGGCTCGCGACGCGAAGTTTCGCGCTTCGCGACCGCGGGTTCCGCCGAATCTCGTCACTGTCTGGTGTGACCGGCTTTTTAGTTCTTATTTCATACACGCCGCTACGCT
Source organism: uncultured Planctomycetales bacterium (assembly GCA_964384465.1). Classification (GTDB taxonomy): domain Bacteria; phylum Planctomycetota; class Phycisphaerae; order UBA1845; family PWPN01; genus CAYLLT01. Next base: position 46,442 of record CAYLLT010000008.1, on the reverse strand, counting down.
GCCGATCAAGCAGATTGTGCTTGACGATCCGGTCTTCTCCGCTATGGAAGCTGATGACCGCGATCCGCCCGCCCGGCTTCAGCCGCTCCGGCGCCGCCGCCAGCAACGCCTCCAGGTTTTCAGCCTCGTGGTTGACCGCCATCCTCAATGCCAGGAACGTCCGCGTGGCCGGGTGGATCTTGCCGGGATGAGACCGCGGGGAAACCCCCAGCGCCGAGGCAACGATATCGACCAGTTCCGCCGTCCGGCGAATGCGCCGGTCGCGCCGCACCTGACAAATGCGTTTTGCAATTCGTCGGCTGAACCGCTCCTGACTGTTGAAGAAAAGCAGATCGGACAATTCCTTTTCGGGAAGAGCGTTCACGAGGTCGGCCGCGGAGGTTTCCAGGCGGTCGTCGAGCCGCATATCCAGGGGTCCATCTTCGGTGAAAGTCAGGCCGAGAGAGGGTTCGAGAAGCTGGTCGGTGCTCACACCGAGGTCGGCCAGAATGATGTCCACCTTCGAGACGCCGAGCGAGTCGAGCAGGCCCTCCATCTCGGCGAAATTCCCGCGGAGAAGATCGATATGCAGCCCGCCGACGGTCAGTCCCGCCGCGTCCAGCCGGCGTCGCGCTCGTTCGAGATTGTGCGGATCCACGTCGAGGCCGATGAGCCGCCCGGTCGGCCCGATCGCTTCGGCCAGCAGCCGGGCGTGACCGGCATGTCCGATGGTTGCATCGAGCACGATCTCGCCGGCCTGCGGCGCCACGATCGACATCAAAGGGCCGGACAGGACAGCCTCGTGCTCGATCGCCTCTCTGCTCACATGAAAAACCCGGCGGATACGGCGCTCGCCCCATGCAGGCGGGTACCGATCGATCGCCATGTTAGTGAGTTGGGTGCAGGCTGGACAGAGCTCGACGGTCAACGTCAGCCGTCCGTCGGCTCCGGATCAAATGTGGGGCCCCGTCGGCGTCCTTGCCGACAGCAGCCCCGCAAACCTTCCTGGGGCGTCCGCATCCTGCAATGCCACCGTTGAGAGGAAGACTGCTGCACCGGTTTCAACTTCAACCGATGCGACTCGCCACAGGTTTCGGCCGCGGACCCGTCCGCGTCATCGGGTCGACTGATCCGCGTTGTAGCGAAATAAACCTCACGTCCTCAAGGCAGAACCCTTGCCGGAAATAAATCCCTAACGCAGCAGGAAGTGATCGGCCGGGTGAATCCATTCTTTTATCCGGCCATACCGTTCGGGTCCGGCCCACTCCTGAACAACGGCGCCATCCGTGCAGGAAACCCGGCCCGATTTATCCAACTAACTTTCTTTACGACGCTTTCTTCGACACTCGCTGCGATACGGAACTTAAAGAGTAGTTCCGTATGTCTGTCCCTCAGCACCGGCAGGCCGCTCCGACTGACCATTGTCTCTGGCCAGTTCAAAAAGATCCGCGTGACGGTTCCAGTTGCGATCGAGATACGTCTTGCAAGCCTCTCTGTTCCACAACACCAGATGATCGCGTGAGCCGGTCAGGCAAACCTGTCTGCCGATCACCGCCTTGTCCAACAGCCACTGGGGCAGGATCACACGCCCCTGTTTGTCCAGCTCCATCAGGCTGGCCATCGCGTAAAAGAGCAGCTCGAACTCATCCTTCCTCGGACCGGGCTTGAGCATCCGGTCACACTGTTCGGCGTACCGCTGAAAATACCGGTCGGCATACAGCCGTAGCGTGCCGTCGTGCTTGCCGGGAACCAGATAGAAAGCGGTGCCGTCCTGTTCTGGGTCCATACCGGCGCGAACCGTCGCGGGGATGGACAGCCGGTTCTTGTTGTCCACGATCAGATCGTAACGCCCGGCCAGCAACATGCGACACTTTTGGAATCCCGAGAGGTGGCCCCACTTTTAGGTCTATACCTGTTTGAACGTGGGTTTTAATAACACATTCTCCTACCGGCTGCAAGGTTATTCCGTGAAAAATTAGTCGAATACTCAAAAAAATTTTACTCGGCACGCACATCCGCAAGATATGGTGTCGAGCATGTACTGCGCCACGAGGAAATCAGATTTTCGGACGTTGTTGACTTCGAGATGCCGTTAGGAGCTGACGATGAAGCGTCTGACTGGCGGCGTATTGCTTGAGAGCAGTGGCACACCACGATTACGACTTGCCTTCCAGTCGGGCTTGGGCGGCGGCCATTTGTTCAGCGGTCGGGGCCTGGCCGGTCTTCATCATGTCGATGAAGCAATCGAATAGGTAAGTGGCGTCGTGCGGGCCGGGACTGGCCTCGGGGTGATACTGCACGGAGAAGATCGGCTGGTCCCTGTGCGAGAAGCCTTCGAGCGTGGCGTCGTTCAGGTTCTGGTGCGTGGGCACGCCGCCGACCTTGACCAGTGAGTCGGTATCGACGGCGAAGCCGTGGTTCTGGCTGGTGATCTCGACGCGGCGGGTGGCCAGGTTGATGACCGGCTGGTTGCCGCCACGGTGGCCGAACTTGAGCTTGTAGGTTTTTGCACCCAGGGCCAGGCCGAGGAGTTGATGGCCGAGGCAGATGCCGAAAATAGGCACTTTACCGATGAGGCCGCGAAGCGCGTCGATGGCATAGCTGACAGCGGCGGGGTCGCCGGGGCCGTTGCTGACGAAGACGCCGTCGGGCTTCCGTTCGAGGATGGCCCGTGGAGGCGTGGTCGGCGGGAGGACGGTCACTTTGCAGCCGGTCTCGACCAGATTGCGGAGGATATTCTGCTTCATGCCGCAGTCGAGGGCGACGACGGTGTGGGTTCCCTCCCGCCGGCGGGCGTCCATGGCGAAGGAACTCTCGAAGCCGCGATCCCATTCGAACGCCTCGCGCGGGGCGACACCTTTGACGAGATCCCGTCCGACCAGGCCGGGCCAAATCCGTGCCCGGGCGACCAGTGCGGCATCATCGAGAACTTCCGTCGAGATCGAGCCGCGCATGGCCCCCTCGATGCGAAGCTTCCGCGTAATCGCTCGCGTATCGACGCCCTGAATGGCGACGATACCGTTCTGCCGCAGGTAATTATCGAGGCTGCTGGTGGCGCGGAAATTACTCTGCCGCCGGGCCAGTTCCTTGACCACGAACCCCTCCACCTGCGGCCCGCGCGATTCAACATCTTCGAGGTTGATGCCGTAGTTTCCGATAAGCGGATAGGTCATGGTGACGATCTGACCGGCGTAGGAGGGGTCGGTGAGGATCTCCTGGTAGCCGGCCATCGAGGTATTGAAGCAGACTTCGCCGTCGTGCGTACCGTCGGCGCCGAACGCTGTTCCCCTGAAGACGGTGCCATCTTCCAAGGCGAGTTTGCAGACTTTCTGGCCCATCCTCACTCCTATCAGAATCTTACGCGACACCGTCGAACAGCGCGGTGCCGATCCGAATCATGGTTGCGCCTTCCTCGATGGCGACTTCGAAATCATGGCTCATGCCCATGGACAATTCGCGGAACTCGGGGCCGACCATGCGTTCGCCGCGGATTTCCTCGAACAGTTCGCGCAACCGGGCGAAGTGGATGCGGGCCGTTTCGGGATCGTCTTCGAGCGGGGCCATGGTCATGAGGCCGACGATCTGGAGCGCGGGAAGCTCCCGGATGTGATCCACGAAATGGGTGGCCGCCCCGACGGCGATGCCGTACTTGCTCTTTTCGCCGGCGACATTCACCTCGATCAGCAGTGGGATGGTCCGGCCCATCCGGCTGGCTTCGGCACTGATCTCCTCGGCCAGGCGGAGACTGTCCACCGAGTGGATGGTCTGCACCCACGGCAGCAGGGCGCGGACCTTGTTTCGCTGGAGGTGGCCGACCATGTGCCAGTGCGGCTCCGGCGGAGGGTCGGCGGAATTCAGTTTCCGGCGGCGCGTCAGGTGCTCGTGGATCATTCCCGCCCGCTTGATCAACTCCTGGACGCGGCTTTCGCCGATCTCGGTCAGACCCATCTCGATGGCCGTCCGGATCACATCCACTTCAACGGACTTGGTGACGGCGACGACGCGGATCGCATCGGGCCGGCGGCCGACACGCTGGGTGGCGGCGGCGATCCGCTCTCGAACGCGTTTCAGATTGTCAGCCAGTTTGCGTCGCATTGACCCGCCTTTGATCGCGATATTATACGCGCCGCGGGTCAGTTGTAACGGACCATACCGTCGTGGGCGATCGACAGTTGCCGTGCGGGTAACGCCAAGGGAATATAATCTTTGATGATGGCCATAGAGGACATCACGGTTCCCCCGCCGGGGCCGGGCGAGGTGCTGGACTTTCGTGCCCTGTTCGGGCGCGATGGGCCGGTGGAGATGGAGATCGGGGCGGGGAAGGGCGGTTTTCTGCTGCGGCGGGCCCAGGCGTATCCTGAGCGTAACTTCTTCGGCATCGAATGGGCCAACAAGATTTACCTGTATGCGGCCGATCGCATGGTCCGCTGGGGTGTGAGCAACGTTCGGCTGATGCGGACGGATACGCGGCACCTGATGATGCACCACGTTCCGGCGGCATCACTCTCGATGTTGCACATCTATCACCCCGACCCCTGGCCGAAGAAGCGGCACCACAAAAGGCGGTTGATTCAGCCGGCGTTTCTGGCGGCGACGGTGGACGCCCTGGTACCGGGCGGGCGGATCGCGATTCAAACCGATCACGCCGAATACTTCGAACACATCCGCGCGGTCGCCGGTGGGGAGACACGGTTGATCCCGGTGCCGTTCGATGTTCCCGAAGCGGGTGTGGTCGAGGGGAAGGTCGAGACGAATTTTGAGATCAAATACCGTCGCGAGGGGCGGACTTTTTACCAGCTTGCGCTACAGAAAGCATCGGGTTGAGCTAATGCGAGTTTTCGCTCTCGCGAGAACCCGCCGGCGGCCACGGGGGGCCGCCGCTACATGCCCGAGCAGAATCACCTCTGATAAGTGCCGATCAGCTCGCCCTGGGCGAGAATGTGACCCTGCATCGCTTCGAGTAACGCCTGCTTGGTTTTACCGGGGTCGAGATTGAGCGGGATGTCCAGGGCGTACACCTTGAAATGGTAGTGGTGCAGGCCGTGGCCTTTCGGCGGCATGGGTCCGCCGTAGCCGATCTTCTCGAAGGTGGTCATGCCCTGCAATGCCCCTTTGGGGTTTGAGACCGGCTTGTCGGGCGGGATGTTCTCGGGCAAACCCTGGGCGTCGGCCGGGATCCGGTACATGACCCAGTGGACCCACGGCTGCGGGCGCGGAGCGTCGGGGTCGTCCATGATCAGGGCGAGCTCCTTCGTTCCTTCGGGCAGACCCGACCAGCTCAGCGGCGGCGAGATATCCTCTGCTTCGCCGGTAAATTTCCGGGGGATGGTCTGGTTTTGATCGAAGGCGGTGCTGCGAACGGTGAAAGTTTTCATGACCGGTACTCCATGTGAAGGCGGACTCTGCGATTCCCGCGCGGTGTTGTTGCAGGCGGAGAATGCAACTCCGCAAGCAAACAGAAGCGAAGCCCACAACGAAATCGGCCGGATCATACTTGGATTATACATCATCATGGACCGGAGTCATTGGGTGCCTGGTCGGTCGCGGGCTGCGATTCGGGAGCAAGCTCAACCGCACCGAGCAGAGCGGAGAGCGCGTGTTGCGAGTGATCGATGCGCAGCGTGGGGTCTGCGGGGCTGTTGCGCATGGCCCCGACCACATCGCGGGGCGATTGCACGTAGTAGCATTCTTCCGGCCGGAAGCGGAGCTGCACGAGAAATCTGCACGCCCTGTGGATGGCGGCACGATAACGCTCGGCCCGGTCGCGGTCGCCCAGAGCCTGCGCGGTGCGGGCCGCCTCGATCAGACCCTCGACATAGACGGCGGTGGCAATACCCCCCCGCCCGGTGCCGTGCACGTCGAATGCGCCGTCATAGATAGCCAGGGGAGGCTCCTCGGCTTTAGTCTGCGTGGCGGCGATGAAGTCGGCCAATTCGTAAACGAAATCAGCATAGCGGCGGAGCTGCGTGGTGCGGGCGAGCCGGCCCCAGGCCTGCATATGCCACGGCGCGAACGCCGGCGGGCGGTTCTTGCGAAAATATGCGGTGTAGAACGGCAGCGCGCGGTCGCAGATCTCACGCCATTTGGCATCGCGGGTCAGGACGTACTCCTTTGCGATCGCCAGCAGCGCCTCGCCGGGAAAATAATCCTGGCTGGATTCGGACGCCGATGGCGGGAAGTTCGTGCGAAAGCTTCCGTCCTCGCGCTGCATGGCGGCCAGGCCGTTGAGGAGCGTCGCGAGCAAGTCCGCCTCGCGGTCGGCCTGTGGGGAGTTCATGAGCGCCAGGCAGAACAGGGCCGTCGCACCGAGGGGATGGCGACCGTCGGGCGTGGCGATGAAGGCGGCATCGCGCGAATCGGACAGGGGCCGCACCATTTTGCGGAAAGCCTCGATGGCGCGAGCGAATGCTTCCTCGGAAGCGTGATCGTGCCGGTGGCTGGCATGCGCGGCGAGGGCCCACGCGGCGGCGGCCTGGCGGACCCAATTCGGCTCCTTCGGCCAATACATATCGCGGCCGGGGAGGAACTCGTAGGAGAAGAGGCCGTCGGAATTCTGTCGATAGCGCAGGTAGCGGGCGAGATCGTCCGCAACGGCCGGCAGCGAAGTCTGCGCAGCGTCCCGCGGCCGGATGAGCCGCATACCCGCAATCAGTTCTACCGGCTCGGCGTCCGGCTGAGGCTCGACCCAGTGCAACGTCCGGAACCGGCAGATCGCGACCGTTTCTGGCTTGCGCTCGGGCGGGTCGTCCAGCAATCCCAGTTTTTTGTGCAGGTTCTCCAGCGCGATCTGGTACCGATTGCATTGATGGTCGAGCTCCTCATCGTTGTCACAAAAAGTCTCCATCGAAATCAGTTGCGACGGGCGGACCAGGATCTCTTTCTCGTCGAATGCGGCGGCGATGCCGTGCAGGGCCGGCTCGAAACGATTCGCCACTTGCTCGGGAGCATCTTTGCCGCTGCCGACTCGCTCGCGGGGACCGATCAATTCGATCTCTATGGTCATGGCGGCGATGTCAGCTTCGGCGATCGAGCCTTTGCGGCGTGCGGCATCGAGAGCGGCTTCAGCAGCCTGCCGGCAGGCCTGCAAGACCGGCAACGCATCGGAATCCGCCGTGGCGATCAATTTTCCCGCTCGCCGGAGGGAGACCGATGCGCGGCAGTTCGACTCCTGCAATGACACCGGGACGTATACAGGTTCGTAGTGCCGGCCATCACGAGCGGCATGGGTCATAACGCGACGAACAAACCGGGTGAGGTAAGTCTGATCCACCGAAGAAATGGCGGGGGGCGACGGTCCAAGGCGAGCGGCGATAGCTGCGGAGGGTTCTTGCGAACGAGCGAAAGTTGTCAGCGAAACGCAAAGTATCATCGCCAGCTTGAAACGGAGACGGGTGTGCGCGAAAGCAATCTTTCTCGCTTCAGGCTCATAGATCGCGAAGTCGTGCATAGCCATAAAACCCTTTTACAGCGTCTCGTCGCTTCGTTGCCGGTTTTTGAAAACGGCGAGCTGGCGGATGCCATGCCGCTTGAGCATGGCCGCCGCTTCGGCGAGGCCGGCGCCGACATCCTCGCTCGAATGAGCGTCGCTGCCGAGGGTCATGGCCTGCCCGCCCAGTTCAGCATACCGGCGGACGACCCATTCGGCCGGCATTGGTTCGGACAACTGCTGCCGCAGGCTGCTCAAATTGACCTCCGGCACCAAATCCGCCTGGAGACACGCGCGGAGGATCTCATCGATCAGATCGGTGTGCGCGCGGACGTCGAACGATTTGAAGAACCGCTGCGTGTACCGCTTCACGAGATCGAGGTGCGTGAGAATGTCAAATGGCCGCCGGCCGTTCTTCGCCAGTTCGCCCGCGAACCGGACGGCTTCGAGAGTGGTCTCCAGATAAGCCCGCGTACCCGAGCTCACGTCCAGCCCCTCCCAGTGCTCGCGGACATGCAGCGCCCGGCCGCCGAACCAGTGAACGCTGAACAGCACCACGTCGAATTCGTGCGCGTCGAGATAGGCGAGGATCTTGTCCATCTGTTCGGGCTGGTAGCAGATCTCGATGCCCAGGCCGATGAAAATGCGGTCGCCGAATTCTCGGCGAAGAGAAGCGATCATGGCGGAGATTTTTTCGTAATCGAATCGGCACAGCGGCCACTCGGTAGGGTGGCTGTCAAAATGCTCGGTGAAGGTCAGGCCGGCCAGACCGCGGGCGATGGCCTGCCGGACGTTTTCCGCCGGATCAGCTTCGGAATCGACGGAATGCCGTGAGTGCAGATGCTGGTCATACAACGCCAAAGTCCCACCTCATTGAATCAGCCCCTTCGGGGCACGACAGTTTACGCCATCATGTTGTCGCGTTAAAGTTGATCGCTTGTCGGCGTCTGCCTGACCGTTCCAGAGTATGTGCGATGGTTGCGATCGCTGATGATTACAACGATGGATACGCCGTCCGCCAAAGAATCGGCCCAGGACGCCGAGTTGAGCGTCTGGACGCGCGCGAAATTCATGCTGGTCCGGGGGTTCATCTGGGGCTGGGCGGTCTGCTTTTCGCTCAAGGGGCTGTACCAGTTCGGGCAGTTTTTCGGAACCTTAGAGTGGCTGATCAATTACAAGCGCCGGCGGCGGTTTCGCGAGCGGCTCAAGCACATCTTCGGGGAAGCGCTCGACCGCCGGAGCAAGCGCTTTCTCCGCCAGGCCTGCCGCAGGCATTTTACGCGCATCCGCTGCGACAAGCTGCTCTACCTGATCTTCGATAAGCTCCCGCGCGAGAAAATCTTCAAGCGGATCAAGTTCGTGAATAAGGAGATCCTCGACGCAGCCCTGGCCCGCGACAAGGGCGTGTACGTCTGCCTGAGCCATTATGGCTCGCATCACGTGCTCGTGCTGCTGGCGGCGCTGATGGGGTATCGCGCGGCGGGCGTTCGCGATCCGAACGAAGGGCCGCTGCGGCGTTACGTGCAGGAGCGATACGAAGAGACTTTCCCGGAGCTGCGTTCGATCCGCCTGTTCTTTGCCGACACCTATCCGCGCGACATTTACCGGTGCTTCCGCGATGGGTATATCGTGGCCACGGCCCTGGACGTCTGGCGCGACCGCGGCTCGCACCTGCGGACCGAGACGGTCACCATGTTCGGCCAGCAGCGGGAGTTTCTGACCGGAACGATGCAGATCGCGCTGCGCTGCGGGGCCTCTATTTTACAGGGGTTTGTTGTATCGCGTAAAAACTTTTATTTCCGTTTGATCGTCAAGGGGCCCCTGGTCGATCCCGATACGGCAGTGGATGAGCCGCCGATCCTCCACGATGCGATGCAGAAATACGCCGACAATATCGCCGAGCACATCTATCATCACCCGTGTCATATCGCCAAGAGTTGAACGGCCGGGGGCTGGAGGCGATTCATGCTGCTCTACACGATGGCCTGCCTGATTGGTGTGACGGCCGCGGATGCGCAGACTCCGCAAACGTACGTCCTGTATGACGGCTCCATCGGCGCGGGCACGCAGACGCCCGATGATCAGGGTTTCGTCTACGCATATTTCCCGTTTCCGCCATTTGGCGTGAACCTAGCCGCTCAGAGCGCGTCGGACGGGATTACCACGCTCGACACGGACGCCCGGCTCGACGATCACGCCGGTTACTTCACCTACTTTCCGTGGCTGCCGTTCATACCTTTCGGCGGCCGGCACCCCAACATGCCGCGCATTCTGGACCGCGTCACCGGCTTTACCGTCGATTTCAGCGTCCGCATCCTCAGCGAGAGCCACCCATCGCCCCGCGACGACAATCGCGATGGCCTCGACGACCGCGCCGGCTTCAGCATCATCGTCATCGCGCGGGATCGCCACGGCATCGAACTGGCGTTTTGGGAAGACGCAGTATGGGCCTACGACGACGATGGCGGAAACGCCGCCGATCTGTTCACGCACGCCGAGGGCACCGCCGGCTTTGAACCGTCGGCCGAAATCAGAAACTATTCGCTGGTCATAAAAGGCGATGAATACAACTTGCTGGCGGACAATCAGCTCATTCTGAGCGGACCGCTGCGCGACTACACTCACGAGACCGTGCCGGTGTTCAATCCTTACACCACGCCCAATCTGATTGTCCTGAGCGACGATACGGCTTCGGCCGGCGCTTCGGTCGAGATCGGCTACGTCGCCGTAACCGCGCCCGAGCCCTCCACGCTGGCCCTGCTGCTCATGGCGTTTCCCTTCATTCGCCGGCCGCGACGACGGTGAGATGCAAGCTTACTCGCGGACTTTCGCGCTTTTCGCCAATGTGTAAAACGCCCCTGAGACGGGGAACAATCGAATCGGCGTGCGGCCCACAAGACTCAAACCCGCGGTTTCCGCATCGCGGAGGACATCCTGCGCATCCACGTGTCCGTCCTTGGAAACACGGCCTCTCAGCCGATCCGAGAACCGCCGGATAAACCGCAGCGGCGCCGGTGGCATCAGACATGAGATGATGACACATTCTCTCGCCACCCGCGCGAAATGGGCGAACACCCGGCCCCGATCTTCCGGGGGCAGATGATTTAACAGACGATGGCAAAAAATCACATCGACGGAACCCGAAGCCAGGGGAAGACTCCGCGCATCCGACTGCACGTAGCTCGTATCCGCGCCCTGTCCGGCGCCGTCTTCCCGGCTCACCTCCAGCATGTGGATCGAAAAGTCCGTCTGAATCAGACGTGAGGCGAACGGAGCGAACACCGATGCGAACCGTCCCGCACCGCTGCCGACATCGAGGATGACCTTTTTCCTCCCCAGGGTGCCCAGCAGTTCGCGCAGCGCGTTGGCTTCACGTTCATGCGTCTGCCGTCTTCGTCCGCGCTTGAATCGATCGCGATAGCGTTCCGCCTGCGCGCGCTCCGTGAACCGTTCCGCGATGTCCTGCTGAGTTGATTTCATTCCCTGACTGTTCCTCGGGAAGTAATTCAGGAAAGTCCATCTATGGCTTATCGGTTGCTGAGGGTTGTGAAAGAGTCCGTGCGAAGTCGACCGCGCATGCCAGCCGGTCGAGCACGTCGGACCGCAAGGTGCGTTCGCCGCTCAGGAACTCGTTGAGCTGGACCGCGCTGATGCCAACTGCCGCCGCGATGTCCGCCAACTCGCGCGGACTGCGATGAATCGCGCGGCGCAAATGTCCGGACAGTGTATCCTCGCTGCCGGCCTCACGCATCCTCCGGCCCAGCTCGAGCAGCTCAGGCAACTCGGCCTCCGTCTCCTGCTTGGCCCGCTCCCAGCGCGCCCGCAGTTCCGGCGTCATTGGCAATAATGACCCATCGCCTAATCCCATCGGCCACTGACCTGATTATAACCATTCGCGCCGTCAGAAACACGACGCGCTCGGGTGGCCCGGCCACCCCCACTGGCGTGCGGGGCCACCCGCCGTGTTCTCGAATGGGTCGATCTTTGATAATTGAAGAGTGCGGAGGCGGCAACGCGTCACGCCTCGACATCGATATGTTGGCCTTCTGGGTCGGTGGGGTCATCGGATTGACCGTCGAGGTCGTCGGATGATTCGTCCTGCGGAGAGAACGCGCGGCCCCGGCTGCCGCTGCCCTCGGCGTCGGTGTGGACCTGTGTGTCGTTGTCGGTCGTCTCGACGGTGCTGTCGGTTTCGGTGATGGCGGCGGTCTGGCGGCGGTCGGCGCTGGCCTTCTGGACCTCTTCGCCGTCACGAACCGCGGACGCCTGGCCCTGTGCGAAAGGCGTTTGAAGGATCGGTCCGACGAGATTGGGCGGGATGGCGGACATGGCCCGGTTGCTCCACTACTCGTGCTGGAGTTGGCCGCGGCGGCTGAGCTGGTTTTTCAGGCGGTTCAGGATGCTCGAATGCATCTGGCTGACGCGGCTCTCGGACAGATCCAGCGTGGCGCCGATTTCCTTCATGGTCATTTCTTCATAGTAGTACAACACGACGATCAACCGCTCGATCCGCGATAAAGTGGACATCACCAGCTCGCGCAGATCTTTCTTCTGGCTCACCTGGACCGGATCGGTGCTCTTGCGATCCTCGAGCATGTCGATTTCCTGAAGCTCGCGGTTGGAATCGCTGTCGTAAAATTTGCGGGAGAGTGAGACCAGCGAGACGGCGGTGGCGTCGCGCATGAGCCGGTCGAGCTCGGGCCGGCTGACCGCCAGCTTGTGGGCCAGCTCGTCGTCGGAGGGGAGGCGGCCGAGTTCCGCGCGGAGTACCTTGGTGGCATTTTCCAGTTTGTGGGCCCGGCTGCGAACCAGCCGCGGCACCCAGTCCATGTTGCGCAGCTCGTCGAGGATGGCCCCGCGGATCCGGGGCGAGCAGTAGGTCTCGAACTTGACGCCGCGTTCCAGATCGAACGCCTCGATGGCGTCCATCAGGCCGAACACGCCGGCCGAGATCAGGTCGTCCACATCGACTTCGCTCGGCAGCTTGGCCGAGATGCGGTCGGCGGTGTACTTGACCAGCGGCAGGTAATGTTCCATCAGCTCATTTCGCGCCTGCTGTGTCCGCACGACTTTGAACTCGGCCCATACATCCCTGATGTCCCGTCCGGCTTCAACCATGCAACCTCCCAAACCATTGCGGATTTCGGATTGCGGATTGCGGATTGAATTGTTTGATTGCAATCTCTAATCCGCTATCGGATTCCCTGGCGCGACCGGAACCGCTTCGTGGACGACTTCCTCGGGCTGATCGGAATCGTTCTCGCCCGGGAACATCTCGCGATGCTTGCGAAGTGCGTGCTCATCGAGCACCCGGGAAGCGACCCACCCCACGCACAGGCCGATGCCGCAGAAGACCAGCATCGCCTGGACCCCGCGGAGGACAATGATTTCAACCGGGTTCCCCGCCGTCAAACCTAGAATAACGGTCACTGAAAAGGCAAAAAGTCCCAGACTCGCCCCGCACAACCTGATCATCGGCGAAAGGCCTCGCGTCAACGCTTCCGACCCGTCTGTAACGGCATTGCCGGCGGGCGGGTTTAATAAAGAAGCGATTAGGTCTCCTAGCGCCGGCCCCCCATGGCCGGCGGCGGCGGCCAAGGGGGCCGGCGCTACCAATTCTCAGACAAACATATTCATGACCCGATAAAAAAGGCTTCGGCCGGGCTGGGGCTGGCCCATTTCTCGCGAGAGGCGGGACGCGGTGCTCATCATGCAGGTACTGGCCGAACAGCGGGGATACCGCAAAATCACCGGGCACCGTCCGCGCACGGCGGCGGGTACGTGCTCGTCGCGGAGGATGTACCCATAATCCGTGATGGGCAGATGAAGGAAGCGTGCCGCTACGCCAGCTATCCGCTCGTAGGTCTCCTGGCCCTCGCGGCGGCTGTCGGCCAGATTGACGAGTACCCCGATGGAGACGGGCGACTCGCCGGGCCCGCTGACGCCGCGGCGGTCCTGGGCGAAAGCTTTGATCATGGCATAGGCGTCGGTGATGGCCGTCGGCTCGGGTGTGGCGATCACCAGAATGGTATCCGCACCGGCCCCGAAACCGACGACATTGCGCGAGATGCCCGCACCGCAGTCCAGCACCACGATGTCGTAGCGGCTTTCCAACCGCTGCATGGCGGCCATGAGCTGATGCCGCTCGAACTCGGAGAGGTTCGCAACCTGGGCGACACCGGAGGCGCCCGGCACGAAGGCGATCTGGCCGGGGCCCTGTATGACGATTTCGTCCAGCTCACGCCGGCCGCTCAGCACGTCCGTTAAACTGCCGCCCGCTTCGACGCCGAGCACGATATCAGCGTTGGCCAGGCCCATGTCCATGTCGAAGAGGATCACGCGATGGCCTTGCGCGGCGAGCGCGATCGAGAGATTCGCGGCGACGAGCGTCTTGCCGACGCCGCCTTTGCCGCTGGCGACGGCGATCACGTGCGAGCTGTTGCGCGGCGCGACGGCCGGCGGAGCGCTGTGCGCCACCAGTTTCCGCAGGTGATACGCCTGATCGATGGGAATCGTTTTGTTGTCCAGACCGACCATCCTTGGTCTCCCCGTTCCGAACCCACCACGCAAGTGGTGGGCCAAACTCCACTTGCGGTGTACCCCTCACTTGCGTGAGCGGTTCGGATCATCATGCCACCTGGTCCACTGAAGCCGCTCGCACACTATCGGTTTCGCCGCCAACGGCTCCGTCACCGCCGCGGGCCAGAACCATCTGGGCGATGCGCCGACGGTGCCCCACCTCGATGTCGTCGGGCACGTCCTGACCCGTCGTGAGATACGACAAATGAAGATTCAGCCGGCGCGTCACGTTCAGGATCACGCCCACGCCCACGCATTCATCCAGCTTGGTGAAAACGATCCGGTCCACGCCCAACTGGCCGAACTTCTCGGCAACCTGCATCATTTGCTGTGGATGAGACGTGCAGGACAGGACCAGGTGTGTTTCAAGCTGGCCGGCGTTTTCGTTCCGTGCGGAATCCAGGAACTGCTTTAGTTCGCCCAGGCGATTGGTATCGCGTTGACTCCGGCCGGAAGTATCGATGAGGACCAGGTCGAATGCCTTCAACCGCCCCACCGCCGCGGCCATGTCCGCCGGCGTGAGCACGATCTCCAGCGGGATGTTGAGTATGTCCGCGTACGCGCGGAGCTGATCGACGGCGGCGATGCGGTAGGTATCGATGGTGATGAGGCCGACGCGCCGGCCTTCACGCAGTTTGAAATGCGCGGCGAGCTTGGCGATCGTCGTCGTTTTTCCCACGCCGGTAGGGCCGACCAGTGCGACGTATTTTGCACCCGCCTGAGCGTTCACCTCGACCGGTTCGGCCGGAGGCAACATGCGCTCGATGGTTTCCTGGAGGACGGCGGGGATCAGTTGCTGAAGCGTGGCCGAGTTACCGCCGCCGGAGTTTGCTGATTCCGTGCGCCACTGTGCGACGCGGTCTTTGGCGGTGGCGATGACTTCGCGGGCGATCTCATCGGCCACTTCGTTCTGAATCAGCGTCGTGTAGAACTCACGCAGTTCGTCGGGCAGGTCCGGGATAGTTTCCGTCAGCACACTGGGCCGCGCTAGCAACTCGCGCACCATCGCGCGGATCTCACCCACTTCGCCGCGCAGCGCGGAACCGAAATTGGCGACATCTTCGGCAGGACGAGGCGCAATTGCGGAGGTACGGGGAACTGCGGCCACAGTGGGCGATTGCTGCATGGCGGCTCCATCCGCGGATGAACGGGCGGGGCGACTTCCGTGCTCGCCGGTGCCCCCTGACCGGAGGCGGCCCGCATCGGGTCCGATAATAGCCCGCCTCTCGGCCGGATGCAAGACGTTTACGTCGCGCGAGGCCGTAATTTCGACCAGCGTCTTGCCGCCGACCCCGAGCACGCCGCCCTTCTTGATCGTGCGGGTGTGGAGGATCACCGCCTGGCGGCCGAGATCGCGTTTGACCCGCTCGAGCGCCTCGGCCAACGAATTACCTTGATACGTTTTCAGCTCCATCCGTGAGCACCACCAATCCTAAAGAACGAACTTCGATGCCTCGAACCATCTCGTTGTAGCCGAGCACCGCCACCTGCGGCAGCGAAGGCTCGATGAGCCGCCGCGCCCACATGCGCACCTGCGGAGAGCACAATAAAACCAACGGATGTCCTGCCGCCGACGGCATGGACTGTTCCAGCCGCGTCCGCACGGCCGTGACCAGTCGATTCTGCGTTTCGGGCGGCAGCGTCAGGAAGGTGCCGCGATCGCTGCGCTCCAGATGCGCGCCGATCAGGTCTTCGACCTTCGGGTCCAGCGTGATCACGCGGATCACGTTCTGCCCGTCCTTGTACATCTGGCAGATCGTGCGGGCCAGGGCGTGGCGGGCGTATTCGGTGAGCACGTCCGTATCTTTGGTGCGGGGGGCCCAGTCGCCCATCGTCTCCAGGATCGTTTCCAGGTCGCGGATGGGGACGCGCTCGCGAAGCAGTTGCTGGAGGACGCGCTGAAGTTCGCCGACTTTGATGACTTCGGGCACAACGTCATCGACGGCCTTGGGTGACTTTTCTTTCAAAGCGTCGAGCAGCTTGTGCGTCTGCTGGCGGGTCAACAACTCGTCGGCGTGCCGTTTGATCACCTCCGTGAGGTGCGTGGCGAGCACGCTGGAGCAGGGCACCACGGTGTAGTTGCGGTGCTCGGCGTCCAGTTTCTGCTGTTCGGTGATCCAGAGCGCGGGCAGGCCGAAGGCAGGCTCTTTCGTTTCAATGCCGGGGATCGGCGTGCTGACCGTGCCGTTGTCGATCGCGAGGAGATAGCCCGGCATACATTCGCCGCGGGCCACTTCCACGCCCTTCAACTTGATGACGTACTGGTTCGGCTCCAACTTGAGGTGATCTCGAACGCGGATCGGCGGGACGACGATGCCCAGCTCGGTGGCGGTCTGGCGGCGGATGTTGGTGATGCGGTCGAGCAGGTCGCCGTTCTGCTTGCGGTCCACCAGGCGGATGAGACCGTAGCCGACTTCAAGCTCCATCGGATCGACGGCAAGGAGCGACTCTACCTTCTCGGGCTTCTTTGCTTCGGCCCTGGCCTGCGTGGCGGCGGCGGTGGCGACGGCCGTGCGGCGGTTGTTCAGCGCGTATGCCAGTCCGCCGCATCCGCCGGCCAGCAGCAGCATCGGCATCGTGGGGAGACCGGTGAACGACAGGAACCCGAGGAATACCGCGGCCAGGACGAGTGCGATCGGTTTGGATGTCAGTTGCGAGAGCAGGTCTTCTCCGAGATTGGAGCGGGCATTGCTCCGCGTGACCAGCATGCCGGCGCCGACCGACACCAGAAACGCGGGGATGGCGGCGGTCAAACCATCGCCGATGGTCAGCTTGGTGAAGACGCGCAGGCAATCCATGATCGGCATGCCCAACTCGACCATGCCGACGTAGATGCCGCCGATGATGTTGACGATGGTGATGATCAGTCCGGCCACGGCATCGCCGCGGACGAACTTTGATGCACCGTCCATGGCCCCGTAGAAGTCGGCTTCGGCGGTGATCTCGGCCCGACGGCGGCGGGCTTCGGCCTCATCGATCAGGCCGGCATTCAGATCGGCGTCGATGGACATCTGCTTTCCGGGCATGCCGTCGAGGGTGAACCTGGCCGCCACTTCGGCGATGCGGGTCGCGCCCTTGGTGATCACGGCGAACTGAATCACGGTGAGGATGATGAAAATGATGACGCCGACGGTGAGCGAGCCGGCGGTGACGAAGTTGCCGAATGCCTCGACGACGTGCCCCGCCGCGGCGGTGCCGAACTGGGCGTTGGTCAGGATGAGACGGGTTGTCGCGGTGTTCAGCACCAGCCGGACCATAGTCATGGACAGCAGCAGCGACGGAAATGACGACATCTCCAGTGGATGATGGACGTACATGATCGTCAGCAGGATGACCGCCGATAGGGCAATGTTGCCCGCCAGCAGGATGTCCAGCAGACTGGTCGGCAGCGGCACGAGCAGGACGAAGATGAGCCCGGTCGCGCCGAGCGGCAGCAACATGCCGCGGTTCTTTTCGAGCCAGCGGACGGGACCGGATTGTAGAACTGCTGCGGTGGCCATGGACTACCTTGATTGCGGATTGCGGATTGCGAATTGCGGATTGAAAGACGAGGTTGTCACAATCCGCAATTCGCAATCTCCTCTAGTTCATCGACATCGCGGGCGTCGCTTCGCGCCGATAGCCTTTGCCCGCGAGTTCATAAACGTATGCCAGGATCTCCGCGACGGCCTTGTAGAACTGCGCGGGGACTTCCTGGCCCACTTCGACGCTCTTGTACAGCGCCTGCGCGAGCGGCTTTCGTTCCACGATGGGAATGCCGTGTTCGACGGCCAGCTCGCGGATGCGGCGGGCGACGAAATCCGCTCCCTTCGCCGTCACCTTCGGCGCGGTCATCGTGTCGGCATCGTATTCGATGGCGATGGCCAGCTCCGTCGGATTTGTGATTACCACGTCCGCCTTGGGCACCGCCGAACGAATCCGCTGCAACATCAGTTGGAGTTGCACCTCCCGCCGCCGCCGTTTGATCAGCGGGTCGCCGTCCATCCGCTTCAGCTCCTCCTTGACCTCCTCCTTGGTCATGCGCAAATCGCGCTCGGTCCGCCAGCGCTGATAGATAAAATCCAGGACGGCCAGGACGAGCAGCACGATCGCGAGCCGGATGCCAAGCGTGAAGACCAACTCCGCGGCGACGGCCACCATGGGAGCGGGATCCAGCCCCGACGTGCGGGCGAGCATGCTCACGCGGCCACGCAAGGTTGCATACGCGACCAGACCCAGCAGCGACATCTTGGCGATGCCCATGACCAGATGGACGAACGAGCGGCCGCTGAACATGCGCTTCAGGCCGTTGATGGGGTTCAGCTTGTCCAGCGATGGCTTCATCGGCGTGAACGTGAACAGGACGCCGACCTGAGCAAAAGACGTTGTCAGGGCCAGGACGAACACCACGACCATCAGCGGCAACAGGATCACGGCCATTTCACCAACCACCTTGCCGAGCGCGGCGGTCATGCTGTCCGAATGCACGGACGCGCCCATTTCGCCGAGGCAGAACCGTGTGACCTCGATGAGCCGGCCGAGGATGTGCCGCCCGCTCATGTGCAGGAGGATCAGCGCTCCCAGCAAAACCACCGCAGCCGGTAAATCGGAACTGCGGCCGATCTGCCCCCGGCGGCGGGCTTCGGTCCGCCGTCGCGGCGTCGGGGCTTCTGTTTTGTCTTGTGCGGTGTCGGGCATAATTCAAAGCCGAAAGTCGAAAACCGAAAGTCGAAAAAAAAACTCAGCCATCCAGTTTCAGTGCGCCACGGATGCCGTCCATGCAAACGTTCAAGCCGTCGAGCAGCACGGGCTCCAACGACATCATCGTCATCGCCATCAGGGCCAGGGCCAGTGCCAGCTTGATGGGGAAACCAATGCTCAGGAGGTTGAGCTGCGGCACGGTGCGGGAGACGAAACCCAACGTCAGGAACGCGAGCAGCAGGGCCAAGATCGTCGGACCCCCGACGCGCAGCGCGATGGTGAAGGCGATCATCAGCAGGTCGATGAGCAGATTCGCCAGGCCGGATGTGGCCTGCAAACCCAGCGGCGGTATGGTGGCGAAACTGTCCAGCAGGGCGCGGATGAGGGCGTGATCCCCGCCGACGGCCAGGAACATCATCATTGCGACATAGAAGTACACTTCCGAAACGGCGGTGACCTGCGATTCGAGCATGGGGTTGAAGATGTCGCCGAGAGCCAGGCCGGCCTGCTGGCTGATCAGTTGGCCGGCGATCTGCACACCGACAAACAAGAGACTGATGCCGAGTCCGATCAGCAGCCCGATGGCCAGCTCGCCCAGCAGGCCGCCGACAGCCGATCCGAGCGTCACCGGCAGCGTGACGTGCGCGAGCATCATCGGGAAGACGGCCAGGCTGATTCCGACGGACAACAATACTTTGAACTGCATGGGCAGTACCGGACTGCTGAACAGCGGGGCTGCGAGCATCAAGCCGCTGATGCGAAACAGCACCAGCAGGAACGCCGGCAGCATCAGGTAAAGTTGTGCGATCGAAAACGGCATTTCATATTCTCTTAAAACGGCGACGTTCCCAGGAGTTCCCGCGTGTATTCCAACAGGCGCTCCGCCAGCCACGGCACCAGCACCAATGCGACGCCGACCATAGCGATGATCTTGGGCACAAAGCTCAGCGTCTGCTCCTGCAACTGGGTCATCGACTGAAACAGCGAGATCACCAGGCCCACGACGAGGCCGATGCCCATGATGGGGCCGGCGATGATCAGCACCATCAGCAGCGCTTCGCGTCCCAAATCCAGTGCTTCGCCGGAGTTCATTGAAAACAGCTCTCCTATGCAAACCCCGCCAGCAGCGAGGTCACCACCAGGTGCCAACCGTCGGCCAGCACGAACAACAGCAGCTTGAACGGCAGCGAGATCAATACCGGCGGCAACATCAGCATGCCCATCGAAATCAGAATGGTCGCGATCACCATGTCGATGACCAGAAACGGCAGATAGATCCGAAAGCCGATCACGAATGCGGTCTTCAATTCGCTCAGGATGAATGCCGGGATCAGTACCAGCGTGGGCACTTCGGCCCGCGTCAGCCGCTGGCTGGCCGGGATGGGCTGTTTACGCGAATACTCCAGGAACAGGAAAATGTCCTCCTCGTTCTTGACGCCCTCGATCTGGGCGAACATAAACTCGCGCATGTGGTGGTCGGCGATTTTGAGGGCCTGGTCCTGGGACATGTCGGGTGCGTTGTCTAGCCAGGGTTGCAGCGCCTCTTTGTGAATACGTTGGTACGTCGGCGCCATGACCAGAAACGTCAGAAACAGCGACAGCCCGACGAGAATCTGGCTCGGCGGGAGCTGCTGTGTGCCGATGGCCTGCCGAAGCAGCGACAGCACGATCATGATTCGTGTGAAGCTGGTGGTCATCACCAGGATGGCCGGTGCCAGCGTGAGCACCGTCATGATGATGAAGATCTGGAGCGTCGCGCTTAGCCCCTCGCGGCTGGTGGCGGTGGGGATGACCTTGGTCAGGTCGGGGATCTGGAGCGAGTTGTCGATGGGAGTTGCTGCCGGCGGATTCTGCGCGCGAGCGCCCGATGCCAGGGCGAGCATCAGCAGGGCCGCCCAGATTCCACGCGAGCATCCATGCTCCCACATACGCGCAACTCCGTCGCGCTCGCCTGCCTCGGATTACATTCAGCCGCCGGGCTTGCCCGGCGAGCGCCCCGCAACCGGGACGACCAAATGTTCCTTAACCTTGTCCAATAGGCCGCGCACGTGACCGCCGGCCGCCACCGTCGCATCCTGTTCCTGCTCGCTGTCGAAGTACCGGCCCGCTTCGTTGTCAAATGTTTTGGTAAAGGCATGAGTCATGGAGCCTGAGCGGCGGCTGGCCAGCTCACCCAGGAGTTCGGCCGTCTGCTGCGGATCATCGACGATGCACAGCGTGTTGATGCGGTCGGGCGCCACGCCCAGCAGGAGCAGCCGCTGACCGAGCTTGACCAGCACGAGGTTTTGCTTCCCCGAGAGCGGCATCCGGGCGATCACTTCCATCAGCCCGCCGTGGTTGAGCAGCCCGCGCGCGGGCAGGAAGCGTTTCAGAATCAGCACGATGACAGCGATCAGCGCCAGGACGCTCAGAAGCGGCACGGTGTCCCAGAAGCGCCAACCCGCCGCGTCCCTGGCCTGCCGATCGATCCGCTTATTCTCGTTGGTGACCGCGGTTGCGGCGGATGATTTCGCCGTCGCTTGCGGCCGCTTGACTTCACGTTCGGATTCGGCAACCGGCGGTGTGTCCGCGTTTTTTTCGGGGGCCGGCTGGTGTCCGAACAAGTCCGGTATCTGCGGCTTGGGCAACGGCGCTTCCGCCGCGGGTCCGGCGGCAGGCGGCGTTTCCCCCCGGACCGCCGCGCACAAAATCAGCGGCACACTCGCAACCAGAAGCCAATATCGATCTCGCGCCATGTTCGCGCTTCTTCCCGTTGTTTAGCCGGGGCCGTCGACGGCCCTGCCGCACGCGGCACCGCTAAACAAGAGATGGATGAATAAACAAACCGATCCACCGCCGCTTCACCGCTGGTCCTGATCCTCCGCTTCCCTGGATACGATGTCGTTGATCCGCACGCAGAAGTTGTCGTTGAGCACCAGCACCTCGCCGCGCGCGACGAGGCGGTTGTTGACGAATACATCCACGGGGTCGCCCGCGAGCTTATCCAGCTCGACCACCGATCCCTCGCTGAGCCGCAGCACCTCGTCCACCAGCATGCGGCTGCGGCCCAACTCGATTTTGACATCGAGCTGCACGTCGCGGAGCAGGTCGATGCCCTGCGATTGCGAGAGCGGCGTTTCTTTGCCGGGCAGTTCGGGAATGGTGAACGCGCCGAGCGGCGACGGGCCGGATTCGTCAACCGCCGTCTCGGCCGGAGCGGTTGCGGCAGGAGCGATTGGGTCGGCCGGCGGTGCCGTCGACGGCACGGGAGCGGTCTGGCCCTGACCGGGAGGATTTTCTGGTTCAACGTCCGGCATCGGGGGTGTCACTCCTCCATGAGTCGGTCATCGCCATCCTGGCATCTACAGCGTGGTCGACGCGCTCGCCTTCGCTCGCGGCTAAACGAGCATACGTGCACGCGTCAATTCTCGTTGTAACGGACGATGGTCGGGATCAGCACTTCCTTGATCGCGTCCTCGCTGCCCACGATCTGCAACAGTTCATGTTTGAACTGCTGGCGGAGCGTGGACAGATCGGGTTCGGAGAACCGCTGGGGATCCAACGCACGGACCACGCGGCTGAGACGGTCCTGGATAGTCGCCTTTTTGCGTGAGATCGTATCCGAGACCTTCACCGATTCCTTCTCCGTAACTGTCACGGCTATGGTCATGTCGTACACGAGCATCTGCTGAGACTTCTCGTTCTGTGCCCGAAATTTGACCACCTCGACCTCAACATCGAGCGGCGTTTTCTCGCCGCCGTGCGGGTCCAGCCCGGCGTGTTCGCTCGCTTCGGCCTCCGCTGGCTGTGCGCCGAAATGCTTGGCCAGCACGAACACGCCAAGCCCCTCGACGATCATGATGCCCAGGAGAGCGCCACCCATCATCATGTTCTTTCGCCGCAGCGGCTTCGGCGGCGCTTCGACGGGCGGGGCCTCTTCGGATGGTATTTGTTTAGCCATGATTGGACTGCTCTTTCTCGGCGATCGATGGAATATTTTTCGCGGGAACAGTATGCACGATAATCTCGATCCGGCGGTTCGCTCCTTCGCCGGCAACACCGCCGGCTTGACCGTGCAAGGGTTGGTTATCACCCCAGGCGGCGATGTGAAGGCGCTGCGGCGTAACGCCGGCGCGAACCAACACGTCGGCCACGGCACGCCCGCGCTGATACGAGAGGTCCAATCCGTCGCCCAGCGGCGATTGGGATGGGACCGTCCCCTCACCGCTGTGGCCGCGGATCTCCAGTTGCGCCTGACCGCCGGTCAGGAACACGGCGAGCCGCGAAACAGCGGACATCGCCGGCGGCCTGAGCTGCGCACTCAGGGGCGCGAACGAATCGCGGCCGGGCAGGCGAATGATGATGCGGTCCGGCTGCGTGATGACCTCGCACGATTTCAGTGCGTCGTCTCCAGCGGGATCGTTGCCACGGCGAGCACGGTGCAGCCCCGCTTGCTGCAACCGCTCGGCGATGGTCAGCGGTCTCGGCGCGGCGGCAGGGGAAAGCGCTTCGACAGTCCCAGCCCCAAAGCCGAACGCGCTGCGGACGGAACCGCTGACCAGATCAAAACGTTTGCCCGGACGCAACTCGCCCATGGCGGCGATCATCACAAACACAGCCAACAGCAGCGACAACATGTCCGCGAAGGGCACCGCCCATGTTGAGTCGCCGTCTTCTGTTTTGAGCCGTCCGAGCCAGAACATGCGTATCCTCAAGCTGCTACCGTTTCCTGACGGGCGTCAGCAATCTCGCCCGCCGCAGTTTCGCCGTCCGAGGTCTCTGCCGCATCCGGTTTCACCAGTATGTCAGCGGGAAACCGCAGCGGCGTCGGGTTCCGCAGGCGCTGCCCCGCCGGCAAATACGCCTGCAACTTCTGTTCGACGAGCCGCGGGTGGTCGCCGGCCTGGATCGCCAGGACGCCCTTCAGCATGATCGTCGCCGCGAGCAGCTCCTCGCTGCTGCGGTGGGCCAGGTTCCGGGCCAGCGGCAGGCAGAAGACATTAGCGACGACCACCCCGTACAGCGTCGTCAACAGCGCGACCGCCACGCCGGGCCCGATCTTCGACGGATCGTTTATGTGCCCGAGCATGACCACCAGGCCGATCAGCGTTCCCATCATGCCGAAGACCGGCGCGAATCGGCCGATCGATTCCAGCATGCCCTTTCCGTATGTGTGGCGAAGATCGATGCCTTCCATCTCTGATCGCATCACGGATTCGATGGTCGCGGCGTCGGCTCCGTCGATGGCCATTCGCATCGCCCGCTGGAGGAATCCGTTTTTCAAGCCGTCGGTCGGACCATCCAGGGCCAACATTCCGCCGCGCCGCGCGAGTACGGCCAGTGCCACCACCGTGGCGATCAGGTCTTCGATTTGGTCCTCGCGGCGCCAGATCGCACTTCGCAAAACGGTCCCGATCGAGCGGAAGCGTGCGAACGGAAACGCCACCAGCGTGGCCAATACCGATCCGCCAAGGACCAGGATCAGCGACGGCGCTTGCCAGAATACGCTGACGGCATAGCCGGTGCCGGCAGCCATGACCGCCACGACCAGTCCCACGGTCGCCAGCAACCCGATCACTGTCGCGCGATCGATCATGCGATTATCCGATTCCAGTTCTGTAGCGCCGGCCCCCCGTGGCCGGCGTCGGCGGCCACGGGGGGCCGCCGCTACGAAGCAACTATGGCCGGAACATCCTTATGGTCCGACCGTACTCGATGGCCCTAGCGACGACCTCTTCGAGCTTCTCCTTGACGATCATGGTGTCGCCGGTGACGAGGACCAGCGTCGTGTCCGGCCGTTCCTCGATCGTGCGGATCAGCTCGGCATTGACGACGAAGCGGCTCCCGTTCAAGCGTGTCAAAGTGATCAAACGCGTCCGCCCGTACTTCGACGAAGTCCGCGCGTGAACGCAGCAGGCGAGCCGCCGGATTTGTCCCGGCGGACGGCGGGCGTAAAGCCCGCCGCTCGCATGCTCACGCGCGCATTTCCACACCCTCTTATCGGGCTAACTGGAGCAATTCATTGAGTAGATCGTTTGAGGTGGAGATCACCCGGCCGGAGGCGGAAAAGCCCGTGCTGGCGGAGATAAGTCCGATAAATTCGCGTGTCAGATCAACGTTGCTCAATTCCAGCGCGCCGCCGATGATCCGGCCCGCTCCCAGCGTGCTGGCCGTGGCGATGATCGGCTGACCGGAATTCGCCCCGACGAAGAACAAATTGTTGGGGCCGCCGACGAGCCCTTCGGGATTGGTGAATGTCGCCAAGGCCACCTGCCCGAGCGTCTGGTTGAGTCCATTGCTGAACGTGCCGTTGATCACGCCGTCGATGCCGACCGAGAAGTTCGTCAGCGTGCCGGTGGGGAAGCCGTCCTGCGTGGTCATCACCAGGGCCGAGTCCTGCGTGGTCAGCCCGGTCACCTTGGAGAAATCGAGATTGATCTCCAGCGGGTCGGTCGCACCGGTGGCGGCGCGGTTGATCTGAAGCACATTGCCGGTGCTGGCCGTCAGCCGGCCGTTGTTGTCGAACGTCAGCGTGCCGGTCGCGCCGAGGACCGGCGTGGCGTCGGTGTCATTTGGGCTCTCGGCGTAGAACCGCCACGTGTTGCCCGTGCTCGACTTGCTGTCCAGCACCATCGTGAGGTTCACCTGCACCGGCGTGCCGAGCGAATCGAAGCCCTGGAAGGTGGTGTAAACGCTGTCGCCGTTGGCGGCCTGCTGCTGCGTGAAGCTGAACGGGTTGGCGAAGTTGGCGTTGGTGCTGCGGATGTCGGTGAGACCCAACGCCAGCGCGTTCTGCTCGCCCGAATTGCCCTCGATGATGATCGTGCCGGGCGTGGGCGGATCGGTGTCGCTGACGCGGAGGCCGGGCGTGTTGGGCAGGGTCGCGTCCTGGTTGATGCCGAGCGAGTCGTTCATGAAAGTCAGGAAGTCGTCGAGCGTGCTGGTGGCGGTGACGGTGAAGGTCTTTGCCGGCAAGTCCCGGCCGCCCTTTTGGCCGTCTACGGTGATAACGTCGTTCTCGGCGAATAAGGCGTTGGCGGGCGTGGCCGGGTCGAAGAGGTTGGTGAGCAGCGTGGCGCCGGTGGCCGGCGAGCCGGGCCCCTGTTCGAGCGCCTGGGAGTAAAGGATGGTGCCCTGCGTAGCGGCCGTCCCATTGGCGTTCAGGTTGCCATCGAAGCCGGCTGTGCTGGTCGCCAGGGCCGAGCTGAGCGTGCCCAGCGGGATGGAGATGTCCGTGAGCGCACCGGGAACGATACTGAAATTGCTGTCCACGCCGTATCCCCGAAGCTGATATCCGTTCGACGAAACCAGCATGTTGTCGGCGTTCAGCTTGAAGGTGCCGTCGCGCGTGTAGGCCTGCTGGTCCCCCGTCGCATTGACGATGAAGAAGCCCTGGCCCTCGATGGCCATATCCGTGGGCACGCCGGTGGTCTCGAGCGAGCCGGGCGAAAAGTTGCGCTGCACGCCGCCGAGCATGGAGCCGCGGCCCATCTGTGATGGATTGGTGCCGCCCGTGGTGGGGCCGGGGGCGGTGCCGCCGGAGAGCGTGATGGCGAACTGGTTCTCGAACGTCGCGCGATTGCTCTTGAAGGCCGTCGTGTTGACATTGGCGATGTTGTCGCCGACGGTGTCGATGCGGAACTGGTTGGAGTTGAGGCCGGAGAGACCGGTGAACATGGCGGAAGTTAAACCCATTTCAATGCTCCGTATAATGTAAGAACGCAGAACATTTCATCCATTTAGCCGCTGGGCTTGCTCGGCACGATCTCTACCCTGCTGCCGCCGAAGCGAGCTTCGGCGTTGGCGTCGTGACGCCCGCCGGCGACTTGTCGTTCGTCACCTCTTGCAACTGGGCGAGCGGCAGCGACTGGCCGTTGTCCAGTTCGAGAATCGCCTCACCTTTTTCCGTGAAGCGCACGCTGGTTACAACCCCTTCGAGATTGAACTCGTTGCCGTCTTCATCCTTGACGGCGCCCTTCACATGCTTGCCGATGAGGGCCGCCGCCGCGCCGAACCGCTGCTGATCGGTGAGCTGCTCGAGCTTGCTGCCCAAGCGCGTATTCATTTCCAGTTCGCGGATGGTGGAAATCTGCTGAACCATCTGCTGGTTGTCCATGGGCTTCAGCGGATCCTGATACTGAAGCTGCTTGATCAGGATTTTCATGAAGTCTTCGCCGCTGATGCCGCCCAGACCGTCGCGGGCGGCGGGCGGCGTGATTCCCGTGGTTGGCAGGCTTGATTGAACTTGCATTTGAAACTCCTTTATCTGCTCTCAGGCGGAGCGCTGGGTACTTCATTCAAACGACCAGATCGACGCGCTTGGGCGCGGTTGCGATTCGCGTTTTGGTATTCGGTTCGGCTTCGTCAGGCATTCCGCCCACTGTCGCGCCGGCGGATGAATCCGGTGCGTCCGGCGGCGACGCGGCGCTGTCATGATGGTTTGCGTGATGGCCTTGCGAGCCGGGGAACGACTCGCCCGATGACCATCCCTGTTGCTGCGGATTGCCGTGGAGATCCTGCGGCTGAGCGCTCTGTGCGGGCGCCGGACGCAACTCCACCTCAACGTGATTCAACTGAATCCCCTGCTGCTGCAACGCATCGCGCAGCTCGGCGATTCGACTCTGCACGGCGTGCTGGCCGGCCTGAGTGTCGGCTTCAAAACGCAGCGTCATCATCTGCTCGTGCATCCGGACGTCGATCCGCAGATGCCCGAGCTGCGGCGGGTCGAGCTGGAGCAACATGCTGGAGCGACCCTGCACGGTGGCCGCTCGAACCACGCGGGCCAGTTCACCGACCGATCCGGGTCCGTTGAGTTTCACACCGGTGTCGGTTGTTGTTGACGCGGCGGTCATCTGGGGGCGGGATGCAGCGGCGATGCCGTCGACGGCAAAAGACCGCTGACGCATGGCGCCGGCCATCAGGTTCTCAAATCCGGGACCGGCTTTGGCGGGCGATTCAGTTTCCCTGGGAACCCCGGCCTGTTCAGCGGCTGAAGCGTGCTCGCCATCCGTTTTCTGCCCCGGCAGCGCCTTGAGCATCACCGCGGAAACTTCGCTCTGCTGCGGCGTCGAGCCAGCGGAAGCGGAAGGCATCTGCTGCGAGAGCGGGTTGGTTAATTGACCCGCGGCAGTGATCGGCTGAAAAACCGCAAGAGATACGGCGTCTCCAAAAGATGAATCAGGTCCAGGATGGATCAGACAATTCAGTGATACATTCACGGGCGGTTGCGGGTGCTCGTCAGCGCTATCCGCCGGGGCATTGCCGTCAAGCGTCGCAACAGGATGCTGTTCGACTTCCTTTGTCTCGGCCACAACTTGTTTATCTTCTTCACTGATCTCCGAGCGATTGCCGGTTGTTTCATCCGGATCATGCGTTTTCTGCGCGCTTTGATTGGAGCGTTCCGCCGCCTGATCGGTACGTTGAGCCGAATCCCGGCGACGCTCGGCACGAGTAGGCGAATCGATGTGCTCCGGCTCGGGCCGATCGTGCAGCGCACCACGGCGATCTGACTTGGATTTGCCGCTCGCCCGGGAATCACGTTTGGGTGAAGTGATTTCTTTTTTATCCGGCGACAGAACGGCCGGCGTGCTTCCGCGTCGCGGGCGGGCCGCCGAACTGTCCTCCGTCGCCCGGCGGGCGGAAGTGAAAACTGATGCGAACACGTCGGGTTCGCGCGCAGGAATATCCGCTTTCGCCACCCGGGCCGGCGCAGAGGATGGGCCGGGCTCGGGCACCGCGCTCACCTGGGGCATGTCAGCCTCCGCTGGAGGAGGGCTTCGGACCATCCACGCCGGTGCCCGGTTCCTTGTTCATGCGATTAATCTGGGTCAGGATCCTCCCGATCCACAACTTCTCATCCTGCGTTTTGCAGGCGTTGATGACTTTCTTCGCGCGGTTGGGGTCCATTCTCGTGAGCAACTGGACCGCGTCCGCTTCCTTGTTCTGATTTTTGAGCAGGTCCTTGGCCGTATTCGGGTCCATGCCGGAGTACATTTCAAGCATCTTGGTGAAGCCGTCCTGCTCGCGCTGCTGGGCGAGCTTTTTCTGCTGCTCATCAAATTCGGCTTTACGCTTCTCAATGTCTTCCAGGCGTCGCTCGACGTTGATCTGAATGCTTTGATTGAGAGCGCGACGATCGTCCAGTTCACGTTCGTGACGCTGAGCCATGAGCTCGTAGAGTTCGCGCTGGGCCTGATTGCGGGCGATCTCAGCTCGCGAGGGTTCGGGCCGTAGCGCCTCGGCCGGTTGTGTCGTCGGTTGTGAAGTGGGGAACTGACCGCGCAGCACGACGCCGATCTGATCGATCCGTTCCCGATCGAGCCGGCCGCTGGCGAACAGGTAGCTCACCAGCCCGCCGAATGCGAACAGATTCACCAGAGCCAGGAGCGCGAGGATGTGATAAAAACGTTTCATAATAATTTGGTAGCGGCGGCCCCCTGTGGCCGCCGACGCCGGCCACGGGGGGCCGGCGCTACCTTGTTCTCACCTCTGCTTCGCTTCTCGGGTGATCGAAAATGTAGCGCACGGTCGCCATCTCATCGAGCTCCTGCATCAGGTGATGATCCTCTGTTCGGCGGTGCTGCTGCACCTGATGTTCCTTAAGCTTTTCGAGGATCTTTCGTTGCTTGCTCGCTTCAGCGAGGGCCGCCCGCTCCTGAGCGAGCCGGGCCTCAAGAAATCGCAGCCGGGCCTGCGTCTCCAGCGCGCCTTTGTGCAGATGGCCTAGCCAGTGACGGTGTCGCATGGCTTGTTGCATATCAATCGTGCCCGGCTGATGGCTGGCCCGGATGGCGTTCGTTTCGTCCTGAATCTGCCGATTCAGCGATGTGAGCTGGTCGGACGCCTGGTGAATCTGCCGGTTGCGGTCGGCGACCACGCGCTGGTGGTGCTCCTCGCGCTGGCGGCGGATCTTCAGCATCGTCTCGAACCGATATTTGAAACGCTTGGCCATTACTGTTCAGCCACAGAGGTCACAGAGGGCACAGAGAATACAAAGCAGCTCATGCTGCCATATTTGCCTTCGTCTTCGTCAACCGTCGCGCGGTGTCGTCGATCTGCCGGGCTACCGCCAGCAGTTGCTCGCGGGCCTCGCCAAATGTCACGCGCTCGGCAATCTTCTGTTGAAGAAACGCCAGCACCGCCGGCCGCGTCTGGATTACCGTATCGAATGCAGGGTTTGAACCCGGCGCGTAGGCGCCGATGTTGACCAGATCCTCGATTTCATTCCATGTCGCCAATGCCCGCAGCACGGTGCGCGAAGCGGCCAGGTGCTCTTCGCTGACAACATCGCTCATCACACGGCTGATGCTCTCCGGTACGCTGATGGCTGGATAATGCCCGCGATTCGCCAGCGAGCGGGCCAGCCACACATGTCCGTCGAGTATGCCGCGAACGGCGTCACCGACGGGATCGTTGATGTCATCGGCCTCGACGAGCACGGTGTAGAAGCCGGTGATGCTGCCTTCGGGCGTTTGGCCGGCGCGTTCGAGCAACTGCGGCAGGAGGGCGAAGGCGCTCGGCGTGTAGCCTTTGGTCGCCGGAGGCTCGCCGGCAGCCAGGCCGATCTGCCGCTGGGCCATCGCCAGGCGGGTCAGCGAATCCATCAGCAGCAGCACGTTCTTGCCGCGGTCGCGGAAGAATTCGGCGACCGCGGTGGCGACGAACCCGGCCCGGACGCGGAGCACCGGCGATTCATCGGCCGTGCTCACCACGAGAACAGTCTTGCGGCGGCCGTCAGGACCGAGATCCTTCTCGATGAAGTCGTTGACCTCGCGGCCGCGCTCACCGATCAGGCCGACCACCGTGACATCGGCATCGGTGTATCGCGCGATCATGCCCATGAGCACGCTCTTGCCTATACCCGTGCCGGCGAACAGGCCGAGACGCTGGCCGCGGCCGGCGGTGAGCATCGCGTCGAGCGCGCGGATGCCGGTGCCGAGCGGTTCGGCGATGCGCGGGCGTGCGAGCGCTTTGGGTGCGGCGCGATACAGCGGGTAGAAGCGCTGGTCGTGCACGCGCGGGCCGCTGTCGATCACCCGGCCCATGCCGTCGAGCACACGGCCGATGAGCGCGTCCGAGAGGCCGATCGACGCCTCACCCGGCAGGGCGACGACTTCATCGCCGCGGGCGATTCCGAGTATTTCGCCTAATGTCATCAAGACGGTCTCGTCGTTGCGGAAGCCGACCACCTGGGCCTCCACCGCCCCGCTCGACTTCAACTGCACGCGGCACATCGAGCCGATCGGCGCGGGCAGGCCGCTGACGGTCACCGTCAGGCCGGTCACATCCTGCACGCGGCCGATCAAAGCCGGCGTGCACAGGCGCGAGACGCGATCGATCTCTTGCGCGAACGCGTTCATGAAGACTCACCCTTTAGCGCGGCCTCGATCCGATCGAGCTGCGTATCCAGCGTGGCATCCACTGCGCCGCTGCCCCATTGCACGCGGCAGCCGCCGGGCGACACTTCCGGTTCCTCGACGACGCGAACGTGCTGCCACTGCTCCTGAAGTTCGATCAGCGATTGGGCGAACGATCTGGCCGCTTCGGCGTCGGCGGGATTAACCAGAATGGTCACCTCGGAACGCTGGCCGGTCAGGCGCACGGACTCTTCCAGATTCGCCAGTACCGTCTCGCGCTCACGCTGGCCGACGTGGTGCGCGACGCGTCGCGCGATTGCCATCGCCAGTTCGATCAGATCCTGGCGGGCGGCTGAGTTCCAAGCGGCGCGATCGGCCTCAATCGTGGCGATCGTCTGCTGATATGATGCGATCAGGTTCTGTTGCTGTTCCGAAAACTGTTTGCCGGCCGCTTCAAAGGCCTCCGCGCGTCCCTTGGTGAGCCCTTCGTCGAAACCCGTGCGGTGGCCGGATTCCCTTATCGTCGCGGCGCGGGACTCGGCGTCCTTGATCAACTCGGCAGCCCGCAGCTTCGCGGCGGCGATCGTCTCGCGCGCTTCGCGCATGACGTCGTCCAGCCGGAACGGCTTAATGCCGACGCGCGCCGTCTGCGTCATGGCTTCCGCTTTAATCACGGCCGATCGGCGAATCATACGACTACATCCCCCTCGCCGCCGCGGCCGGCGATGATGATCTCGCCCGTGTCTTCCAGACGGCGCACGGCATCGACAATGCGCTGCTGGGCCGCTTCGACATGGCTCAGTCGCACCGGGCCCATGTACTCCATGTCTTCCTTGATCAACTGCGATGCCCGCTCCGACATGTTGTTGAATATCTTTTCCTTCATCTCGGGGCTGGCCGTCTTGAGCGCCAGCGACAGCTCGCTGTTGTCGATCTCCTTCAGCAGCGCCTGAATGCCCTTGTCGTTGACCAGCAGGATGTCCTCGAACACGAACATCAGCCGCCGGATCTGCTCCACGAGGTCGGGGTCGTCGGATTCGAGCGTTTCAAGGATACCTTTCTCCGTCGCGCGGTCGGCCAGGTTGAGCATCTCGGCCACCGCAGCCGCGCCGCCCACCTTCTGGAACTGCTGCGAGACGATGCCGGACAGCCGCAGCTCGAGCCCTTTTTCCACCTCGCGGATCACCTCCGGGTTGGTCTGCTCCATGTTGGCGACGCGTGTGACCACCTCGATCTGCTTGGCCGGCGGCAGGCCTGCCAGGATCTCGCCGCCCTTGCTGCTCGGCAGGTGCGCGAGGATGAGGGCGATCGTCTGGGGATGCTCGTCCTGCATGAACATGAGCAGGTTCTCGCTCTCGGCCTTCTGAATGAAACTGAACGGCTGCTGGTAAACCTGGTGCTCGATCTGCTGCATCACGCGGCCGGCTTCGTCCTTGGGCATCGCCCGTTCGAGCACCGCTTTGGCGTACGCGAGTCCGCCTTCGTTGGCGTACTGCTTGGCCAGCGCGACGTTGTAGAACTCCTCGACGATGTCCTCGCGTCGGTCCATCGGCACCGGGCCCAGCGACGCGATCTCGCGGGTGACGTCTTCGACGGCGTCGCGGTCCATGCTCTTGAGGATGGTGCCGGCCGTTTCCGGGCCGACTGCGAGCAGGAACACCGCTGCCTTGGTCACGCCGGTGTATTCGCGCTCGTCGGCGAGGGCCTGGGCTCTGCTTTTCTTCGCCACGCTCAGCCTTTCTCCGCGTCAATCCAGCTCTTCAGAATGCCAACGGACGTTTTGGGATCGTCGCGGATGAGTTCCACCACCTGCTCGACGACTTGCTGCGTGCGCACGGTCTGCTCGTCCACCTCCTTGGCGATCAGCAGTTGCTCAGTCACTTCGGCCTCGCCTACGGGCGGATACGCGATGGTCATCGAGGCGGCCTCGCCCCGGCGCCGATCCTTCATCCGCAGCACGCGGGCCGGCGGTTCTTCACCCGGCAGCACCGGACCGTCGCCGGCTCGCCGCATCATCATCAGCATCATGAACAGGCTGACCACAGCGAGCGCACCGATGCCGACCTTGCCACCATAGGCGCGAGCCAGCGCGAGCATGCCGTCGCTCGGACCGGCCTCGACGGCATCGCTGAGCTTCACCACCGCTTCATCATGGAACCAATCGACCACGACGCTCTTCGAACCTTCAGGAACGCCCAAAGCCCCTTTCACCTGCTGCCGAATCTTCTCCAGCTCTTTCTCGCCGGAGGTGTCGAGATCGGCATCGGTGGGGTCCTTGCCGTTGTTGGCCTGCTTGTATATGGAAGCCAGATAGCTTCTCGGAACGTTTACCGATGCGGACAGGCTCTTGAGACCGTGACGCGGCGCTTCGGTGGTGGTCTGCGTGACATCCGCCTTGCCGTCAAAGGTTGATTCCTCGACCTTCTTTTCCGTCCGTTCGACCGGGGTACCAGTCGCTACCGCGCGGCCGGCATTCGGCACGACACCCGGACCTCCGGACGCTGAACCGCGCTCCTGCGTTGTTGTCTCGGTGCGTTCGGTGAGCTGGACCGGCCGGCCGTTCTTGAGCGTGGTCTCTTTGCGGGATTCGGCATCCAACTCGGCGTGGACGGCGACCAGCAGCGCCGGGATGTTCGCGAGCAACGATTTGATCTTCGCGGCGAAGTATTCTTCTTTCTTCTGACGGTCTTCGAGGTCGTCGAAAGCCATGCCTTCCGCCGGTGAGGGCACGGTATACGAGCGGCCGGTGGTGGCGTCGGTCACGGCGACATTGGATATCTCCAGCCCGGCAACCGCGCGGCTGACAAAGCTGGCCATCGCGACTACGCGCTCCTTGTCCAGCGCGGTGCCCGGCGCCATTTTGACGAAAATGCTCGCCGTCGGCATGACCGGAGGTTGGCCGATCGTCCGGCGGGATTTTTCGTCGATCAGCACGCGGGCCTCAAGCACGCCGTTGAACTTCTGCAACACGCGGGACAACTCGTAGGCCCGCGCGACGCTCCATCGCCGGTCCTGCTCCGCCATGCTGAGCCAGGGGCTGTTCTCTTCCATCATTTTGGCAAAGCCGATGCTGATGTCGTTGGGCAGCGCGTGTTGCTCGCCGAGTACCGCCAACAACCGCGTGCGGCTCTCGGCGGGAACCAGGAGTGTGGTGCCGGACACCTTGTATTCCACGTGCTGGGCGTCCAATTGCTGCTGGATCGGCGCGAGTTCCTGCGAACTCATCTGCTGATCGAGCAGCGGCACCAGCGCCGGTTTGGCCGCCCAATCGACCAGCCACAGGAGAGAGACGGCGATCAGCCCGACGCAGGAGCCGATGGCCAGCCGCTGCGAAAGCGTGAGCCCTCTCATGTGGCTCTGCGTCTGGGCGAGCAGTTTTCTGAGGAACTCCATTTCCTGACTCCCACGTGAAGAGGCATTACAGACGCCTTACACCCGCATCTGCTGTATTTCCCGGTACGCATCCACCAGCTTGTTGCGCATCTCCATCAACATGCTGAACGCGACGTCG
Organism: uncultured Planctomycetales bacterium; assembly: GCA_964384465.1. Classification (GTDB taxonomy): domain Bacteria; phylum Planctomycetota; class Phycisphaerae; order UBA1845; family PWPN01; genus CAYLLT01. Next base: position 11,932 of record CAYLLT010000008.1, on the reverse strand, counting down.
GCCTTGCGCACCGCGCTGAACACTTCGGCCATATTGTCCGTCTCGCCGGTGACGAGCTTCTGCACGCCCTGGTCGGCCTCCTGCTGAAGCCGATTCACCTGATCGAGGCTGTCGAGCAGCAGATCCTTGAACGATTTGCCGTCCACGGTGCCGGCAGCCTCGGCCCCGGCGGGCATCGCTACCGGCCCCGCCACTTTGCCGGCCTGCAACGCATTGATGCTCAACGGATCGCTCATCGCTCGTTACTCGTTACTCGCCACTTACACCAGCAATCGCAGCGTCGAAGACATCATGTTCTTGGTCACGTCGATGGCGGCGATGTTTGCCTCGTACGCGCGTGAGGCCAGCATCGCGTCGACCATCTCCGTGGCGTAATCAACGTTCGGATACGCAACGTAGCCCTTTTGTGGGCCGGTCTGGAACGCGTCCGGATGACCCGGCTCGTACACCAGCCGGGGCGGTGATGTATCTTCACGGACATCCTCCACGTGAACGCCGGCGCGGCCGCGGGCGTCACCGGCGGCAAACAATGCCACGCGCCGCTGATACGGGCCGGGCTGACCATCAGCACGGCGAGTCGCCTGCGCGTTGGCAATATTGCCGGCGATGGTATCCAGCCGAATGCGCTGAGCGACGAGGGCCGAGGTACTGATGTCGAGCGAGCCGAACATTTCAGAACCCATTGCGGATTTCGGATTGCGAATTGCGAATTGAAGAGAGCAAATTCAATTCGCAATCCGCAACTTCTATCTCACTGTCCCGCGGATGGCCGTGAGCAGACCGTCGAATCGGCCGCGCAGCAGCTCCGTCGTCGCCTGGTGCATCATGCCGTTCTCGGCCAGCATCGCCATCTGCTGCTCGATCCGCATGTTCGTGCCATCGTGAAACAGGACGTTCTCCGCCGGCTCCGCCGTGGGCGTCACGACCAGACTTCCCGATGCGTCCTGACGAAATTGCTCCGTGTTCTTCAACTGAAAGGGCGAGCCATCCCGCCGCGTGACCGTCAGTGCTTCCCGCAGCGAGCGCTGAAACGCCCCCGGGTCGAGCTGTTTCGTGACATAGCCCGGCGTATCCACATTGGCCACGTTCTCTGTGAGCATGCGGTGCCGGGCCTGCGTGAAGGCCAGCATCTTCTCCATGGCCGGCAGCGCGCCGCGACTGACTACATCTACAAAAAACATCTGATCACCCCGTTTCACAGCAATCGAAGTGCCAACCGGGCCATCGCCCACTTCACCTTCAAGAACGAATGTCATCGGGTTTGCACGCGCACAGACTGCGCCGCCAGCGCAACAGTTGCGCCATTGCGCAGATCGGTTCTGCTTTCAGAGCCCGAAGCGCAAGCGATGGGTTGGTTACGCAAAACCCGTCGCTTGCGCTCCGGGCTCTGATCAACCTGAACTCATCATCTGATACGATTCCTGCGCGCGGCTCTGATCGCGCCACTGCTTGAGCTTCAGGCCGAGCGTACGCACGCCAATCCCCAGCGTCGTCGCCGTTCTGACGCGATGACCGTTGCATTCGCGCAGCGTGCGTTCGATTAACTGTCGTTCCATGTCTTCGAGCAGGTGTCCCGGCCGCAGCCGCCCGCCCAGTTCGTCGCTTCGCTGAATGCCGCCCAGCCAGGGTGCGAGCGTGTGGGCGGTGAGAATGCCGTCGAGCACGAGTACCGACGCCCGCTCGCACAGATTTTCGATTTCGCGCACGTTGCCCGGCCAGTCGTACTGTTGCATCAGCCGCATCGCGGGCTCTTCGACGCGCAGCGCGGCCCGGCCGGTTCGTGAAGCCGCGCTGGCAATGAAATATTCGACGAGTGCGGGAATGTCCTCCCGGCGTTCGCGAAGCGGCGGCACCATCACCGGCAGAACGCTCAGCCGGAAATACAGGTCCTCACGGAAGCGTTTGCGGGCCACCCAGTCGCCGAGCTGCCGGTTGGTCGTGGCGATCACGCGGACGTCCACGCTTCGCGTCGCGCTGCTGCCGACGCGCTCGAACTGACGCTCCTGAAGCACGCGCAGCAACTTGGCCTGGAGCGGCAGCGGGATCTCGCTGACCTCATCGAGCATAAGCGTCCCGCCGTCGGCCAGCTCGAAACGTCCCTTGCGCAGCCGGTCCGCGCCGGTGAACGCGCCGCGCTCATGCCCGAACAGTTCGCTTTCCAAGAGGTTGCCCGACAGGGCCGCGCAGTTCAGGCACAACATCGGGCGATCCGCCCGCGGCGAAGCCCGATGAACCGCCCGGGCCAACAGCTCCTTGCCGGTGCCGGATTCGCCCTGAATCAGCACGGTATTGTTGCTCGGGGCGACCTTGGTCAGCGTCTCGCGAAGCACGCGCATGCTGGTACTGTCGCCGATGATCTCCCGCTGTTCGCCGTCGGTCAGCGATCGCCGCAGGGCCTCATTTTCCGACCGCAGCGTGGCATGCTGAACGGCCCGATCGACGATCAGGCACAGCTTGTCGGCATCGAACGGCTTCTGGATGTAATCGAAAGCTCCCAGCTTCATGGCCGCCACGGCCGAATCCACCGTCGCGAACGCGGTCATCAGGACGACCGACGCCTCGCAGCCGGCCGCCCGCGCTTCCCGCAGCAACGTGACGCCGTCCATGCCCGGCATCTTCAGGTCGCTGACGATGCAATCGAAAGCGGTCGTACGAATCGCCTTCAGGGCTTCCGTCGGATCGGCAAAACTTGTGACCGCATGATCGTCGCGCGTCAACGCCTCGGCCGCCGACTCGCGGAGCATTTCATTATCATCCACCACACAGATTCGCGCCATTGGTGCGTCCTCCTGAACTCGGGTGCGATCCGAACCCCTCACGCCAGTGAGGGGCCCCGCACTTGCGTGCGGGGTTCGGATCGCCCATTCGCAATCCGTAATCCGCAATTCGCAATTCGTCCCTCTTGCCGTTTCGGCAGATTCACCGTAAACAACGACCCGCCGCCACTTCGATTCGCGGCCTGAATTGTCCCACCGAGCGATTCCACAATCTGGTGCACGATCGCCAACCCGAGGCCGGTGCCGTTGCTTCGAGTGGTAAAGAACGGGTTGAAAATGCGCTCCATCAGCTCGGGGGGAATACCCGGTCCGTTATCCGCTATCGTGATGATCGCGCGGTCGTTGGTGGAAATACGTCCACCGATGTGCACGCGAGCAGGCGAACGACCCGCGGTACCGGCCGCTTCGATCGCATTGAGCAGCAGGTTCAGCAACGCCCGCTGCAACATGGGGCCGTCGGTGATCAGCTCGATTTCCCGGAGCGTTTCTGCGACATGCACCGTGACACCTGCCGCGGCGGCCTTGGCCGACGCCAGCTCCACCGTCTCGCGAACCAGCACATCGAACCGCACATGATCGGGATGCGGCTCGGAGGGCCGGCCGAATTCGAGGATGTCGGTCACGATGGATTCGAGGCTGGCCACGCCGCCGGTGATTCTGTCCAGCAGGCGAAGCGCATCCGAGCGGTCCGCCACTTCACGCTTCAACAGCGATGCGAACAGTTGGATGCCTCCGAGTGGATTGCGAATCTCATGGGCGACGCCCGCCGCCATCTCGCCCAACGCCGCCAGCCGTTCCCGCCGGCGCAACTGCTGGTTCTTCCGCGACAGTTCCTCGCGCAGACGGCGAACCTCCTCGCGAAGCTGCTCGTGCGAGTGCTTGAGCCGCTCGGTCACGCCGTTGTAGGCGTGGATGATCGCGCCCAGCTCGCGCTCGCGCTGCGTCGTGTCGGTGCCCGTCGCGCTCATTCGTCCGTCCATCCCATCAGGACCGCGTCAACTTGTTGACGCGATTGCGGCAATGAATTGCCGCGGTCCTGATTCATTCGTCCGTCCAATCGACCTGTGCCGGCGATGACGCGCCGGCCATGGCATAAGCAGTGCCGGCCATCCTCTGATGCCCGATCTCCGTCAACGCCCGGGCGGTCGCGATCTTCCGAGCCGACAACATGCGCGCGTCAGCCTCGTCCAACTGGAGGATCGCCAGCAGCAGCTCGTTGACCTCGGCCACCATCCGATCCGCCTCCCGGCCATCACGTGCATCCAGTCCCGCCCGGACCTCTCTCCAGTTCTGCTGATACGGCCGCAGGAGATCGGTCAAGGCGCCCAAGCGATCGATCAGCCGCTGCCGGTCGGCCAGGATCGTCAGCAGCAGTTCCGGCTCGTCGCCGGTAATGCGCTCGCGCTGCCGGTCGGCCAGGCCGGCCAGCCGGCGGCACAAATCGCACTGTTCCGACAACAGCGCCAGAAGCTTGCCGGATGTTCCGCTGGACACGGCCATTTCGATCGTTCTCATATCGCCTCTTTCGCGAGCGGCTTCAGGCGGGAGCCGTCGTGGTCTCGACGCCCAGCGTCGGCGTCCGCTCCAGCCACGTCAGATACTCTTCCCAGAAGGTCCGCGTTTCGCTCGGCGAATACGCTACGAAGCGATCCTCCGGGATGCTCTTCAACGTCCACCGCGCCCGCTGTAGCGTCATGCGGGCTTTGTCCGTACTGCCCAGGCTGAGATGGCAGTGGATCATCTGCACGTACGCCGTCATGGCCATCGGATCCGACTGGTAGAGCCACGCCGCCCGATCGTAGAGTTCCAGTGCTTCGGCAAAACCGCGGAGGTCCGGCTGGCCCGGCAGGCGCGACAGGTCGTACACCACGTCGCCGCGATAGAAGTGACTCAGCTTCAGGTAGATCCGATCCAGCTCGGCCAGGCCGTCCTCGGGCCGGGCGCGATATCGCTCGATCACCTGATCGTAAAGCCGGCGAGCCCGCTGCAGCCGCTCGCGATACGCGGTCTGCAAATCATCTTTTGTCAGGATGTTCTTCGGATCGCTCAAATCGTCGCGAATACGGGCGGCGCTGCGGCGATAAACATCCGCCAGCAGGTACATCGCCCGATCCAATTCCGGGTCGTCCGGATACCGCTCGATCGCCTCTTCGTAACGGGCGATGGATTTCTCATACTCGCTGCGACGTGCATAGAGATCGCCCAGACCGAAGAGCGCATCGCGGTACTCCGCCGCCTTCGGCTCGATCAGCGTAAGGGGATCGTCCGGCTGGCGAACGACGATTCTCAGCAGGACCTGCTCGGCCTTGTCGGTTTCGCCGCGGGCCAGAAAACACTGCGAGAGCGGGACCAGCGATGCCACCGCCGAGGGCGTGCGCGGGAATTTTACCAGGTTTTGCTGGTAAACGGCGATGGCCTTGTCGTATTCGCCGCCGGCCTGATAAGTCTGCCCGAGCCGCAGCAGCGCCATCGGCGCCCGCATGCTGTCCGGCTGAGAACGCACCAGCGCTTCTAGCACCTGCATGGTCCGCAAACGCTCGCCCGCCAGGTCGAACGCATCGGCCGCATGCCAGGCCGCCGAGGCCGACGCGTCGTCATCCATCGCCACGAGTTTGGCCAGACGCAGATACTCCTGCCCCGCCTCGATGAAATGTCCGTGTGCCACTGCTCGGTCCGGAGACGCTGGAGCCCGAAGCGCAAGCGAGGGTTTTTCGCCGGAAACCCTCGCTTGCGCTTCGGGCTCTACAATCCCACTCGCTGCCTCCGGCGATTCGAGCATCCATTTGCCCAGCGATAACGCCAATTCAGCCAATCGCTCCGAATGGAGGATTTGGGCTTCATTGTCCGACGGCGGAATGAGTTTCCCCGCGATGCGCAGATAGCCGATGGCCTCCCGCAGCTTGCCCTGCGTCAGCAGCGACTGATAAAGCGCCGTTGTGGACTGCCGGATCACCTGGAGATCGACGACCGTGCTGTATGGATCCTCGGCCGCCAGCCGCAGCGTCTGGCGATAGGTTTCGGTCGATTGATCGAAACGATTGAGCGATGCCAGCGTCTCGGCCCGCCCGAGCAGCGCCGCCGTGCGGTACGGGCCCGGCGTGGTGTTGTTCAGAACATCTTCAAAGAATCCCAGCGCCGGCTCGGGCGATTCCTGGTCCTCCAGCACCTTGCCCAGCAGCCAGCCGGTACTGGCGTAGAGCGGCTGGCCCGGCGTCAATCCATCGCGGAGCACGCGGAGTTGCCGCTCGGCGTCATCCAGCCGCCGGACGCGGTACCAGGCGAGCGCCTGTAAATACTGGTACGCGTTGCGCCACTCGGGCTCTTCGAAACGGTGTTCCTGGCCCGCCAGAAACTTCTCGGCTTCGGCGTGCTGGTTCTCTTTGGCCCAAAGCTCGACCTTCTGCTCGGCCGCCCAATACCGCAGCTCGTCGCTGATCCCCGCGGTGGAGATGAACGTGTCATACGCGGCGTGCAACTGCTGCGCCGTCATCGCCTCGATCGTCCGCTGGATTTCGAGTATCCGCTTGCGCGTGGGCCATAACCGCGGGCTGTTCGCGTCGTCCTTGGCGATCACCTGGCGATAGTCGGCCAGCGCCTCGCCCGGTTTCCGCAGCCATTCCCACGCCTGCGCGCGGATCCAGTGCATCTCGGCGTCGTGAAGCCCCGGCTCGGCGACGGCCTGGTCGCTGTTCTCGATGATCCGTTCCGCGTTCTGCGTGCCGTGGACGGCATTGCCCTGCTCGTGGGCGAAGATGACCGTCGCCATCAGCCGGTGAAGCTGCCGCTTCTCTTCCGGGAGAAGCTGCGGCGCCTTGAGGATGGATTTGATGCAGTCGCTGGCTTCCGGATACAGGCCCGTGTCCTTCAGGGCCACGGCGTGCGCATAGAGAGTAGCGAAACTGGGCGGCTTTGGCTGCGGACGCAGCCGCCAGATTCCCGCAGTCAGCGCGGCAATGGATATCACCAATAAGGGGATCTGCCAGCGTCCCCGCAGCGCCGCCCCCCCGCCTGCGCGGCCGAAGCCGCTCGGTTCTGGCGGAGGCCCGTGGCCGGCGTCTCTGGGCGGGCCTTGATTGTGCGGGATGTCGCTCATCCAGAGCCTACTGTCCGAAAGGTCTTCCTGACCATCCGCGCAGTGCCCGCCTGTGGCGGGGATACATCCACGCAGATCGGATAGGTTGTGTCTGTGTCGGCAATTCCGCTCGCGCAGGATGAGCCCGAACCGGCCGGTCCGAGACGAGTCTCCAAGAAGTCCCCGCGTCCCCGTTCCGAACGTCCGATAAGCGCATCCAATGACGCGCATCGGTCATAATTGCCGTTTATCGCTGAGGATCAGGCTGCGATGGTTCAGGCATCAAAATGTGAGCACATGGGTTGTGAGGCCGATGACAATACTGATGCGGCCGGGGCGCTGGGTTACACGTTCACGAAGGAGGGCATTGTATATCGCGTCTACGGCCGTCGAACAGCGACGCACCTGATCCATTGAAGCGATGAAGCGTACAAGACCGCGTCGGCAGCCGGCGGCGACTCGGCATCGAGTCAGGAATCGAACCCGTTTTCTTCGGTTCCTGTCAGGCCGAGCCCACTATAACGGTTCGTGTACGCCCCACACCGCGATAGTGGTAATCACCAGATGCCCCAAGGCCAGACCTGTTGCCAGAACCAAAGCTGTCAGGCTCACTCCGCAGCTCAGTATGTCTGTCAGCCCCCACCCGCCCGCCCCGGCCGTGAAGCGAGGAATGCCAACCAGGAGTAGAACGACAAGCCAGATACCCATCACCGCGACGATGACAGCCAGGGGATTCCCGAAGACTGACCAGGTTACCGCTCCAACAAGACGGGCGATTGTGCCGTGCGTTGGTTTATTGGAACAAGCATTGGATTCGGGACACATTGGGCACCTCCTTCCACATGGGATGAGGTCTCTGTGAATTATATCACAAAGTCGAGGTGTATTCAAGCATTTGTACATAAATGCTTATCTCTCAGGATATTGCTGCATGACAATCCGCGCATTTCGCATCCGGACGCGCACCAGCTCCGCATAAATAAAAGTGTGAACGACCGCTTGCCTTCCGCGGGAATGCTGTTCAATCGATCGCGCCGGTTCATCTGTACGCCGTCAGGAGCTTCGCGAGAACCTGCTGATTCAGTTGCGGAGAAAACGGCGGGCGAGCCGAAGGACGAACAAAGGGGTCGGAAATCGATTTGGCATGCGACGAACGGTAATTGTTTACTCGGCCATGAGTCCAGAATCGACTCTCGATACCTCTTTTGCATTCTCCTTTGGCAACATCCATTCAGCCAGCGCGCCGCGTGCGGCCGTCCATTCGTCCGGTCCATCCAGCGCATCGGTCGGCTCATTCCACATCCACAGACAGACGCGGGCCACCTCATCGACCGCGTCGTTCACGCGCCGCCCGAGCGGTTCCGGCAGCATCCCCGGCGAGCTGAACGTCCAGACGATCACCGCCCAGGTGGCGGCCCACGTGGCAGCCTGGATGATTTTCGCCATGCGCATCATGAGTCAGCGTCTTTTCTGGCAGAGTTCTGGAAAAACCCGGAGCACCTCACCGGCGGAAGGCCACGGTTGAAATTTTATACTCATCGGGCGACGCCGGCACCGCAGCCAGCGGTCGGAATTCCCGGAAGGCTCGAATTCGGCTATGATCCCGTCGGAAAGGCAGTGCAGGAGGCTGGCATGTCATCATCAAGCGGAAACCCGTTCGGCGCGGAATCGATCCTGAAATGCGCGGCCGGGGCGGTTCAGATCCACCGGCTCGGCAAGCTCACCGAAAGCGGCATCGGCCACATCGACCGCCTGCCCTTTTCGATCAAAATCCTGCTGGAAAGTGCCCTGCGCAACACCGACGGGTTCCAGGTGAACGAAGCAGACGTCACCCGGCTGGCCTCGTGGAACGCGGCGGCGCCGGCCCCGGTCGAGCTGCCCTTCAAGCCGGCCCGCGTCATCCTCCAGGATTTTACTGGTGTGCCCAGTCTCGTCGATCTGGCCGCCATGCGGTCGGCCATGCAGCGGCTCGGCGGCGATCCAAAGCTGATCAACCCGCAGGTGCCCTGCGATCTGGTAATCGACCATTCCGTGCAGGTGGATGCCTTCGGCTCCGCCGCCGCGCTGGAGATCAACAAGGTCAAGGAGTTCGAACGCAACCGCGAACGGTACGAATTCCTCAAATGGGGCCAGCAGGCGTTCAACAATTTCCGCGTCGTCCCGCCCGCAACCGGCATCGTGCACCAGGTGAACCTCGAATATCTTGCGAAGGTTGTGCTGACGAACTCGGGAGTCGCGTTCCCCGACAGCCTCGTCGGCACCGACAGCCACACCACGATGATCAACGGCCTCGGCGTCGTCGGCTGGGGCGTCGGCGGCATCGAAGCCGAAGCGGTCATGCTCGGCCAGCCCATCTATATGCTCACGCCGCAGGTGGTCGGCTTCAAACTCTCCGGCCAGTTGCCGGAAGGGGCCACCGCGACCGATCTCGTCCTGACCGTCACGCAGATGCTCCGCAAGATCGGCGTGGTCGGCCAGTTTGTCGAATTCTTCGGCAACGGATTAGCCAGCCTGTCGCTGCCGGATCGGGCTACCATCGCCAACATGGCCCCGGAATACGGCGCGACGATGGGCATTTTCCCCGTCGATCAGGTGACGCTCGATTATCTGCGCATGACCGGCCGGGACGAGGACACCATCGATCTCGTCGAGCGTTATTGCAAAGAGCAGGGTTTGTGGCGGAGCGACACCGTCGATCCGGTGTTTACGAAGATTGTCGAGCTGGATCTAAGCAGCATCGAACCGTCTCTGGCCGGGCCGAAGCGGCCGCAGGACCGCGTGCCGCTGGCCGCCGTCAGGGAGAGCCTGCGCGAGGCGTTCAGGGAGCAGTTCGCGGAGCTGCCGAATGCGCGGCGGATGGACTGGGAGGGCGG
>CAYLLT010000008.1:846-2200 GCA_964384465.1 uncultured Planctomycetales bacterium | reverse complement strand
GTGCCGCTCACCGCGATGAAGTCACAGTGGCGAAAGGATCTCGGCACCACCTTCGGAAAATCCGCTGCCTCCACAAGCGGCTCGTCGGCTACGGCCGCGCAGGATACTGCGGTCGCGGTCCTCGAAGCGCCGAGTGATGCCGAGGGTGTCCAAGTCGAATATGCCGGAAAGCGCTTCGCACTGCGTCACGGCGCGGTGGTCATTGCCGCCATCACCAGTTGCACCAACACGTCGAACCCTTCGGTGATGCTGGCCGCCGGCCTGCTCGCGAAGAAGGCCGTCGAGAAGGGCCTGAGCGTCAAGCCGTGGGTCAAGACCAGTCTCGCTCCCGGCAGCCGCGTGGTCACGGATTACTTGAATAAGGCGGGCCTGACGCCCCACCTGGACCGTCTCGGCTTCAACCTCGTCGGCTACGGCTGCACGACGTGCATCGGCAACTCCGGCCCGCTCCCGGACGAGATCAGCGCGGCCGTCCACCAGAACGATCTCGTCGTGAGCGCGGTGCTCAGCGGTAATCGCAACTTCGAGGGCCGCATCAACCCCGACGTGCGGGCGAACTACCTGGCCAGCCCGCCGCTGGTCGTCGCGTACGCTCTCGCGGGCACCGTGGACATCGATCTGGTCACCGAACCCATTGGCAAGGACAGGAGCGGCTCGCCGGTTTACCTGCGCGACATCTGGCCGAGCCAGCAGGAAATCCGCCGGACGATTCAGCAGTGCGTCAGCTCCGATCAGTTCCGCAGCAAGTACGCGGACGTTTTCGCCGGCGACGAGGAATGGCGGAAGATCACCGTGACCGGCCGCGAACTGTATCAGTGGAATCCCTCGTCCACTTACATCCAGGAGCCGCCGTTTTTCGAGAACATGGCCCGTGAGTCGGGCTCGATCCAGTCGATTGCAAACGCGAGGTGCCTGGCGGTACTGGGCGATTCAGTAACGACAGACCACATCTCCCCCGCCGGCTCGATCAAACCTGATTCACCCGCCGGTCGTTATCTCATCGAACAAGGCGTGAAACCTCCGGATTTCAACAGTTACGGCGCCCGCCGAGGAAACGACCGCGTGATGACCCGCGGTACGTTCGCCAACATCCGCTTGCGCAACCTGCTCGCGCCGGGTACCGAAGGCGGTGTCACCCTCTATCTCGGACCGGGAAATCCGCAATCCGCAATTGGGTCGTCGACGACCCTTCGCGATTCGCAATCCATCATGTCCATCTACGATGCCGCCATGAAATACAAGCAAACCGGCACGCCATTGATGGTGATCGCCGGCAAGGAATACGGCACCGGCTCCTCGCGCGACTGGGCGGCCAAAGGCACCATGCTGCTCGGCGTTCGCGCCGTCATCGCCG
>CAYLLT010000008.1:0-836 GCA_964384465.1 uncultured Planctomycetales bacterium | reverse complement strand
CGCATCCACCGCAGCAACCTGGTGGGCATGGGCATCCTCCCGCTCCAGTACAAGGAAAGCCAGACGCGCGAATCGCTCGGCCTCACCGGTTACGAAACTTTCACCATCAACGGCCTCGACGACTCGCTGAAGCCGCAACAGGAGCTGACCGTCACCGCCTCGCGCCCCGACGGCACAACCCTCTCCTTCACCGCCGTGTGCCGCATCGACACGCCGGTCGAAATCGAATACTACCGCAACGGCGGCATCCTCCAGACCGTCCTGCGCAAGATGCTGAATTGAACGGTTCTGAAGATGGCCGAAGTCGCTCTCGTCCTCATCGCCATCCCGCAGAAGCCGGCCCGCCGTAGTTCATTTTACTGCTCGCAGTTCGGATTCGAGGGCACATCCGGACCGGTGAGGCACTTGAGGAAGATGACCATATCGTTTCCGTCAACGTCCGTGTCGGCGGTAAACAGCGTGTCCGCGCAGTACGGATCGACCTGCGGGACGCCCGGTCCGGTCAGGCACGCCTGCAGGTGCCCGAAGTCGACGATGTCCACGTCGCCGTCCCAATCGAAGTCGGACCGGCAGCTCGGCACAATGTGCAGAACCAGCACGGTGATCTCCGCGTCCTCCATGGTGAACGCGAAGTGGCGCAGGTCCAGACCGGCGGTCACGTCCTGCTGGTCCCACGCCAAGCCGGTGGAAGCGGTCAGGCTGGTGTCGCCGCCCTGGTTGTCAGGCCCCGGCTTGCCGTAACGCTTCAGCGTCGCCGAGAGCAGCTTGCTGGTGGGCAGTCTGAAGTTCACCGTGACGGGCGTGTCGTCGCTGAAGTTGATTCCCCAGATCATCAT
>CAYLLT010000007.1:1574-85697 GCA_964384465.1 uncultured Planctomycetales bacterium | reverse complement strand
CCCTTCTGGTGGGGTCAAAAACGCGGTTTTCTGGACTTCTACCACGGGCTGCTAGCACCCCACCCGAGCCGCCAGACCCACCTACGTTGGAGATATTGATGATCAATGAGGGTGGCGAAGGAGATGGCGGTGCGTCCAACTGCCCTGAAGCCCACTGGCGCTCAAGTTCTGCCAGAAGCTCTTCCCGATATCCCGCAACTTCGATTTGCGTTAGCCCCTTTGTTTGCCGCGTAGTCGAATCATATTCATCGTGATGATCCAAACACAAGAAGACAAGATTATTTGGTTGATTGTTCATCGGATCTCGATCCAAGTGAGCAATCTGGCCGTTCTTACGGCGTAGATCGCGATGCAATCCGAAACAGATCGCGCAGCGCCGTCGACTTTCGGCTATGATGCGCGCTTGGCATTCCGGCGATACTACTCGGCGATTCATAGTATTATTTTACCAGCGGCCCCATGCCCACGTAAACATGAATCTGAAGATAGTATTCGAAACCTCTGGGGCGCATCGCCTGTCTAAATCTCTTCTTCTTAAGAACGGGAGCTACTTCCCTTCCAGCCAGTTGTCGCCGTAGGCGATGTCTACTTTGATGGGGACGGAGAGGGGGAGGGCCTGCGACATTTCCTGGCGGATCATTTCGGATTCGGCGGTGACGGCGGTTCGCGGGATGTCGAAGACCAGCTCGTCGTGGACCTGGATGATCATGCGGGCGGGGCGCGACTCGCTGACGATGCGGCGGTGGATGGCGATCATGGCGCGTTTGATTAAATCGGCGGCGCTGCCCTGGATGACTGTGTTCACCGCGAAGCGCTCGGCGGCGGTTCTCAGGTTGCGGTTGCGCGAGTTCAGGTCGGGGACGCTGCGGCGGCGGCCGAGGATGGTGCGGACGTAGGGAACCTGCACCGCGCTCCCCTCTGGGTCGCGGCTAAACGGCTCGGCGACGCGGCGGGCGGTCTCGAGCGTTGCGTCGATGAACGCGCGGATGCCGGGGTAACGCTGGAAGTACATGTCGATGAACGTCTGGGCCTCGGTACTGCTCATGCCGGTGGTGCGCGAGAGGCCGTAGGCGGATTGGCCGTAGATAATGCCGAAGTTGACGGCTTTCGAGCGGCTACGCTGCTCTTTCGTCACCTCTTTGAGCGAGACGCCGAAGACCTGGGCGGCGACGAACTGGTGGATGTCGCGGTCGTCGAGGAACGCCTGCCGCAGCGTGGCGTCGCCGCAGAAGTGGGCGAGGACGCGCAGCTCGATCTGCGAATAGTCGGCGGTGAGCAGGACGTGGCCGGCGTCGCGGGGCACGAACGCGCGGCGGATCTGGCGGCCGATCTCCGTGCGGATGGGGATGTTCTGGAGGTTGGGGTCGCTCGACGACAGGCGGCCGGTGACCGCGCCGGTCTGGTGGAAGCTGCAGTGGATGCGGTGAGTCCGCTCGCAGATCATCTCCGGCAGCGTGTCGATGTACGTGCCCTTGAGCTTGACCAGCTCGCGATATTCCTTGACCAGCGTGGGGACGGGGTGCTGTGTGCTGGCGGCGAGGCTGGCGAGCGTTTCGGCGTCGGTGCTGCGGGCCTTCTTCTGCGTGGATTTGACGACGGGCAGCTTCAGCTCGTCGAACAGCACGGCGGCGAGCTGTTTGGTCGAGTCGATGTTGAACGCGTGGCCGACCTCCTTGTGGATCTGCCGCGTCAACTCGTGCAGACGGGCGGCGAGCTCGTTGCTCATCTTCGCGAGCACGTCGGTGTCGAGGCGGACGCCTTCCGATTCCATTGCGGCGAGGACTTCGACCAGCGGCATCTCCGTCTCGTGGAAGAGCGGGCCGAGGTCGCTGCCGTCGAGCTGCTCGCGGAAGACCTGGTAGAGCTGCCAGGTGACGTCGGCGTCTTCGCCGGCGTACTCGGCGGCCTTGGCGGTCTCGACGCCGTCGAAGGTGATCTCATTCTTGCCGCTGCCGATGAGATCGGTGATGGGGATGGTGTCGCGGCCGAGCAGCTCGCGGGCGAGAGCGTCCATGCCGTGCGAGCGGCGCGAGGAGTCGAGGACGAAGCTGGCGATCATGGTGTCGAAGGCGATGCCGGCGAGGGGGACACCGTGCGTGGCGAGGACGACGAGGTCGTACTTGAGGTTCTGGCCGACCTTTTTGACGTTGGGGTCGGCGAAGATGGGCCGCAGGGCGGCAAGCGTCGGTTCGAGCGGCAGGCAGTCGCCGACGCCGCATATCGGTAAATAGTATCCTTTACCAGCTTCCCAGGAGAAGCTGAGGCCGGCGAGTTTGGCCCAGGCGGGGTTGATGTTGTCGGTCTCGGTGTCGAAGGCGAAGATGGGCTGCTTTTTCAGCTCGGCGAGGAAGGCGGCGAACTTTATCTGGTCATCGACGCAGCTGTAGTTCGACGGCGGCCGGCCGAGCTTCGGTTGGGGTAGCGGCGTTTCGATGGACTCGTCCGATTCGGGCGTCCTCGGCGGCGGGCCGAGGTCGAAGAGGTTTTCGCTGAAGCGAGTGGATTGTTTCGCGGGAAGGGATTCCCGCGGAAGATCGGTGCGAGAATCCCAATGTACATCGGGACTCGCACCAGCGGTTTTCATTGTGGGACCGGCATCCTGCCGGTCCGTTGACAGGCTGGAAGCCTGTCCCACAACATTCTTCTCCTTTAGACGCTCGTTGATCTGCTGGACGATGCGCGTGAAGCCGAGGTGCGTGGCGATGGGCAGCAGTGCCTGGTTGTTGATGCCCTGCCAGCGGCAGGCTTCGAGGTCAAACTCGAACGGCACGTCCTGGCGGAGCGTGACCAGCTTGCGCGTAAGCTCCAGCTTATCGGCGAATTCCTTCACGTTGGCCCGCATCGCCGGCGTGAGTTCGTCGGCGTGCGCGACGACAGCGGCGGCGGTGCCGTACTTGGCGATGAGCGCGGCGGCTTTCTTGGGGCCGATGCCTTTGACGCCGGGGATGTTGTCCACCGTGTCGCCGCTGAGGATCTGCACCTCGATGGCGTGCTCCGGGCCGAAGCCTTTTTTCTCGCGAAGGTCGGCCGGACCGATCACCTCGGATTTGCCCGGATCGAACAGCTTGACGGAATCGGTGAGGAGCTGGTCGAGATCCTTATCCTTGCTGACCAAAAAAATCTCGATGTCATCGTGCCCGCCGAGCCGTCGGCAGAGGGTGGCGAGCAGATCATCGGCCTCGAAGCCCTCGACCGCCAAAATGGGGATGCCCTGCGAGCGGACGATCTCCAGGATGCGGTCGATCTGCGGGGGGAGGTCCTCGGGCGGGGCCTGGCGGTGGGCCTTGTAATCGGGGGCCAATTCGCGGCGAAAGACGGCCTCTTCCTTGCTGTCCATGGCCATGGCCAGGTAGTCGGGCTTCTGCTCGCGGGCCATCTGGATGAGCATGTTGGTGAAAACGTAGGTGGCCCGGGTAGGCTCGCCGCCGGGGGCGCTCAGGCTCTGGAACGGCGCGTAATAGCATCGGAAAATCTGGCTCAGGCCGTCGATAATAAAGAAGCGTTTGGACATGGGAACCCGGATTGCCCCACCGGTAGGGGACTGTAGATATTCGCGGGAGGACGGTCAAGTAGGCAAAAGTTGCGCGGTTTACTGCGTGTAGCGGCCGACCTTCGAGTCGGCCGCCAGCCTGCGGGTGGCATGTCCGTATATGTCGTGCGGTCCGTGTGCATACGAAGTACGTCGCTTGCGAATTGCGGATTGTAGGTTCGGCCTGCCGGGCCGAACCCCGGTCCCGCCCGGCAGGCGGGACCTACAACTCGCCTCGCCGGCAGGTACGGACATGCACCCATGCCACCCTTAAGAATTGACATACCCATTGGGGGCGACAACAATGCTGTGTCATCTGTAAGGAGTGCCACTGATGGCCGTAGTCGCTCGCGCCCCCGTCAGCAGCCGCCTTGACGGGGTCAAAATCGCCCTCATCGTGTTCGTCTGCCTCACCGTCGCCTCGCTCGCTGTCACCATCACCATCTACACCAAGTACAGCGACATGCAGGCGGCCGTGGACCAGGCGGGCAAGCAGTACACCAACGCCAACGCCGAAACCAACAAAACGCGGCAGACGATGCGCGACCTGGCCCAGACCGTGCTCGGCGAGGCCACCGACGAGCCGGAGAAGCTCAAGCAGTCGATCGCGACGGCGATGAAGCCGATCGCCGATGACGAGCAGGTCAAAAAGGCGGGCATCGCGGCCGACTCGACGATGCTGACCGCGCTACAGGGCATCTTCAAGGTATATAGCGCCAATGCCCAGGAGCTGGCCAAGACGGTGGCCGAGCGGGACGAGTTGAACAACAAGCTGACCGCGCTCAACACGGCGGCCGAGAAGCGGGCCAAGGAATTCGCCGACAAAACGCAACAATTCGAGCAGCAGTATCAGCAACTGGAGCAGCGCGGCGCCGCCAACCAGGAGGCGTGGAACACGCAGGTGGAGGACTTGAAGAAGAAGTTGGACGCGGCGTCGGCGTCGGCCAGCCAGCAGTTGAGCGGCGAACGTCAGCAGCGGCAGAAGCTCGAACAGGCGATGGCCGAGAAGGACAAGCGCGTCAAGGAGATGGCCGAGAAGCTCGCGAAGTTCCAGCCGACCGGTGAGAAACTTTCTTTGATGCAGATCGCCGACGGCACCGTCGTGCGGGCGGTCGCGAACGAGGACATCGTGTACATCAGTTTGGGCCGCAAGGATCAGATCCGTCCGGGGATGCCGTTCGCGGTGTATTCGTCGGTGCGCGGCGTCGGGGAGGACGGCAAGGAGAAGGCCTCAATCGAAGTGACGACCGTGTTCGATACGACTTCAGAGGCCCGCGTGACCAATCGCACGCCGGGCGATCCGATCCTCGAAGGCGACGCGATCGCCAACGTGGTTTATGACCGCAACCGGCAGTTCAACTTTTTCGTGGCCGGCGATTTCGATTTGAACTTCGACGGCAAGGTGGACGATCCCGGCGGTGAGAATGTGGCGAAGTTGATCGCGAAATGGGGCGGCAAAGTGGTGGACGCGGTGGATACGCGCGTGGATTTCGTCGTGCTGGGCGCCCCGCCGCCGATGCCGGTCAAAGCCGTCGAAACGGATAATGATGCCGCCAAGCAGCATGCCGCCGAGCGCGAGGTCGCCCGCAAGGCGTTCGAGACGGCCAAGGACGAGGCCAAGGCGATGTCCATCCCCATCCTCACGCGAACGCAGTTCCTGCACTTCCTCGGCACAGTGGTCCCTGCGAAAGCGAAGGATGATCAGGTCGCGATTCAGTAAGTCTTTCGATGCGTGTGTCCCACTGCTTTGAGAGCAGTGATCATTGATCGGTTCGCAACGGGCGTATTCTGATGTCGCACGTTCGTGGTTCGCATCGCTGGTTATTCCTCCTGTATGGGTCGGTCGCTTACCTTCTCTTTCTCGTGACGTTCCTCTACGCCATCGGGTTCCTGTCGAACGCGGTGGTGCCCAAGTCGATCGACTCGGGAACGCCCGGTCCGTGGCTGCCGTCGCTGCTGATCAACGCGCTGCTGCTCGGGGCGTTCGCGGTTCAGCATACGATCATGGCGCGGCCCGGATTCAAGGCACGATGGACAAAGGTCATCCCGAAGCCCATCGAACGCAGCACGTTCGTGGTGGCGACGTGCATCATCCTGCTGACGCTCTACTGGCAGTGGCGGCCGATGCCGGCGACGGTGTGGGACGTGCGGTCGGAGGCTGCGCGCTGGGGACTCTACGCGCTGAGTGCGGGCGGCTGGCTGCTCGTGCTCTATTCCAGCTTCCTCATCGATCACTTCGACCTGTTCGGCCTGCGGCAAGTCGTTCTGCACTTCAAAGAGCGGCCGTACACGCATCCCGGTTTTGCCATGCCGGTCCTCTACCGACTGGTCCGCAATCCGCTGATGCTGGGGTTCTTGATCGCCTTCTGGTCAACCCCCACCATGTCGCAGGGGCATCTCCTCTTCAGTCTCCTGACCACGACTTACATTTTCGTCGGCATCACGTTCGAGGAGCGCGATCTGTTGCGGTTGCTCGGTGATGATTACCGCCGTTATCGCGCTGCCACACCGATGGTCCTGCCGCTGCCGCGACGCGGGACGTCGGCGAGCGGCGAGACAGCTTGAGAATGGCCGTGTGCCACTGTTCTGTGAACAGTGGGTCGTACTCATTCTCACTGCCGACACGGAAGTGGCACAGGTGCTCGGGTACGCTTCCATTCGCTGGCGGACAGTGTTAAGCTCATGTCCGTTTCGCACGTCATGTCCTCAGTTCTAAGGGAGTTCACATGTCATACACGCCGTATCCGACCAACCCGGTGGCGCTGGACGCGCAAGGCCACATCGATACCGACTTGTCATGTCTGCGCTGTGGGTACAACCTGCGAGGACTGAATCCGGATGGCGTCTGTCCCGAATGCGGCACGGCGATCGGACGGTCGCAGTACGGCAACCTGCTGAGGTATTGCGATCCCGATTGGGTCGAGCAACTCGCGAGCGGAATGAACTGGATGGTGGCTTCAATCGTGCTGGGTCTGGTGCTCGGAATTATCGCTGGTGGGATCGCTGGCGCCACGAAAGGCGCATCGGCCAGCTCGCTGGTGATGGACATCGTGCAAGTTTTTGTTGCCATCATCAGCCTCATTGCCTACTGGAAAGTGACGCAGCCCGACCCCTCCCAAAACGAAGAAGGCACAACGGTTCGAAAAGTGGCCAGGTTTGCCGCGGTGGCTTCATTCGTCATCGGGTTTATGTCGCACGGAGCCCAGCATTTGGATAGACGTCTGGCCATAGCGATCTCCTCGGTGGCTGGGGTTGTTGGCCTCGTGCAGTTCATTGTGGTCTTTGTCTACGCTCGTCAACTCGCCCTGCGCATCCCCGAGCAGCAGCTCGCAGACCGCACTCGCTTGGTGATGTGGGGCCTGATCATTTCGCAGGGGCTCATACTTGCCGGGGGGACGATGGCATACTTGACCTTCAAGAGCGCCGGGCGGGGAGCGGCACCCGCCTGGGTGGGGGTGGGGGTTGTTTCGTGCGGAGCGGGGCTGGGGATGATCATTTTCGGGATATGGTCGTTGTTGCTGATCTTGCGTTACCGACGCGCGCTGAGCGATGCGGCCCAAAGGGCGCGAGCAACCTGGGTGCG
This sequence comes from uncultured Planctomycetales bacterium, assembly GCA_964384465.1. GTDB lineage: Bacteria > Planctomycetota > Phycisphaerae > UBA1845 > PWPN01 > CAYLLT01. The sequence continues at coordinate 78,585 of CAYLLT010000007.1, read as the reverse complement.
CGATATACCAGTGGCCGCTTCCGCCCAATAGGCGTTCAGCGCTGACCCCGTTCAGCTTGCTTTGCTCCGCATTTCCCGCCAGCTATGATGCCTCCATGACTTCGGCAGTGAGTTACGATTTCAAGGCGATCGAAGCCAAGTGGCAGCGGTTCTGGCTGGAACACAAGACGTTCCGCACGCCGAATCCCGGCGAGCCGGGGTTTGACCCGGCCAAGCGGAAATTCTACGTGCTGGACATGTTCCCCTATCCGAGCGGCGTGGGGCTGCACGTCGGGCATCCGCTCGGTTACATCGCGACCGACATCTTCGCGCGGTTCATGCGTATGCGCGGCTTCAACGTGCTGCACCCGATGGGCTACGACGCGTTCGGGCTGCCGGCGGAGCAGTACGCCATCGAGCACGGCGTGCCCCCGCGCGAGACGACGGAAAAGAACATCGCCACCATGCGGGCGCAGATGCAGCGGCTCGGCCTCGGCTACGACTGGGACCGCGAGATCGCAACGACGGACGTCGGGTTTTACAAGTGGACGCAGTGGATTTTCCTCCAGCTCTATAACAGTTGGTACGACCCGGCGGAGAATGCGGCCCGGCCGATCCGCTCACTGGAGCAGAAACTCGAACAGGAACACCTGGTGGTGCGATTTGACGGCGAGCTGGTGGCCGCGGAGTTGCCGGTCATGCAGGCGCTGACCATCAATCCGCCGCTTGGCACGCAGAAGTGGGTGGAGCTATCCCAGCCGCAGCGGCGCGAGGTGCTCGACAATTACCGGCTGGCGTATCTGGCCGAGGTGCCGGTGAACTGGTGCCCGGCGCTGGGCACCGTGCTGGCCAACGAAGAAGTGACCGCCGACGGCCGCAGCGAGCGCGGCAATCATCCGGTGTATCGGCGGCCGCTGCGGCAGTGGATGCTGCGGATCACCGCGTACGCCGAGCGGCTGGAGGACGATCTCGAACTCGTCGATTGGCCCGAGCCGATCAAGCTGATGCAGCGCAACTGGATCGGCCGCAGCGAAGGGGCGGAGGTCGATTTCGCCGTCGAGGGCAGCGACGAGGTCATTCGCGTCTACACCACGCGGCCGGACACGCTGTTCGGAGCGACGTACATGGTGCTCGCGCCCGAGCACGAGCTGGTGGAGACGATCACGACGGAAGCTCAGCGGCCGGCAGTGCAGGCGTACGTGGAGACCGCCCGTAACAAGAGCGACCTGGAGCGTACCGCTGAGACGAAGGAAAAGACGGGCGTCTACACCGGAGCGTATGCCATCAATCCGGTGAATAACGAGCGGATTCCGATCTGGGTGGCGGATTACGTGCTGATGGGCTACGGCACCGGCGCGATCATGGCCGTACCCGCGCATGACACGCGGGATTTTGAGTTCGCAAAGCGTTTTGGTCTGACGATCAAAGCTGTCGTGTCGCCCCCGGATAACTGGTTCATTGAACAGATAACCAAGTCGGGGCAGAAACCAATCACCGCCCCAACTGTCCATGTTCACGAACTCACGACAGGTGAGATTAGTTCGATATCCGAATCGCAGGCCTCGGCCACTTTTGGGCCGGAGTTCATGGCGACGATTCGGAAGCAAATGCAATCCAAAATTGAATCATTGCCGGAATCCGCGATTCGCCTGATCAGCGACGCATATGTTCGGGATCCGCGGGAGTTCTCTGAAGCATATACCGGTGACGGCATCGCCGTGAATTCCGGCGGGTTCAACGGATTGCCGACGGCGGAGTTCAAGCAGCGGATCGCCGAGTGGCTCGAGGAGAACGGCCTCGGTCAGGCCGCTGTGAATTACAAGCTGCGCGACTGGCTGTTCAGCCGGCAGCGGTACTGGGGCGAGCCGTTCCCGATCGTGCATGATGCTGAAACCGACGAAGTGTACCCGCTGGATGAGAGCGAGCTGCCGGTGGAGCTGCCGGAGCTGCACGATTTCCGCCCACATGCCGTGGACGATCCGAATGCCGCGCCGTCTCCGCCGCTCGGCCGGGCGACGGAATGGGTGAACGTCGGCGGATACATCACCGAAAAGGGCACGGTCAAATTGGTTCATCAGGGCCGGTCCGCACCTGATGGCGTACAAGTCCGCCCATTCCACCGCGAGTTGAACACCATGCCGCAATGGGCGGGTTCGTGCTGGTACTACCTGCGTTATCTCGACCCGCACCAACAGAATGCGATGGTCGATCCGGCTATCGAGAAGCATTGGATGGTATCGCTGAAGTCCGACGGTACCCCGCACGCGGGAGGCGTCGATCTGTACGTCGGCGGGGCCGAGCACGCCGTGCTGCATCTGCTGTACTCGCGGTTCTGGCACAAGGTGCTGTTTGACCTTGGACACGTCAGCACGCCGGAGCCGTTCGGCCGGTTGTTCAATCAGGGATACATCCAGGCGTACGCATATCAGGATTCGCGCGGCTTGTATGTTGACGTGCATGATGTCGAGGAATGTGGCGAGGGCAAACAGGCGCGGTTCGTGCGGAAATCGAACGGGGAGTCGCTGACCCGCAGCCTCGGCAAGATGGGCAAAAGCCTGAAGAACGCCGTGTCGCCGGATGAGATCGGCGAGGAGTACGGCGCGGACACCTTGCGGGCGTACGAGATGTACATGGGCCCGCTGGAGGCGAGCAAGCCGTGGAGCACGCGGGACATCGTCGGCATGAGCCGCTTCCTGCACGCGATATGGCGGCGGTTTGTGGCCGAAGACGGGACGCTCAAAGTGACGGACGATCCCGCCAGTGATGAGCTACGGCGATGGTTGCACAAGACGATCAAGCGCGTGACGGCCGATATGGCCGGTCTGCACTTCAACACCGCGATTGCCGCGCTGATCGAGTTGAACAACGCGATGAAGGGCGAGCAGGTGCCGCGCGAGGTGGCCGAGCCGATGCTGAAACTGCTGTCGCCGATCGCGCCGCACCTGGCCGAGGAGCTTTGGCAACGGCTTCAGGGGAGCCGATGGACGCGCTCGATTTCGTTTGAACCGTGGCCGCAGTACGACGAAGCGCTGTGTGTCGATGAGATGGTCGAAATCCCGGTGCAGGTGAACGGCAAGCTGCGTTCGCGGATCATGATCGCACCATCGGCGAGCGAGGAGGAAATGAAAACGGTCGCGCTGGCGGACGCGCGGATTGCACAAGAATTGGCGGGGAAGACGATTCGGAAGACCGTTTGCGTGCCGGGGCGAATGGTGAATATCGTGGCCAACTGATCCTGACAATGCTGTATCCGCGTGCTATGATGCGATCGGGTTTCAAGAGTTGACCGGAAGAGGCGATCCGCATTCTCATGCCATCCGATCGTTCCATCCTGACCATCGGGCACTCCAATCACACGCTGGACCATTTCCTGTCCCTGCTGACGTCTCACCAGGTCCAGGTATTGGTCGATGTGCGCTCGCAACCTCGATCTTCCTATTGCCAGCAATTCGACCGCGATGTCCTTCAGGCGGTGGCGCCGCGAAAGAACATTCAGTACATGTTCATGGGCGATTCATTGGGCGGCCGGCCCATGGAGATCGACTTCTATGATTCGAGCGGTCACGCTCTCTACTCGCGCATGGCACAAGCGCCGTGGTTTCTCGAAGGCATTTCCCAAATCGAAGGCCTCTCCAAGCAACATCGCCTGGCATTGATGTGCAGCGAGGAAGACCCGGCCACGTGTCACCGTCATCTGCTGATCGCCCGCGTCCTGGCGGATCGCGGCGTCGAGGTCCGGCACATCCGCGGTTCCGGCGGGATCGAAGATTACGCCGCCGTGGAAGCACAGGAATCGGACGGTCAACTCCCTCTCTTCCAAGAGGAGGCCATCGACAATTGGAAATCTTTACGATCGGTTTTACCCAGAAATCAGCACCCCAGTTCTTCGGGACCCTGAAACGGGCCGGCATCAAACGACTGCTGGATGTCCGGTTGAACAATTCGTCCCAACTGGCCGGATACACCAAGCGCGAGGATTTACCCTATTTCCTCGATGCCCTGTGCGGCGCGGAGTACCAGCACGATCTGTCGCTGGCCCCGACGGAGGACTTGCTGAAATCCTATCGAAAGAAAGTCATCGATTGGAACGAGTATGAAAGGCGGTTTTTGGAGCTGATGGCCGAACGCCGTATCGAACAGGTCGTGGATCGCGGCCTTTTTGAGACGCCGACCGCCTTGTTGTGCAGCGAACCGACGGCCGAGCATTGTCACCGGCGTCTCGTTGTCGAATACCTTCGCGACAAGTGGGGCGATATTCGGATCGTGCACTTGTAGGGGAACGCCATTGCCAGCGGTCGAGATGATTTGCCTGGCCCACTCACGGAAGCATCAGGGGCGCTGTATCGCCGGCCTGCGATGCGACGGCGGAGGATGGATGCGCCTGGTGAGCGGCGAAGAAGATGGGACGTTGTTTCCCGGCCGTCACTACCGCATGGCCGACGGCACGGAGCTTGGCGTTCTCGACTCCTTCAGAGTCGATGTCACCCGTCATCACCCCACCCCGCATCAGCCTGAGAACTGGTTATTCAGAAATCCAGACTGGCAGAGGGGCGATCCGAGCGAGACCCGAGCGCTCATCGACCTGCTCAAGCCTCACGTTGCGAAAGGCCCCGACTTATTCGGCACTGATGACGACCGAGTCGCTTATGACGCATTCAGCGAGCATCCCGCGAAAACGTCCTTGTGTCTGGTGGATCCCGGATCGAGCCTTCGATTCCAGATCACGCCGGATTATCGCGGGAATCCTCACGTGCGGGTCCTGTTCCAACTGGGGCCGCGGGCGTACAACCTGGTGCTCACAGACCCTGTTTGGCAGCAACGGTGTCTTCGCTCGCTCCCGGATGGCGTGTGCACGCCAGCGGAGGCCGGCCTGCGGGACGACGATATGGCCTGGCTCACCATCAGCCTCGGCGAGCCGTTCAACGGCTATTGTTACAAGCTCGTCGCGGCAATTCTGGTGTTGCCGCGCTTAACGTGTGGCAGTGAGTTGATATGAGCATGGAGATCGAAGCCAAGTTCAAGGTCGCTTCGCATGAGGCGGTACGCGGCAGGCTGTCGGAACTCGACGCGAAGCGCGTTGGCCAGGTGCTGGAGACCAATCACATATTCGATGATCCGACACATTCGCTGCTGGCCGGCGGGTGCGGGTTGCGCGTGCGAAAGTGTGAAAGTGAGAAAGTGGGAAAGGCGGAACCGAAAGCGCCGTTCACCGGCACGATGACGTTCAAGGGGCCGATACATCCCGGCCCGTTGAAAAAGCGCGAGGAGATCGAAGTCCGTGTCGATCAGCCCGATGCGGCAGTGCGGATACTCGAATCCCTCGGGTTCGTGGGAGCGTTACGATTCGAGAAGCGCCGGGAGACATGGGAGCTGGACAACTGCTTGGTCGAACTCGACGAGTTGCCTCACCTCGGCACGTTCATCGAAATCGAGGGACCGGACGAGGAGCGCATCCGCGAGGTTCAGGACCGGCTCGGGCTGGCCGGCACGGTGCTCGTCCGCGAGCCGTACGTTGCCCTGCTCACGCAGTATTGCCGCCGGCACAAACTGCCGCCGCGGGTCACTTTTTGACAATCCTGTCGAAATCCTTCTCCAGCGGATCGCCGGTGCCGGCCATCATTTTTGCCATCTGCTCGCGCATGTTCCGCAGATCGTCCTGGTATTGTGGGTCGCGGGCGAGGTTATGCAGACAGCACGGGTCGTTCTGCCAGTCGTACAACTCTTCGGGCGTCCGCAGCGAAAAGAATTCAACGCGCGCGGCGACGGCGGGGTCGCCCTTCGCCGCGGCCTCCATGGCCTTGAACGATGGGCTCCCGCGGGCTTCGTTCTTGAATACGGTCTTGCCGTCGGACCATGCGTTGAAGATATAGCAGAGCCGCTTGTTCTGTATGCAGCGCATCGGAAAATCCTGCCGGCCGGCGGTCTGATGAAACGTGGTATACACACGGTCCCGGCCGTCTTGATTCTGGCCGCTGAGCAGCGGGAGAAAGGAGCGGCCGTCCATGCCCGACGGCGGTGTCAGACGCAGAACATCCAGCACCGTCGGCATGAAGTCGATGCCGGAGATGAAGTGGTCGGTGTCGATGGTGCCCGGCTCCACCTTCCCCGGCCAGCGGACGATCCACGGCGTTCGCGTGCTGAACGGATAGCAATTCGTCTTGGAGAACGGGAACGGCATGCCGTTATCGCTCAGGAACATGACCAGCGTGCTGTCGCGGCAGCCGGCCTCATCGAGCGCGCGAAGAATCTGCCCCACGGTTTCGTCGCAGCGGTGAACGGACGTGTAGTATTGGGCGAGTTCCCTGCGAATCGCGGGCAGATCGGGCAGGAAGCAGGGGACTTCGACGTCCTCCGGCGAGTACGATTTGTTTGCTGAAGCACCGGCTGCCTGGGCCCGCGGTCTCCTGGGGTTCACGGCGCGCTGCGGCGATTCGCTGCCAGCGAAGGGCCGATGGGGGTCCTGCGAGTTGGCCATGAGGAAGAAGGGCTTGCCCTCGGATTTGGCTTTTTCGATAAAACTCCTGGTCGATTGATAGTAAAGCTCGGGGTCGCGGCCCGCACCCAGTTGCTCGGCCTGTACGACCACGTCCCAACGGAACTTTTCGAGCGGCTGGAGGTGGCCGACCTTGGCGAAGATACCGTTCATGTAGCCGGCCGCGCGAAGCGATTCGCCGAGCGTCGGGACGTTGTGCCGAATCGGCTCAAAGCCCAACGCGCCGCTGTGAAATGGATACCGCCCCGTCATCAGCACGGATCGACACGGCTGGCACACTGCCACCGTCACGTGGGCCAGGTTGAACCGCACGCCCTCCGACGCGAGCTTGTCCACGTGCGGCGAGATGCCCGGAATCTTGCAGCCGGTGACGCCGAGACAGTCGAAGTTCATGTCGTCGGCGGTGATTAGCAGAATATTGAGACGGCCGACGGCGGGCTGCGTCGCCGCACGATTGGCGGCTGGTGCCGTCGCCGGAAGTTGACCGCAGGCGATGAGCAGCGCCCACCGTGACAACCGATAAGTGTGTCGATTCATGCTTCCTCCGATTCACGATTCAATGCGGACACGTGCCCAATCACTGTAAATGGGGACAGGCGGAGGGGGAAGTGAGGCCATAGGACCGCGGCAACTTGTTGCCGCAATGGCGTGTCAGGCGGCCAAGTGCGGCAACAAGTTGCCGCGGTCCTGAATGACGCGCGTGAAGGCACCCGCCTGAATCGTGCGAATCTGCTCCATCCGTGGTAGGTTCCGGCCCATCCGGCTATACTTGAACGGCAGCATTTACTCACGGGGAGTTCGACGAATGTTGTTCCAGCCGCCCTTGCCGCCGGCCTACGCCGGCCTCTCCGACACGGAGATGGCCGAGCGGATCCGCACGCACAAGCGGGCGTTCGGTAAGCGGCTGGTCATCCTCGGCCATCACTACCAGCAGGACGACGTGATTCAGTTCGCCGACTTCACCGGCGACAGCCTGCGGCTCAGCCAGCTCGCCGCCCAGCAGGCGGACGCCGAGTTCGTCGTCTTCTGCGGCGTACACTTCATGGCCGAATCGGCCGACATCCTCACCAACACCCCACGCACGGCTTCCCCCCCTTACGAAGGGGAGGCCAGGGGGAGTCGAGAAGTCATCGTCATCCTCCCCGACCTCTCCGCCGGTTGCAGCATGGCCGATATGGCCGCCATCGAGCAACTCGAAGACGCATGGGACCATCTCACCAGCGTCACCGACGAGAAAATCATCCCCATCACCTACGTCAACAGTGCCGCCAGCATCAAGGCCTTCTGCGGCGCTCATGACGGCGCCTGCTGCACCAGCTCGAACGCCCGCAAGGTGCTGGAGTGGGCGCTGACGCAGGGCGAGAAGGTCATCTTCCTCCCCGACCAGCACCTCGGCCGCAACACCGCCTATGCGATGGGCTACCCGCTCGAATCGATGGTCGTATACGATCCCAACGCCGATCACGAAAGAGGGGGAGAGGGGGAGACTGGGAGAGGGGGAGATCTCGTTTCGCAATCGGAAATCGGAAATCGGAAATCGGAAATCAATCCGCAATCCGCAATCCGCAATTCGCAATCCCTCTCGGACCAGCAGGTCCGTGAGGCCAAGTTCTTCCTCTGGAAGGGCCACTGTAGCGTCCACGGCCTGTTCACCGAGAAGCACTGCGATCAGATCCGCGCCGCCGACCCCGAGTGCAAGATCCTCGTTCACCCGGAGTGCAAGTGGGAAGTGGTGCAGAAGGCCGACCTGGCCGGCAGCACCGAGTACATCATCCGCACGCTGGAGAGCGCCCCCGCCGGCTCGCGCTGGGCCGTCGGCACCGAGATGCACCTCGTGAACCGCCTGGCCAACAAGTACGCCGGCATAAAGTCGATCCATTCACTGGCCGGCATGCAGTGCCTGTGTACCACCATGTACCGCATCGACCAGCGGCACCTGCTCTGGTGCCTCGACGAACTCGCCGCCGGCCGCATCGTCAACCAGATCAAGGTCGATCCCGACACGCGCCACTGGGCCGTCGTCGCCCTCCAGCGCATGCTCGAAAACGTCAACCCGCAACCGGTCGCGGCAAAGTAATCTTGTATAATGTCCATAGATATGCTTCGCGCTGCATACCGACGCTGGCGCCACCGTTCCATTACCGTGGGAATCGCGCTGCTTCCCTTACTTCTTCTGGTGATTCCATGCTGGCTGCTGATCCTGATCTTCAGAATCATCCGGTTCCTATTCGTTTCGATCTTGCGACTCCTGCGTCACAGTGCCATCTTCCGGTTCTGCGAAGCCGCCTGGAATCGATTCTTTGACCGTATTTTCTACAGGGAGCTTTGGCGGGGGAGCATGGCTTCCTTGGATCCAATCGACTTGCTGGGCCGCGGGACTCGCCTCGCCAGGTGGTTGCCTGTTTTGATCGCCATCGAATGGATCGTCCTGATCGCCTTCGGACTGGGCATATCCGCCCAGCTCCTTATTCCAGGGATCTCGCAGCGCTTCGCAACCGTTTACCTGTCTTTACTGGTTCCGCTCGCCTTCGGCCCGCTCTTGGTGATGGCCTTCCAGGCGCGGTTGGACGACACGATCAAACGCTGGAAGCGGAGCACCAATTGGTTGTGCCCAGCCTGCGGTTATATCCGTGATGTTGCCGGCCGAAATAGATGTCCCGAGTGCGGGACTGCTCGGCCCGCCCTTCAACCCGGCCAAACGCCGGCGGACTGGCGATACGCCGAAGAGGTGGGTCGTATCGCCACTTTGCCGGGCCCAATTCTCGTTTGCGGCGGCGCCCTGATAGGCTGGATATCGAGGCACTCACCGGCCTGGATGACAGGCAGCATCGTCCTGTCGCTGACTATCTCTCTCGCCACAATGGCGGCACTTCATTTCATTCCCAGCGACAAAGACCGCCGACTCACAATGAGTTAGGGCTGGGTTCTCTTCAATAGCTGCTCGGCCACCCATTTCTTGTCGCGATGTTCCGTTATCATTTCCAGCACCATGTCCGCAAGTTCGAGGCCCTGCTCGTAAAGTTGAATCCCATTCAGATCGAGAAACGTTAACGCTGCGGCGAGAGCCGCGCGTTTGTTGCCGTCGATGAACGGATGGTTCATGGCGATGTGGAAGATGTAGGCGGCGGCCATCGCGAATAGGTCTTCGTGAAGATACTGGCCGCCGAAAGCTGCGCAGGGTTGCGCCAGTGCGGACTGCAACATCCCCAAATCGCGCACACCAGGCGAGCCGCCGTACAGCTCGATCATCTGCGTGTGGGTGAGTAACACGTCCTCTTCCGAGAGGAACACCGGCTCTGCCTGGCCCGCCGGGGTCATTCTGCGAGCTTCCTCAGGCTTTTACCATGGCGATGCACGACGCGGTCGAGTGCTTCCTTGACCCGCGCTCTCTCAGCCGTGCGCACTGGTTTAAGCACCAGGTTCTCCCCGTCCGTCTCGATGTCGATCTCGGTCTCCGGCGTGATCTTCAGTAGATCGAGAATCGGCTTGTCGATGATGATCCCCAGACTCGAACCGATGGTGGTCAATCGCTTGCGCATAAAAACACCTCTCAAGGCCATTATAACTCGAACACTCGTTTCGATGAATCAAAGAGCCGTGGGCTTGAAGCCCGCGGCTCCATTGGAACCTTCGACTCGACGAACCCGCCGCCGTGATTTACCATACCCGGCGAGTTGTCGGGGGCGAGTTCCATCCTGACTCGCTGGTGCGGGAACCCTTTCTCGCACCGCCGTTGGCGGGAAACCATTCCCGCAGGATGGGAACCCCGCGTGGAGGGTGCGAGATAGTCCCGACGTACGTCGGGATCGCACCAGCCGAGCATGAAAAGGTGCGAGATCGGAATCTCGCACCAGTGGTATCTGTCGCTTTCTTGCGAAGGGGATCGTCATGGCATTCACCATCACCAAAGACCTGATGCTGCCCAGTACGGTGACCGGTTCGTGGCCGCGGCCGCGATGGTTCGACATGAGCATGTGGGCCCGGCCGCTGGACACGTGCATGATGGACATTCGCTTCCGCGAGAAGTTCCAGGACGCGCTGGCCGTCGTGATCAGCGACGAGGAGCGGGCCGGGCTGGACATCCTCACGCACGGCGACTTCCACTGCGACGAGGACTTCGCCGGGCGGTCGTGGCATCACTACCCGATCCAGCGGTGGGCCGGCTTTGAAGGGGATTACCTCCAATCAGAGGAGACGCGCTCGGTCTGGCTCAAGTACCCGGCCGGCACGCTGCTCAACGAGATCTACACCGGCTGGCGCTGGCCGCACGTGACCGACAAAATCGAGCACCGATCGCTCGATTACGCCAAGATCTGGCGGATGGCCCAGGCCAAGACGCGCAAGCCCGTCCGCTTCGGCACCTGCTGCTCGCAGGTCATGGGCCTGTTCCTCGACATCCACACGCCCAAGTACAAGGACAACAACGAGGTGGTGTGGGACATGGCCGTCGCGATGAACAAGGAGCTGCTCGCCCTGCGCGACGCCGGGTGCAAGTGCATCCAGATCGAGGAGCCGACGCTGCATTTCATGGCCAACGCGTTCGGGGCCAAGAGCGACAAGGTGAAGTTCATGATCGAGTGCTACAACCGCGAGGTGCAGGGGCTGGACGATATCGAAATCTGGATCCACACCTGCTGGGGCAACCCGAACATGCAGCGGGTGATGGAGGACACCAGTTACGCCGCCTCGCTCGAACTATATCTCAACGAGATGAAGGGCGACGTGTGGACGATCGAGACGAAGGACCGCGGGTTTAAGGACATCGAGCTGTTCGGCTCGATGAAAGGCAAGCTGCCCAAGAAGATCTGCATCGGCGCGGTGAGCCACCGCACGCTTCAGGCCGATCGCCCCGACGATGTCGCCGGCGAAATCCGCAAGGCGCTCAAGCACATCGCCCCAGAGCAGCTCATTGTCAGCAGCGACTGCGGCTTCGGCCGCCAGGGCTGCAACCGCGAGATCGCTTTCTACAAGGCGAGTTCGATCGCCCAGGGCTGCAACATCGTCCGCAAGGAGCTCGGCCTCGAAGCCACCTACATCCCCGCCGCCGACCCGAAGCTCCAGCTCGACATCGTGCCGAAGACGGCGAAGCGGTGATTTGTGTGGCACCGGCGTCTCGCCGGTGTAACGGCTGCCGCGGTCGCCGTTGCTGCCGATGACTGCTGATGAAGGTACACGAGATGACCGTCCCGCACTTCTTTCAGTCATCTGAACAGACCTGCGGGGCGGCTTGTCTGTGAATGTTGTTTGCTTCGCTTGGCGTCTCGCAGGATGAGGCTACCATTGCTCAACACTGCGGGGTCACCCCTCTGGGCTGTACCGTGCAGGATTTGGTCCAAGGCACCCGAGCATTTGGCCTGAACGCGGAAGCGCTGCCGGTCCTCACCGAGCCGGCGGCCATCGCGGCCCTGTCGAACCTGGTGCCGTTTGTCGCTATGATAGATGCAGCGAGCCTCTACGGCGGGCCGATGTTCCAGTGGCATTTTGTGGTATGCCTGGCTCGCGATCAGGACGAAGTCATGTTTCATGACCCGGCTGATGGTCCGGAGTGTCGCGCCAAATGCGACGATTTTCTGGCCGCCTGGGCCAATGCCGGATATCGAGGAGTGCGTGTATGGACCCCTTGAGGCGTGTCCGGGATTTCCTAGTAGATAACATTGGTCACATGACTCGTCCGGGCAATCCTTCGTTTGACGCTGCGACGCAGCGGTGGTCAGTGCCCATTTACTGCCGAACAAACCGTGGCGACATGGTGGTGGGCGATGTAGAACTGGACTGCCACGGCCACATCGTATTTGCTCCGAGCCGGGAGGAGATGCTTGCACGACTCGATGCCATGGCAACCACGACGTGACAGCGAAGTGGGAATTGGATAGACTCGGGTTCCACGTGAGAAGCCATGCATTCATCTTTGCGCCCCGCATATCACAAAACCATGGTTAACGAACACAGTACCTTCTCGTGCTCAATACCGAAAAGATAACACGATCGGATGGTACCGAAAACTTATTCCTTGTGATAGAATAGTGTGAGGATGTCGCTCAGCATTCAACTTACGTCCGAGATCGAAGCCCGGCTTCGTGAGCAAGCCGCTGCGGAGGGCAAAGACCCGGCTGCCCTCGCCCTCGAAGCGGTTATGGAGAAGCTCTCGGCGCCGAACGGCCCTGCACCGCCGCAGACCCAGCGAGTCCGCGATGCGCCAGGCGATGCCCCGCGAGGGGTCGATGCCTTCGAAGTAGCCGATCAGCATCAGCCGGAAGTACACCGCCGCCGGCAGCGACGGCCGGCCATCTTGTCCGCGTAGAACTTCCGGCACAGGCCCTCGACAAAGGAGTCGAAGCCTTGGCCATCGAGAATCCGGTTGACTTGCTCGTAGAAAGGATGCGATGCCGTCATCGGCAACGCCTTGGGGATCCAGAAGTTCGCCTGATCCTCGCAGTCCCGCTTGCCCATCGCCATATGCTGGTCCTCCGTGACCGATTCCAATCTCATTACTGCTTCTACTATACTCCACGTGTCAAGAGGCGACTTTCACCACGGACTGATAGCGGGACGCTCATAGAAACTATGCCTCTTTCGGGCCGCGCTCGCGCTCGATGAAGCGGGCGGCGACCAGGCCCGCCTCGAAGAGCAGGACCATCGGCACACAGAGGAGCATCATGCTGGCCACATCGGGCGAGGGAGTGACCACGGCCGCGACAATGGCGATGACGAACCAGACGTACTTTCTGACACCCGTCATTTGTGCAGCGCTGACGATCCCGATGGTTGAAAGCAGCGCCACGACGACGGGCACCTGAAAACCGAGCCCAAATGCCGCCGCCGTTTGCAGTACCAGCATCATGTACTCGGTGACGCGGATGGTCGGCAGAATCCGGTTGTGCCGTCCCACCTCCTGAAGGCGCAGCGCATACGTCTGCTCGCCGTACCGGACACGGATCTCGTGAGCGGTACGGTTCAGCCAGCAGTAACCCTCCGGCGGATTCCTTGGATCGTTGCTGAATGGAGGAATTCTCGAGAGCTCAGGCTGTGTGGTCGGCCACGTTTCGAACGGGCGCGTCGTCGTGGACCGGGAATCTTCGCTGCGAAGGAACGAGGGAAGATAACGCTCCATGTCGGGCAGCTCTTTCGTCGAATAATTAATCAGGAATTCGAGGAACAGCGGATTGACGATGACCACAAAAAAGATCACTCCGACAAAAAAGAGAACGATCGACACAGGTACGAACCGGCGGACCCACTTGCGCTCGTGCGGGTAGAGGCCCGCGGCCACGAAACCCCACAACTGAACCAGGCTGTAGGGGGCGGTCAGAATGAATCCGATGATCAGCGCGAGCTTGATCTCGAGCATGAGCTGCTCGGTCGGGCCGAAGACGTACATGTCGGTGGGCAGGTGGTGATTGCGCAGAACAGCAAATACAGCCGCGCCGAGGAATCCCTGGATCGGATCGATGAAGACGTAGCAGGCGATGGCGCCCAAAGCCAGAGCCACAATGGCGCGAATCAGACGCGAGCGCAGTTCTTCGAGGTGCTCCCCCAGCGTCATGCGCACTTCGTCGGGGTTTAACTCATTTTTTCCAAAACGACGGAAGCCCATTCATAGATGTTCTCACGAGCGGGGGAATGCGTCCAGTGCGGCAGGGAGATGGAAGTTAAAGCCTACGGCAGGCCTGACGTGGGCTTTGAGTATGTGGACGCACGTCTCAGGATCGGCTGGCAATTGCCAGCGCCAGCGGGTTGACGACTAGGGGGACGATCCGCGTGACCGCCAGTTCCTCCGCGGTGGCGCAGAGTTTTTCGTGTACCGTGGCCAGATCGCCGGTCTCTTCGAACCCCCAATATTGATGCACGCTGAGGTTGACCGAGAGCAGTTGGGCGTCATATTCGCCGGTGCGCACCTCGAACGAGCTGGTGCGGCTCTTGATCTCCAGGTAGGCCTGCATGTCGCACTTGGGCGTGAGGGCGATGCCGAAATACGGCTGGCAATCGACGGTGTGGACGGACTCGTCGCCCATGATGAACGAGGCCAGCGGATGATCGCGGAACAGCGTCTCGGCCACGAGCTGATCGTGGTTGCCGCTGAACTCCATATCGAAGCCGTATACCACCTCGAGATGATCGATGTCCAGGTCGCTGATGGTCAGGTGGTGCGGGGCCTGTTCGAGCAGGAAACGGGCGAACTCCCGGCAGTATTCGCGGCTCGGCGGGGCGAAATTGCCGAAGCGCAGCGAACCCGGCTCGAGGCGGACCCAGCGCTGGGCCTCGCCGCGCGTTTCGGAATCGTTCTCTTCGAGCAGCAGCGCGTTGTCCCGCCGGCGGAACCGCCGCATCGACGGGACCTCCCGGCGGACCCGATCGAAGAAGTGAAGTATGGTTTCACGTTCCAAAGACAGGTCGAGCTTGAAAAAAAGCCGGCTGCTGGTGTGGAAGTCGTCGCAGTGTGCCCCCAGAATGCTCTTCATCTTGAGCCTTCTCCTCAAAATGTCCGGTGGCTGATCCCTCAGCCACTACCGTTATTATGGTAAGTGGATTCGCTTTCGACAAGGCCCTTCGCCGCGAATTGGGGCATGGCTGAGCTTCAGCGCGAAATCGCATTCTCTCCCGGCTTGCAAACGTTCGCCGAACCTGAAATCATATCCACCTCAACGGCTCGCAGACGGGGTCAGCTATCCGGCGGAGTGGGGTCTCGCAACCATGCGAATTGAATCGGGCACTACGGGTGAGCGTCGAATCCGCACCTTGATCGTCCTGACCATGTGCGCGGTGTTCGCCGGGTGGTTCGCCTATGACGGTCTGCGCGGGTGGCCGAACAAAAACCTCGAATGGGCACTTAAAGAATGGGAACTTAAAGCGCTGCCGAAACCGGACGCTCCGAAGATCAATCCGCGGGTGACCGCCGATCACCTGAAGCGGATCGTTGAGGCCGCGGGGATGCCCCGCGGCGAGCTCGACGCGCTGCTCGGAGAGCCCGCGCTCGAACAGAAAAAACAGCTCACTTACGTCGGTTCGGACATGAAAGCGACCATTCGCCTGGCGGATGGAAAGGTGGTGGACGTCACCACCGGCCCGCTCGAACCGGCCGACAAGTCCGTGACCCCGATTTACACGCTCCCCGATCGCATCAAGAAGATCCACGCCGGCATGAGCGAGGCGGAGGTCGAAACCGAACTGGGCAAGAGCCGAAACGTGCGGGAGCAGACGCTCTGGTACGTCGGCCCGGCCGCATACGCCGAGATCCAGGTGGCGGACGGCAAAACCCTCGGTAAGCCGAAGATTCAGCTTTCCACGGAACATACCGAGTCGGACATCTTCATGCAGAAGGTGCTCGCGACTGGTCTGACCCTCATTTCATTGTTCATGGCTTTCAAGTTCTATCAGGTGGTCACGCTACGGGCGGTGCTGGATGACACCGGGCTGACCATCAATCGCAAGCACGTTCCCTGGGACGCCATGACCGGACTGAAGGTCGATGAGTATGTCGCCAAGGGGTGGGTGGATCTGATCTGCCGGACGAACGGCGACTCGCGCCCGTTGCGGCTGGACAGCTATCACATCAATCATTTCAAGGGGATCGTGCTGGCCATCTGCGAACGGAAGGATTTTGTCCCGCCGCCGTTTTCGCAACCGAGCGGCTTCCCGACGGATTCGGCGTGAGCCGCGGGTCCGGCCGCAACTGCCTCGTTTCTATTCCTTAACCCCTACGAGAAACCGTCGTGCGATCTCGCAGAACATGCCGATGCCGATCGGCAGGGCGGCATCGTTGAAATTGAAGGACGGATGATGCAGGCCCGGCGCGGTCGCGGCGTTCTCCGGGCGGATGCCCAAACGGAACATCATCCCCGGCACGCGCTGGGCGAAGAAGGCGAAATCCTCCGCACCCATGCTGGGCTCCTCAGTCGTAACCACGTGCTCCGCTCCGAACAGGTCGTTCGCCGCCGACTCCGCCAGCCGGGCGAGCTTCACGTCGTTCACCAGCGGCGGATAACCCGGCAAAATCGCCACCTCCGCCTCCGCCCCAAGTGCGCGGGCCGTCCCTTCCACGATCCGCCGCACCGAATCCTGCAACATCTTTCCCGTCTCCGGGCGGTAGTAGCGGATCGTGCCTTTCATCCGGCACTCGTTGGGTATGACGTTGCATGCCGTGCCGGCCGCGATCTGTCCGACCGTCACCACGGCCGAATCCAGCGGGGCCACGCTCCGTGACACCAGCGTCTGTAATGCGGTGATGATCTGCGCCGACGCCACAATCGGATCGACGCAGCGATGCGGCTGCGCGCCGTGCCCGCCGCGGCCGCGGACCGTGACGTGAAACTCGTTGTTCGCCGCCGTCGCCGGCCCGCCGCGAATGGTCAGGTACCCCACCGGCTGCTGAGGCCAACTGTGCAGCGCGACCGCCGCGTCCACCTTGGGCGACTCCAGCACGCCGCGCTCGCACAACACGTTCGCCCCGCCCTGGTCCTCCTCCGCCGGTTGGAAAATGAACTTCACCTTCCCCGGCAGCGCCTCCGCCATCTGCGACAGCACCATCGCCGTCCCCACCAGCACGGCCGTATGCCCGTCGTGACCGCAGGCGTGCATCACGCCCGGCACCTTCGACTTGTACGGGACGTCCGTCTCCTCGTTGATCGGCAGCGCATCCATGTCCGCCCGCAATGCCAGACACGGCCCCGCGCGGTCCGCGTTGAGCACCGCGACCACATCCGTCTCCATCATCGGCGGCAGAATCTTCAAGCCCGGTATGCGCGCCAGCATCTCCCGGACGCGACGAGAAGTATTATACTCCTTGAGCGAAAGCTCGGGATTCGCATGCAGCTCCCGCCGCAGTGCGATCACTTCCGGCAACACCCGCTCGATCAGATCGGCCATTGAACTCATGACAGCTCTCTGTCAGAACCCCGCACGCCAGTGCGGGGTCCGGCCCGCCACTTGCGTGGTGGGTTCGGATACGTCACCGTCCTCACGTCATCATCGCCCACGTCGCCAGCGTGCTGATCGTCAGTGCTTTCCGCAGGTCGCCGAGCTCCACAAATTCGCTGTCGCTGTGCGCGGCGGAAAGCTTACCCGCACCGAAAATCGCCACCGGGTGACCCCGGTGATGATAAATGCGGGCATCGCAGCTCGTCTCCCACGCCACCGGCGCGCCAAGCGGATGGCCGACGGCGGCGCACGCGGCCCGCAACGCCTGCATGGGCGCGATCTCCGGCGAATCGGCATACGCATTGTTGTGCAGCCGATCGAACGACATCTGAATCATGCCGGGTTCAAAGCGGCGGCCGCGGAACTTGCAATACTTTTTCACCGCCTCGGATGCGGCGGCGGTCATGCGGGCCTGAACGTCGGCCATTTGATGCGCAGGCGTAAAACCCTGACCGCCCTCCAGGACCATGCCGCGGCCGTCATCGTCGGGCGGGAGGTCCGCCAGCCGCGCGCTGCCTTGTATGTTCGGGTATTTCCCCGCGAAACGCAGCAGCGCCGTGAACAGCAGCGCCGCCTTGGTGATCGCCCCATCGCATTCCCGAACGGCGGCCATGTGCCCGCTCCGCCCCCAGATATCCACACGGAACCGCTGCACTTCCGCGGTGGAATCCACCTTCACGTCGAAATGACGCTCGACCTTCGGCCGGCCGCCTGAATCGCGCTCCTGCTGCTTGTCGCCGTACCGGGAGTTGTATTCCGCCATCGCCGCTTCGAACATCTGCGTGAGCTTCATGGCGATGCGCTGGTCGCTCGCTTTAAGGCGCGTGGTGAGTTCCACGGCCACATGGTCGCAGACCACGCCCGGATGCCGCCCATAACACCCCAGCACGCCATGATTCGTCTGCACGTGGTCAGCGGTGAAACCGGGATGTTCGGTTTCGCGCTGGAGTTTGCGGCCCTCGCTTTCGAGGGCCATCACCACGAATGGAAACAGCTCAACGGCGGACATACCCTCATTCGTTCCCGCCGAAAGCCGGCAGCGATAGTAAACCGCTCCACGATGGGCACAGTAGGGCACCAGGTCCGTCGATTCGTGCATCAGGACCGGCACGCCGGCAAACCGCGCATCACGCGATGCCGAGAGCGATCCGTTGCCGCCGATCTCTTCATCGATGACGAATTGATATACCCGCCCCCCAGGGAGACTGGATCCGAACTTACCTTCCAATTCCCGCAACAGCTTCATCTGCGCGAGCAGCACCGCGACCTGCGCCTTGTTGTCACACGCCCCTCGGCCAATGATCCGCTCGCCATCCACGCGCGGCCCGAACCACGGCGGCACCACATCCACGTGCGCATGCATAATGACCGCCGGCTTGCTATCCCGATTGCCGCCAACCAGCGCGAAGAGATTGCCGCGGCCCGCATAGACCACTTCCGCCGGCGGCACATTCCCGTCCGCGTCAGCCGCGTAACCCGGCGGACTGTAGGCCGGATCGCCGGCAATCGCCGGATCGATCGCCGGCCGCTCGACGTGCGCTGCGTCGCCCGCCGCATCGCGGATCTCGCGCTCGATCCGGTCGAACAGATGCCGCTCCCGCGCCGCGATCTCATCGAGCGGCCCCTCCGCGGCGGTGTTGATCGCGATCAGTTCGACCAGCAGGTCGCGCATGTACGCCGCATAACGCTCGCCGGCCACAGCTCCGCGGACATATTCCACAACGGCTGGATCGAGCGATTTCATTCAGCGATAACCTCGAATGACAAATCAACCCGGCCGGATCGCCGGCGCTGGCCGCAGCGCGAGATCATTCAACGTGCGGTCGAACGCGATCTCGCGAAAAGTATAACCGACCGCGCTCTGGAGTGCCCGGCGCTCGGACACCGACGCCAGATCGAGCAGCACGTCATACAGAAACGCGGTCTGCACCCGCCGATGCGTCTTCCAGTACTTGATGAAATCGTTCTGCCGGTAAAGGATGAGCTGCCAGACGAGAATGGATTGACTGGTGTGATCGACGGTCAGGAGGTTCGGGCTATCCAGCGCATCGGCGGCGGCATCGTTCAGTTGCCGCTCGAGCGTACTGGCCCGCAGCGGCTGGTTGGTCAGGCGGGGCGTCCCCAGGGCCGCCCGGCTGGTCGCCAGCAGCGCCCGCACGTCGCCCGCGCTCTGGTTGAGTATCTCGCTTTCAATCCACGCCAGGTTCCGAAGCTGGCCGTCCACGCGAAAGGTGTATTCGTATTCGAGCCGCGGAAGAGATACATCGTATATCGTCTTGATCGGATACTGCTGGAGGACCGCCACCAGCACCAGCGCGTTAAACGCGTTCACCCAATAGGCGACGATCTGCGGCCGTGAAGAGAACTGCGCGGGCGTGATGCCGGGGCCGGTCTGGCTCAGCAGCGCGTAGTAGCGATCGAGCGGCTCGCGCTCCTTGGAGAGGCTCTGATAATCGACCAGCCCGCTGCGCACGTGTTCCCGCAAGACGAGCAGCCAGTCCTGATCGGCGTAGAGATAAGGTTGAGATTGCCCCAGCAGCCCGAGGTTGGGGACGATTGAATCCTTCGAACATCCGCCGGCCAGGCAGGCAATCAGCAGCAACGAGAAGATGCCGCATCTGTCAATGTACTTGAAGAGAGACGGGTGCATTCAGGTCTTTCCAGAGGCGCTCGGTTCGATGGGCATTGTAATGAACGGGGAAGATTCGATAAACCACGCCCATTTGGCCCCGTCGCGTGCGACGGGGGTTGCCGCACGCGGCGCCGCTAAACCGGGTTGGACTTTCCACCCTGCCTCGGTAAGATGACCCCGCATGGCGCGGAAACGTGATTATCCCATCATCCGCTTCCTCATCGCCTCATTCTATAGCCTGGCGGTGATGATGCTGCTGGGCGGTATCGGCTGCGGCGCTTATCTGTGGCTTCGGGCCGAAGCCGAGCAGGACGGCGACCTGCGGCGGTGGCCTCTGCCCAACGCCCTCAATACCTACGATGCCAGTGAGTTATGCCTGGCCGCGGCATTGGTGGCGGGAGGAGGCCTGATCGGTTTTATGCTCGCCGGCGCGTTCGCCCAGTTCCTGGCCATGCAGCGCGACCGGTCCATCAACGCCTCGCTCCAGGTCCAACTCCTCGAAGACATCCTCGAACAGAATGAAGAAGCCGCCGTGGCCGCTCACGGCACGCGCGTCGAGTTGTGCGAAGGCTGCGGCCGCCTGGGCTCGCTGCACCGGATCGAATCCGGCCAATGGGTCTGCCGCGACTGCCGTAGACAATTGCGATCGGCGTGAAAAACAGCCCTCAGCTATCAGCTATCAGTCATCAGCCGGATCGATCCGCTGGGTCACCCGCAAGCGGCCGACTCGCACCATTTGGACGGCGTATCCTGGTCAGCCTCACCATCGTCCTTTTGCCGGCGGTTGTGTTCCTCGGCGTCTGGCGGCTGGGTGGCGCATCCGCGCTGGGCGACGACCTCATCTATTACTTGCCCATACGGCAGTACATCGGCGAGCGGATCCGCGCCGGCGAATTCCCGCTATGGAACCCACTCGTCTCGATGGGCACGCCTATCGCCGCCGACCCGCAGAGCGGTCTGTGGTACCCTCCCACATACCTCTTTGTGGTACTGCCGCCGCTGGTGGCGTACCCGCTGACGCTGCTGCTCCACTATGCCCTGGCCGGCGCCGGTATGTACCGATTCCTGCGAGCATCGCGGCATGACTGGCGGGCCGCATTCCTCGGCGCGATCGCCTTTGAGTTCTCCGGCTATCTCGTCGCCCATCGCGGCCATCTCACCATCCATCACGCGGTGGCGTGGCTGCCGTGGATTTTATATGGCTGGCGAAGGTTCGCCGACACCGGCCGCACTCTCCACTTCGCCCTCGCCGTCGCGGCGTTCGGCATGCAAATGCTCGTTCAGCACATTCAGCCGTCGATCATCACCGCCGCTCTCCTCACCGGTTATGTCGCCGTCGTGTTGTGGCCGAAACGGCGGTCACTCTGGTGGATATACCCGGCGGGCATGACCATCGGCGTGATGCTCGGCGGCATCCAGCTCCTGCCGACGTTGCTGCACTTCGCCGGCAGCGGCCGCGGAACCGCTGCTTACTACCTGTTCATCGAAAACAGTTGGGTGCTCTCGTCGGCCATCATGCTGCTGTTCCCGCTCTTCTTCGGCATCACCTCGCCGAGCCTGTGGAAACAGCCGTGGTGGGGCATCTCGCATATGTGCGAGCAGTGGCCGTATGCGTCGATCGCGATTCTGCTGCTGGCGGCGGCATCGTCTGCGCTGTGGCGAGTGGAACTGAGCGGCACCACGAGGACCATCCGAGCCGCGACCGCAAGGGAGCGGTTCTCCGCAAACCGCTCCCTTACGGTCGCGGCTCTGAAATGGAATCGAGAGGTTATCTATTGGTGGGTCGCATCGCTCGTCGCACTCATTATCGCCGTGGGCGATCTGACACCGGCAAGCGGGTGGCTGTTTCACGTGCCTTTCTATCGCAGTCTGCGCGTGCCGGCCCGGTGGATTTTGGTGTGGTCGGTGGCGATGCCTGTGCTAGCGTCTACTGTCGCATCAGCGATTTTCCGCGGCGGTAACGATGCCGAGCGCGTCGCCCGCAGAATCCGATGGATCGTCACACGGGCGCTGCCGGTCGTGGTCGGTTTTTGTTTCGTGCTGATGTTGCTTGCTCGCCTCGCATCCGGGCGGCTCTCGGCTTTGATCCCGGCTCACTACAATCAGCCGAACTGGAGTGGATTCCAGCGCGCGGTGCGGCTGTCAAATCCCGCACTCTGGTGGCCCATGCTCCTGATAATCGTGATCGGCGATCTGCTGATCCGCTGGAGCCGCACGCGCTCGCCAAGAATCTTCACGTGGATATTTGCGATCTGCATCCTTGACCTCGCGATCGTCGCCGCGTTCGTGGATGTCGATGTCGGCACCTACACGCGCGCCGATCTGCCCGCGCGGCCGCCTCTCGCGCGAGCCATTGACGAACTCAAACCGCGTCCCGGCGACCGCCTGCTCGTCCCGCGGACGAATCCCAGTTATGACCACCCTTTGGAGATTCTGTGGCCGCAGACCAACATGCAGCACGGAATGGCCACGCTGAACGGCTACGGCCCGTTGTGGGCGACCAGCAATCGCCTGCTGCTGCGGTTCATGGCCTGGGGCGCCAGTGAAGAGATGCTCGCGCACCTGCGCAATCCCGCGCTGCTGCGGTCGCTGGGCGTGCGCTTCATCGCTGTGCGCTCGCCGGAAGAACGGGAGCTGATGCGCGCGGCGATGCTGCCGTCTTTGAACGTCTCTGAATTGAAACCGATTGCCGGAGCGCAGGAGATGACGCCGATCCCGTGGGTGGATGGCGTGCTATGGCCGCTGCGCATCGATTCGCCTGGTATCTACCACCTCGAATTCGATGCCGAGCCTGTCGCCGGCTCCGCCAGTCGATGGTTCGTGCGCATGGAGATCACACCGAACGAAGAAATCGGCCGGACGCGCTCCATCGATCCGGTCGATTTATCCGCGGGCTGGCGGCGGTTTCGATTCGTGTACTATTTCGACCGGGCGATCGGGCCGGCGTTCGTGCGGATCAAATCGGAGATCGGGCAGGCGCTGTCGGCCGGACGGGCCAGCTTCGGGCGCGTCGGCGGAGCGGTTGAATCATCCCCCGCAGCATCGCAACCCTCCGCCGGGCCGAACTCCATAGCCCGAAACGCAAGCGAGGGTTTCATGCCACAAACCCTCGCTAGCGCTTCGGGCTCTGATAAAGGTTCCGCATTCGTGCACCGGGCCGATCTGCCGGGGGGTATCAGTCTGTATGAGCTGCCGGGGACCGTCGAGCTGGTCTGGCTCGCCGAGCACGTTGAGCATGTTGCGAGCGTGACCGAAGCGGTGGATCGGCTGCTGCTGCCGCCCGATCCACGGAGTGCTGACCGGACAGCCATCGTCGAATCGGCTCCCGAAGCCGCCGGATCGCCCGACAGCGGTCGGGGACGGATCAGCTACCGCCGGGCCGCCGGGCATCAACTCGATGTGGATGTGGATTCCGCTTCCGATGAGTGGCTGGTATTCAATGAATCCTATAATGCCGGGTGGCGGGCAAAGCTCGACGGTGACTCCGCCCCGCTCTACCGTGTGAACGCTGTCTGCCAGGGCGTCAAAGTTCCTGCCGGGCGGCACAATGTACAGTTCCGCTATTATCCGCCCGGTTTAAGGGCGGGTATGGCGGTCACGGCTGCCGGTGCGTTCTGTCTCCTGTTCGGAGGTATCCTCAGTTTAGCCGCGAGCCGCTCGCCGCGGCGGAGCCGTCAGGTGTAATCGGGCAAGGGGGCGCGGTGCGGATGCGTTTGACAGGATGCCTCGCCGGGGATCGTCTATACCATTGAGTCCGTATTCGATATGAAAGCGGCAGGCGCATCGTGTCGCGCCCTGAACTGAACGATCGGAACTTTATCAACCTTCAGGAGGTTCGCAGATGACCAACCCGACGAAACGACTTCGTGTAGCCGGCCTTACGCTCCTTTCCGTGGCGGCGGCGGGCTTCGTCTTTCACGACAGCATCGTCAGCAGCGTGACTTACGCCGCCGAGAAAGGCAAGCTGGAAGCCGGCCGGGAGCACCTCAGCCGCGTGGAGGAGATTTCAGACACCTTCCGCATGGTGGCCAAACAGGTCAAACCGGCGGTCGTGCAGATCATGACCACCACCGCTCCCAAGACCAAGACGCTTTCGCCCACGGCCCGGCGCCAGCAGCAGCGCATCGATCCCCGCGACCTCCGCGAGCTTCCCGAGCCGTTCCGCAAGTACTTTGAGGACTTCGGCGATGGCAAACCGTTTCAGATGCCGGCACCGAAGCCAACTCCTGAACAGGCCAGCGGGAGCGGCGTCATTATCGACGCTGAGAATGGCTACGTCCTGACCAACAATCACGTCGCCTCCGATGACGATGGCCAGGAAATGCGCATCGAAGTGACTTTGGCCGACGGGCGAACCTTCAGCGGATCGCCAAAGAGCGCATCGTCAAAAGTGAAGTTGCTGGGCACCGACCCGCACACCGACCTGGCCCTGCTCCAGATTCCGGCCGAACGTCTCCACGCGGTCACGCTGGGCGACAGCGACCAGTTGGAAGTGGGCGACTGGGTGCTGGCGATCGGCGCGCCCTTCGGCCTCGAGCAAACGGTCACACAGGGCATCATTTCAGCGAAAGGCCGCAGTACGCCCATCGCCGACTACAACGACTTCCTCCAGACTGACGCGGCCATCAATCCCGGCAACAGCGGCGGCCCGCTGGTCAACATGCACGGTGAAGTCATCGGCATCAACACCGCCATCGCCACCAGCGGCACGGTGGCCGGGTACATGGGCGTCGGGTTCTCAATCCCATCAAACATGGTGAAGGACATTCTGCCGACCTTACAAGAAGGCAAGGAGGTCGTCCGCGGTTACCTCGGTGTGGGCATCAAAGGCTCCGACGAGTGGCAGCCATGGATGGCCCGGTCGTACGGGCTTAAGGAAAAAGCCGGCGTACTCTTGGAGGACTATGCCAAGATACCGGGCATCAAGGAGACACCTGCCGAAAAAGCCGGCTTGAAAAGGGACGACATTATCCTCAGCTTCGACGGCAAGAAGGTGAAAACCACCGCCGAACTTCAGGGTCTGGTTTCCCACACCAAACCGGGCACCAAGGTTGACCTGAACGTCTGGCGGAACAAGGAAGAAATCACCATCCCCGCTACCATCGAGAAGCAGCCGGAAAACTTCTTCGCCCGGAGCAGCGGCGGGCGGGGCCGGGGCCCGCACCAACAGGAAGAGGACCAATCCGCCGAAGAAGCCGCTATCGAGGCGCTCGGCATGACCGTGGAGCCGCTCACCGATGAAACCGCCAAACAATTCGGCTGGACGGACGATGCGGATGCCAAGAACAAACTGGTGGTGACCGAAGTGGAGCCGCTCGGTGAAGCCGCCGCAGTGCACATCGGCCCCGGTGATCTGATCGACAGCGTGCAGGGCAAGCCGGTCAACTCAGTCAGCGCTCTTCGCGATGCCTTGGGCAAAGAGCAACTGGCCAACGGCGTCCGGATCAAGGTTCGCTCGCCACCAAAGGGTAGCGCTAGGACAGGCTACTGGACGGCGTTCCTCCAGCTCAGTTCGTAGAACATCTCCGGGGAAGCATAACAAAAAGCAGGTGATCCGAATCGCACAAGCTTCGGATCACCTGCTTTGTTTTGTGAACTTCCAAAGATCAGCGCTTCATCGTGATGCGACGCGCACGATGGGCCAGGGCTCGCCTGCGCCGGCTCGCTACTTCTTGGACCTCAGATAACCCTCCAGCCGATCGAACATCCTGCTCCGCACGTCCGGATTACTGTCCAGAAACGACAGCATCGCCGCCGCAACCACTTTTTCCCTCACATATCCCGACCTGGTGCATTCCTTGTCAAAGGTGGATACCAACTTTCCCGGAAGGTAATAGGATCGTTTGGGTTTTTCCATGTCGCGCTCTCCTCGTGTTGCTCCTGATCGCCATCGGAGTCACTTCTATTATGAACCATTATCAAGCGCTGGTCCACAAAGTTATTTGCTTTGACTTGATGTGCGCCCCACTTATAATCCAGCCCAATCGATCGGCCGGCGAGCCGCGGCGTCGCCCGGACGATCCGGAGGAAACAGATCGCGGCCCGTTGTTTTTTTCGACGCGTTTTTTTCACCACCGAAAGGTGCGATGCCTTGCGAAGGACTGCACGGCTCTTTGCACCGGGACTCCTGCTCGCGGCATTTGTTTGCGCCCGTTTAGAGGCGCAAGCGCCGGCCCTGGTGCCGGTGGACGACGTCGACGCCGCCACCGCTCTGTTGCCCGCCGGGATTCTTCGCACCCAGCCCGAGTTTTTCGGCGATTATGCCCATGTCTGGGCCCTCGAGGACGGCACACAGGTTCTCCAGTTTTATGGCGATTTTTCGGCACAGGTCGGCGAACGGAGGGTCCGCAGCCGCGAAGCGGTCGTCTGGATGCAGAAAAGCGTGTGGCAGAAAACCGTCTATTACCATTTCGAGTTGTTTCTGAACGGCGAAGCGGAGGTCCGCGACTCGGCCGACACCCTCACCACCGCTCCCCTCCTGTTCGTGACATTTAACACCGTTGACCCCCCAGCCGTCGAAGCCGACGTTCACACCGTGGAATCGTCCGCGGATACGAAACTCTACCAGGAGGCGGCGAAAACCCGTCAGGCCATGGCGGATAGGGCCGCCACGCAGCCACAGGATCTGCAAGCCGTCCAACCCGGCGCGAGAATCACCGTCCCGAAGCAGCCGAAAGTCCGCCCCCTCGTCCGCCATACCGCAAAGGATCGAATGATCGACCGGAAGGAAGGCATCATCACGGCCACCGGAGACGTATACGTCTCTCAGGGTCTGGAAGACAGCGGCGAGTTCCTGGAAATCCGGGCCGATGCGGCCGTGCTGTTCCTGGCCAAACGCCAACCCAAACAGGCTAAGCCTGCGGGAACCGGCACTTCCACCGCCCCGGGCGAGGAGCCGTTCCCGACCGAGACGCCCGAGGACATCAAGCCCGAATCGACCGGCACGCTCGGCATGAGCGCCGGCATGGAAGCGGATGTCACCGGCGTGTATCTGCGCGGAAACGTCGTGCTCACGCGCGGCGAGCGCATGATCCGGGCATCGGAGTTGTATTACGACTTCGAGAACGATCGCGCGCTGATCCTCGACGCCGTGATGAAGGCGATGGCCCCCGAGCGGAACGTGCCGATCTACGTGCGGGCGATGGAAGTCCGGCAGCTCTCGACGACGGAATACTTCGCTCGTAAGGCGATGATCAGCACGAGCGAATTCCACACGCCGCACGTGCACATCGGCGCCGAACGCGTCTACCTGACCGATACCACCGCCCGCGACCCGACCGGCCGCATCACCAGCATCGAAGCCGGCCAATTCCGCGTCTACGACGCCACGCTCAACGTCGAGGGCGTCCCCATCGCGTACTGGCCGTATGGGGCCGGTGACTTCACCCGAAGCGAAACAGCGATCCAGAGCATGCGGTTCGCTTACGACGACGACTTCGGAGCCACGTTCCAGTCGAAGTGGTATCTGTTCAATCTGCTGGGGCTTGAAAAGCCGCAGGGCGTCGATGCCATACTGCGGCATGATTACTTCAGCGAGCGCGGCCCCGCCATCGGCCTCGACGTGGATTACGCAACCGAGAACAACTATGGACTGATTCGGACTTATTACATCCACGACCACGGCGAGGACAACCTCGGGCCGTACCGCGACAGCGACCCCGGCACGGAGAATCGCGGCCGATACACCATCCGCCACCGCGAGTTCCTGCCCAAGGGCTGGGAGCTGACGCTCGAAGCGTCGTGGATCAGCGATCCGAACTTCATGGATGAATACTTCAGAGCCGAGTTCGAGGAGGGCAAGCAGCAGGAAACGCTGCTCTATCTGAAGAAGCAGCAGGACAACTGGGCGTTCACCACCCTGGCCCAGTGGCGCATCCTGAATTTCCTGACTCAGACGGAGCATTTCCCCGATCTGGCGTTCAACTGGATCGGCCAGCCGATCGCCGAGATCGCCAGTTACTACAACGAATCGCACCTGGGCTTCGCCCGATACAAGCCGGACAACCGCAGGATCTTCGACAACGGCTCGGACATCACCTTCCGCGCCGACACCCGCAACGAGATCGACCTGCCGATCAAGCTGGGCAATACCAACATCGTGCCGTTCGCCATGGGCCGCACGGGGTATTGGGATAACAGCCCGGCGGAAGGTTCGCTCGACCGGCTGTTCGGCATGCTCGGTGTGCGTATGGGCACGCAGTTCTGGCGCGTCTACGATCAGATTGAGTCGAAACTGCTGGACATCAGCGGCATCCGGCACGTGATCAAGCCGGAGGCGACCGGCTGGCTCAGCGCGAGCAATCAGGACAGCCGCGATCTGTACCCGTTCGACGAGGGGATCGAGAGCATCAACGATTTCTACGGCTCGTCGCTGGCGTTGCGGCAGGCGTGGCAGACGCGCCGCGGCGGGCCGGGGCAGTGGCGTAACGTCGATTGGATCACGTTCGATGTCGAACTCAACCTGTTCGGCAACCAGCCGAAATATGAACAATCCATCGGCCGCTTCTACGACAGCCGGCCGGAAAACAGCATCGCCCGCAATCACGTCCGCACCGACTTCATGTATCGCATCAGCGACACGACGGCGATCCTGTCCGAAACCAACTTCGACCTGAGCGAAGGCAGCATGGACCTGCTGGACATTTCGTACGCCGTCGAGCGCACGCCGCGGTTCTCGTACTTCGTCGGCTATCGCCGCATCGGCGACACCGACTCCAACCTGATCGGCGGCGGGGCGAACTACGAGATCAACTTCAAGCACCGCGTGGCCGTCCGCACCTATTACGATCTGAACCGCGGCGAGACGGAGGAATTCGACATCTCGCTGATCCGCCGGTTCCCCCGCTGGTACGCGGCGCTCACCTTCGGCCTGGACAACATCGAAAATAACGTCAACGTCGGCGTGTCCATCTGGCCCGAAGGCGCCCCGCAAGCCGTCATCGGCTCCCACCGCTTCACCAGTTTGTCGGAGTCGACGGGCATCCGGCCGGAAGACTGAGAAGAATTGCGGATTGCGGAGTGCGGATTGAACACCGCGGTCCGCGGATGGGCGCGGATAAACAAAGCACGATGCGGAATAGGCTGCGCGCGGTGGCTGGCGTGACGGCGTGAATGGCTTCGTTTGGTAAAAAAAGAATTCGCGGGAGCGGAGAGAAACCGAATTGGCTGAGCGGGAATGCGGATTTTCGCCTTTCGGGATCGGCTTCGTTCGGGTTCGTATCGCACCGCCAAGTCGCGCGGACGCAGAGTAGCATTATTTTTTGAGGCGGTCGATTCATCTCTTTTCCAATTCTTTTGTTCGTTCGACATCCGCCATGTCTCCATTCCCAGGAGAACATGGGCGGTGTTCCGTTTTTTTGGCCACAGAGGTCACAGAGTGCACAGAGCGGCCGGCGCTCCGGACACCGCCGGACACGGGGGCTGACGCTACCTGCGGCTATGGTTTGGCGGGTAATATGACGCTGGCGAGGGCGCTTTTTGGGAGGTCTGAGTGATTGCACGGCGACTCATTTTTGGGGCGGCGGTTCTTGGCGCGGGTGTTCTTTTCAATGCGCGCACGGTTCGGGCGGGGGATCCCTGGCGCGGGGTTTGGATCTGGGACCGGCCGCGGGCGAATTTGGAGGCGCAGCCGGCGGGGGAACGATATTTTCGCAAAACGTTCGAGCTGACGGCGGCCGCCAACCAGGCGCATACGCTGGTGCTGGCGGATAATCGGTTCAAGCTGTTCGTCAATGGTGTGGCGGTCGGCGAGGGGGCGGATTGGCAGTTGCCGGTGGAGTTTGATATTGCGCGGCATCTGCGGAGCGGGCGGAATGTGATCGCGGTGCGGGCGACGAATGATGAGGCGATGGCGGGGCTGTTCTTTGAGTGCGATCTGAAGACGAGTAAGGGCGAAATGATTCATATCGTGACGGACGGGTCGTGGCGGGCGGCGGCGCGGGCGGACGGCGAGTGGACGGCGGTCGATTATGACGACAGCGGGTGGCAACCGGCGGTGGAGCTGGGGCCGATGGGCACGCCGCCGTGGGGCAAGCAGGGCAAGCCGGGTGATACCGGCAGCCGGCCGCCGAGCGATCGGCCGCTGCCGGCGGCGGAGTCGATGAAATTGTTCACCATGCAGGAGGGGTTCGAGATTCGATGCGTGGCGGAGGAGCCGGAGGTGATTAACCCCGTCGCGATGGCGGTGGATGAGCGCGGGCGGTTGTTCGTGGCGGAGGCGCATACGTATCGGTATGGGGCGGAGGGGACGCCGGTGAAGCCGCCGACGAACCCGGTGGTCATGCTCGAAATCGGGGCGGACGGGAAGGCACGCCGGAAGGCGGTGGTGGCGCAGGGTTTTGAGGACCCGGTGATGGGGCTGGCGGTTCGCGGCGGGAAGATCTGGATGGCGGCGTTGAACCAGTTGATCGTGGCGGACCTGCGGCCGGATGGGAGTGCCGTCGACGGCACCGCGGGCGAGCGGCGGGTGATCGTGCACGACGTGGCCAAGCCGTGGAACCCGTTCGGGATGTACCGCGTGGCGTACGGGCCGGACGGGTGGCTGTACCTGATCGTCGGCGATCACGAGGTGGAGATGATCGGGTCGGATGGGACGACGATCAAGACGCGCGGGCCGACGGGGTCGCTGTTCCGGTTGCGGCCGGATGGTACTAAACTCCAATTGCTGGTGCAGGGGATGCGGGCGCCGTTCTCGTTCGATTTCGATGCATACGGGCACCTGTGGGTGCTGAGCAATGGCGAGGGAAACCCGAACCGGCTGCTGATGGCGATCCCCGGCGTGGACTATCACTTTCAGACGCGGCACGGCGACTGGAACTGGCTGGCCGGCATACACCCGTGGTCACCGCCGGTGACGGAGATGGAGCGGGGCGCGAATACGCAGGTGCTGTGCTACATGGATGCGGCGTTTCCGGAGCGGTACTGGGGGAGCCTGTTCGTGGCCAACTGGGGAGCGCATGGGTTTGCGAGCGTGAATCATAAGATTGATCTGTATGTGCCGAACGAGCGCGGGGGGATCGAGGACGTGAGCGTGTTTCTGGAGAGCAGCGACCCGATGTTCCGGCCGACGCAGCTCGTGCCTGACCGCGACGGCAACCTGTTCATGCTGGATTGGTACGGGCGGGATGATGAGAACGATCTGACGGGGCGGATTTACAAGATTGTGTCCGCCAAACGGAGCGAGGTTCGAATGCAGGATGAGTCAGTGGTGAGAAGTCTGGCGGGATTGCCGGATGAGCAGGGTAAGGCGCTGCTGAATCTTGCGAGCAGGAGTTCCTGGGAACGGGAAGAGGCAATCCAGTATCTGGCGTCCCGGAAGGACATGTTGGTGACGTTGTATCTGGAGTGGGATGCTGATCCGTTCGCGGTAGCGCAGGCGTTGTGGGTGCTGCGGCGCATGGAGACGCCCGAGGCGGTTAAGGCGATCGGGCAGACGCTGCAGAACAGCAAGCATGCGGCGATTCGTGCGATGTGTGTGCGCATGCTGCGGGACATGAATGCCTCAGAGGTCGCGGCCGGCATCGCGCTAATGAGGAATGATCCCGATCCCGAGGGGCGCGTAGAGTCTGCGCTGTGTGTCCCTACGATGCCGAAATGGGAGATGCTGTGTCTGGTGGGGGCGCTGGAGGCGGGCGCGATCCGGGATCGGCGTCTGCGATATCAGTGCGCGGTGGAGTTGTCGCGGCGGATGAGCGCCGAGGAGTTTGCAGCGCTGGCGAATTCCTCCGAGGAGCTGATGCAGCTCGTGGCGTGGATCGCGCTCGACGTGGGGCTGCTCGAAGCGACGAACCCCGCGGCTCGCCAAGTGTTTACGATGCTCCTGAATAGCCCTCCTCCCGGCCGGGAGCACGAGATTCTGGAGCTGGCCGGTCGCTGGGCCACGCCGGCCGAGATCCCGGCGTTGCAGGCGTTTCTGCGGCGTGAATCCACTGCCGGCGGCAACGCCGAACACATCGGCGCCGCCCTGGCCATTCTCCGTCGTTTTGGGCCGGACGCGATGGCGGGGGTGCCGGCCGATGCGATTCCCAAGTTTTTCGATGGCATCGCTGCGGGCAAAATCGCTCTCCCGGCGCCCGCCGACCGCCTGGGCGCCCTGAGTCTGATCGAGAGCGCCGACGTGGGTCCGGCAGGCGTTGCATTCGTGAAGGCGTGCCTGGGGGATCCCGAGGGCGCGGTCCGGCAGCAGGCATTGCGGACGGTGCGGACCATCGGCTGGCAGCATCCCGAATTGTTCGATGAAGTCTGGCGTCTGGTGAATGGCGAGCGCGATGGATCAGCCGCCGCCGGCGGCGCGGCGGGCCGGCAGACTTCGCCCGAAGAACGGCTGACCGCCATTGCGACGCTGGGCGCGGAGGAATCGCCCGCACCCGCAAAATGGAAGTTTTTGCTGGAATCGCTCGATCCCATCGTCGCCCGCCTGGCCCTGCGCACGTGCAAGCAGTTTTCGACGGATGCCGGAATCCGCGACATGCTGGTGGCGGCGGCTCCACGGCTGATGGCGGCACACAAGGACTTGGGTGACGAATTTTCCGCCGCTCTCGCGCTGTTCGGCATCGAGAAGGAGACGCTGCAGAAGCTGGATCTGCCGCCCCCGCTGACGGCGTCTGAGTCCGACGCGATCGTTCAGGAGATGCTGGGCCGAGTGGCCGGCGGCAACGTGCGGCTGGGGCAGGAGGTCTACGAGCGGCTGGGTTGTGCGGCGTGCCACGACGTGGCGGGTGAGACGAAGCTGTTCGGGCCGGCGCTGCGCGGGATCGGCAAAGCGGCGACACCGACCTCCATCGCCGAGTCGATCCTGTTTCCGGGCCGGGTGATCAAGGACGGCTTCGAGACGCAGGTCGTGCGGCTCAAGAACGGGCAGGAGCTGGAGGGCTGGGTCGAGCAGCACGGCAATGAGGTAATCGTGGTGCGCGGGGCTGGCGAGCGGGTGCGCGTGGCGGCCGATGAGATCGTGGAGCGCAGGAAACTGGATAAATCCCCGATGCCTGACGTGAGCCTGGATGGGGTTTCGGCGGGAGAACTTTCCGACCTGCTGGCGTATCTGGTTTCGCAGGGGAGCGATCCGAAAGGGGCGGCCGCTACGCAGGCCACCGTCAGATCCGATCGCACGCCGAAGCGGCGTAATCATTTGCAGCCGGTGAAATGATCGGGTTTCGAGGACCGCGGCAACTCGTTGCCGAACGCTGTCCCCTTCAATCGCATGCGGCAACAAGTTGCCGCGGTCCTGACACGTTGTCGCTATCCTCTGGTCAGGCTGGTTTTCAGCGGTGGCAGCCGTTATTGTCGTCTTCCGATTTCACTTGGACTCGCTCCCGCGCGCGGCGCCGGCCGTCGCCCATTCATAAGGAGGGCGGGATTGCGCTACCTCAATGCTGTCGATTACACCGTGATCGGCGTCTACTGCGCCATCCTGACCGCCATGGGTATGTACCTGTGGCGGAAAGCCTCGCGAAGCCTCGAAGATTATTTCCTGGCCGGGCGGAACCTGCCGTGGTGGGCGCTGGGCATCTCCGGGATGACCAACTTCCTGGACATGACCGGGACGATGGTGATCGTCTCGTTCCTGTACATGCTCGGGCCGCGCGGGCTGTACGTGGAGTTTCGCGGGGGGGCGGTGCTGGTTCTCGTTTTCATGCTGCTTTGGACGGGTAAATGGCACTATCGGTCCAAGTGCATGACCGGCGCGGAATGGCAGATTTATCGCTTTGGGAGCAGCTCCGGCGCTCAGTTCGCCCGCATCATCACGGCGGTCTCCAGCATCGTTGTACTGACGTTCATGATCGCCTACCTGATCGTGGGAGCGGGCCTGTTCCTCTCGATGTTTCTGCCGTTCTCGCCCAGGAATTGCGCGCTGGTGCTCGTCGGGCTCACCACCTTGTACACGATCGTGTCCGGGTTCTATGGGGTGGTGTACAACGACCTGTTTCAGGCCGGCGTGATCCTCGTGAGTGTCGTCATTATTTCCGTCATGGCGGCAGTCAAGGTGCTCGGGTATGAGGGAGATTTGGGAACTCTGGCGCATTCGATCACCGGCAACGCGAACTGGATGAGCAGTTGGCCGCACTGGTTCGCGCCGATCGCGGGCGCGGTGAAAGGCACCGAATACTACAACATGCAATGGCTGTTCATCGTCGGGTTCTGGGGGCTGACCCGCAGCATCATCGGCGGCATCGGCACCGGGACAGATCAACGATACTTCGGCGCCCGCAGCGAACGCGACTGCGGCATCCTGACCTTCTTCTGGACGTGGCTGATGGTCTTCCGCTGGCCGATGATGATCGGTTTTGCCGTGCTGGGCCTTTTCCTGGTCAACAAGAACTATCCGGATCAGTCCGTGCTGACCCGAGCGACCGACCGGATCAAGCAGAACGTGCCGGGCATCACCAAAGAGAAGTGGGCACAGGAGCTTTCATCCATCGCGCAGCACCCCGATCGTTATCCGCAGCTCGAGAACGAGTTCAGGACTATGTTCGGCGGGGAGTGGCCGAGCAAGATTCAGTTGGTCGGCTATGAAGGCACGGTCAATCCCGAGCGCATCCTTCCGGCGGTGATCCTGATGTCCATTCCGATGGGGCTGCGCGGGCTGTTCATCGCGTCGCTGGTGGCCGCGGCCATGTCGACGCTGTCGCCGCAGGTGAACATGGCCACCTCCTACTTCACGAGGGACATCTGGCAGGCTTACCTGCGTCGCCGGGCGAAAAACCGTGAGTTGATCACCGTGAGCTACATCTTCGGAATCGCCATCGTAGCGGCCGGGTTTCTGCTGGCTTACTACGTCAAGAGCATCAACGACGTGTGGAAGTTCATCAGCATGGGCCTGGGCGCCGGTCTGTCGGGGCCGTTACTGCTGCGGCTCTATTGGTGGCGATTCAACGGAACGGGGTTTTTCTGGGGCACACTCGTGGGCCTGGTGACGGCTGTTCTGGAGTGGAAATATGCGCCCGACTGGCCGGCCGGCTTGTTGTTCACCACCGGTCTATGCGCGTCGCTCACCGGCTGCATCCTGGGCACCTACTTGAGCGCACCCACGGATCGACGCGTGCTCGAGCATTTCTACCGAACGACGCGGCCGTTCGGTTTGTGGGGGCCGCTCGAATCGATTCTGCCCTCGAAAGTGCTGGCCGCTATGAAGCGCGAGCACCGCGATGACCTGCTGGCTGTGCCGTTCGCGTTGATGTGGCAGATCACGCTTTTCCTGCTTCCCATGCAGATGGTCATCGGGGCATGGCGCTCGTTCTGGCCGACATTGGGACTCTTCGTGATCGGTTTGGGCGGGTTGATGTGGTTCTGGTACCGGAATATTCCGTCGAAGGAAGTGGGCCAGTACCCGGCCAGCGTGATGATGGGTGCGGAGCATGACACAACCGGGCGTGTCGTGCCGACGGCTCGCGCTTGAATGGATTAAATCTGGCGATTCCCACACATGCGGGTTTATCTCGATAACTGCTGCCTTAATCGTCCGTTCGATGATCAAAGGCAAGACCGAATACGGCTCGAATCAGAGGCCGTATTGACGGTCATGGCCCGATTCCAAACAGGCGACTGGTTTTGGGTGGGGAGTGATATACTATACTATGAGATACTGAACACGGAAGATTTAGAACGCCGAGAACGTTTGACGTTATCAGTCGAAACGATCCAGGAGGTCGTGAATATCTCGGCATTACCCCCAGGTCGCAGTCGGGAACTACAGAACATGGGTTTTCGCGCCGCTGACGCGCTGCACATCGCTGCTGCGGAAACGGCGCGATGCGATGTGTTGCTGACAACTGATGACAAAATGCTCGGGGTTGCAAAACGGAACACGCGCTCGTTGCGGGTGCGGGTGAAGTCGCCGACGGTCTGGTTGGGTGAGGTGTTTCAATCATGAATACGACATATATAACTCCTTCGGAATTACGTCGTGCTGGTCTACGCGCTCTGGCTCGTGAACTCGGGCCTGTCGGCATGATTAGGTTTATTCAACAATTCGACTGTGGCAAAGGGGATTACGCGAAAGAGCGGGATGCGTGGTTACCGGATGATGTTGACACGATCGTGAAAACGATCGAGCAACTCAAGGCGAGTAATCAACTCCATCCCACGGACTGATCCAAACGCGTCGTAGTCCCGAAATCGAGCTCAGATTGTCAAATTTATCCGGCTGGCGGTTCGTCGTGTTGGGGCTTGAGTCGGCCGATCAAGTCGCGGACCGATGACAGCTCATGTCGCCGAAGGTACTCGACCAGTCCGGCGATGACGGCGAGGGGGGTCGTCGGGTCGATGAAGAGCGCGGTGCCTATTCCCACCGCCGTTGCGCCGGCGAGCATGAATTCAACGGCGTCCTTCCAGTTCTGCACGCCGCCCATGCCGATGATGGGGATGTTGGCCGGGCCTGCCACTTCGTGGAACACGCGGTACACCAGATTTAGTGCAAGCGGCTTGATGGCCGGGCCGCTCAGGCCGCCGGTCATGTTGGCGAGCACCGGCGTCTGCCGCTCCACGTCGATGGCCATGCCGACGAATGTGTTCACCATCGACAGGCATTCGGCGCCGGCATCGATCGCGGCGCGGGCGAGTTGCGTGATGTCGGTCACGTTCGGCGACAGCTTCACGATGAGGAGCGACCGCTTCACCACTTTTCGCACCGCGGAGACGAGCTGCTTCATCTCATGTACGTCGGTGCCGAAGACGAGGCCGTCTTTCACGTTCGGGCAACTGACGTTCAGCTCGATCGCTGCGATGGTCTCGATGGGATCGAGCCGCTCGCACACGGCCAAGTAATCCTCGATGGTGTGGCCGGCGACGTTGACGATGGCCGGCACGCTCAGCCTGGCGAGCACCGGCACCTTCTCGGCGACAAATCGCTCCAAGCCCACGTTGGCGAGGCCAATGGCGTTCAACATGCCGGCGGGCGTTTCGACAATCCGCGCGGGGGGGTTGCCTTTGCGTTCGCGAAGCGTGACGCTCTTGGTGGTGAAGGCGCCGAGCCGGTTCAGGTCCATGAACGGGGCGTATTCGTCGCCGTAGCCGCAGGTGCCGGAGACGGTGATGATCGGGTTCTGGAGCGCCAGTCGCCCGAGCTGGACGGACAGGTCAATCGCAGCGGCTTGAGGCAGGGTACTCATCCCCGCAGCTTGCGAGATGGTCCGGGCGGTGTCAAGCACGGGGGTGAAAGCACTGTGCCCAGCCGCTGTCTATCGGCGAGCCGCCCTTCGGCGCGGGGTTTGAACGACCGATTCACGGAGGATACGATACCACCGCCTCTTCGACGTCTGATCCGGTTGTTTGCCGATGAAAGCGAGCAAGCCATGCCGAGAATTATCCGAGGCGGACTCATCCAGGCGACGCTCTCCGAACCGGCGACGGCGCCCATCGAGAAGATCAAGAAGTCGATGATCGATAAGCACGTCGCGCTGATCGCCAAGGCGGCGGCGGCGGGCGCGCAGGTCGTGTGCATGCAGGAGCTGTTCTACGGGCCTTACTTCTGCTGCGAGCAAGACCCCAAGTGGTACATGATGACCGAGCGGATCCCGGATGGGCCGACTACGAAGCTGATGTGCGAGCTGGCTAAAAAACACGAGATGGTGCTGGTCGTGCCGATGTATGAGGAGGATCTGAGCGGCGTGTATTACAACTCGGCTTCGGTGATCGACGCCGACGGCACTTATCTCGGCAAGTTTCGCAAGATTCACATCCCGCACTGCGCCCCCGGCTTCTGGGAGAAATTCTATTTCCGGCCCGGCAACCTGGGTTATCCGGTATTCGACACGCGGGTCGGCAAAGTCGCCGTCTATATCTGTTACGACCGCCACTTCCCGGAGGGCGCCCGCTGCCTGGGCCTGAACGGCGCGGAAATCGTCTTTAATCCGTCGGCGACCGTCGCGGGGCTCAGCGAATACCTCTGGAAGCTGGAGCAGCCGGCCCACGCGGTGGCCAACCAGTATTTCATTGGGGCGATCAACCGGCCCGGTTACGAGGAGCCCTGGCGGTTCGGCGAGTTCTACGGCAGCAGCTACTTCTGCTCCCCGCGCGGCCAAATCCTGGCCGAGGGCAAGCGGTCGGAGGACGACGTGGTGGTCGCCGACCTCGATCTCGACCAGATCCGCGAGGTCCGCAATGTCTGGCAATTCTTCCGCGACCGCCGGCCGGAGACGTATGGAGCAATGACGGCCCTGTAGGCTATAATCATGGCAAAGGAGGCCTCACGATGGCCATCATTGCGATTGATCCATCAAACTGGAAAGAATTCAACGTCGTCCAAATCGATAGCGACGCAAATGAGAACAAGCAGGCGATTGCTGAGATCGAAGAATGGGCGGCTCAGAACGGTTTTGCACGTACGACTGAGTATTGGCTTCGTCCCATCATTAAATCCGACGACCGGAGAGTCTTTCGTGGAATATGCTATCGTCTCACGCACGAAGTGATGCGAACAAATGAGGAAGCATCGAGGCAACTGGCGGAAGCTGTCGATCGTGAGCCGATGACGGTCCACCATGTGGACGCCGATCGCTGAGCAGAGAGTGATCGAATGCCGGACCGTCGTCGAATCGTTCCCGACAACTCAGCACTGTTCCCGGCATTCTTCAATGAACCACAAACGAAAACGGCACGTAGACTCGAGAACGCAATCCGTTGTCACGACGTAGTCGCCTATGCTCCCGATTTGTTGTTGCACGAATTCATCAAATGTGCGCATAAGAGGGCACGAGGGCGTTCTGATTCCGGAACGTCAGAGATCGACGAGGTTGAAAGGCGCGTCCTTGACTTTCTCACTCTACCTATCATTTATGTGCCCGGCATGGTGCTCTCGGGAACTGCCTGGGACCTCATCAGAAACCGTGGAATCTCTCCGCCGGACAGTTGGTACGTGGCCTGCGCCATGTACCATCAAGCTGAATTCTGGGTTTCGCATGAGCACCGGGATGATCTGGTGAGCCACGCCAGACGTGTGCATTCAGGGAAGGTATTTCTGCTTAAAAACTGGAAATAGCTGCGTGGAACTCGACCTACAACGCTTCTACAACATCAACCGCCGCATCCTGATGTGGGTGTCGTTCTTCGCGATCCTGTACCTGCTGCGTGATTTTTTCGCGGTGATGTTCCTGACGTTCATCATGGGCTTCGTCATGCGCAAGGCGGCCAGGTTCCTGACGATAACGACGCGGCTGCCGTACCGTGCGGCGGTGGTGCTCCCGTATCTGGTTGCCCTGACGCTGCTGGTTCTGCTGATGATGACGGCTATTCCGCGGGTGATCAAGGAAGGCGTCGAATTCTCGACGCAAGTTCCCCATTTGATGGACACGCTGGCGGATGGGATCAAGAAGACGGCCACCGACTATGGGATGGAGCCGATGCTGGCGAAGTACGTCTCCGAACGGCCGGCGAACGCCGATCAAAGGACAGACAAGCACGAGATCAGCACCACGCAGCCCACGGATGAGTCGATCAGCACCGAGGATATCAAGGAAAAACTGCAGGATATGGTTGCCAGCGTCATCCCCAAGAGCGCGGGTCAGGGGCCCCCGCCATCGGCCGGCGAGCTTTTCGCCAAGTTCGCCGTGGCCGTCTCCGAGGGAACGCTCAAATTCTTCCTGGCCATTCTGCTTTCATTCCTGATCGTGCTCGATTTCGACCGTATCTCGAACGAGTTGTACAGTTGGCGGACCAGTACGGTGGGCCGGTTCTTTCATGAGGCGGCGTCGAGCCTGGTCGAATTTTCAGAGGTGGTCGGCACGGCGTTTCAATGCCAGCTTATCGTGGCCTTCCTCAACGCGAGCATCACCTGCATCGGTATGGCGATCCTGGGCATTCAGCCGCTGCTCCTGCTGACCACGATCGTGTTCCTGCTGGGGCTTATCCCGGTGCTCGGCGTGTGGATCTCATCAGTGCCGATCGTACTGATCGCGTTCAACGATTACGATCTCAAGCACGCGCTGTTGGCGGTGGGCATGATTACCATCGTCCATCTGCTGGAGGCGTACGTATTCAACCCGCGGATATACGCAGCCCGTTTTCATCTCAACCCGGTGATTGTGCTTATTATCCTTCTGGTCGGGCACGAGCTGTTCGGCCTGTGGGGCATGCTGCTGGGCATCCCGGTCACGCACTACGTGCTGAACCTCGCTCAAGTCCCGTCGACCCCCAGAGTCAAGAAAAAGAAGCCTGTCGCGGTCACGGCGGCGGTTGCCCCGCCCGGATCGTGAGCACGGGGATGCGCGTCCGGTGACGCAGTTCAGATGCCGTGGACCCGTGAAACAGATCGCCGAACAGCCGGTGCCCGTGGCTGCCGGTGACGATGAGGTCGAGCCCCTCTTCGTTGGCGATGCGGGCGATTTCATCCTCCGGCTCGCCTGCGCCGACGCGGATTCGACAAGTCAGGCCGGCATCCCGCAATTGAGTGGCAACACGCTGTAGATATTCCGTATCCGTGCGGGCCTCTTCATCCTGCACGGCCGGCCCGATGAAGCGGGCGGTCGCACTTTCCACCGCGTGGATCAAAACCACCTCGGAACCGGCCGCTCGGATCAGCGGCAGCACGCCCGCAATGATCTCCTCGTCGCGGGGCGTCGCTTCCAGGGCGATGCCCACGCGGCGGTACTGGCCCGCGAGCGTGGGTCCCGCGGTGGGCAAGGCCGGCATTTCGACGGGCAGGCCCCTGCGCACACGCAACACTCTCCACAAAGGCTCGACGATCATCCACCCCAGCAGAGGCACGATCATCAGCGTGATCGGCGTCAGGATAAAGCGGATCAGTACGCTGCCCTCGCCGAAACCCTCAAGGATGGTTTCGAAGACGAGCTTCAAATTCAGGCTGATGATCACCGCGGCGACAATCCAGGCCAGGACTTTGGCCCATTTCGGCGTGGCGAAGTCGCCCATTTTTCGCCGGTCGCTGGTGAAATGGATCAGCGGCACGATGGCGAAGGAAAGCTGAAGCGAAAGGATGACTTGGGAGAGCACCAGCAGCGGATCGACCGCGCCGTCACCTTTCCAGACAATCACGCACACGGCGGGGATGATGGCCAGACTGCGGGTGAGCAGGCGCCGCAGCCACGGGCGCAGCCGGATCTGAACGAATCCCTCCATGACGATCTGGCCAGCCAGCGTGCCGGTGATGGTCGATGACTGTCCCGCGGCCAACAGTGCAATGGCGAAGGCGATGGGCGCGACCGTGCTGCCCAGCAGCGGGGCCAATAGCGAATGAGCTGTTTCGAGAGCAGCGACATCGCTGTGGCCGGTGGTGTGAAAGGCGGCAGCGGCCAGCACGAGGATGGCCGCATTGACGAAAAAGGCGGCATTCAGAGCGACCACGGAGTCGATGAGATTGAAGCGTGTGGCCTGCCTCAGCCCATAATCTGTTCGCTGTACCGCCCGCGACTGGACCAACGCGGAGTGGAGATACAGGTTGTGCGGCATCACCGTGGCCCCGATGATGCCGATGGCAATGTACAAGGCCTGCCCGGAGAGGCCGCGGGGGATGAAGCCCGTGATGATTTCGCCGACCGGTGGCTTGGATATGAACATCTCGAGCGCGAAGCAACCGCCGATCGTCGCCACCAACACGAGGATGAAGGCTTCCATCTTGCGGATGCCGAACGATTGCAGCAACAGCAGCAGCATCACGTCGAAAGCGGTGATGACCACTCCCCAAAGGATCGGCAAACCGAAGAGAAGATGAAGGCCGATGGCCGACCCCAGCACTTCAGCCAGGTCGCATGCGGCGATGGCGATTTCGCAGAGAATCCACAATGCCAGGACGACCGCCCGGGGATAGTGGTCCCGGCAGGCCTGGGCCAAATCTCGCCCCGTGACGATCCCCAGGCGGGCGGAGAGCGTCTGGAGCAGAATCGCCATCAAGTTGGACAGCAGGATGACCCAGATGAGCGTGTAGCCGAACCTGGCCCCGCCGGCCAGATCGGTGGCCCAGTTGCCGGGGTCCATGTACCCGACGGAGACCATGAATGCCGGCCCGGAAAAGGTGAACAAACGCCGCAGAAACGTCGAGCCATTTTGAATGGGGACGCTGGAGTGGACATCGACCAGCGAGAGATCGTCGGCCGAAGAAGGATGCTGCGGGACTGCCGGGGAATGGCGCAAGGCCCCGGGGATCAAGAGATCAGCTTTGGAGGCTTCATCAGAACTCATGGACCTACCTGTTCATATCGGGTGACCCTGGCTCAATTTTTAAGTATTATAAATAATATCGCAGTAGTGTCAACTTAAAAATTTGGTCAACCTAATTTTTAATTGGCCTTGCGGGAGAGGGGCATTTCGGACACCATCCCCGTTTCTCCCCAGGCGCGGCCGGAGCCGGATATGCTCAGCACGTCGATCGAGGACTACATCAAGGTCATCTACCGGCTCGAAGCCGACGACGAGCGGGCCACCACGCAGCGCATCGCCGAGCAGCTCGGCGTGCGGATGGCCTCCGTCACCGGCATGATCAAGCATCTGGCCGCCGAGAATTATTTGAAACACAAGCCATATTACGGCGTGAAGCTGACCGATAAAGGCCGGCGGATCGCCCTCACCATGATCCGCCGGCACCGCCTGATCGAAGCGTTTCTGCACAAAACGCTCGGCCTGGATTGGGATGAGGTTCACGACGATGCGGAGGTGCTGGAGCACGCGGTGAGCGACAAGCTGATCGAACGCATCTTCAGCTTCCTGGGCCAGCCGGAGTTCGACCCGCACGGGGCCCCCATCCCGCGGGTGGATGGAACGTTTGAGCCGCTCAGCGGCAGCGCGCTGGGCGACTGTAGCCCGGGCGAATACGGTAAAATCCTCCACGTCTCGGACAGCGATCCGGAGTTCCTGCGCTACCTGAGCGGGATCGGCCTCAAGATCGGGAGTTCCTTCCGGATCATCGAGAAGGCGCCGTTCGATGGCCCGATCACCATCCGTGCCGGCCGGCGGAAGGTCATGATCGGCGCCGAAGCCGCCCGGCGAATCCTCGTTACGCGAAGGGAGTGATGCCGGCCGATTGCACGCGGCGAATGGCGGCGGCGTAAAAAACAAGCGGACGTCCGGCTCGATGAGCAGGACGTCCGCTCGTATACCAGAAGCAAGATTACTTCTTCTTGCGGCTGGCTTTCTTTCCGGCTTTCTTCTTCTTAGCCATGAAACGATCTCCTAAAAGGAGTAACTTTCCCGCGTGACGCGTGCGGGATTGTTAAAAAGTGTACCGCTTCTGGATGCCGAGTCAACACCTTTTTGCCATCTTCTTCATTTTTCTCTCCTCGCCTGTGAAATGTATTTCAACCGCCAAGACGCCCGGGGAAGATGGAAAGAATGAGAGACAGAGAGATGGAGAGACAATTGCGCCGGATGTTTTCTCTCAATTTTCTCTTTCTCTCCATCTCTCGTTCTCTCTCTTGGCGCCTTGGCGGCTTGGCGGTTTATCACGCTTTTGGCACGTCGTTCGGCTCTCCTTTCAGTGCAAAGACGCACGTGTTTACGCCGATATTCATACAGCAAACGATACCGAGCCGCCCGGCGGGGCCGTTAAAAAACGAGTGAGATGTCCGGCAATGAAAATGGGAGCCGTCATCCTGGCCCGCATGAGCTCGCGGCGATTGCCGGGCAAGATGCTCCGCCATCTGGCGGGAAAACCCCTGATTGATCGCGTGATCGACCGCGCCCGGCGAATCAGACCCGGCGTGGATGTGGTGGTGGCGACTTCCGAGGACCCATCGGATGCACCGCTGGTCGAGCACTGCCGCTCGCTCGACGTGCCGGTGTGGCGGGGATCGCTTCAGAATGTCGCCCGGCGCGTGCTGGATTGTGCGGAATCCCGCGGCTGGGCGTATTTTGCCCGTCTCAACGGCGACAGCCCGTTTCTATGCCCCGTGCTGATCGCCGCCGGGATGCGGGAGATTCACCGCCGGGGATATGACCTGGTGACCAATCTGTGCCCGCGCAGCTATCCGTATGGCGTGGCGGTGGAAGTCTTCCGAACCGATGCTTTCCGGCGAGGATATGAGCGGATGGAGCGGCCGGAGGATTTTGAACACGTCAGCGCCTGGTTCTACCGGCATCTCGACGAGTTTCGATACCTCAATCTCAGGCTGCCGGTGGAGGATCTCACTGACGTACGGTTGACAGTCGATGACGAGGACGATCTGGAGCGGCTCTCGCTCGTGGTCAGGCAACTGGGCGAGGGATTCGACTCCGCCGACCTGGCGGACATCATCGCCGCCTATCGTGAGGCCGGGACCACGCAAACCGTCGGGGCGGACTGAGCATGGTCAACATCTTCTGCATCCGGCCCAAAGGCTTCAACATCGGAAACGATGTCATCTACCAGGGCACGCTGGCGTTCCTCCAGGCCGGCTTCGGCTCGCAGGTGAACGTCATCTCGCTTCCGGCCACGTCGCGCTATGAAACTCACGGCAAGGCCGGCCTGACGCCGCGGACTATTCACGAGATCAATCAATACGGCCACGGCGTGATCGTGGGCGGCGGCAATCTGTACGAGAACGGCGAGCTTCAGGTCAGCCCGGCGGCCCTGGAGGCGCTGGAGGTGCCGCTGTT
The DNA here is from genome assembly GCA_964384465.1 of uncultured Planctomycetales bacterium. GTDB lineage: Bacteria > Planctomycetota > Phycisphaerae > UBA1845 > PWPN01 > CAYLLT01. Next base: position 34,051 of record CAYLLT010000007.1, on the reverse strand, counting down.
TCTCTTCAGCTTGTCCAGCGGCCGCATTTACAACCGACGCGGCGAGCTGGTGACCCGCACGGACGCCATGGACCGGGGGCTTATCCAACTGCTCAACGAGAAAGCGTCTTACTCGCTGGCTCGCGACGACGCCACGGCCAAACAGCTTCAGGAACTGGGCTGCACAAAAGTGCGGGTCGGCGGGTGCCCGACGCTGTTTCTCGATCAGATGCTCCCGCGCATTCCGCTGTTTACGTCAACGCCCGCCGTGCTGTTCTCGATTCGCACGCCGGAACTGATGAACATCCCGCTGCGCGATCAGGCCCGCGTCCGCAGCGACATTCTGGGCATCATCGACCTGCTCCACCGCAGCGGCCATCACGACATCAAACTGCTCTGTCACGATCATCGCGATATTCCGTTCGCCGCGTCGTTCGACGCGCTGGAGTATCTGCACACGGATGACGCGTTCACGTATCTGGGCTGGCTGCGGTCGTGCAAACTGAACATCGGGTATCGACTCCATGCCGTGCTGCCGTGCCTTTCGTTCGGCACGCCGACGGTCGGCATCAGTTACGACGAACGCGCAACCAGCCTGATGCACACCATCGGAATGTCCGGCTGGGACATCAACATGATGGTCTGCCGGCGAATGGTCGCGGAAGTGGCGAACCGGCTGAACCGGCTGGAGGAATTGCCGAAGCTGCGTGAGCAGACCCGGCCGCGCTGGGAGATGTTGCGGCAGACGACGATGACCGCATTCAAGAATTTCGCAACGGATGTGCTCGCGCAAGCACAGCCGGTTTGAATCTGAGCAGGCGTGTGAGAATGTCCTTCAGAGCCGCGCCCGTAAGGAAGCGGGGCGCAGAGCACCGCTCCCTCACGGTCGCGGCTCGGATGGGGGCATGGCAACCATCGCTTTGGACCCTAAAAAATGAGTGGACCGCATCTCATCGCCGAAGCCGGCACCAACCACAACGGCAGCATCCGCACGGGCCGCGCGCTGATCGATGCCGCGGTGCAGGCGGGTGCGGACTCGGTGAAATTCCAGATGATCTTCCCCGAAGGGCTGTACCTGCCGAAGTTTTATGAGAATGGGCGCTACCGCGAGTCGGAAGTGTTTCAGAAACGGGCCGAAACCGCTCTCTCGCCGGGCCAATTCCGCGAGCTGGCCGGTTATTGCCGCGAGCGCGGCATCCCGTTCAGCGCATCCGTCTTCGATCGCCGTGGCATCGAACTGCTGGACGAACTGGACGCTCCTTACATCAAGATCGCTTCATGCGATCTCAACAACTCGCCGCTGCTGAGGGCGGCGGCCGAATGCGGCCGTTTAATCGTTCTTTCCACTGGGATGTCGGGCCTGGAAGAGATCGAAATCGCGGTGCGGGATTTGCAGACCGCCGGTCAAAGGGACATTGTCCTGATGCACTGCGTGTCGGTGTACCCCTGCCCGACGCAGCAGATGAATCTGGCGTTCATCGACACGCTGCGGTCGGCTTTCGGCCTGCCGGTGGGCCTCTCCGATCACACCGAAAGCAGTCTGGCCGCCGCGATCGCCATCGCGAAGGGTGTGACCTGGATCGAAAAGCATCTGACACTCGACCGCCGCTCCGCCGGCTTCGATCACGCCTATGCGATGGAGCCGGCGATGCTGGCGGCGTATGCCAACGATGTAGCCGCCGCATTCGAGGCCTGTCAGCCGGCCAGTGATAAAGTGGGCGAAGCGGAGCGGATGGTGAGGCAGCGTGCCCGGCGAGCTTTGTATGCCGCTCGTGAGATTCGCGCGGGCGAAACCCTGGCAGAAAGCGATGTACTCATCGTCCGGCCGGAGGGGCCGTTTACGCCGAACGAGCTGCTGGCGGTGTTGGGACACAGGGCGAACCGGTTGATCCATCAATACGAGGCGTTGTCACAGGAAATGCTGGAACATGCGCCTGGCAGGCCCGGCGGCTGAATGTCCATTTGGACTGCGGCGGCGTCAGACGCCGCCTTGGTTCTTCGGGGCAGTCATCTCAATCAGCCAAAGCGGCGTCGATGCCGCCGCACTCCAGAAGGTGCGGATAGACGATGCAAAACGTGCTGTTCATCTGTAGAGGATCGGTGGAGGTCGGGCTGGGTCATCTCATGCGCTGCCGGACGGTGGCGGAGGAGATGGCCGGTCGGGCTGATGTGGAGATAGGCGTCATCGGCGATGCCGCCATTGCGGCGACGGTGCTCGGGCGGATTCCACACTCGGTTGTCGCCGACGATGCCGGGATACTCGAACTCTGCCGCACGGCGAACCCCGAAATCGTCGTCTTTGATCTGCTCGATATCGATGAAAACGTGTTCCGCGTCATTCGCGCGGATTGCACGACCGTCTGCATCTGTCCCGTTTTCAACCTCCTCCAGGGCGTGGACCTGGCATTCAGTCGCGCCGCCTCGCCGGTCCATGTACGTCTGGCTCAGCGGGGCGGCCCGCCGGTGATCCGGACCGGCTATCGCTATGCGACCATCGGCCGGCATTGTCAGCCGATTCCCAGCAGCGCGTACACGCAAAACGTCGAGCGAAGCCCGCTCTCGGTGGCCATCTCGATGGGCGGAGCGGATGCGCCCAACAAGACGCTCCAGATTCTGGAATCGATCAAAAACATCCCCGCGGACATGCTGTTCTGGGTGCTTCTCGGCGAAGGGTACGTGCATTCCTATCAGCGGCTGGTCGATTGCCTCAAGGCCGACGGCCGGCACGAGATCATTCTCGCGCGGACCGCGGCCTCCATGTGGCGGATTCTGGACGGGTGCTGTGTCGCCATCCTGGCCGGAGGGATCACCACGTACGAAGCCGCTTACGCCGGCATCCCTTCGATCATCACGCTGGAGGACGGGCGGCAGCAGTATCTCATTCAGGAGCTGGTGCAGGCCGGTGCCGCGATGTATGCCGGCGCGCCGCTCGCCGCGTCGCTGCCGGCGATGAATGACGCACTCAGCTATCTCGATGCGAATCGCGACGTGCTCCTGAACATGCACCATCGCGGCAAGTCGCTGCTGGATAACCAGGGCGCCCGGCGAATCGCGAGCGAAATCCTTTCGTTTCATGAATCCGGCCGCAACCAGGAGTCGCTGCTGTGCGCGTCCGCGTGATTCCCGAACACGAGCTGTTCGATCCGGCACTGCTCGATGCGGGTTGCGTGCCGACCGATCTCGTCCTGTCCCGCCGCCGCGTGATTTTCCTCTGGCAGCCGCCTTCGCTACGCACACTGGTCTATCTGCGTCAGACTTTTCCCGATGTGCCGATCATCGTCGGACGATTTGAAGCCGAGACGCCAGTCTATGACAGTAAGGTGGGTCATGACCCACCTTACTGGTGTGCGGCCGATTTTTTCCCGCTCCGCACGCTCGTCGAGATGGAGATCGCATCCGCCGATGCTCTACGGGATTGGCGCGGTCCGCCGCCGACTGCTTATCTCGGCATGCCGCTTGTCGATGGCGACATCCCGCGTATCCGCTGCTGGTCGAATCTGCTGGCGAGTGCCGCGGTGCTCCTGCTGCTGCGGCGGCAGGATCCGAATCTTGAGGTCATCACCGACTGGTATGGAGCCAAGCTGGCCGCCGCGGCGGGCCTGCGAATCCGGCACCTGTGGCAGGCGAGCATCCGCGATGCCAACTGGCCGATTCGCAGGCAGCTTCGCGAATTCTGGACTGGTTTGCGCGGCGGTGAAATCAGGGCGAGGTCGGCGCAGGAGCGTGCCCATTCCGCTGACATCGTCATCCTCGCCGCAGGGTGGGTGGACGATCGGCTGCTTCGCTCATTTCCGATCGAAGCGCTGGTCGAAGCTGGCGCCCGCTGTAGCCTGTGGGTGCATCGCCGATCGCCTGCTTTGGAAGATCTCGTCGCGCGGTGCGATATCCCATGCGAGCACCTGGAATACCCGCCACCCGCCACCGGAGTACAGCCCATTCAGCATCAGGTGCATCGCTGGTGCATCGAGGCGGCACATGCCGGCGCGTATGCTCCGCTGCGCGGCGTTTTGGCAGAAGCGGCGGTCAAGCTCGTTGACTGGCCGCGATGGGCCCCGAAGCTGGTCGCCATGCATCGCGTCCTGACGGAGCGGCTACAGCAGGCGGGCGCACGGCTGGTCATCGCTCCCGCCGAGAAGGACTGGGCCCCCTACTGCGGCCACTACGCCGCCCGGCATCTGGGCATCCCCTCCGTCGGCATCAAGCACTCCACCTGGCCGCCGGGCTCACGGCTCGAACGCTTCAACGATGCTCACTATTTCCCCACCGCCGCCACGCACATTCTGGGTTTTACGCCGATGGACGCCGAGCGGCATCAGGCGTCTGCCGACCCGCGCAAGCGATGCGTCTTGTGGCGCGGCAACACCCGGCTGATGGATGAGGACATCTCAGAAATGCCGCAGCGGCATCTTCGCATCCTCATCGCACCGCGCGGCTCTGGACCCGGCCGATCCATCTCGCTTCGCCGGGCGCTCATGCGCACGAACCTGGCCTTGATGGAGACACTCTGTCGCCAGTTTGGTCCGAACGTCGGCATCCGGTTGCACCCCTGGGATGCGGCGGACCACTATTCCGATTTGATCCGGTCGCGCATCCTGCCGCCCGACCAGCCGCTCGCGAAACAGTTGCAGGAACATGCGGCGGTAGTCACCACCTACAGCACAGTCGCGCTGGATGCCGCTGCCGCGGGACGGCCCGTGTTCCTATGGGACCATGCCGAAATGAGGATGGCCGCGAGCGAGGTGGCGCTGGAAGGCGGAGCGGTGGTGGCCGCTGAACTCGAACGGCTCTGCGCCGAGCTGGACCGGTTCCTTCACGATGCGGTCTTTCGAGATCGATTACGGGAACGGGCTGGAAACTTTCCACGGTACCTCTGCGGAGACGCATCAGGCGATGTGAGTCGAAACCTGGCCGGCTGGCTGATGACACTCGCTCATATCGAGCACGAGCCGCCCGGTTTGAAGATGAGCGGGGTCGCCGGCCGCCATGCGCTCCAGCCGGTCGGTCAGAAATGACAGCAGGCGTGATACGAGCGCATCATAGGTAAACATTTCGCGGATGGCTTTTCCCATTCCTGACACGATGTTTTGCCGCTCGTGAGCGTGGGCGAGGAAGTATTCGGCGCGTTCGACGAACTGCTCGGCGCTGTCGAACGTAATTCGCTCGAATTGCGGGAACGCGAGGCTCGCGTATTCATATCTGCGGTCCTGGTCCGCTGCGGCTTCGTTCTCCAGAAGAAGCTCCGGCGTGATTTCCAAAAACTGGCCCACCGGCCGATTGGTCACCGATGCGGTTCGATGCCGTGCGGCGACATACTCCGGCGGCAAATCCTCCAGCGGAATCCGCGTCGGACTGCGGATTCCCCGCTCGCGGATATACGTTCTGAGCAGGTCGATCGCCGGTTTGTAGAAATCGAACGGGCAGTAGCGGGCCAGGATGAAGCCGCCGGCCGCGACGGTCTCCAGCACCCGCTGATGCAGCGCGGGGTTGATGCCCCCGTGTAGGTTGATGACGGCCTGCCGGGCGATCTCGCCGAGTTGCCCGCCGTGTTCGGCCGGGCCCCGCGCGTAAGCGGCCAAGCGCGGATGCTGCTCCCAGCCCCGCCCATACAGGTGCAATTTTCGATCGGTCGCATCGACCCAGTCCGCTGCCCAACGCAGCATCGTGTGTCGCAGCGTGCGATCGGCTATCGGCCGGACGAACAGGTTCATCATCTGCTCGCGGGCCTGCGGGCCGTGGCACGCGATGCCGATATTGTTCTCAACGTCGCTCAACAGGCGGTACAGGTCATAACCCGCATTAAACCGGCCGCTCGCCATTAACGGCCGCGTCTCTTCATAGAACGCATCAATCAGGCGGCGCATCAGCTCGTCTTTGAATTGCGCCCGCACCCGTGCATGCAGCGCTGCCGGCGTTTCCGATTGATGACTCACATAGGCCACATCACAGCGGAAGGTCGAGCAGTTCCCAACAGAGCCGCGCCCGTAAGGAAGCGGTTCCCGCTCACTTCGAGAATCCGCTCCCTTACGGTCGCGGCTCGGATGAACGCCCCGCGGCATAAACTTCTCAGGATTGATCGCCAGCTTGCAGGGCATGAACCGCTCGGCCGGATAGCCATGCTGGAGCACGCATTCGGTCCGGCCGAAACCGATGGTGAAATCCATCGGCTGCAACTGCCTGCCGGCTTCCGCGCTGAAAAGGTTCTGCAACTGATCCTGAATCCAGCACACGAAGGGGATGTTCGGAAGGATTCGTGCGGGATACTCGTGCCGGTGATGATCGATCACGAGGATGAGATCGGGTCGAAAATCCGCAATGGCAGCCATGAACGCGTGCCGCGGGATGCCATCGTAATCGTGCTGTTCGATCAGCAGCCGCGTCAACATGCCGGCCCGCTCGAAAGCCGCGAGCACATCGCGCGTCGAGTGCTGGAGGAACGTCGTGAACCGGCTGGTGATGCCCAGTACGCGCAGCGGGGAGAAAAAGGGGTCAGGTACATTTTGTGCGAAGCACCCTTCGGGCCGTTCCGGCAAAATGTACCTGACCCCTTTTTCTCCCGCAAACCGCTGCGACCAGAATTCGAGATCGCGGCCCGAATAGATTACGCCCGCCCGCCGCTGCTCCCGTTCGAACAACTCCTGCCGATGAGCCGTAACGCTGGCCAGAACCTGTTCGCCCGGCGATGCCGGCGATCCCAGCCAGTGCTGCAACAGGGTGACCTGCGCGGGCAGCGGCAGGTAATCGTTTTGCCGCATCAGCGCCGCCCACTGCTGCCACGCTGATTCGCCGGCGAACAGAAAGACCCGCTCGTCGTGCAGCAACGCCGTCCAATCGTGCAGCCGCAGCGCGACCGCCAGCGCCCTCAAGTTGCGCTCGACGATAAAAATCGCCGGGCTGTAACTCAGGAACGTGTGCGTACTGGCGGCGTGCAGTCGCGAGATGAACCAGCCCATTCCGACGCCTTCGACCAGAACCGGCGCCGGCAGCGTGCCCTTCCAGCGCTCGGAATCGGCCAGAACTTCCGTTTGATTCGCGAAATCGAGCGCCGCCGGCACCCAGATCCATCGCCCGTCGGACCGGCGGCAGCGGACCAGGTGGTTGCCGTCATTCGTGCGGTGCAGCTTGAGGTCGGCGGCCGTTTGCGCCCACACCGATGAAAGCTGCTCTTGCGGTCGCGGTACGCCGGCCGGCGACGACTCCCGCAGCGCCGCCAGATTCGCTGCAAACCGCGCGTCGCAAGTGGACCAGTCAACTTGATCCGACGGCAGTTGCGACAATCGCTGTGTGGCCGTCCGAAGCTCGTTGGCCTGTACACTTTGACTCGGACAGGCGGCGGCCAGCTCGATGGCTACGCGATACAAGCCCTTCTGAATGAGCGCGCCGACGGCCAGTGCCCGCATTTGTTCATCCAGCGGTACGACCGCCAGATATTCCTCGACGATCGTCAGGAATGGATAAGGGTCCGGAGCCTGGGCCATGCTCAGAAGCTGTGATCGGAATTGCTCGACGGATACGCCGGTCGTGGCCATTGAAGCTTCCAGGCGGATGCCGGCAGCGCGCGGTTCAACGTGCGGCTGCACTCCGCTGGAATGTATCGGGCAATTGCGAGAAGCGGGTTCAGGAAGAATGCAGCAGGCGGCGACCGGCGACGGGGCCGTTCCAGCCGAGTTCGTACACATCGTCCTCGCCGCAGGGCGTGATCCTCGTCCACAAGGGCGTTCTCAACCGCCGGATGAAAGCCGGTCCCTCGCCGGAGAGCGCCGACGTGGCGTTACGCCCGCCGATCAGCTTGCGTGCGACGAAAATCACGGTTTCGTCGGCCAGTTCCGCGTCGAAGAACATACCCAGCGTTCGGCCGCCGCCCTCGACCAGTACGTTGCTCATGCCGCGCACGCCGAGCCGCTGAAGCAGATTCCCCAGATCGAAGCCGCCGCGGGTTCGCCGCACGCCCAGCAACTCGACGCCGCTCTTCTCGAGCGCGCGGGCGCGGGATGAGCTGACGCCGCGCCGATCGGTGACGATGACGGTGGGGACCTTTTTTGCGGTTTGAACGACCCGTGCGGCCAGCGGCGTCCGCAGGTGCGGGTCGAGGACCAGGCGACTGGCGATGCGCTTGGGCCGCATGTGTCGGCAGGTCAGTTCCGGATCATCAGCGATGACCGTGCCGACCCCGACCACAATGGCATCGACCCGCCCGCGGAGCCGATGCGTCCACCGGCGGGATTCCTCGCCGCTGATCCATTTCGAATCGCCGGTGCGGGTGGCGATCTTGCCGTCGAGGCTCTGCGCCCACTTGAGGATTACCCAGGGCCGGCCGGTCTTCTGTAGCTTGAGGTATGGGGCGTTGAGCCGCATGGCCTGCGCTGCGCACAGGCCCAATCGGACTTCGATGCCCGCCCGTTCCAGCTTCCGCACGCCGCGGCCGCGTACCTTGCGGAACGGGTCGTGCATGGCCGCCACGACCCGCCGGATGCCCGCGGCGATCAGCGCATCGGTACAGGGCGGCGTCTTGCCGAAATGGCAGCACGGTTCGAGCGTGACGTAGGCGGTCGCGCCGCGCGGCCCGGCCCGCCCGACCGCCCGCAGCGCTTCGGTTTCCGCGTGCGGGCCGCCGTAGCGGTGGTGATAGCCCTCGCCGATGACCTTCCCGTCGCCCACGATCACGCATCCGACCATCGGGTTCGGCTCGACGCGGCCCTGCCCGCGGGCCGCCAGGAGCAGCGCCCGCTGCATGAATCGCTCGTCGGCAGGAGAAAAGGATGCGGCCATGACAGGAGTATGAAGCGACCGCACGCACGGTACAAGAGGAGATACTTATGGAGGGTTTGGAAAGTATTAAAAGTTTAATACATCGTAAAAATGGTTAATCAGCGACTGGTTACGCGCGGTGCTGCTCGGCGGAGAATGTCCCACCCTCCCTCGACGAACCGCGAAACAACAACCACCCGAGAAACGGCCACAGGGTCAGGTTGGTGACGTGGACGCAGATCTCCTGCCCCAGGCCGCCTACGCCGAAAAAGGCCGCACCGATCATCATGCCCGGCACATTCGGATAGCCGCCGCAGTAGGGGACGACCACCCAACAGAGGCTGCCCCAGACGGCAACGGTGATCCCAAGGAAGAGCCCAAAACGAGGCCCGTGGCTCCTTCGGAGCCCGATGATGAACAGTCCGAGCAGTCCCAGCGGGACGGCTCCCATCAACCCGAACGCGATGATGAGGTAGCCGACCCCGAATGAGCGGTTAAGTGCCCCAGCCACCGTCTCCGTGAACATTCGTGAATTGTACATCAAGGAGGTGATGTCGTGATATCAGGGAGGCGCGGCCGGTGCGATGTCTTACGCCTTCGCTTCGCCCCGGCGTTCATGCCAGAAGTTCAGCATCAACAGGCCGACGCCCACGACCAGGAGCACGTCGGCGACATTGAACACCCACGGCCAGATGTCGATGGTGTGCTTCCCGATCGTGATCCGCGGTTCCATGCGGATGAAGTCGCGCACGACGCCTTTCTGCTGGACCACCGGCTGCCACTGGCGGAGGATCGGGTGTTCGTGGGTTCCATCGGGCCAGGTGCCCAGGATGATTTCGCGTTCGTTCTCCCGCACGATCTTGCCTTCCGCGACGGAGGTCACGCCGCCGCGCGTATAGGTCACCACGTCGGCAATCGAAAAGGCGCGGTCGTACAGGTTGCCCAGCGCCCCGGCCAAAACTAGCCCCAGCCCGACGTGCAGGCTTCGCCGATCGCGCGCACTGTGGGCGAACAGGAAGATGACGAATCCCAAAGCCAGCAACGATGCGATGATAAAAACCGGCGTAAGCCCTTTGCCGAGGCCGAACAGCGCCCCCGTATTCAGCGAGCGATGAAATGACATCAGGTGGGGAATGATGACCCGGCCGCGATTCGGATCTGAATCGAGCGCGGAGAAAGCCCAGTCCTTCGTCCAGAGGTCCACCGCCAGGCCGAGAGCCGCGACCGGCCACAATCTCAGATGTGAAGCCATATCCCAGCGGGCCGACCCCTCGGCCGCACCGGCCGCCGAATCGTCGGAACCCACTTCCGAATCCGCTTCAGAGGTGGTCATCGAGTCAGTCATTTCGCTGATTGTGCCGTGATGGTTTGCAGGACCGGTGAGATCACACCAACCCCAACTCGCGCTTCCGCTCGTATTCGATACAGTATTTGGCCCAGGGCTTGGCCCGCAAGCGCGGTTTGTTGATGGGTCGGTTGGTGGCCAAGCAAATGCCGTAGGTCTTATCCTCGATCCGCCCCAGGGCGTCGTCGATCTCGCGAAGCAGGCCGCGTTCGTTCTCGATGAGGCCGAGGGTGAGTTCCTGCTCCCACGTGTCGCTGCCCAGATCAGCCATGTGGATGGGCATGGACGAGATGCCGCTGCTTTCGCCGGAGCTGCCCTGGCGCAGGGCTTCGTTCTGGAGATGGTTCATGTCGCCGACCAACTCGTGACGCTTGGCCATGAGCAGCTCGCGAAACTCATCCAGATCGGCCGGGCTGAGCGTTGTTTTTCTGATTGGCTTGTCCACATCCTTCTGCCCGTTTTTACCGGGTCGCCTGGCGGAAGCGAACTGGGCAGGTTTGGCCGCGGGCGGCGCCGGCACAGCTACGACCGGTTTCGCGCTGATCCTGGAAACAGTCTTGGCCTTGACCGGCGATTTGACAGTCTTCGCCGTTGGGGTGGATACGGCGGCGTCGGAGACCTTAGCCGACTTGGGACGCACGGACGACTTGGTCCGCGCGGGTTTTGCCGCTGCTTTCTTTGGCGTCGGTTTGTTCGCCGGTTTTCGCTTTGCCACTTCCGTCACCTGATGCGCCCATGTGCGCGTAAGCTCTTATGGGCCAAAGGGAAACAATTCACCAAAGTCTCGCAAGTATAGACGCGATGCCCCACACTGTCAAGCCCAAATACAACCTCCGCGAACGGATTTCGTGAGGCGGGAACGCGCCCGTCAATTTGAGTTACGGTCAGGGCATGCGGTGGGTTCGCCCGCGTTCTGAGCGGGATCGGTGATTACGTCGGCGGATTCGCGGCCTCCATCCGAGCAGCCTGCTCAGGCAGCGAATGGAACAGCGCTTCTTCAGCCGCCGTCATCCTCACCTGCCGGCGGGCCATCACCCGCTTACCGACATCCAGGCATCGTTCGACGTCGTACCGGGATGTTCCTTCGCCGGTCAGCCAGGTGAACGACGGGACAAACCGTGGGGCGAACTCGCAGGTGGCGACATTGCAACCGAACCCCACCACCGCTCCGGTCGGGAACATCTGCCCGATGCCGGTTTTGCTGTGGTCCCCGATGGTCAGGCCGACGAAGATCTGGCCGGTATCCACCTCGACGCCGTTGATGAGCGCGCGGATGGTGCCGTAGGTATTCTTCAGGTCCGAGTTGACCGTGTCCGCCGCCAGATTGACCCATTCGGCTACATAAGCATGTCCGAGGAAGCCGTCGTGCTGCTTGTTTGAATAGCCGTGAATGATGGAGGATTCCAGTTCGCCGCCGACCTTGCAGCGCCGCCCTATGCTCATCGCGTCGCGCAGGGCGGCGCCCGGCTGGATCAGCGTGCCGTCTCCGATGAAGCACGGCCCCTCAATGCTCACGTTCGGCGAGATGGAGACATCGTTGCCGATGAAGATCGGGCCGTGCTCGGCATCGAGGACGACGCCGGGCTTGATCGTGCTGCCCTTGCCGACGTGGATGGCCGATCGGTTGAGCATGTGCACGCCGTCGCAGATCCGGCCCGCCAGCTCGGCCGGCTCGCCCGCCTGCTTCCAGCCGAAACCGAGCATCTCCGCATTGGCGTGCACCAGGTCCCACGGATAGCCCATCAGGCGTGGGGAGACGATGAAGTTGTGATCGGGCACGCCCGCGAGCGCCTGGCGGGTCAACGACCGATCCAGCAGGACTTCGGGCGTGAGCCGATCCAGCAGGGCACGGTCCGCGTGGATCACGACCGGCGACTCCTGGTGCCATTGCACAGCGGGGGCCGGGCCGGCCTGGAAGGATGCGGTCAGGAGCAGGCGACCGTTAATCAGCAGAGCGGTGTCCGCGTCCGGCCGCACGTTGACCGGCAGACGAAAACGCTCCGCCGCGATGGCCGATAGGTTTGATCGACAGTAGAGAGAAAGCTGCTGGTTGGGGAGCGCTCGCTGGATGTGCTCGAACAGGCTGCCGTAGCCCGTCCGCAGCTCGAAGGCCGTCCGCCAGTACGTCAGTGGCAGAAGATTCCGATAATCTGCGTCCTCGAAGACGATCAACATGGCCGACCATATTACCGCCCGCATCGGCCGCTCGCGAATTGTAAACGTGCCACTGCTCTCAAGCCTCTCAAGCAGTGGGTAAGGCAAGAGATCTCAAGCGGACCCACTGCTTGGGAGGCAGGGGCACACCAACCATGCCCCCCTCGCCCGGTTCTGGCCGCAGGCTTGTGCCTCTGGTTTTCAGGGGCTTCCGAGACGCGGAACCCGATGTTGTTCTCGTTCGTCGGGGGCGGCGCTTTTGGAGTGCGTCCGCCAACGGCGGCGCTTTGGTTTGCATGACGCCCGGCTTCGGCGGGCGAAAGAGAAAGGGTAAAAGAGGCAAAGGTCAAAGAGAACCTACGAACGTTTCTTCCGCCGTCGGAGCATCAAACCACCGAAAGCCACTAACCCCACTGTAGCAGGCTCAGGAACCTCGGAGACGCGAAACCCTTCGCCGCCGTACTCGTTCGTCGGGTCGCCGCCGCTCCGGAATGAGGCCGGTAGGCCGCCAGGGTCGTCGCTCCACGAGCCACCGCGAACACCGCGCAACGAGGAAGAATTGAGATCAAAGATGAGCGTCTCGTTCCACTCATAGAGATTACCGCCCTGATCGAACGTGCCGTAATAGCTGAGCGCGGACGTGTACGCGCCGGCATCGGTCAGATAGTTCAGCGCGCTCGAATAGCTCGTTGAGCCCGTGACAGCGTAGCCGTCGTTGTACCCGTCCGCCAAGCCGTCGTTTTGGAAGAAGTTGCCCGCGAACGCGGCATTGGGCGACGTGGTCCCCGGCGGCTGATCGCTGTAGGGGACGGCGTCCGTGCGCATCGGGTAGAGCCAATAATTGCTCCCGCCCTTCGTCGGGGCATAGTACGCCGCCTTGTACCACTCGTTCTCCGTCGGAATGACGTAGCGGGCGTTGGCGTCGCGCGTGACCGCGTTCAGGGCGGCGTTCGTGATAGCGCCATTAAGCGTGTATGAGCCGGTCTCCGTCGTGCCGGGCCCCTGCGCCCCCGTCGGCTGGCCGTTGGTCAGCCAGTTGGCGAAACGGGCCGATTCACCCCAGCTTACGTAGGATATCGGCTTGTTCGCCGAGCCGATCGCGCTGTACGTATAGCTGCCCGACGCGCCGCTGCGGGCGATGCCGGCGATGTTCGGGTTCGTCGCCATATTTGTGTTGTATAGCCCGTACGTGTCCGTCTTGGCGACGGCATTGAGGAACTGCGTGTACTGGCCAATGGTGGTCTCGAACTTCGAGATGTTGTAGTTGTAGGCGACGCCGCCATAGAGGTTCCCTGTGCCCGGATCGTTCGGGTTCCCCGCGTTGCCCACCGGCACCATCTGGACGCTGGTCTGGCCCGACGGCATGTTGAACACGTCCGCCGACGCCGATCCTGAAAATACCCATCCGAATAGAGCCGCCGCGCAAACCGCGCCGCTCAGTCGTGCGAGACGCATTGTGCTTTTCCCTTCTACGGCCCCAACCCGAGCGCTTGAACAACCTCTGACCGGAGATGCCGGCGGCACGGTAAAAGCCAAAACACGGGGAGAGCCACTGATGACTCTCCCCGTGTTTGCTGTAAACTTAATCTACCCCCTCCTTTTCTTTTTTTCAAGCTTTATTTTGTGAAGAATCTGTCGGTTGCTGCCCATCCCCGTTTTCAACCTCGTGGGCGAGGATTCTCACTCCTCTGCAATAGCCCGACCCACGGACGAAAAAATGTGGGTAATACCCAGGCTTGAGAACAGTGGCACAGGATAGCAGTGGCACGGAGCCCGCGACGGGCGGTTTGCGGCGATGCCGGCGCAAAAAAAGATCAGCATCCACCGCAATGCCGGTGGGAGGTATTTGACAGAACCCCAATGCAACGTGGGTGGCTTGTCTCGGGGGAACCTTCCGCCGTGGCGGATGCGTTCCTCACCGAATTTAGCGGCCTCCCGGGGTCCTCGTTTTACGGTTCAGTCAAATAAGCTCCCTGTCGAACATGGCAGACGCTGATCTCTCCTATGACGATAGCATCCTGCCGGCCGATTATCCACAGGGGCGGAGGACAAGTAATTCCGAGCCGCGACCGTAAGGGAGCGGTCCTGAAGCTTGCCCGCTCCCTTACGGTCGCGGCTCGGATTCAATGTAAACCAGCACCGAATGGGAGAATAATATCCGCTCGGATACGTTATACTGTAAGACGCCGGGCCGGGGTGCGCACCCACAGGCGCAACACTGTTTAGCCGGGGCTCGCCTGGCACGGCCAAGCCGTCCGGCACAGACGGTCAGGATAACGCACTGCCTGGAGCGATTGCGCGATGAATCGACAATGGATTCGATTGATCTTAACTCCGGCGCTCATGCTCCTGACGGCGCCGATGGCGATGGCGGCGGCCGAACCGCTGGCGGTATCTTCAAATCCGCAATGGTCGTCAGAAAAAGCGGCCCACCTGTTGCGGCGGGCCGGCTTCGGCGGCACGCCTGAGCAGATCCAGCATCTGACCAAACTCGGCCGCGACCAGGCCGTCGCGGCGCTGTTGGATTACGAGAGCACGCCGCAGGACGATGCGGACTATCCCGATGTCTTTCCCGATCGCCCGCCCCGGAGTTTATTTGCCGCCGTGCCTGACGAGGATCGCAAGAAGCTGTTTCAGGTCGCCGTTCAGGTCGGCAAAGGGCACGCCAACTCCCTTCAGGACTGGTGGCTGCGGCGCATGGTGGCGACCGCGCGACCCTTCGAAGAAAAAATGACGCTGTTCTGGCACGGGCACTTCACCAGCGGCATGAAGGAAGTGCGCAATCCGCGGGCGATGTACAACCAGAACCAGTTCCTCCGCGCGCATGCCCTCAGCGATTTCAAAACGCTGGTCAAAGGCATCAGCCGCGATGAAGCCATGCTCATTTATCTCGATGCGGGAAAGAACGTGAAGTCGCACCCCAACGAGAACTACGCCCGCGAGCTGATGGAACTGTTCACCATGGGCGAGGGGAACTACACCGAGCAGGACGTGAAGGAGGCGGCGCGGGCGTTCACCGGCTGGGCGGCCGGCCCGGACGGGTTTTTTGTGCGGCGCGGCGCTCATGACGGCGGCGAAAAGACGTTCCTCGGCCGCACGGGCAACTTCGACGGCGACGACATCATCGACATCATCTTCGAGCAACCGGCCACCGCCCGGCACCTGGCGCGAAAACTGTGGATCTTTTTCGTCGCCCCCAATCCCGATGATGCCGCCATCGACGCGCTCGCGGAAAAAATCCGCTCCAGCAATTACGACGTTCGCGAGGCCATGCGCACGATTTTCACGAGCGATGCCTTTTATTCAATGAAGGTCCGTTCAGCGTTGATCAAAAGCCCGACCGAGCTGATGGTCGGTTCGGCCCGGCTCCTTCAGACGCCCATCGGCGATCTGCGGGCCACCAACTCCCAGATGATGCAGATGGGGCAGGAACTGTTCCAGCCGCCCAACGTCAAGGGCTGGGATGGCGGCCGGATGTGGATCAACACCAGCACGCTGTTCATTCGATACAACGTCATGGCCGGCCTGCTCAACGGCACGCGCGGCGGCCGCGATCGCCCGTACATGGGCCAGCGGCTGGCGGCCATCGGCATCGGCAAGGGCAAACCGGCGGCCATCCCTGTGCTGGGCAAGGCATCGGCCGAAAAACCGGACGACAAGCAGGCCGACGGCGCGATGATGAAGGACGAGACGCCGGATCGGGAAATGATCCTCGACCCGCGGATGCGCGAGTTGGCCTCGACTATCGACACGCTGCCGGAGCCTGCCAAAGAGTGGCTCCGCCAGATTCAGATGCCGCCGCAGTTCTCACAGCCGCAGATACCGTACGATCCGATGCCGGTCATTGATAAATATAAGCTGACGACGCCGCAGGCCATCGTCGATCATTATGTGGGCCGCCTGTTGCCGGTGCGGTTGCCGGAGGATCGCAAGCAGATTCTGTTAAGGGCACTTGTCGCGGATGGCGGCACGTTCAATCTCCGCGCGAGCGACGCGCCCGACCGCATCCGCAAGATGATCCATCTGGTGATGAGTACGCCGGAGTACCAGCTCAATTGACCTCCGAACCCACCACGCCAGTGGTGGGCCTGGCCCCGCACTGGCGTGCGGGGTTCGGATCGTCACAGAAGTGAGAAAAAGCCATGCACGTTGAAGACTTGACCACCCGCCGGATTTTCCTGCATCGCGGGCTGACGCTGGTCGGCGCGGCGGCCACCGTGCCGGCATTTCTCGAACGCAGCGCGCTGGCCGTCTCACCGGCGGACGGCGCTCGCACGCGGTCGCGGCCGGGCATGCCCGACGAACGGATCCTGGTCGTCCTGCAACTGGCCGGCGGCAACGATGGCTTGAACACGGTCGTCCCGGTGCGCAATGACCTTTACTACAAGTACCGCCGGCAGATCGGCATCCCCAAGAAAGAGGCGCTCAAGATCGATGACGAGTATTCCCTGCACCCGTCGCTGACCGGGCTGAAATCGTTGTACGACGACGGCCTTCTGGGGATCGTTCAGGGCGTCGGTTATCCGAACCCGAACCGCTCGCATTTCAAGAGCACGGATATCTGGTCAACGGCATCGCCGGACGGCCGCCTGCACACCGGCTGGCTCGGGCGCTATTTCGACAACACCTGCAAGGGGGAGGACAAGCCCGACCCCAAGGCGGGGATCGCGCTGACATCAGAATCGCCGCTGGCCATGCGCGGCCGGAAGTTCGCACCGGTCGCGTTTCAGCGGCCGGAGAACCTGAGCTGGAACGGCGACGGAGGGATGAATAAGCGGCAGCGAGGCGGCGACAACTCCGGCTCCGTGGCCGCGGCTGCTTTCGCCAAGCTGAACGAGCCGGAGAGCGCCTCGCGCCGGTCGGCGGTCTCCGAACTCGATTATCTCCAGCGGACCGCGCTGGACGCCCGGCTCAGTGCCGCGGATATCCAGCGTGCCGCCGCCGGGGCGCCCGCCGCCAGTTATCCCGGCTCGCCGATGGCCCAGTCACTACGCACCGTCGCCCGCATGATCAACGCGAACATGCCGACGAAGATCTATTACGTCTCGCAGGGCGGTTACGATACGCACTCCGCCCAGTCGAACCGCCACCAGCAGTTGCTCAATCAGCTCGGCGACGCGCTGCGGGCATTCGTGAACGACCTGAAGGCGACCCGCCAACTCGACCGCGTCACGCTGATGACGTTCTCGGAGTTCGGCCGCCGCGTCGAGGAGAATGCCTCCGGCGGGACCGACCATGGCGCCGCCGCTCCCATGTTCGTCATCGGCAACCACATCCAGCCGGGCTTCCACGGCCAGCCGGCCAGCCTCGAAAAGCTCGACCAGGGCGATCTCGGCTTCACCACCGATTTTCGCAGTGTCTACGCCGCCATGCTCAAGGACTGGTTCCGCGCCGACGCCGGCAAGATCCTCGGACAATCGTTCCCGCCGCTGCCGGTGTTCAAACGGGCCTGATCCGCACGGCTACCCAAGGATTCCGCCGCCGCCGGCGCTGATGCCTTTCAGGCGCATCTTGAGTTCCTGCGGGTTGGGTGAGGCGGCGTAGGCGACAGCGGTCTCGATAAACTCCTGCTCGACCAGGTTCTTCAGGCACTCGTTCATATCCAGCATGCCCTCGCTCTGCGAGGCCCTATCCACCCCGTGGCACAGCGGGCCAAAAGCGCACCCGATACACCTCAACCACAGCGAGCCGACCCGGTAGATTGGTGAGCGCCCAGTTGTCGGAGATGAAACGCCGGACCATCTGTAGTATCAGCCGCTCCGGTGCATCCTCCGGGGGCTCAATAATCACAATCCCCGGGTACTGTTCGGGCGGATAAACGAGAATGTTCCCGAAGTCATGATCTTTCGTCAGCAGAGCCAGACCGTTCTCCCGCGCATATCCCGCAACCCGGCGATCCGTCGCCGTCCGCAGTCCGACATCGCGGACATCGATCGCGCGATGTCCAAGGGTTGTGACAAGCGGTGCAACGGAACGAGGCAAACTGGCATCGACAAGGAACTGAGTCATTTCGCACGAGATCCATCAAGAAGGCCGCGAGTTTTCCAGAGCTTTTCTAAACGACCTTCCCTTCTCGGCTCTGTTGTGCTGAAGGGTATGACGAGGATATAATAGTGGGTACTTAGAAAGGCAAGCGACATGCAGCAGACTAGGATTGTAGTCGATCCCGAGATTTGTCACGGTAAGCCCGTGGTGCGGGGGACACGGACGCCAATAACGACTATTTTAGGCGCTCTTGCCGGCGGAGACACCTTCGCGGATGTTCAACGCGCGTATGATGTCACCGAGGAAGATATCAGGGCTTGCATCGCGTTCGCGCGCAGGGAACTCGACAGCCGCCTTTACCATGCGCTTCCTTCCTGATACGAGCGTGCCCGGCCTGAAAGACTCTCTGAGGAAATTAGATTCTACCCTAAGATTCCGCCGCCGCCGGCGCTGATGCCTTTCAGGCGCATCTTGAGTTCCTGCGGGTTGGGCGAGGCGGCGTAGGCGACAGCGGTCTCGATAAACTCCTGCTCGACCAGGTTTTTCAGGCACTCGTTCATATCCAGCATGCCCTCACCCTGCGAGGCCCGAATCACTTTCGAGAGTTCGTCTTCGCGCTTCTCGTCGATCAGTTTGCGCACGGTGGGCGTGGCGAAAAGGATCTCGACGGCGGGGATACGGCCGACATCGGCCTTTATGCTCGGCAGCAGCTTCTGGCAGACGATCGCCTGGAGGTTGAATACGAGGGTCTGGCGGATCAGGTCGCGCGAGCCTTCCGGCAATAGATCGAGCACGCGCGTGATGGTTTGAGCGCTGCCCGAGGCGTGGACCGTTCCGAACACCAGGTGGCCGGTTTCGGCGGCGTTCAGGGCGGCCATGAACGTTTCCGCATCGCGCATCTCACCCACCAGCACCACGTCCGGGTCCTCGCGCATCAGGTACTTGAGCGCCTGCTGGAAGTCCTTCACATCGACGCCGACCTCGCGCTGATTGATGAGCGCCTTTCGATCCTCGAACAGGTACTCGATCGGGTCTTCGATGGTGACGATGTGGCAGGCCCGGTTGGCGTTGATGTAATCGAGCGCGGCGGCGATGGTGGTGGACTTGCCGGAGCCGGTGATGCCGGCCAGCAGGACCAGACCCTGATGATATTCGGTGATCTTGAAGATACTCTCGGGCAGGTGCAGGTCTTTGAAGTTGAAAATGTCCTTGTTCACCCGGCGGGCGGCCACGCTGATCGTGCCCCGCTGCATGAAGATGTTGACGCGGAAGCGGTCGGAGCCGCCGAGCTGGTACGCGAAATCGGATGCTCCATTTTCCTTTAATTGCTTCTTGTGGTGATCGCTCATGATCTCGAGCCAGATGTCCTCGACCTGCTTGGCCGAGAGCACGTGACCGAGCGGTTTGAGATCGCCCTTGAGCCGCACGTGCACCTTCTGGTTTGATTTGAAGTGCAGGTCGGACGCCTTCTCCTTGACCATGAACTTCAGGTACTTGTTGATCCGCGGCTCTTTTTTCTTGTGGTGCGATGATGAGTGGGATTCAGCCAGCGCCTCGGCCGCCTCTTCGCCCGCCTCAAACATCTCGTCGGATCTGACTTCAGTATCTGCCATGATTGAACTCCATCATGGGGCCTCCTCCCTGATCCTGCCCCCCACATTTACAACCGTACCGGTATCCCGCGAGCGGCCATATATTGCTTGGTTTCCTGAATTGAGCAAGTCCCAAAATGGAAAATGCTCGCCGCCAGGGCGGCATCGGCCTTGCCGATGGTGACCACGTCGGCCAGGTGCTCCGGCCGGCCGGCCCCGCCGGACGCGACCACCGGAATCCCGACCGCCTCCGCGACGGCCCGCGTGATCTCCAGATCGTAACCCTCCTTCGTGCCGTCCGCATCCATGCAGGTGAGCACGATCTCGCCGGCCCCGAGCCGCTCGACCTCCTTCGCCCAGGCGACCGCCTCCAGGCCGGTGGGCTTGCGGCCACCATTGATATGCACGTCCCAGACCTCGCGGCCGTCACGCTGGATACGCTTGGGGTCGATATTGACCACTGTGGCGCAGCTTCCGAAACGCCGGGCGGTCTCGGTCACGATGGCGGGGTTGACCACCGCGGCCGTATTGATCGATACTTTTTCCGCACCGGCCTGGACGAGCCGGGTCACGTCGTCGATCGTACGGATACCCCCGCCGACGGTGAAGGGCATGAAGCACTGCTCGGCCACCTTCCGCACGACGTCGAGGATGATGTCGCGCCCCTCGTGACTGGCGGTGATGTCGAGGAAGACCAGCTCGTCGGCCCCCTCGTCCTCGTAGCGGCGGGCGATCTCGACCGGATCGCCGGCGTCGCGCAGGTTGACGAAGTTAACCCCCTTCACCACGCGCCCGGCATGCACGTCGAGACAGGGAATGATCCGTTTGGCGAGCATGCGGTCAATTTTAGGGTTTGAGCGGGTAGATTGAAACTCGACGGATCCCCAGAGGATGGTCCGTCCCACCGTGGTCAGGTTGATGTGTGGCATACTGGAATCGGAGCCGCCTCGGTGCGGACGCTGCGAATCTCCGCTGTTGCGCTTAGAATCTGCTGCGCGTGGCGAGATCATTTGGAAGGGACACGGATGTTGGGCGGTGGTACGGATCGAGACTGGGAGGCGTTCGGGAAGCTCGACCCCTACTGGGCCGTCGTGACGCATGAGACCTATCGCGGATTGGCCGTTTCGGACGCAGAAAAGCTGGATGCGTTTCTCGATTCGGGCAGACAATACGTGGCCCGCATCTGGGACGTGATCGAGTCCCACCTGGGCGGGCGGTTCACCCCCACCAATGCCCTCGACTTCGGTTGCGGCGTCGGCCGCGTCGCGATCCCGCTCGCGGAGCGCTGCGGCCTGGTCGTCGGAGTCGATGTGGCGGAAAGCATGTTGGCCGAAGCGCGCGCCCTCTGTGCGCAGCGGAACCTGACGAACGTGCGCTTCGCGAAGTGTGACGACTCCCTCGCGGGGGTGCAGGGAACGTTCGATCTGGTGCACTCCTACATCGTTTTCCAGCACATCCCGCAGGAACGCGGCCTGCGGCTGCTCAGACAGCTCATCGGCAGACTGAACGACTATGGCGTGGGCGTGCTCCACGTGCTGTACTTCAACCCGGACATGGATTCAGGCGTCCCGTGGTTGCTGAAGAGCGCGTGGAGGCGGCTGAAGCGTCCTTTCCGTCGCGTCCCGCGGATGCAGATGAACGCGTATTCTCTCAACGCGCTGTTCCGAATCATCCACAGTGCCGGCATCCGGCAGATCCACGTCCTGACGACCGATCACGGCGGGTGCCTGGGCGTGGTGGTCTGTTTTCGCAAAGTTCCGAACGCTTCGTATCTGGCCTGACCAGGCGCTGCATCTGGCCGCGGCCGGAATGAACGGAAAGGGGTCGGGAGCAAGGTGGGGCGGGTCAACGACCTGCCCGACCCTCACGCGCCGGGATGGCAGCGGCAAGTCGTTGACCTGACCTACACAACTCGGCAGTGGAATCGAAGGGCAGTTCGTGGTATCTCTCCCCCCATGCCGCGACAAAAAACCCCCTCCACGCGAAGCCCGGCAGCGCCCTCCTCTCCGCGCCGCCCCTCTTCGCTGCTGGACACGCGCATCATCTACTGCGGCGACTGCCTGGACCAGCTCAAAAAACTGCCCGACGCCTGCGTGGACCTGATCTACATCGACCCGCCGTTCAACAGCAACCGCAACTACGAGGTCTTCTGGGGCGAGACCAAGGAGAAGCGGGCCTTCGAGGACCGCCACGCCAGCACGCAGGCGTACATCGAGTACATGCGCCCGCGCTGCGTGGAACTGGCCCGCTTGCTCAAACCCACGGGGAGTTTCTACTACAATTGCGACGCACCAGGGCATTGAATACAATTCGCGATGGCCATGACGAAACTCCAAATCCTCAACGAGATCCAGCGAACCGCCGCGGCCAACGGCGGCGTTCCCCTTGGCTGGCGGAAGTTTGCCACTGAAACAGGAATCAAAGAGGCAGACTGGTTGGGCAAAATCTGGGCGCGATGGAGCGACGCGGTCCGAGAAGCCGGCTTTGAGCCAAATCAACTCACGCAGGCATATGGCGAGCAAGAGTTGTTGGACCGATACGCGACGCTGAGCCTTCAACTTGGTCGCCTGCCGACCGAGGCTGACATACGACTGAGCGTCACCAAGGGCGCGCCGTTTCCGAACGGCAAAACGCTGGCGCGACAGTTCGGCGGCAAGCCGCAACTCGTCACCAAGCTCCGGGAGTTTTGCCAGGCCCGGACCGTGTATGCACCCGTGGTTGCGCTTTGCGACAGCTACGTACCACGCGGCCGCGAGGAGCCCGACAAACCAGAGCCCAACGGCCAGCAGATTGGCTTCGTCTACCTGATGAAGTCAGCGAAGTTCTACAAGATTGGCAAGGCCAACGCCACGGGGCGGAGACATCGCGATCTCGCGATCCAGTTGCCGGAGAGACTCATATTTGTTCACGAGATAAAGACTGACGATCCCTTCGGCATCGAGGCATACTGGCACAACCGGTTCGCGGAAAAGCGACGGGGTGGCGAGTGGTTTGAACTCAACGCGGCGGATGTCGCGGCTTTCAAGCGCCGGAAGTTCATGTGAGAGTGTCAGATGGGCGATGGCAACCCCAACGACATCGTCCTCGACACCTTCTGCGGCTGCGGAATCGCTAAGTTGTTGTGAATGACATCGGCTCGGGCCCGGTTGCCTCAAGCACGATCCGCCGCAACTTATCGATCTCGTCGAGTTCTTCGCGGGATACCTCACCTGTGCGCCGAATCTCTACCTTGGATTTCACAGGCTCCTTCCGAGTATCCTCATCCAGCACCTCATGGAGCTTGGCGAAGACAAGCTTGAATCGGTAACTCTCGTCCATGTTGCTCCTCACGAGTATTCGTCGATCAGGGGTTTCTTGGATTGTACCTCAATTTGACGCCTAGCGGCAGTAATATCAATTTCGGCCGCGCAAGTGGGGCACTTGAATCGGTTATCGGCCGGGAACCGGTGATGTCCAGCCTGCAACGGGCTTTTCTTTAGGTTGGCTTGGAGCTTCGACACCGCACTGCATTTCTGACACGTCACGTCGAGGATCGCGACGTCAGCGTCCTGAGGTGGCGGTACCGCGGTGATTGCGAAGAATCGGAGGATCTGCGATTCCTGGGTCTCGAACACCTTGTAGATATTCGTCGAGTCAAACGTCATCTGTAACAGCGTGTGGTAGCGCCGGATCGCCTCGGCGAGATCGGGTTGCTGGGAGTAGTCGGTGATCCTGAGTCGCATCGCTTCCAAGTCGCTGATCTTGATCGAGCGCCCGTGAGTGAGCCACTTCTTGTGGTCGCACAGCGTGGTTGCAATTTCGTTCGCCCGGAGCTTTTTCTCGTCCTCCGTGACCGCGATTCCGGTCGTCGAGTGCGTCTTCCAACTCTTAAACTTATATCGGACGAGCCAATCTGCTACGAGCGTTTTCGCGAAATTGAGAGCATTCTCCGCACTCTGCAATTCTCCCGGGGAAAGCGCCTGGAGCATCGGGATGTACGCACGGTTCAGCGTCCCCGATTCCTCAACCTCACGCTTGATCTTCTCCATTCCCTCGATCAGGGCGTCGGCGGAAAAGACCTTGCCCTGCCAGGACAACTGCGCGTCGATCGGTCCGAGGGCGGATGCGGGTTCAATCAGGATCTCGTCTCCAGCCATTGCGATGATTGTGCCTGCGCTTTTTGCCCAACCCGGGACAATGACGGCGACTTCTTCATATTTTTCATGTAGGCACCGCACGATGTCTTCGGCGACCTCGCCAGAACCACCGCCGGTCTCCAAGATTAGGTCCAGCTTCGAACCCTTGAGGTTCGAGAGTTGGTCGTGAAACGGAACCAAGTCGCTGTAGCCTATGGAAAGCAACGCTGGCGGCGTATTCGGCTTATCCATGTCGGCGGCATACACAAGGATATCACGGTTCTCACGCAGCTCCGAGATTCGCCTGAGCTGCCGCTTTCGCTCGTCACCCAACTGCTGAGCGTTAAGCGTTCGGTCAAGGTACTCGGTGTAGTAGCCCATTATCTGTCGCACCTTTCGCCTTGTTCGTGTGCCGCGTCATCTGACGCTGTTATCGTGGAACGATTTGTCGCTTGCCGCTTGCGTTCATGGCCGTGCTGTCGCCTCCACAATATGCCTCCAATCGCCGAAGGGCAAGTCGTCGTCGCGCCAGCGGGCGCGGCGGGTCGCGTGCCGACGGTCTGTGCGGCGGCATATCCGGAAACCCCCCAACCCCGTTTTTGACCCCTTCCGGGCCGTTTTCGGTCTTCACGGGCCTCGGAACCGACGATGCGGGCAAGCCCCCGGTTCATCCGGCGGCGTCCGCGGATCGTCCGGGGAGGCTCCCGGACCGTCGGGGGAATACCCCAAATCTTGCGGAGAAGTCCCCGGACGATCGGGTGAAACCTGCGGACCATCGGTGGAGCGCCCCCCTTCATTCGGGCAGGCCGCCGGTTTAGCCGGGCGAGTGCCCGGTTCAGCCGGGCGGGAGCCCGATGACTCGGGCACCGGCTGTATGTGACTGGACGCGGGTCCAGATGCAGGGTAGGGTCATAGCGCAATCGACGGACAAGAGACGCCGGAACTTTTTTATTGGAGGCCATCAGAATGTCACGGTTCAACACACTGAAGTTCAACAGGGGGCGCATGATCGTCCTGCAGTGCTGCATGGGTTTCATGGCCACATTCATGCTCATGGGCTGCGGCCCCGCCGCCAACCCCGTCGCCGATGCGGACAACGACGGGGTGGCCAATGTCAACGACAACTGCCCGACCGTTGCCAACCCCGACCAGAGGGATAGCCTGGACGGTGACCTCTTTGGCGATGCTTGTGATAATTGCCCGGCCAACGCCAACCCCGACCAGAGGGATTCCGATGGCGACGGCCAAGGTGATATATGCGATGAAGGCTGAAAAGATGGCTGGGCGGATGAAACGGGGACGCAGCCAATCCGGTTCGGCACGCTAGCCAGGTAGGGCAGGTCAACGACCTGCCTCTAACTATCACGCGCCGGGATGGTAACGGTCCCGATGTGACATCGGGATTGACCTGCCCTACACCACTCCTGGGCGACGAAGCCCTTGAAGCCGGTGCCGAGGATGGCCTTCCGGGTGGATCAACGCGCCGGGATCGGAATGTCCTCGCTCTTTAGCAGCCCGGGATATTGCCCGGGCCCATCATGCACGTCAAAAACGAGTTAAAGTCAGAGCTGTCCACATCGCCGTCGCCGTTCGCATCCGCATTTGCACAGCCCGGACCGTAACTGACGCCGTCGCCGGACAGGCATCTTTGCAAATGTCCGAAATCGGATAAATCCACGTCGTTGTCGACATCGTAATCGAACCGCGACACAACGCGAACCATCCAGGATTCGGTATCCGAGCCTTGCGAGTTGGTGGCTTCAATCTCCATTAAGTAATAGCCAAAAGCGCTCGGCGTCCAACCGGTCACCAACCCAGCAGCATTCACTTGCAGACCGGCGGGGCCTTGGATCACCGTCCATGTGGGGAGCGGGCTGCCTTCGAGCAATGTCAATTGCTGACTATAAGGCGAATTCGGGAAGATGACTTGCGGATCAGGAACAACTTCCGCGATGTCCGGGGGAGCAAGTTGTTGGGCGACGACCGACACCACATCCAAATAGAAAACATTGCCAATATCGCCCGCAATGCGAAAATCCGCGCCGGCAACCTGGCGATTTCCGAAATAAGCACCGGTTATTGTGTAGGTATGCTGTTTCCATATCTGGGTGCCGGTCAGAGCTATGCTTCCTCCATTTTTATATACGTTGCCATCAGCGGCGTCATATTCCAAAGAGAGCATTCCGGTTCCCGTGTCATAATATTGCATGGTAATATCAACAGATGGTTTATTACCTTGATAAGCGAAGTCGTCTTTCACGGAAAAATAAAAATAGCGATCCAGGGCGACGGTTGTGTTTCGACGGCAATCACGTCCTCCGATGGTAACAGGAGTGGTATTGCCGTTGTTGGTTTGCGGATGGGTCATGCAATACTCGATATCAAAGGTACCGAGATCCACCGCGACCTGGGTCAATGCAATCGGTTCACGCGGCTGGGGCGTGAAAGCGGGTGCGCCGATCTGCTGAACCCACCCGTTCCAGTTAGCGTATTCGATCACATCCAGTACGGGGCCGGTCCAATTGCTGAAATAGAGTGAAAAGAAATCGGTGGCGCGCGTATTTCTGGGATTGACAAAATCCCAACCGAAGCGCGTTCCGCGCTGAAGCGTATTCTGCAGGATATCCGTTATTTCACCATCGTCCTCGGAAAAAGCGCCCGCCACGGTCATGTGCTCGCTGATCGCCCAGTTCTTTGATTTCTGTTGATTGATCTGGATGACCTCATCCCAACTCGACGTCCCCCACACGGGAGCATTTGGAGCGACCTGGATAATGTTCGCTCCATTGATCGCGGCCAGACAGGGCAGATGATTGCCCACACGTCTATACTTGGGAGCATCATCAAAACGTCCGTTGTAATCGACGGCGGCATATACCTCGGGCGCTACCGCGCGGATGGCGGCAATATCTCCGGAGACCCATCCGCCGAGCTGCTCAGCCCTGAAGTCGTTAAAGACCTGATTGCCGATCGAAGCATCGCGCTGCGCCTGGGTGGTGGGCCAGGTGAAGGCATTTTTGCGCGGGTCGTTGGAAGGCAGGGCGGCGTTCCATTGCACGAATGCTTGTTGAGCGGATTGGCCGTAGTCGAGAGCGGCCCGCCGGTCGTCTGGTGGATTATTGTAGTTGTCAAATCCAAGATATTGCGGTTCGACCGTGGTTTCGACATACAGCAGGCGCGACAAGCGATCCTTACTGATACCGGCCAGGAAGTATTTGATGAAATTCCGGCTCCACTCGAGATAGAGGGGATGATATATCGAAGGAATCGGCTTGAGTGTTCCGTATTCGATGTCAGACGCGGGTTGATTCAGCGCATTGATTGCTCTGGTTTCCGGATGGCTGGTGAACAGCGATTGCGGAGTTCCGCCGCCGCCCACGTTGTAGGTCTCAAAACTCAACGAACAGAAAATCCCGCGTTCCCAGCAGTGGTCGATGATGCGGGCGACACCGGAATAGGCGGCTTGTTTTGAAGGATCGACGCGTCCATCGGCATCGGCATCAAAGCTATCGGGATAAATGTTGAGCGAAAGGTTGTTGTAATTCAGGCTATCGATCAGAGCGTCAATTTCACCAATGATTTGATTGGTCTTGCCGGCGTCGTCAAAACTATGCAGTAATTTGCCGGACTTGAGGAAAACCCATTGGCCATTGCGGTAGAAACGTCCGTTATTGAAATCCCACGATTCATTCGGGCGGACCTGACGAGCAGCAGCCTCTGCAATATTTTCGTGTGCACCCAGCAGGAAAGTCAGCGCTAGATAGAGACGCATACGGCTCGGAAATGCCCGACCCGCCCGCTTCCTGCGTCGCTGAAACGTCGACCTGAATCGGGCCTCAAATCGGCCTTTGAAAAGGGTCATTTCAAGATTATAACACCGTTTGCGATTTATTTCAGTTTCAGGATGTACTTGTAGCAGTCGGCAGTGCGCACGTTCGCAGGATCGAGCGCCCCATAGAGGGTCATGAGCAATTCGAGTTCGTGCGTCTCGCGATTTTCCATCAGTGAGAAATTCGAGAACTGCACATTGCCCTTCTGGCCGGGCTCACGGTCGTCGATCGCTGTCACCGTGGAACGCTTCAGGGCGGAGATCTTCTCATCGACCTCGGCAATCACCAGCGGATAGCGCGGCCAGTTGCCGTCGGGCGGCTCGGGGCAGATGTTGCCGACCCAGTACAGCCGGCCCGTCACGCTGTGGCGGATCATCAGATGCCATGCGGAAGGTGAATAGAAGTGTGAACCATCATCGTATTTCCACTCCGCCGGTTCGCTCAGCGTCATGCCGCCGTCCTCGGACACGCTGTACCACTTGTGTCCCGCGGTCTTGGCCGTATCCGAACCGCGCCAGACGACGAGCAGCCGCTTGTCGCGCAACTCCGCCACCTCCGGTTCCATTAAACCCCGCCAACTCAAATCCGGCGAAACCTCCACGCGCCGCCCCGCTTTCCACGAGAAATCTGCGGCTTTCGCGTCCCACTTACCGATGAAACACACGCCGCCCATGCGGTACGGCCGCTGGTCATTCTCCGGATCGTGCGGCGCGTTGACCATCCCCGCAGCGTGCACCAGCGTGCCGTCGCGGCGGAGCAGAATGCTGCTGCCCCGGTAGGCCTGGTTCCGCAGGAGGAAGCCCGGCTTGAGTGGATTCTTCGGATCGAAATCTTCGCCCGGCTCATAGCGGAGTTGGCGGGGCTTGCTCCACGATTTCCCGTAGTCGCGCGAAAACCGGGTGTAAAGGAAGTTGTTCGCATTCGCCCCGCTGAAGATCTGGCGCATGAAGATCCCCACCAGCACGCCGGCATTGGGATCGAACACCACCGGCCCGCCGCCTAATCCCTGCACCTCTGGCGACGTGTCCGGCGTGGACTCAACCGGAACCCAGCTTCGCCCGTTATCGCTGGAAAAACGGAACCCGTTGTCTTCCGGCGCATCATCGATGATCTCCAATCCATGGTATTCCAATCGTTCCAGCTTCGGCCCGACATAACCATCCGAAGCCAGCGCCGCCGCCCCGGGTCGAGGGTGCTTCGCAAACAGCTCCTTCTTGACGGTCACGATCGGCGGATTGACTTTCCACGGCAGATCTTTCGGCTGATCCGCTGCCAACACCGGCCATGCTTCAAGCAGAGTGCAAGCAATGATGACTCTTAGGAACACGCTCAAACTCCTTGACTCATGAATACTCGCCGACCGCTCAATTGCTGTCGTTTTCCCATCTACATCACACTGCTGCATACCACATTCATTCTCAGATTGAGCTTACATGGAATAAACGAAGGGGAAGGCGACTTTGCTTGCGATTTATTCTAGTCTCAGGGTGTACTTGTAGCAATCGGAATTGCGCCAGTCCCCCGGGTCTTCGCCATAGATGGTCAAGAGTATCTGCAGGTCGTGCGTCTCGCGATTCTCCATCAGCGAGAAATTCGTGAACTGCACATTGCCTTTTTGATCGGGCCGGCGATCGTCGATCGCTGTCACCGTGGAGCGCTTCAGCGCGGCGAGCTTCTCATCGATCTCGGCAATCACCAGCGGATACCGCGGCCAGTTGCCGTCAGGCGGCTCGGGGCAAATGTTCCCGAACCAATAGAGCCGTCCGGTCACGCTGTGGCGGAGCATGGCATGCTTGGAAGACGGCGAATAGAAGCGAGAACCGTCATCGTATTTCCACTCCGCCGGATCGCTCAGCGTCATGCCGCCATCTTTGGAGATGCTGAACCATTTGCGGCCGGGAGTCTTCGGGGTATCGGAACCGCGCCAGACGACGAGCAACCGCTTGTCGGTCAACTCCGCCACCGCTGGCTCCAGGAGGCCGCGGGAAGTGATATCGGTCGAGACCTCCACGCGCTTCCCCGGCGCCCAGATGTAGTCTTTCGCTTGCGGGTTCCACTGGCCGATGAAGCAGAGCGAGCCATTTCGATAATCTCTGCTGTCATTGTCCGGATCATGGGGCGCGTTGGCTAAGCCCACGCAGTGCACCAGCGCGCCGTCGTGGCGAATCAGGATGTTCGAGCCGAGATACCCCTGGTTGTGTTGAAGAAAGCTGGGTTTCAGATGGTTTTTGGGATCAAAATCGTCGCCCGGCTCATAGCGAAGCAGCGCGGGCTTGGTCCATGATCTTCCGAAATCGCGCGAGTACCCGACATACGTGTAGTTGTGCGATTGGCTGCCCACGCTCATTTGCCGCAGGAACATGCCTACCAGCAAGCCGGAGGTGGGATCGAATACCGTCGGGCCTGCTCCGCTCATTCCCGCCGCCGCGGGGTCAGGTTGCGTTTGGGGGATCGGCTTGAATTCTGTCCATGTTCGACCATTGTCGCTGGAGAATCGGGCCGTCACACCCTCCGTGACATCGTCCTGAATCTCCTGAGCCTGATATGCCAATCGCTCCAGCTTCGGCCCGATGTAACCGTCCGAAGCGCCCGCCGAGGCTCCCGGCCGGGGATGTTTCCGGTACAACTCCTTCTTGACGCTCACGATCGGCGTATTGACTTTCCATGGGAGCGCCTCCGGGCGATCCCCTGCCGAGGCCGGCCAGGCCCACATGAGAGTCCACACAATGATGATTCTGCGGAGCATGTCACCTCGCCTGTCAACCGTTTACTCTACGACAGCCCGGTGCGGAGGCGAAAAGGGGTCGTTACACGTCGCAGATCTGCACGGCCTGGGCTAACGACGCGATCATGTCCTTGCGGGCGGGGATGAACTCCTGGGCGACGAAGCCTTTGAAGCCGGTGTCGAGGATGGCCTTCATGATGGCGGGCCAGTACAGCTCCTGGGAGTCGTCGATTTCGTGGCGGCCGGGGACGCCGCCGGTGTGGTAGTGGGCGATGAATTCATGGTGCTTCTTGATGGTGGCGATGATGTCGCCCTCCATGATCTGCATGTGGTAGATGTCGTAGAGCAGGCGGAAGCGCTCGGAGCCGACGGCCTTGACCAGGTCGATGCCCCACGGAGTGTGGTCGCACTGGTAGTCGGGGTGGTTGACTTTGGAGTTAAGCAGTTCCATGCAAAGGGTGACCTTTTTCTTCTCGAAGCGGCCGATGACCTTCTTGACGCCGTCGGCGCAGATCTTCAGGCCGGCGTCGTCGGCCTGGCCGGCGCGGTTGCCGGAGAAGCAGATGACGTTGGGGTAGCCGGCGGCGGCGTTGGCGTCGCACAAATCGGTCAGCGACTTCGTGATCTCGGCGTGGTGCTCGGTGCGGTTGAGCCCCCGTTCGATGCCGCCCCACACGCCCCGGGTCATCGAGCAGATGAGGCCGTTCTCCTTCAACGGTCCCCACTCGTCGGGCGTGAGCAGGTCGATGGCCGGCATGCCGAGGCGCTTGGCGGCGGGGGCCATGTCGTTGGACTTCATGCCGCGATAGCACCAGAGGCAGACGGAGTGGTGGATGCGGCCGTTCTTGACGACGGCGGATTTGCCATCGGGTATGGCGGGTTTTTTATCCTCGGCTCTGGCGACGCCGGGGGAAAGGGCCGTTGCGGCGGCAGCAGTTGCGATGCCGCCGGCGGTGGTGAGCAGGTCACGGCGGGTGGGGCCGGTCGGGTCGGGCATGTTCGTGCTCCTGATGAGATAAAGCGTGGATTGTACCACACGGGCGACGGGACTCCAGCGTTACGATTCGCCGGAATGGATTCCGGCGTGGGTGGGTGCGAGAATGGATTCACGCACCAGCGATTAATGAAGTACCCGTCGGAAAAAAGAGCGTTGATCGTAGCCTGACAACACGCGAGAAATGGTATCGTCCAACTGTCCCACGAGGCTGGTCGTATGGCCATCGCAACCGCGGACCCCGCACGCTTTCAGCGCTATCGCGAGCCGCTGAGGGCCACGATGGTGCGGACGGTCTCGATCGCGCTGGTGTTGGGCACCATCGGCTCGATCGTACAACTCGGTCGTGTACCCGGCAGTTTCGCCGACGCATACGCGTGGTTGGTACTGGTGGTCTCGGTCCTGTGGTTTAGCTTGGGCGGCCACTGGGTTGAATTGGCGTATCTTAACGGCCTGCGGCCACGCATCGCGCGAATGCCGGACCGGGTGCTCATTCTCGTGCGGCTTGGGGTCTGGCTTTTCGGCGGTACGCTGCTGGTTCTCGGCATGGTTACGACGTACAGCGTCATGACCGTCGGGCGGTGGCCGGGCGAGGCCGCGGTGCGCGGGGCTTTGCTTTACGGCGGAGCGATCTTTGCGATGCTCGAGCTGGGGCCGCATGCGGTTTTGTCGTTGCTCGGGCGGCCGAGTTTCTGGAACCTGCGCGGGTGACTCGCTTCGGCGGCCGCGCGGGTACCCCTTGCAACATGCCCCTCGCGCTGATGTCTTCGTCTATGTCCGGCCAATGTACGCCCTCTCCCGCTCCGATTATTTCATAATTGCCGCGCTGCTCGGGCGTGGCGTTGGATAGTCGCCACGACCAGACCAAAGGCACGCTCACACTGCGTCCGTCGGCAAGCTGTGCCGCGATGGCATCCTCGGTTACTTCGATTGCAATGATGCGCGGCTCGCTACTCACCACAGTGTTCATCCCAGGCCTCCAGAATTCGAGCTAAGTTGTCGACGATCAGCGC
>CAYLLT010000007.1:934-1564 GCA_964384465.1 uncultured Planctomycetales bacterium | reverse complement strand
AAAGCCGTTGTTACTGTTTAAGGCGACCGGTACCAGCCAAAACTTGCAGACCTTCCATTCTCGACGAACATGTATGTGCCTCGGTTCATCGCAGTCGAAGTTGTAAAAGAAAAACCGATACGGTCCGGAAACGTCCGGGATCGTCGGCATGGATTCCGTCCAGACATTTCATCTTTGTATGACTGTCAATTCTACCCGCTTGATTTTACGGCGTCTGGGTCATGGGTACAAGGCTTGCGGGATTTTTCAGTGCTCTGGCTCATCCGCTCGGGGATGGCCCGATTCCGCCGCCCGCGGACGCCGATATCGCCAAGCTGATGGCGATCGCGCCGCGGTATGGGATGGAAATTCTCAGGGATTGAGTTGTTGCGGGGCATCCTTTCCTTCCCATCGTCGCGACCCCACCCTCCCTATTTACGCGCGCGGTTGTCTTCTTGTTCAATCGCGACCCCAGGTCCGGAGGACCTGGGCCACCCCTCTTCATTGGCGGATGTTCGAGTACAATGCCGCCGGCTGTGGGCTCGCGGCGTTGGGCTGGTGTTGACCCCATCCGGGTATGGTGACGCTTCGGAAGGTTGGTGCGATGAACATGTTCCTGTTTGTGTTGCTGGGCCTGGTCGGCGTGGGCGT
>CAYLLT010000007.1:0-924 GCA_964384465.1 uncultured Planctomycetales bacterium | reverse complement strand
CGGAATCCTGAGCGGGCTGATCGGGATCGGCGGCGGGATTCTCATCATTCCCGCGCTGGTGTTCCTGTTCGGGTTCTCGCAGCACCAGGCGCAAGGGACGACGCTGGCCATGATGGTGCCGCCGATCGGCCTGCTGGCCGCCTGGACGTACTACCGGGCCGGGCACGTGGATATCAAAGTGGCGGCGCTGATGTGCGCCGGATTTTTTATCGGGGGGCTGTTCGGGGCGAAGCTGGCCAACGCCATACCCAATCGGGCGTTGGAGAAGGTGTTCGGCGTGGCCCTGTTGCTGGTATCGTTGAGAATGCTCCTCAGGCGATGACGATTTCGACACGACGTAGAGAACTGGTCTGATGGCGGTAACTGAACTCCAACCACGCGTGAGCGAGAACCCGCTGCGGCGGGACCTGCCGGCGTCGATGATGCCGCGGCCGTGCTGCCTGGTGCTGTTCGGGGCGACGGGCGACCTGACGCGGCGCAAGCTGGTGCCGGCGCTGTACAACCTGGCGCGGGAGGGATTTCTGCCGGCGGGGTTGACCGTGCTGGGCGTGGCCCGGCGGGAATTTACCGACGAACAGTTTCGCAGCGATCTGCTGGCCGAAGTGAATACCTATTCACGCCACACGCCGGTGTCACCGGAAGTCTGGGACGAGTTCGCCAAGGGCATCTATTACCATGCGCTGCGATTCGACGATGCGGGCGATTATGCCGGTCTCGGCGAACGGCTCAAGCAGTTGGAGTCGCAGCGGCTGACCGGGGGGAACCGCCTGTATTACCTGGCTACTTCGCCGGAGTTCTTTGCGCCGATCGCGGAGCATCTTCGCGGGGCGGGGCTGGTGAGCGCGAGTGGGAGAGGGGGAGAGTGGGAGAGGGGGAGCGGGGGAGACAGGGCGTTCACGCGCATCGTGGTGGAGAAACCGTTCG
>CAYLLT010000006.1:0-96431 GCA_964384465.1 uncultured Planctomycetales bacterium | reverse complement strand
TGATGTGCGGCAGCCAGAAGGCGCTGGAAATCGACAAGGCGTGGGCCGAACAAGTACTGCATTGCATCGGCCCCGATGCCGTGCGGTCATTCTCCAGCGGCACACGCGAGTACGCGCCGGAATTGTTGACCAAGTTTCTGGTGGCGGCCTGCGAGGCTCGCGACGTTGAGCCTGAGAACATAGAGGAACCCGATGTTAAGCCCGCGCTGCTGAAGCTGGCCCGGCTCCAGTTGCCAGTAAGCATTAAACCGGAGGTTCCCGCGCTGTGCGGCGCGATGCTGGCGGATCTGGAATCCCAAGGGCGGCTCGGCGGCGGAAGAGTGCTCGGTGCCTACACACGGGCATTGAAGGAAGCATTCGTCGAGGCCGCCTCCGGTAAGCTCAAACCGGTGAAGCGCCCCGGCAGCCGCATCGGCCGCAACGCTCCCTGCCCGTGCGGCAGCGGGAAAAAGTACAAGAAGTGTTGCGCAAAAGACTGATCCGCAGGGCAAGCGGCGCTTCGACCCGTCCCGCGCTCCCACCACCACGAGCGCCAGCGGAGAAGCCTTCAGACATCATCCGCTTCTGAACTGAACGTCCGGTGCATCCTTGGCTGTGGGGCCGTGGTAGATCCGATTTGCTCTGACTTTTGATCGAGAACAGGCGTCTTTGGGGGTTGGGCGACAACCCCAAGGCTCCTTACCGGATCAGAATGCACATTGCCTGGCTCGTAGGCGGCGGTCCATAAAGCGTGAGAATTTGAGAGCGCCATGTTTAACTCGTTGATGCTGCCGTGGTTGCTGCGGCTGATCTGCTCTCAAGGCTCATTTCGGTTGAGAATTCGGGACGACGCTGCGTGGGGGACGACTGAGTGTAACCGTACGGCCAACCCCATCTTTATTCTGACCGGCGATTCGGTGACCATGCCTGCCTCGACCCGTGGAGGCACTCATGGCCCTCGGCAAGTCACGTGACCCCAGGAAAGAGGCGTTTTGGCGGAGGATGATTCGGGGACAGGCTGGCAGCGCGCTGTCGGTGCGGGCCTGGTGCGAGAAGCGCGATCTGCGGGAAGCGACATTCTATTGGTGGCGCACCGAGCTTGCCCGGCGGGATGCGAAGGAGCCGACGTTCCTGCCGGTGCAGGTAACGCGAGACGAGCCGGCGAACAGCGGCGGCCGGATTGAGATCGTGCGTGCTGGCTGGCGGTCGGCGTGTCACGGTGAACGGGTGCGTGGACCGAGCGATGCTGGCGGACGTGCTGGCCCTGCTGACTTCGGCGAGCTCAGTCGAGCCGGCCTTCGGCTCTGAGGCTCAGGCTCGAAGAGAGGAGCGGTGATGCTGAGGCTGCCGAGTCTGGGGGAACTCGATAACGGGTTCGCCACGGCGAATCTCGCCTGCGGCGGACTCGGCGTCCGTATTTACGTGTGCACCGCGCTGGCCGATATGCGCAAGGGATTCGATTCGCTGGCCGCGTTGGTTCGGGATTACCTCAAGCACGATCCGCTGAGCGGCCATCTCTTCCTGTTCGTCGGTCGTGGCAAGGATCGCCTCAAGATCCTCTACTGGGACAGCGACGGGTTTGCCGTGTGGTACATGCGGCTCGAAGAGGGCACGTTCCGTCTGCCCGCGTCGAAGAGCGCAGGCGCGAGTGTGGAACTCAAGGCCAGCGAGCTGGCCATGCTGCTGGCGGGCATCGATCTGACCAGCATCAAGCGGCGCAAGCGCTTCACCCTGGACACGAATCCTGGAGCGTCACGGGATCCAGATCGCCCGCTCGACGATGTGCGACTGGGCGGCCGGGTGCGCGGCCGCGCTGAGGCCGATCTACGAACGGATGATCAAGGAAGTTCGCGCCTCGAAGATCATTCATACCGACGACACGCCGGTGGATGTGCTGGACCGCCGCCTCGATCAGACCCGCACCGGCCGGTTCTGGGTCTACCTGGGCGACAAAGAGCGCCCCTTCACCGTCTTCACGTACACCCCGAGCCGCCGCCGCGATGGGCCGATGCAGTTCCTCACCGGATGGGGCAAAGAGGAGCGTGTCTACTTGCAGGCCGATGCCTTCGGCGGCTACGACGGCATCTACCGCGGCGAGGCCGGAGGTGCGGTCACCGAGGTGGCCTGCTGGGCGCACGCGCGCCGCAAGTTCTACGATGCGCGGAACTCCGATGCGGCCGCGAGCACGCAGGCGCTGGCCTACATCCGGCTGCTCTACGATGTGGAGAAACAGGCGAAGGAATCCGCCGAGCAGAACGAGATTGATCTCGCTGCGGAGCGTCATCGCCTGCGCCAGCAGCTCGCGGTGCCCCGCTTGCAGCAGTTCAGCGAGTGGCTCCGATCCCAGCAGGCCCAACACGGTGGACCGGTGCTGCCCAAGAGCCCGATGGGCGAGGCGATCGCGTATGCCATAAACCAGTGGGACGCCCTGTGCGTCTACACCACCGATGGCCATCTGAGCATCGACAACAACGCCGCCGAGAACGCCCTGCGCCGCGTGGCCCTGGGCCGCAAGAACTGGCTCTTCTGCGGCTCCGACAACGGCGGCGCCACGGCCGCGATCCTCTTCAGCCTCATCGCCACCTGCCAGCGCCACAAAGTGAATCCCTTCGATTACCTCCGCGACGCGCTCACCCGCATCGCCGCCACGCCAATCAACCAGCTCAATCGACTCCTTCCCGACACCGACCGCTGGAAGTCAGCTTCCTCGAATGATGTGAACTGAAACGCAGCAAACGCTGTGCCGCTGTGTCACTCTACGGGAATGGGGTTCGCCGTACGGTTACGCCGATCGACCACGATGTCGCCGCGCGGGGATGGCACTCCCCGTTCGTTGAGTTCCTGAGCATTCGACGTTCATCGGCCGAATCTCGCTGTCTTCCTCCATGTACGACATGTCCATCTACCAACGCGGATGCTGCCTGAGTAAAAAAGAAGGTGGCGTGGACCCTTGTCGATCCACGCCACCCGTGATTTCAACTCACTTTCCGACGACGCTTAATCGTCGTCGAGCTCGTTGTAGTCCTCCAGCAGGTCCGCGCACTTCTGGATCTCGCTGCCACCCTTCTGAATGGCATACTTGACCTTCGAAATGACCTGCGACTCGGTCAGCGGATAGTCAACGTCCGGGTCGTTGCAGTTCTGCAGCGCTGCCGCCGCATGACGACACAGAGCATTGAGCCCGCCGCCTTCACGCTTGCAGGCGTCGCCGAGCGTGACCTTGTGTTTGAAGCAGTTGACGCCAAACACGTCATCGAAATCTTGGCTCGGCCGGAATCGGCTGCACCAACGAGTCGGACGACAGCTCCAGAAGTGAGGCTTGCAACACGGGCTGCAGTTACCGCCCTTGCCATCAGTCTTTCCGCAACCGCACTTGCCCGGTGAAGTCTTCTTCGGATCGCTCGGGCAGCCGTCTTTGCAATCGGCCGTGCCGTCACCATCGCTATCGGTATCCGCTACGCCGCACCCGCAAGCACCTGTAGTAGTCTTCGTGACATCGTCTGGGCACCCATCGACGCAGTCCGCGGCGCCGTCGCCGTCGGAGTCGGTGTCCACTTTGCCGCAGCCGCACGCGCCTGGATCTAACTTGGACGGATCGTCCGGGCACCGGTCGTTGCAGTCAGGCGTGTCGTCGTGGTCAGTATCGGTATCCGGCACCCCACAGCCGCAGATGCCCGGATTGGTTTTGTCAGGATCGGACGGGCACTCATCCCGGCAGACGCAGAAGTCGTCCAGCACGCGAGGCGTCGTCGGTCGGATCGGGCTTGATAGCTCCTTTGCGAAGCACCGGCTGGGGAGTTTGGCAGCCGGCACCCGAGCTGCCCTAGTCAGGACACACTTCAAGATGTTAGTTCGCACACGCGGGATCGGGCTGGTCTCCGGCAGCGGTGTAGCAAGGTTGGAACATCCCGAAATCGGCCTGGTCCACGTCTCCGTCGTGATCCAGATCCGCGCTCATGCAATCCGGCCGGACAAAGGGAACGGTCGGGCCGCTGGAACAGCCCGCGAGGTACGCGAGGTCAGCCTGATCGACAGCGCCGTCGCCGTCGAAGTCGACGCCGACGTTGGGCGCGAGACTCACGTCCCATGCGACTGCGTACTTCCAGGACACATCGGAAGTGACCTCGAACACACAACGGCCGGCCGGCAGGTCACGCAGAAAGATGTGCTCGACGTTGTCCATGACTGAGACACTCTGATCGATCAGTTGCCCTGAAGGGGACCCCGGCGCGCGATAGAGGCGCAGATCGATGTTCGCCAGGGACGGCGTGATCACAATCGGGTCATCGTCGAAGTTGAAATCGAGGTGTCGGTTCCAGGTCACCAGGATAGACAGTTGCGCAGCATGCTGGAACGCGGGGACCTGGAAGAAATAAGTCTGACTACTGCTCTGCGATGCGGCCCCATAATCCCAGCCGGTCGTGGCCACATCGGTCGTTGGGTTTGCTGTCGCCTGACCGGCGGTCAGGATCCGGTCGCTGTTGTCGATGTTCAGTTCGCCAGCGCCGTAACGGTAATCGAGCGGAACGGTCCCGTCGGTGCTCGGCGTCGCGAATCCTTTGCGCCAGTCGGCGAACTCCGCCTTGGTCGCGCCGCCCATGAGCAAAGCCTTGACCAGCAGCGCTTTGGCCACCTTCTGCTCCGCCGGATCCAGAGTCGCCAGTACGCTCAGCCGATCCGCCTCCTGCAACAGCAGCGCCGCCGCCGAGGCGACGATGGGCGTGGCGAAGCTGGTCGCGTCGATTGGCACGACGATGTCCGGTTTCGCCCTCCCCGGCACGTCAATCAGCGTCGGGCCGTGGCTCGAGTCTCCGCTGGTCCGCCCGACGGCCAGCACGTTATACGCCGAGGCCAGGAGCTTGGGGATGGGCTTCTGCGATCCGTTGTCGACACCCACCGCCACGACGACGCCATCCCGCTCCACCACACGATCGATCCGCCGAAGGACCGCGATGTCGTCGCTGTCCAGGTTTAAGCTGCCGATCCAACTGTCGTTCTCGACGCGCCGGATTTCCTCGTAAGGCTCGTCGAACTCGGTCCAGTTGAGGAAGCCGCCGGTCAGCCAATCGATGACCTCATACACGTCCACCGTGTTGATGGCCGGCGCGATGCTGCCGGAGAGCCCGTAGTAATAGAGCCCGACGCCAGTCGCGTGACCGGAGATGCCGGTGCCGAAGCTCGCACGGATGATCGTTTTTCCGAGGAAATCCGAATTGCTGGTGTTCGGAAAGTAGCCCTGGGTGGTGCTGTCCTTGACCTCGACCTGCGTCACCGCGATGCCCGCCCCCGTCGGCGTGGCCGAGCCCAGGCGCGCCTGCAGCGAGGTGAAGCCGATGTCGGTCTTCCAGTCAGCGGCCTGAACCGAACCGACGATCGCTGCGGCGGCGAGTGCAGTTGAGACACGGAACAGACACCTTCGCATGGCCGCCCCGTGATCGGTGCAGATTGAGGGGCGAAACGCTCGTGCGTCATGAAACATGGTCATCGCGTTTAAATCTGCTGAGGGTAGAGATGGTTTCCGCAGTCGAGATGGATCCGTACCGCAACCGTCGCGAAGGCGAAGCGTCATTTGAGTCATCGTTCCTGCGATACGTGGGGAGTCGTGCAGCCCGCAACTCCCAGTCGACGCGTAGATCGCGCGTGTGATCCGTGAAGCAGGCTGGGAATCGGATATGCCCGCGGCGCGACAACACCGCAAGCGGCGTCCTTTGCGCTGATCGCCGCCCGCTGCGCGAAAAGCCTTGCACAGAGCCCCGCTCTGCCAAGGCCTGATGAATCGCTCTGCCGCTGGCACGACGCCGTGAGCGCCGCGTCAGGAGATTCCGCTCTCAGGAAGGGATCGCCCCGGCAGGCCCGGTCAGGACCCGCCGGAGTCGATCCATATCCACCCAATCGCCCCCCGACGTTCATCGCCGGCGGACGCGAAATGCTCTCAACTCAGCATCATGCGAGGCGCCGCTTGGCCCAGCCTATTAAGCCCAAGCCGATCGCGCACAGCCCGGCCGCGGCAGGAACCGGAACCGGGGTGATACCCCCTTCAGACAGAACCGTTCCGTACTGGAAAAAGACGTTTGTCACGTAATCCATGTTATCCGCGTACGAGCCGTACAGCGTGATGACGACCGAATTCGTGATCAAGGGGTTGGTTTTAACGGCATTGTTCGCGTTTCCTGCGACCGTGTTGACAAGCCCGTAGTTGATTCCGTTAGGAGCAGCAGGAGGGGAGAGGTCGGTCGTGCCCAACCTATCAGCCGCGCCGAAAAGGCCGAAGCCCGCGGAACTGGTGCCCAGAGCAGCGTTGGCATCATTCGGCACCAGGCCCGTGAGATCGTCCCTGAACGCGTATTCACCGGAGACATCGAAGTTCGCGCCATGAATTGTAGAGCCGTTTTGCACCACAC
Organism: uncultured Planctomycetales bacterium; assembly: GCA_964384465.1. Taxonomy (GTDB): domain Bacteria; phylum Planctomycetota; class Phycisphaerae; order UBA1845; family PWPN01; genus CAYLLT01. Next base: position 90,051 of record CAYLLT010000006.1, on the reverse strand, counting down.
TGCTGAGGCTGCCGGTCTTGGCGGACCCGCCCACGTCGAGCATGTTCGGGTCAATATTGAAGAAAATCGCCGTCAGGACGTCCCCTGGTGCCTGGGCCGCATACCCAGTATTCGTAAGGGTAATCTGCAGATCGCCGCCAGCGATTATCTCGAACGTCGCGCTTGCGGACAGGTTAGAACCGTTAGTGGCTGTGAATGTCTGCGGGAGATTTGCGTAGGCGCCGGTGGCGAACACCAGCGCAAAAACGGGTATGAGTTTCAACCTTCTCATGAATTGTCTCCTGAGTTTTCCCGGAGTTCAGGCAATTCTTAGGCCTGATCCTGGGTTGTTTGCGCCAAAATACGACACTCAAACAATCAAACACATGATATGTCGGAGTGCGCAGACGGCGGGCCCCGGGGAGCAACAAGAGTGAGGAAGGACTGGGATGGAGAGCGAGTGTCGAACTCGCGGGGATGGCCGCGGAATACAGGCTGCGGAACGACGCTCAAGAGCGAGCAGTCGTACCAGCAGACGAGCACGACCTGGCCCAGGTCGTAGGGGACGGCGTGGCCGATCTGATCGGGCGCGCCGGTGTGATACCAGGCGGGGAGTGCGGCCAGATGCATGTGCCGCACAGATCGCGCCGCGCCGACGCCAATGAGCGTGAGTAGCCCAGAGAGTACGACAGTAGCGCCTCCGGGCGCGGGCGGCAGCTCGCGCACAGCGCGGGATTCGCCTCTCGATAGAGGCTGATCTTGGGGGGGCAGAAAGGGATTAGTGCCCGTCAGTGCACCGCCCGCCAGACGGGTGCTCAGCGAACCAAACGCAGGACTCGAGCAATCGCGGGCACTGGTCACCCTGTGGACGTCGGGAACAACGGCCAGAGCCGCAGGGATCGATTCGGGGGCGAGCAAGCCACGCGTTTCCGGTGGGGCGGTCGCAATCCCACTGACTCCGGCGTTGGCGATAGAACCAAAGCCAGCCAGCAGAGCAACGGACGCGCACGCAATCCACTGAGTTCTGCGATGTTGAATATTATGATACCAGCAACGCATTGGGGTCACCGCGCAGATTCCTACGTCTTCATAGCAACTGGCAACTGAGGAGGTTATCTTCTCTTACGTCTGCTGTCAATGGTAAAACTGCCAGAAATACAATCTTTTTTAATTAAGACCGCCAGATTCTTTTGAGCAGCGCTGCTGGACCAAGCGTGTAACCGTGTTGTGGTGATGTACCCTACGATGCTCGTGGCCGGTGGGGAACGATTCTATTTTGTTAATCGACAAAACCACAATTCATCATCTGGTAATTCTTGTCGCCTGAAACAGTTATGAGCGCGTTGCCGATGTTGAATCGAAGTCGCCAAATAATCTCCGTCCTCTCACGCTGAGCGGGCATCATCCGGGGCGGCCGAGGCAGGAGCACTCGAGGAGAGATCCTCAATGCCAATGCCCAGTTGCACGAGCGGCTCACGCGGGGAGCGGCGGCGCCCGTTATCCGATTTGCTGGTCGAGGTATAGGAATAGAACCCTTCCGTGGCCGAGACATTGGCGATGACCGAGCCGACCACCCTGGCCCCCACCGCAGCCAGGCGCTGGCAGGCGAGGCGCACGGCCTGGGTGTTCGAGTGACCTACGAGCAGAGAGACGATGACGGCGTCTGCCGCCTGCGCCCAGACCAAGGCATCCGCCGCCCCGAGCGAGGGTGGCGAGTCGATCACGATATGGTCATACGCATCGGCGGCCGAGCGGATCAACTGGATGGCGGACTGCGTGCTCAACGCCCCGCGGGCGGAGTGGCCGTTCGTGCGCTCGACAAGCACATCGAACCGGCCGCGGACGGACCGCCCAACGCACTCCCCCAGCGCTCGGTGATTGAGCAGAACGTCTCGCAGCGAATAGGGTGGGTTGAGCTTGAGTAAACGTCCGATCCGGGGCCCCTGGATATCGCCATCGACCAAGAGCACACGACCACCCGCTTCAGCGAGTGTGAGGGCGAGGCTAACCGCGAGGCTGGTCTTTCCTTCGGCAGCATTGGCACTGGTGATCAGGATTGACTTGGGTGGCCGACCGCCGCTGGCCAGGCCCGCCAACGTCGCGCGGATCAGCCGGTAGCTTTCGAGTAGATCTTCCCTCGTAATGCGGCCGGACTTGAGATCCTTCATGGAAGGTATGGCACCCAGCAGGCGGAGGCCCATCGACAGCTCCATCTGCTGCGTGTTACGGAGCTGCGTATCCAGCCGATCCCGTAGCATGGCGAGGCCCATCGCCAATATCAGGGCTCCCGCAATTGCTCCGGGGATGGCCTTGCCTCGCTTGTCCTCGATCCCGTCAGGCTTCACTTCGGGGGCCGAGGCGACACTGATGCGACCGGGCCGACGACTCTCGAGATCAAGCTGTCGCAGGGCCTCGCGGATACGATCGTATTCCTGTTTCACGCTCTCCTTCTGTTCTCGCAGATTCTTGATGGCTAGGTCCTGTCGACCAATGTTCATGCTGCGCGAGCCGCTTTCCTCGACCCTCTTTTTCAATATGTCATGGTTCTGTTTTGCCAGCGTGAGTTCCCCCTCGATGCGAGTTCGACGATCGCGTGCGCGCTCCTTGAGCTTCTGCTGCATCTCCCGGTCCGCATCTGCGAAAGCATGTTCTCGCTGTCGGTCGAGCCGCTCGCGAAGAGTGTCGACGTCCTTCTTCGCTTCGAGAAACAACCGATCTTCGGCCGGATAGATACCTTGCCAACGCGCCAGTTTCGCGATCGCCTTATCTAATTCTCCCTGCAGGTATCGGACGCCAGCCTCGTTGTTGACCATCTGCTCGCGCCAGACGATCAGATCCTCGGAGATGATCTTACCGGCGTTCTCCTCGTCCAACTGCTTGAACTGATGCTCCAGTTCAAAGACGCGGAGTTCCGCATGTTCCAGTTCCTGTTTATTCTGAACATTCGATGTTTCAACGAGCTGACGCATTGACTCGAACATGGTATCGCTGGCCGTGCCAAACGGCTCCGCCAAACTGCGAATTTCGCTGGCGATCTGATCGAGCCTGCCTCGCAGCTCTTCGCGTTTTTTGTCCAGGATCTCGCGCCGCTTTCGCTCATTTTCGGCGTCAATCCCCACGGCGCGTGCCATATAGGAGTCGAGGATAGCCTTCGCGATGCGGGTAGCGGTATCAGGATTCGTATCCCTCACCTCGATCTGCACAATCTGTGTCTTAGGAATCGTGCTCGAATTCACCTTTCCGCGCAGCCAAGCGATCGCATCCTGCTGCTTGACCCAGGGCAGATCCTGGAGGATGGGGCTGGCAAGCGCCGCGGTGAGGACACTCTGGCTCGTAGCGATGCTCGCCTGGGTGTTCAGGTACTGATCGAATAATGGGATCGGCTTTTCCTCGTCGCTGTAGAGAATGGCGGGTACACTCGGCGCGACCTCGATCTGGGCAACCGCGGTGTACATCGGTTTGAGCAGCAGGGTAATGACCGGCACACTCGGAGCGGCAAGCAGCAGCCACACCCCCAAAAACAACTTCCATCGGCGAAGCAGTACATTCACGATTGAGCCAGGACCGTGGGAAGCCGACACTTCAGAAGGTGGCTCCGGTATCTGACTGGCGGAGGATATCAGTTGGGTCTGCTGCATGTTGTCATCTGTCATGATCGTCCTCGCTTCTTCGGACTGTTCACCCGGCGGCAAAGATCTCATGTCTCTTTTCCTTCCTGTGGGTCTTGCAGTCGTTTGTGGGTTGCTGTCGCTACAATGCAGAGCAGCTCTGTGACATATGTGGATGGCTCGATACCCGCGAGATATGTCCAGTCACAGCCCCGCATGTTGCTTTGCGGGCACTTGAGGGGTAAGCCGCTGAAGAAGGACTTCTGATTCCTTCCGTTCCTCGGGCGAGAGAAGTTTCGCGCGCTCTTCTGTCGCTAGAAGCTCCTTCAGAAGCTCATACCCCTTCAAGCTATCCAATTCCGAGAAGGAGCGGGCCAAATGCAAGGTTGCTTGTGCCTTCGTGCCGGCGTCGGCGTCAGGATGGCGAAGGCATTCCTCCAGCCGCGACCGCGACTCGGTGAAACGATGCCGTGCGTCCTCGCCATGCCCCGCCTGCTTCGCTTTTACACCCAGGCGATACTGGATGACGCCCCAGGTATCGAGCTGTGTGTAGTAATCTGATTTTGCACTGCCACTTGTGAGGACTGTCGCGGCGAGCCGTTCGGCCTCCTCTGGATTCTGGTCGTGCTCGCACAAGAGCCAGCACAGATTATTGACGAGGCTGGCGTTGGTAGGGTGGCTCCGCACTCCACGCTCGAATGCAGCTTTTGCTTCCGGAATGCGACCCAGGTTGTAGTACGCCAGCCCGAGTGCCTTGAGTGCGTCCGCGTCGTCCGGGAGGCGTTTCAGGATGCGTTCGCACAGAGGGATAACGTTCTGACGATGCTGGGCTTCTGGGCAACTCAGTAGTTGCAACACCGCGGCGAAGGGGACGCCATAATCGTCAGCGTGATCTTTCAAATAGTCATTCACTATCCTGTCAATTTCTATCCACTTGCCCTGCGAGCCCAGGGAAAGGATCCGAAGTTCCACAGGCCGCGGGTCGCCCGGCGCGACTCGCGCCGCCTGCTCGATCAGCTCATCCGCCTGCTGATATTCCTTCGCTTGGAGGCGAAGGTTTGCCAATGCCAGGCGCAGTTCGACTCCTTGTGCGGGATCAGGTCTGGCGAGAGAATTGTTCAGAGCGGCAATAGCGTTCTGGCGATTACCCGATAACGCCTCAGCCCGTGCGAGTGCGAGCGCGAGCGATTGATTGTTGGGCTTGGCATTCAGCATCGACCGTGCGATGCCGGCAGCCTGACTTGCTGTAGCAATCGCACGGTCGGCATTATGGAGGTGCAGGAGCTGGGACTTCATCAGCAGGAGTTCCAGATCTGCAGGTGTTTTGGCCAAACCCTGTTCAAGGAACTCAAGCGCCTTGTCTCTTTGCCCGCGGTCAAGGGCGATCTGGCTCAGCCGCCAGTAGGCCGTTGCGGCCGCAGGATTGCGCTGAATCACCTGTTCGTACAACCTCGCTGCCTCAGCGGGATTCGTCCGTGCGATCGTATCAGCCCGAAGCATGAGCAGCGACTCGTCACCCGGCTTCTCCGAGAGCAGGTCGGAGAGAAGTTTCAGAGCTTCCTCCTGCTGCTGATGGTTACCGGCGAGTAAGGCCGTAGCGACCTCGCGCCGGATTGATATCGATTTGGGCAGGATCAACAGAGCTGCCCGCCATTTCTCGATGGCTTTCTCCGTTTCGCCATGACACGCATACAGCTGACCAATCGCAACCAGGCCACGCTCCTCCCAGCCTTTAATTTCCGTTATGCGGCGCAGGTCCGCTTCCGCCTCGGCGAAATGCCCCGAATCAGCGTTGGCGCTCGCCCGCAGTGCGAGCGCCTGCGGCACCGCGCCCTTGGCTAACGCCTGGTTGCACAGTGCGATCGCTTGATCCCATTCCGACCGGCCCAGATGCAACTGCACGCGAGCCGTGAGAACCTCCGGGCTATCGGGGGCGATCCTCGCAGCGTCTTCCAGGAGTTTCATGGCCTCGGTCGTCTCATTGCGCAATAAACGAATGTGGGCGAGCTGTAGGCGCGAGCTGGAATCTCCAGGATCCGCCTCGGCTTTCGCCCGCAACATCTGCTCTGCCTGTTGTGTATCCCCACGCCGGAACGCGCGGGCGATCCGATATTCCTGCAACATCGCATCATCAGCCGGCAGCACATCGAGCACGTGGTCCACCGCAGCCCAATGTTGCGCGCGGGATGCGGCAGCAAGGTAATGTGTGGCCACGGCGAGATCTGATGTATTGGCATCAAAAGCGCGGCCAAACATGGCGAGCGCCTGATCCGTCTCCTCTGCTTTCTCGTACAGCAGACCCATCCCGAATGCGGCATCCTGCGACACGGGGTTTGTCTCGAGAACTTGTTTCAGAAGTGATTCGATTTGGGGTCGGTTCTTCTGCCAATCCTCGCGATCGAGCCAGATCTGGGCCTGCCAGACATGCAACCTCTCGGTCCCATCACCCTGGATCTGCCGTAACTGATCGACAATATCCTGACGACTGGGGTTTTGATCTGCTGCCGACTGCAGGTGCAACAGCAGCAGCCTCGCAGGCACGTCTTTCAAGTCCTCCTGAATGGCTCTCACGAGAATAGCTCGTGCCTTATCCCGCTGATTTTTGCGGAGAAACATCTGTGCGACCCGAATGCGGTTTTGTGACCCCGCCTGTCCCATGTCGGCAGAAACCAGCTCCTCGGCGAGCTTTTCTGAGGTGGCTGCGTCGCCCTTCGCGAGATGCAACTCGATGAGGCGAACTTTGACCTCCGCTACCTGATCTTTGTTGGAGCTTTCGATCGCGGACTTGCAGTGAGTGATGGCTTGATCAAACAGTCCGGCCTCTTCTTCAATCTCCACCAGCGCGAGCAGCGCCGAAACTCGGCTCGCGGGCTTCTGGGCGATCGACTCCAAGAGTTGTTCCGCTTCTTGCTGTCGGCCGGCCCATGCGGTGAACCGGCCAAACAGGATCTGCAGACCCGGATTATCCGGAATCGCTGCCACGAGCTGCTTCACTCGCTCGTGGAGTCGCTGGATCATGGCGGGGTCTGGCTTGACGCCTTTAGGTCGGGCGGCATACCCCTGAGTTTCGATGCTCACGAGTACCGCCCGAGGCTTGTAGGGCCCCACCCGCTCGGCGTCGACGGCGACGCGCGCGGCATCGGCCCAACGGCCTAGCCTCGCATAGAGGTTTGTCAGCTCAAGTTGCTCATTCAGCGAAGCTGGTGATGTACCAACTAATTCCAAGTACTTACGGCAACAATCAGCCGCCCTGCCAAGATCCTGCGCGCGAGCCTGGGCGCGCGACAGAAACAGGTAAGCGCGGGCGTATTTGGGAGCGCGGCGAACTACCTGCTCGAGTTGTTGGATCGCCTGGTAGGTCTGACCCTCCGCCATCGTGATCGCCGCTTCATTGCATGCCACAACTTCGGAGGATGCTTCGTCCTGTCTGAGCTGTTGGAGCAGCTTTCTGGCATCAGAAGTGCGATGGGCGGCGATGTAGAGTTCGCACGCCATGGGGAGAAGATCAAAACGGCGCTCTCCTAGGGGAGCAGCAAGCAACCGGTCGACCAACGCCGCGCCCGCACTGGCGTCGCCGGAGTCTATCGCGACTTGCCCGCGCGTGAGGTATACCTGCGGATCTGCGGGTGCCATTTTCTCGGCGCGGTCGAAAACGGTTGTCGCGCGCTGACTGAGGCCGGTTTCAGTGAGCAGAATTCCGAGATCGAGACATGATTTGACATCCGAAGGATTCAATTTCTCCGCGGCTTCAACGTCCTCTCGCGCAGGTTTGTACTGGCCGGTCGCCAGTTTGAATCGGGCGCGGGCCAGCAATGCTGCTGGCGATTGGGGATCTGCCGCCACCGCAGCATCGACGATCTTGTTCGCTTCGTCGAAAGCGTTCTGCTTCTGCTGGAGAAGAACAACCGCCAAGCTGATCGCGGCCTGAACCTGCTGGGGATGCTTCTTTAGAAGCGCCTGGAGCACGGTCTTTGCCTCATCCACTTTCCCGCGAGTAATAAGGGCGGTTGCGAGTGTCTGGCCGGCGCGCGCATCATCCGGTGATGCCTGCTGCCAAGCCCTCGCCACCCGTTCGGCGTTGTCGGGGTCGTCCACACTGAGATAAACCTGGGCCAAGAGTTCAGATGCCTTCGCGTTATTTGTTTCGATTCGGCAAACCGCTTCCAAGGCGGAGGCAGCCTGCTTCAATGAACCTTTTGCTTGCGGTCGTTGGTACAGCTGGGACTCGGCGTATTTGTAGAGGACATCTACATTCTGCCGATTGACGGTCAAGTACTTGCCGAGGTTGGCTGCGGCCGCGGTGTACTGTCTCGCGTTGTAGGTGGCCAATCCCGCTTCCAGTGCCTTGCGAGTCGAGGCCTGCTTGCGGTACTTGTGACCGAGGAATAGCCCGAGGCTGAGCAGTCCAAGGACTACCGTCAGAGCCACGAGTTTCATCACAGCTCCACCTCTACGCACATTGTTTGCCATTATCGAATCCCGTTTCATGATCAAATCCCCCATTTCACGATGCCCGCGACTCTGACTGCAGGAGCCGCAACTGAAGAATCCTCATAAGAAGCTGCCAGAAATACATCTCGCAATTCCATGATCGTGTCGATCGAGGCCGCGTCTGCTGATCCGCTACAGGCCTCAGCGATCTGGAGAACTCTGATCCGGTTTTGCTTCACTCTGATCCTCATTCCTTCACAGCACAGCCGATCATCTTCAGTCAGCAGGCCGCCATCAGTTGTGCCAGGCTCTGTGAGGGCGCTCTGCTGACGGCCGTGAACGGATCATATCGAAGGTGGGGTTGAGCAGCATAAGCCAGGTCCAACTCTGACTTGATGAACACGTTATAGAGGTCATATAGAGGAGGGACCAGCGTCGGATCGAGGTTAATCGCCCGGCAATATTGCCCGATCACTTCGGCGATAAGGGCGTTTGATCCAAAGTTCCCCAGCGCATAGCGGCAGAGGTCCACAGCGGGCAGACCCGGCCACTGCGCCGCGCCCCAGTCGAGCACGACCGCACTCCTGAAGCCGCGCTGCCAGAGGATGTTTCCCGACCAGAGATCGCCATGGCAACAGACGGTTGGGATTTGCCTGGCGCGGTCGAACACAGTCTGAAAGCTTTCACGAAGACTACTTTTAACATGCTCGGAAACCGCAGGATCCTGCTCCACGCGACGGATGGTATCGGCGTATCGAACCTCCAGCCACTCGGGGCTCAAGCTCGGACCGAGGGTATGACGCCCTAAGTCGGTGACCCAGTGCGTGACCCATTTATTTCGTCGATTTCGGGCTAATCTACGAGTGATCCGGTGCACGCCAACGGATCCATAGAAAGGTACGGCGAACCAGGCACGATCATCGATCCGGCCGTGTGCCGCGATTTCGGGGATCGTGGAGGTCAAACCACCAGGAAGTGTCTGCCTCAGTCGATTAAGAATATCGATTTCGTGCCGCACGACCGCCGTGTCGGCGTGTCTGGCGATGGTAAGGACATACCCCTGATCACCACCCGATGGCGGAATCACTATCTTGAGGACGGCATTCGGTCCAGCCTTCCCTGTGACCGAGTACCAGCCCCGCTCGTGCAGATCCCCTAGGCGAGCCGAGTTCTGCAAGTCTTCAATGACCCGCTCACAGAAACTCTTCATGCTTTTTCCATCACGAAGCCATAGCAGAAGGTGAGATACTTGAGGAGGAACCCCGGGATAATTCCGGCGAGAATACTCTCGATTTTCCGATTATAATTGGAACTGCTTCCCGGTCCCTTGAAGCCGATGGGAGAGAGGTATGTCAGTGGGATGAATCGCTTAGGGTGACGGAACTCGGGCAAAACCGCGTATACCGTCTTCTCAACGAAACCAACTTCGCGAAAAAGGCGGCGATATCCTCCGAGGCTGTATAGCCGGGCCCGCGTATCCGGAACGCGGTTGGCGGTCACCCATCGTTGAAGCCGGGGGGACAGCAGACCGATCCACCGCTTCTGCGTGACGTGATCGGGGTTGGCGCCCAGCAGATGAAGCAGGGCGTACCGGTTCTTGGTGGCCACGTAGAGCTGTCCGCCCGTCCTCAGAACGCGATGGGCCTCGCGAAGCATGGCCAGCTGCGCCTCCTCAGGGGAGCCGACGAAGCGATCGGCGCAGCCGAGCCACTCAATCACCCCGTTCATAACGATCGCGTCGAGATACTCGTTCGCGAACGGAAGACGCATGTCATCGCCGGCACAGACCGCGCGCACATCGCCGAAACCTTGCTGATGACAGCGTATGGCGGTGAAGGTTGCTTGCTCCCAGGAAATATCCAACGCGTGGCAGTGTGCACCACGCTGGGCGATCGCCACCGACACCGACCCGAGCCCACAGCCCAGATCGAGCACCTTGTCACCGGGACCGATGGCCATGAGTGAGACCAGGTCGCCCTTGGATTCGTCCGTCACGTACCTGAACATACCAGGTCCGATTCCGGGAAGCGGTCGAATGACGTCCTGAAGGGCCTCGAACCACCCGGAAGATTCGGCTACGCGAACTAGGTCGGCCAGTGCCCGGCTAAAAGATTCAAACGTCCCCTCGTCCGCCCGTTTGCTGCTGTTGGTGAAGTCGGCCACTCTATTGCGAAATGGCCAAGTCTTGGCGCAGCGGCTGCATTCGACCCGGTCCGACCGGACTCTCAGCGGGGCGCGGCACTCCGTGCAACACAGCCAACCGAGCGCATCTTTGCCGGACGTCGACTCTCGGGCAGTTATAGCTAGTTGGTCAGCACGAGACATGGTCAGTCGCCCAATTTCTGCCTACGCAGGCGCAACCGAGACAATTGCCATTCACGCAGGTGGTGGCGGCAAGCCGGATCCTCGTACCGCGGCAGGCACTGGAGGTGTCCGCGCAGGTAACCGGCCAAGATGAGCGGGCCGCCAATGATCCACGGGCGCTCGAACATCCGGTAAGTGGAGATGGCCAAGGCATATAGCGGGGGCGTGCCCATGAAATACTGTCCGTAGTCCCACCGAACTCGACCGTAGTAGACGCTGCGGAATGACGAGCCCATCGGCCGCAGATGGAGGAAACGCAACTCCGGATCGCGGAAGCTCCGCGCCTCCCAGCCGCACATCCGGCAGCGATGGCATTCGATTCCGTCCCACATGACCTCGCGCACAAGGCCACCGATTTCCAGGAAGCATGCCACGCGATAACATTTGCACGCCCCGATCGAGAATTGGTGCTCCCAAGTGAGGTTTCGACCAGCCCGGTCTTGAACGAATCGCTTGCCGTGCGATAATGTCGGCGGACGCGTCGGACCACTGGAGGAGCGAGGTATGGAGCGGAGCCGGGGGCAATCAGCGAACATGGTCGGGCATTTCGCCTACGACGAGCCGCGACTTCCAACTCCAGTCGCTCTGGGATCAGCGATCAGGCTGGAGGGTGATCGGGATCGGCACAAAATGATCTATGTACGGGCCGTTGGGGGCCGATCGATTCCGCCACAGCAGAAGGGAAACCAGAAACACGAGGATCGTCCCCGTGAGGGAGGACGCGATGTACCGGGCACCCGCTTGTGCATGCAGATGGGTGAGCAGAGCGGCGAGCAAATGCGGCCGCCCGAGCAGCAGCAGGCCCGGGAGCAACAACACGCGGCAACCCCAGTTGGTCACGGCCAGCATCGTCACCAACGGCAGGTAGAGTCCCAGGTCATAGTCATGCAACGGGCCGAACAGACCGGCCGCAGCAAGAATGAGGGCGAAGCTCATCAGCGGCAGCCCTGAGAGCGTCGACGACGCCGTTCGCGAATCGACAGACAGAACGACCTGGGGCGGCTGACGAGGTCGATCGCACAGGGCCGCTCTTATCATCAGCAGAACGGCGACACCGGTTCCGGCACGCACGCCACCCATCCCGAGCGGCGGCCGACCCAGCAGGGAGGAAAGGCTTGCGAAGTTCTCGCAGCGGTTGAACTCAAGGGCCAGATGACCCCGCAGGGACTCGGCGAGGTCCGCGCGTAAAGCCGAAACTGAGGTGATCGCCAACGTAGCGACCGTAACGACAGCCGCAAGCAACAACCCAGGCAACAGGCGGAGACCACCGGCGACCAGCATGTAGGTGAACGGCAATATGGACAACTGAGGCTTGACACTGGCAAACACGAGCGGCAGCGCACCGAGCCAGGGTCGCCGAGTACTCCAACAACAGATGGTAGCGAGGACTCCAGCCAACGCGATCAAGCTGATCTGGGCCACGTAGATACACAGCACAATGGGACTCAAAAGCAGTAAACCCACACCGGTCCACGCCCAAATTGGCGGGCTGCGCCAGTCCAGGCTGGCTGCCCTGCCGACGATGAGTGCGGAGAAGCAACACACGGCCGCCAGTGCCGCGAAGTTCAAACAATCGAACACCACGCGGGCGACTTTCCACGGCAGTATAGCCAGAGGGACACAAACGACAGAGACGGTGGGTGGATAGACGAAAGGTTGAGGGGGCAGATCGAACGTTCGCCCGAGCCGGGAGCTGAAAGCCCGGAAATTGTATGGAGATTCACCAGCCAGCCAACACTTGCCAGCAGCGTAATAAAAGTGCGTATTGCGGCCGCGGGCTTGCGACGGCTTAAGAGTGCCGGCATAGACAAGGTACACGGCGGCCGCCACAATCAAAGCGTGAGGCAAAAGCCCACCGAGGCGAGATGGCCTCAGATCGGGTGCAACGGGCACGATGACGGTTCTCCTACGAGGTCAGAGCCGGCGTTCCCACCGCCCACACGGCTCGTTGCCGAGCCGTATTCTTGACGTGTTGGCGCAGGATCAAGGTGACAAAGAGAGTTACGACGAGGACTGCGGCCAGCAGCAGGCGGGCGCGGCCATCGATACTGCCGGTAGGTATAAACCAGTCAAGAATGTACATCGCCGGGAAGACGAGGAAGTGCCCTACATAAATCAGCAACGCACACTGGCCGGCCAACGTAAACGGATACGTGAGCTTGCGATAAAGGGCGACATGACACTCCAGGATTCCGAGCAGTGCGAGCAGAATGCCGGCGGCGCCGCCATAGATCAGATAGTACCAGCCTCGGGCCGGAGCCTTGAGTTCGGAGTTCACGAGTCCCGTGTAAGTCAGATCGCCCAGCAGGTTGCCATACAACAGACCCGCCGCCATGGCCACGATGCCCACAAAGACAAGGCGGAGAAGCAAGTGTCCAACGTCGCCCCGAAGCAGTGCGTGCCGGAAGGCTACGCCCAACGGAAGAACCATCAAGGCCGTGCCCATCAGTGGCAGATAGCCATAGTCGCCGGAGATAAGAGCCAGCCGCAATATCTCGAGCACCGGATACTGCGGACAGTACGGCCACAAACGGAAGGCGAGAACAGAGTGAACCAGCCAAAGCATGAGCCCCGCTCCGCTGCCCATTAACAGTGGCCTCGCCACCACGACGCGAAGCCACAGTGGCAATGAAAGGAAGGCTAGGGCGAAGAACCAAAGTACGCCGTATGTGGCTTGGAGCCACGCCAGGGGGTGCCAGTTGCCCGCATGCACTAAGGCCGCTAAATCGGGAAGTCGGACCAGGACGACGCATACCAATAGTACGCCGAAACGACGCAGCAGACGCCGATTCGTCTCTGTCCGATCACCTCGGCGGATTCGAGCGATGAAGACAAATCCGGCAGTGATTCCGAAGACGACAACGAAGGCCGGCGTGGCAAAACGGGCAATGACCTCCAGAATGCCCCAGAGCCTATTAACTACCGTTACGCGCTTGGCGATCCCAGGTAGGTAATGAGCCATGATCATGACGAGGATCGCCGCGGCACGAGCCTGATCGAGACATGCCAGACGGCCGGTTGAAGATGGACCATCGACGAGGATCCGAACCGGCGCTCCCCTACTGAGCCTTTTACCGGCGTAGATATCTGGCATCATCTATTTTGTTGCGGGAAGTACGGCTGGCGCACGAACATCCGGACCAGCGTATGAGCGAAACAGTAATAGATAGGCGAGCGATGCAATCCCCCAGATGGGGTTCCCAGCAGCGTGCGATTGCTCCCTAGCAGCCCGTGGCAGAAGTCCAGAAAACCGCGTTTTTGACCCCGCCAGAAGGGGTGAAATCGACTTTTGCCACAGGCTGCTAGATCATGTACCGGGCGCTCGGCTCACGTGCACTTGGCCGCCATTGCCCTCGGAGCACGCGAGCCACATCGGAGCGAAGCTTTGTGAGCTGCCAGGTAGACAGGTGCCTGCGGAATTCAGGATCATCGTGCCGAGGTCGTCCTTGTAGCAGAGAGCCAAAGTAGCCGATCCCGATGAGTAGACCTCCGATGATCATCGGCTTGTCGAAAAGGCGGTAAGCCGCTATCGCAAGTATGTAAAGAGGCTGCGTCCCCATGAAATACTGACCATATCCCCAGCGGAGCCGACCACGATAGATACTCTTGTAAGAAGAGCCCATGCGACGCAGGTGCCGGATCCGTATCTCAGGATCGTCGAAGCTGGCAGCCGTCCAGCCCAACATCCTGCACCGATGGCAATCAACCCCATCCCACATCACCTCGCGGATGAAACCACCGATGGCCCGGAAACAGGCGACTCGATAGAGCTTTGCCGCCCCAAGAGAGAATTCGTCGTTCGTGCGTTCCAGTTCCAGTCCATGGGCCGTGACCAGCCAGCACTTACCGCTGGCCGTGCCAAGTCGCGGATCAGCCGCGAATCTCTCGAAGAGCAGCTCGAAGTAGCGCGGCGGCAGTTCCAAGTCGCCGTCGAGCTTACAGACGTACTCGAAGTCATCAAGCTTGAACCGGCTGAGCCCGTCGTCGAAGGCTTCGATGACCCCCCCGCCCACCTTGCGCACCCCCCGATCCGGACGCCGGAGAACTCGAATCCACTCGTGCTCCATGGCGGCGCGGGCGGCAATCTCCGCAGTTGCGTCGCTCGAACCATCATCAACGATCATCCACGCCGTCGGACGGACGGTCTGGGCCACAACAGTGTCGATCGTCCGCTGGAGATACGCCGCCTCATTCCGTACCGGCGAAATAATCAGCAGGCGTCGACCACTCATGCCGGCACCTCCTCACCGATGCTGCAACGTGGCTCGACTGAGCTTCTCTGCTTTTGCTGTTGGCCTCCGAAAAACAGCGTCGATAAGGCGTCGGCGCTCCGACACAAGTTGAATTGTTCGTCGATCATCCGCACCGCCCGCTGCCCCATTTCCGCGGCGCTTGCCGGGTGTTCGAGGACCCATTGGATGGCATCTGCCAGTTCACGGGCATAGCCCGGCGCCACCACGAGGCCTGTCTCGTGATCCCGAACCAGTTCCGCGACCCCGCCGACGCGACTCGCCACGACGGGAAGCCCGCACCTCATTGCCTCCATCAGCGTTACTGGTATTCCCTCCGAGAGGCTCGGCAGAACCACCATCGCCGCGGAGGGGTACAACCGCATGACCTGATCGGCTCCCTGCGCGCCCATCAACGTGAGCTGATCCCGGATGTCCAGGACTGCGGCACGGCTTTCAATTGCCGACCGCATGGGGCCCTCCCCCACCAGTCGGCATCGGACAGTCACACCTCTCTCGCGTAGCAAAACTAATGCGTCCAGCAGCACCAGGTGCCCTTTTTCCGGGGCCAGCCGGCCGACGCAGAGAATCCCTCCCTCTTCATCGGGTCCCGGATGTGGCTCGGCCGCCGGATCGAGCCCACAGTGGATTACATGCAGCTTGGACCACTCCCTCGGATCTGTCAGCAGCATCAGCTGCGAACGACCGTGCCTGCTCACGCAAATGACGAAGCTGGCCCAATGCACCTTCTCGGCCAATCGATAACGCCCGGGCTCGAGCAGCTCGGAGCCATGACACGTCAAGCTGAAAGGGATTCCTGCCAGCCGCGCAGCGAACATGCCCGTGCTCGATCCGCTGTTCCCGAAATGGCAGTGCAGGCGACCGCAGCGCGACCGGTGCATCCACCACGCCAGCAACACGGCCTCGCAGAAATAGCCTCCCCACAGCAAACGTTGTCGCAATGGCAAAGCTGGACGGGTGAGTGCGAACAGAGCCGTTGATGCGAGTCGAAAAGGGCGCGTGAATATCGCCCAGACCAGGGCGGCAACTATTGCAGGGAGAGGAGGAGGTAACAATGATCGAGTGCTCTCCGCTTCGGCAAGAGCCTCAGGGTCCAATAGTTCTCTGCGCGGCGTGCGACGTACCGAGAATGTGGCGACACGGATGCCGCGCTGGCGCAGCGCCTGGACTTCGCGCAGTACAAAGGTATGGGAGATGGCCGGGTAGCGACTCGTCAGGTATGCAATGGTCATGTGCGACACGCCCGTAAGTGACGGAGGAAAAGCAGATCGATCACGCCAGACAGTTCGGCTTGGAAAAGCGTGGCCGATGGTGCCCCTCCGAGGCTGCTGAGTCGATCTTGATCGATGAAGCGGCGAGCGAGCCGGTGCGGATTGGCGCCCGGCGTGTTGATCGCTGATCGCGTAGTTACCGCGTACCTATAACCCGCCGAAGATACCGCCTGAACGACGCGATCATCCAGGTCGCCGTTGGGGTAGCAGAAACTGACGACCGGTTTGCCGAGACGCTCGGCAAGGCATGATCGCGACCCATGAATCTCATGCATGAGAGCCGGCTCATCGAGTTGCGTGAGTATCGGGTGGGTCGCGCTGTGCGATCCGATCTCATGCCCCGCAGCCGCCAGAGAGCTGAGTTCCGACCAGCCCATGATTTGATCGACATCTTGCGCCTCATCAGGCCCCGCATGCGATTCGACGCGCCTCAGAAGTTCAGCACGGACACTCGGCGGAAGAGATTTGGCCTGCGAGACCACCTGACGCGGCGTTGGCGGCCCGGATAACCGGCAGCGTCGGAGGTCATCCGGCCGGAGCAACTTCATCGCGTCGGTCGGGGGGCCACCAGGCAACCTCACACTGCGTGCCCAACCCCGCACCAATCGATCGTACCAAGGCGCCAACGGTGAACCGACCAAGTCGGTGATGACGAAAAAAGTGGCCCGCAGCCCGCGTTCGGCGAGGATGGGCGCCGCATAGCAATGGTTGTCGCGATAACCGTCATCGAAAGTCATTGCCGCAAGAGGCCTTCCGTGATCTACACCGGAGGACCACCGGGAAACCGCCTCCGCGAGCGGCAGAACGTCGTATCTCGACTGTAACGCACAGCAGTGGTGCCGCAACACTTCTGGCGTAACGACAAGTTGGGCGGCAAAGTAGCGACTGCGCGCGTCCTCAGGGAGCACGCGATGGTAGCAGAGGATGGTCAGCGTGCCGCGCATGGACCGCTCGGCCGAGGCAAGAAGCCCGGTCCAGCGAGAGGCTCCAGAGACAAGCCATCGGAGGATGCGATTGGTCACACTGAAGATTCCGCCAAGGGGTTATTACGTCGTCGAAGCCCCGCGTCTGATTCGCGGGGAGACAGCGACTTGTACTCGATCAAGGTGTTGCGTCGTCCGAGCAGCCGCGACCACGGGAAACGCAAGGCACCGGCGAGCCCGGCAAACTTGCTCAGTATTGTGAACAAGGCGTAAAGACGGCTCTCGGAAGCCGCGCGTCCGGTTCGGTGCTGCCGATGCACGATTCGTATCCATTGCAGCGGATAGAGAAGGAACAGGCCAAGACTCAGACCGGAGCTGGGCCAGGTCAGCAGCAAGGCCGTGGCAGGCAAAACAGCCGCCCAGGCAATCATGGATGCCACCGGCCGCAGGTTGTATCGGTCCTTCAAGCAGCCGTGAAGCCAGGCGCCTTCCGCATACGCATGTCCAGCCCGGACCGCCCTGCGCCACCACTGACCGAAGTGCGTGATGGCAGCATCGTGCCAAGTCATGTCGGCGTCAACTCGAAGCACTTTCCAGCCGGCTCGACGCAATCGCAGGCACAATTCCGGTTCTTCTCCGGCGATCAGAGACGGATCATAGCCGTTCACCTGCCTGAGGCTGGCAGCGCGGATCATGGCGATCCCGCCGCACGCACGGACCTCACCCGGTTGGCCATCCCACTCCATATCGCATAGACGGTTGTAAATAGAGGATTCCGGAGAGCGCTCACGCACGCGCCCGAACACCACCGCCACGTCTTGGCGCAGACGGAGTTCGGCAACTCCTCGTTCAATCCAGCCATTGCTGAGTTCGCAGTCGCCATCGACGAATTGGACAAACTCGATGTCAGACTGCAATTGCAAAACCCGATGGAATCCCTCGTTGCGGGCGCGGGCGGCCGTGAATGCGAAGGATGGATCCAGTTCAACCACGTCGGCCCCCATCTCGCGCGCGAGCTCGACGCTGCCGTCCATGGATCCCGAATCGACGTAAACGATGACCGCCCCGCCTGTCTTCACGATGGCAAGGCACCGCCGCAGACGATCGCCCTCGTTGCGGCCAATGATGACAATCCCGACAACCGAATTCACCCAACGCCCTCCTGGGAGACTGCGCGTCATACCGGCGTCAGTGCTCCAGCGAGCTCTACTCCCGCCCGCCGCCCCAGTCCCATGCTTGATATGACAATCGCGGCAATATATTTCCCAATGCTGATCGACGCCGTCGCCGCGGGCGAGGGGGCGTTCAGGACGTGCACCATCCGCTCGGTCTGCTGAATACGGAAGTCATCGACCATCGAGCCGTCGCGCGCGACGGCCTGCGCGCGTACGCCGGCGCCGCCCGGTTGCAGATGCTCCATCCTGAGTTCCGGCATCAGCCGCTGGAGAGCCTTCAGGAAGGCCGCCTTGCTCAATGACCGATGCATCTCGCCACAGCCGGTTCGCCAGAGCTTTCGAACCAGTCGCCAGAAGCCGGAAAAGGTCAACGTGTCGGCCATGTCTCGCGGCGAAATTTTGCCCCACGAATAGCCGTGACGCGCGAGCGCCAGCACCGCATTTGGACCGGCCTCGATCCCGCCCCCGATCATGCGCGTGAAATGCACGCCGAGGAACGGGAACGCCGGGTTCGGGACCGGGTAGATCAAGTTGCGACAAAGCGTCCAAGCCTCGGGCGCCAGTTTGTAGTATTCGCCGCGGAAGGGAATGATCTGAATCTCCGGCTCGATGCCGCACATTCGAGCCACGCGGTCGCTCTGCAATCCTCCGCAGTTGACCAGGCCCCGGCATTCGAGGTCGCCGCCGGTGGTATGCAGGACAATGGCATCAGCCTGGTGCGTCACGCTCTGTAACGCCCACGATGTCCGCACCTCGCCGCCGTTCCTGCGGACTTCTTCAGCGTAGCACCGAGTTACCTGCTTATAATCAATGATGCCGGTCTCCTCGACGAATAATCCGGCCATGCCGGCAACATGCGGCTCGTGTTCGCGGATCTCTTCGATCGAGAGCCTGCGCAGCCCTTGGAGCCCGTTGGCCGTACCCCGGCGCTCCAACTCGGCCAGCGCGGGGAGTTCGCCCTCGTCGAGGGCGGCTACCACTTTTCCGCAACGTTCGTGCGCAATCCCATGTTCCTCCGCAAAACGGTACAGCGCCTCGCGCCCCTCGGCACAGAGGCGGGCCTTCAGCGAGCCGGGCTTGTAGTACAAACCGGAGTGGATCACGCCGCTGTTGTTGCCGGTCTGGTGAGCGGCCAGGCGGTCCTCGGCCTCAATGACGGTAAGCGACACCCGGCAGTCCCGGGTGAGCGCCATCGCCGTGGCCAGGCCCAACACGCCGCCTCCAACAACCACGACATCGCACGCCGACGTTCGCTGGCGAGTTGATGAAACGCGGAACCGACCGTTTGTTGATTGCCCACTCATTTTGCACAGGAACCCGTGTAATACTCAGCTATCTGGTCCCAGGCCCGGCTCTCATTCCAGCCCAGTCCCGCCGCATCGAGAACATCCGTATTGATTCGCACCCGCGGCTCAGAGAATTCCGTCTGGTTCTTGAGCTCGAGTTCACAAGGAAGTTTCAGACGCGGACGCATGGCATCGGCGAAGCGGAGCGCGAATGCGCCTTGCGATTCCACGTAGCCGCTCGGGTTGAGCTTGCGGAAGCCGGCTGCCGGAGCGGGCGGCACTTCGCCCAGGAATGCCGCGTATGCCTTTGCCAAAAGACTCACATGGATATTGTCGCGTACATACGCGGGCGTGCTGACCACCGGCGTCTTGCCTTCCTTCCAGGAGCGCACCAGATACGACGTGAATCGCGGCTCCTCGTACGGACCGAACGGATTTGGGATCACGAACTTGTCCAATCGGAATCTACGGGCGGCGGTGTAGTACCGAAACAGGTGCGCCGTCACTCCCTTAGACAAACCGTAAGGCGAGAAGGCCGGCAGGCCCTCCGAGCCGGCACCCTCGTCGTTTTCGAATACGCTCCCGGTCAACACCACCCGCCGGCAGCCGGCACCCGCCAGCGCGTCCAGTACGGATTGCACGTGATGCGTGTTGTTCCGGATGGCCGACACCACGTCGAAGTCGGGACTCTTGTAGTTCGTCAGCTCGGCCGCGTGATGACACAGAACATCCCACGGACCCTGCTCGCGGATATGCGCGATAAACGCTTCGTCGCCAAACGAACAACCGTAGACGGGTGTGCAGAACTGGAGACCCAGCTCCACCCTCTGTCGCCGGCGCTGATCCGTGTACTCTTCCGGCCGCCGCCGGAATGTCGCTGTCACCTCATGACCGGCCACCGCCAGCTCACGGACAAACCAGTAGCCCGTAAACGAGCTCGCCCCCGTGAAAAAGATCCTCATGGGGCTGACGCCCCTCCCCCGGCCAGGTGATAGGCGGGATCAAAATCCCGAGCGGTGCGGTCCTTGTCCGAGAGAATCTCCGGGGCCGCCGGCCACTTGATCCCGAACCGCGGATCGTTCCATCGCACGATCCGCTCCATCTCCGGCGCGTAAAACTCATCGACGAAATAGAACACCTCCGTGTTTTCCGCCAGCGTGATGAAGCCGTGTGCGAACCCCTTGGGCGCGTAGAGCATCAGCCGGTTCTCGGCCGAGAGTTCGACCCCGAAGCTCTTGCCGAATGTTGCTGAACCGGGCCGGAGGTCGAGGATCACATCATAGAACGTGCCGCGAATGCATCGCACCAGCTTGGTCTCGGCCTTGGGAGTGAGCTGGTAATGCATACCCCGCAGCGTACCCTTCTGGCCGGTGAGCGAGTTGTTGACCTGCACAAACTGACTCACGAGTCCATGTGCGGCGAACTCACGCTGGCAGAACGCTCGGGCAAAGAAACCGCGCTCGTCACCGCGCTTCTCCAAGCTGATGACAAAAGCACCTTTCAGAGGCGTTTCAGTGAAGATCATGAGTTCTTCGAATGTACCTGAGGTGATGAGTCGCAGGAAGAGTCATGCGGCCGCGTTCAGCTTCGCCAGGTGTTTGCGGATTGTCCGCAGGCGCACAAACTTGTCGCCTTCCCAATCCACCTTGCTAAACCCGTGCTCGACCATCTTGCGGTACAACTCTTCCATTCCAGTCACGAGATTGTATTCAAGTCGGAAATCCGGCAACAGCTGCTTCAGCAGGTCGAACTTCACGCGATAATTGCGCGGGTCAGCCCCCACTTCGCCGGTGAACGTGATCTTAGCGCTGGGAACCAGGCGCTTCACCTGATCAGCGACATCCTTGACCTGGTAATTCTCGGAATTGCCGCCCACATTGACCGCGCGGTTCGAGACCTTCTCGCGCGGGGCAAGCATGAAATCGATGAATGCACGAGCGATGTCGCGACAATGAACTAGCGGCCGCCAGGGTGTGCCATCGCTCATGATTCGGATTTCACCCGTCGAGAGAGCACATGCCAGGAGATTGTTGACGACGAGATCAATCCGCAGCATCGGCGAGTGGCCGTAGGCCGTCGCGTTGCGCAGGTAGACCGGCGTGAAGCCGGCGTCGGCCAGCTCCGAAACCGCCGCCTCGGTCTCGATCTTCGAGCGGGCGTAGACCGTCAGCGGGTTAAGCGTATCGGTTTCCTCCAGGTCCAGCTTCTCGCCGGCTCCATACACCGAACAGCTTCCTGAAAACAGGAAGCGCTCGATGCCCGCCTTTTTCGCGAGCCCGGCAAGCCGGATCGAGGCGTCGCGGTTGATCCCGTAAGTGATCTCCGGATTGATATCGCCCATCGGATCGTTCGAGATCGCCGCCAAGTGCATGACGCAATCGTACCCGTCGAGATCGGCGACCGTGAGTTCGCGCACATCCTTGATCAGCTCTTTGTCAGCGGCCGGAAGCGGCTCCCACCCGCAGCCATCGAACAGCCGGATATCACAGCCGGTCACCTGGTGCCCCGCCCGTTTGAGCAGGTCGACCAGATGCACGCCGATGTAACCGCGGTGGCCTGTGATAAACACTTTCACACTGGTTCTCCCATACAGATGTGCCTGATCGTTGCTACTGCTTGGCGGATGCCGCCAACCACGGGCAATCCTTCGACGCCCACAACTTCTCGAGATGCTCCCGATCTCGCTGAGTATCCATGCATGCCCAGAAACCGGGATGGCGATAAATGCTGAGTTCGCCGGCGTCGGCCAGCCGCATCAGCGGCTCGCGCTCGAGAACGCAACCCTCGTCCGCCATCACGTAACTAAGAAAATCACGGCGGAAGAAGAAGTATCCGCCGTTGATCCATTTGTCCGCGAACTCCGGCTTCTCGGCGAAAGCGGCCACTTGCTCCCCCTCCACATGCAGCTCGCCGAAGCGCGAGGGGGGGTTGGCGCCCAGGACGGTGCCGGTGCGCCCCTGGTCGACATGAAAGCGCAGTTCGTCAGCTAGGTCGACGTTCGTCAGGCCGTCGCCGTACGTTACCGCGAAGTGTGCAGCGTCGCCCAGATACTTCCCAGCCGCGCGGGCGACGCGGGCCCCCGTCATGGCGCTTTCGCCCGTGTACGCCAGCGTCACGGCCCAGTCCTGCTCGTGGTCGATCGAGTGCACGGTGACTTCGTTCGTCTTCAGTGAAACCGAGAAGTCACTATTCATCGACGCGTAATTTAGGAAATACGATTTGATCACCTCGGCCTTGTAGCCCAGGCAGAGAACGAATCGTTTGAACCCGTGCTGCGCGTATTTGCGCATGATGTGCCAGAGAATCGGATGGTTTCCGATCGGCACCATGGGCTTGGGGATGAATTCGGTATGTTCTCTCAGCCGTGTTCCGAGTCCTCCGCAAAGGACAAACACCGGTATCTGGGCAGGAGCGATGGCGGCCATTAATTCCTCATTGATTAGTAGCGCCACAGGGCGCAGGGTCTCGCTGTGCGGTGACGTGTGGTGACGGCTGCATCGCAGGGTTGGGAACCGCTATCAATCGAAAGCCGGTACAGAAAACGCTGTGTCGAAACGAATCCCACAGCATGTGTGGCGGATCGGTATCGGGTTTTCGCTGGAGCACGCGCCGGAGCCGCCACAGGGCGAAACCGGCCAGGAATGCGGCATCTGCCAATGCTGCATACCTCGGTCCGTAGTTCTTAAGAAAGAAGCGCCGCCTCGCCTGGAACCAGTAATCCGGACGTCGGTTGGGAATACCTTCTCTCCTGCCAACTCCTGTTGACTGGCCGCAAAGGTGACGTACGCGGCTGGCCGGCACGTACCACGTAGCCCACCCGACGCGACGCGCATTCATGCAGAAATCGATGTCATCGAAGTACGTGTACAGATCCTCATCGAGCAATCCAACCTCTTCAAACACCTGGCGTCGGATCAACATACTCGCCCCCGTGACCCAGTCGGCCATGCGGGGAGTGCCTGACGGGGGAAGCGTCACGGTCCACCGTGATAACAGTTGTGTTACGTATTTCAATCTGATGCCACGGGTGAATTCGCTGATGAACGTTTGATACCGAAATGGCGAGCACTGCCAGCTCCCGTCCATGTTTTCAATCCTGCTGCCGGCGATGCCCGCGGTGGGATGAGCGTCCACGAAGCGAATCAACTCGCTCAACGCGCCCGGCTGCACAAATGCATCTGCATTGAGCAGAAGGAAATACTCCGGCGGCTCGGGCCAGTTCATCGCCTCGCGGATGATGGCGTTATTCCCGCCGGTGAATCCTCGGTTGGGGTGAACCGCCCGCAAATATGCCCACTCGCCCCAGCCCTCGTCCATGATCGCCTCGGCCAGGTGCCGGACCGCCTGCGGGCCAGTCCCGTTCTCGCACACGGCCACACCCACGCGGCCGTTGCTCGCCACCTCCGGCTCTAATGCGCGGAGGCACTGAACCGTCAGATCGGTGATCCCGTAGTTAACGACGACAACCAGGAGTTTCAATCGCTCACGCATTCGCAACACCGGTACGAGGGAACGAATCGCCACGGCTAGTTCGCGCGGCTGGCCGCCCGGATAGCCGCATTATTGCCGGCCGCGTAGCCATCGTTGCGGGCCATGGCCAGAACCGAGGCCCAGCCAGACCATCCATGTTCCCGCACGGCCGCCTCAATGCGTTGCGCGGAGCCGTCGCCGGAGGCGTTATCCACCACTACTACCCGTGCGCCGGACAGGGCCGCCACCTCTGACGACAGAGAGCAAAGACAATCGACCGTCAGGTCAGGGGTGCGGTAGTTGAGGATGACCACCAGAAGCCGCATGAGAACTGCCGAAGGCAGGATTACGGACGATCGGGAACGGACAAGGGTACCACACCTGCAACCCCGCGGCGGTCAGCAATGGCTCGAACTCGCGGTGTCCTCGAAGGCTCAGCGGCCAGTGCCGCCACCCCTGCGACGCTGCTCAGTGCGCCCGCGATCACGATGAAAACCGGGTTGGGCATCGCGTTCATCAAGCAGTCGATTGCGTAAAGCAGGAGCACCACTGCTAGTGAGATGAGCGGCAGCAAATCCGGCTTTCGCCATGCCCGGCTGGGAAAATGCGTGATCAATAGCACCACCGGGAGTAGCAGCATCAGCGTGTAGCTGATGAGGCCGGTCAGCCCGAACTTGCCGAAAAGGATGATCCACAGCCCGTCGGTGGCGGCCACTAGGCCCTGGCGTTCTTCGTCCACCCGGAACTGGCCCCAAGGCCCCCAGCCGATGGCCGGGTGCTGTAGGGCTTTGGCAGATAGGATATCCTCCTGCTCCAGCCGGGCACGCATGGAACCGATTCGATCCGGGTCCGATACGATGTGCGCCATCGCACCGCTGACCACATCAGCCTTCACCAGACCAGAACTGCGGCTCACCATGTAGGCAGGTACGCACAGGATCACGATAGCCAGCGTCCACCGCAGATAGCCTGCTCTGGCCAGGAACATGCAGGCGATCCCGAGCACCAGAAGAAACAGTGTGCCAACGCACTTGCACAACACCACGGTAGCCAGCAGCACGATCAGCCCCGCGCCTAGCCACCGCCGCCGCTTGCCTTCCCCGGCCAGCCACAGGCCAGTCCCCACCAGCGACGTGGCGCACATCCAGAACGCGACGGCCAGGCCGTGCTGCATGAAAACCGTGGGCCGCCACCCGTCGCCCCGCCTGGCCTGTGCAAACTGGTGCTGGTAGAAGCCGTAGACCATCGTGTGCAACTGCGGGCTCATGCGGATTTCGTAGAGGCACAGCGGAACGTAGACAAGACCGCCGATGAACACCGCCCATGCCAGTTCCTGCAGATCGGCGGGGGTTCGAAAATAGAGCCGCCCCAGTAGATACGGTACCCCATACTGCAGCAGATGATTCGTGGTGCTGGCGCCCGCATTAGCGGCCTCCTGTCCATTGCCAAACGTCGAGATGGCCGGACAGAGGCACAGAACAACGAGCGGCAGATCAGACCATCGCAGGCGGAAGGCCAATAGACGACCGGAATCAAATACACATACCCCCAGCAGAAGCCCCAGAGCCGTGGCATTGATCTTGTCGTAGTGCAGCAGCGGGAAGACATACTCCACCGCCATCGGCAGGAACAGCCAGGCGCCGATCAGCCCCGCCAACATGGCCCGCCGCGGCGGAAGTTGCGCAAACAGCAACAGGGCGACTGCCAGCCACCCGTAGAGCGCAATAGGCACGGTGACACTCACAGCACTTCGGCCCTTCGCTCGAATGGCGGTATGGCTTCCGGGGACATCTCGGCCCGCGTCGCGACATCATTGCGTTTAATAATGCGCGCGGGAACACCAACCAGAACGGAAAACGCCGCCGCGCTGTGAGTGACCACTGCGTTGGCGCCGACGACGCAGCCTGGCCCGAGTTCAACACCCTTGAGGATGCAGCATCCTTCGCCGAGCCAGCAACCATCCCCGATGATGACCGGGCGAACAACCAGCCTCCCTTCCCCCCAAGGCATCGCGTGGTCGTGGTCAGAGATGTAAACGCGGCCGGCGATGGTTACATGCTGGCCAATGGTGACCCACTCCGCAGCGGCGGCATGGAAGTAGTATTCAATGCAGGTACCTTCACCGATCTCTAAACGGCCCAGCTTGCCGTTGTACTCAATGCATTCGAGTCGGGCGTGGGCTCGGATGCGTACGCCCCAATCGACGTGCATTCCTTGAGGGTTGACCAAGAGTTCCGGCGGAGCCAGATACGCCGAGCGGGCATACCAGCCGAACCGGCGGTGATAGCGCTGCCACGCCCACCAGCGTCTGAGTCGATCACGAAGCGTCATACAGCATCCGCTGGGAGTCGCAGTCGCTCCACCCACGGCAGGCGCAGGTTTGAAGCCAATTCGCGCTTGACCGCGGGCAACAGGTAAGCCGCGAGAACGGCCCAGATACCCAAGGCTAAAAGCGTCTCGGGCAAGACCGCGTGACCTTCACTGCCAGGATTTGACCATTTCGCCGCTCCTACATACACGCCACCGGCGACCAGGCCGATCATCGTAAGAGCGACGTCCTGCCGAAGCACACCCACCCCGTAGCACCGGATCCGCAAACCCTGGACGAGCTCGCCGGCCGCCGTACCCGCTGCGTAGCCGATGATGAAGCCGGATAGTCCAAAGAAATGGAAGCCGGCGATCGCTCCGACAACCGTTATCATCACATTGGCGAGATTGCCTAGTGCCAATGACCTGCTGTCGCCAAATGCGAGCAGGGCATATCCGGTAGTGACATTTAGGACGGTCATCCAAGAAGAGAGGGCCAGCAACTGAGCAATCCAACTGGCGTCCGCGTAACGCGGGTCGTAGAGATAGTGGAAGAAGGCAGGGGCAACCGCGACCACGCCCAAACAGAGCAATAGCCCAATGCGAAGCATGGTTCCGCGGACACGGTCCAATCGTTCGTGCATTCGCGCCGGATCTTGGCGAAACTTTTCCGCCAGTGCAGGGAACAGCACGAGTGACGCAATCTGCTGCAGCAGTTCCCTCGGCAGGTTCGCCAGGACCAGTGCGACGCTGTAAACACCCAGCAGACTCATCGAGATGAGTTTGCCCAGCATCAACTTGTCCATCTGCATGGCGAAGAAGGTCAGCAGAGTCGAGATGAAGACCCACTTGCCGAAGTGGATCAGTTCACGGGCCGCGGTTTGATCCCAGCGGAGGCGGTGCCGGATGCCCGGCAGAAACGCGTATCCCAGCACGAGCGAGATCAGGTTGCCGGACAGCCCCCCGATGACCAGCGCCCAGACGCTGCGTAGCCACCAGGCGGCGAAGATCATAACCCCAAGATTTGCTAACTGAACAGCGTGGGCGATGATCGTGATGCGACCCCGCTTCATCGCCCGGTCATGAGTTGCCCAAGCGGTGGTATTGAAGGCGGTGATGACGATGTTCAGTCCAGCCACGGGCAACAGGGCCAGCAGCATCGGCTCGCGGAAGAAGATCGAGGCGGGCCAGGCGACGGCACAGCAGATGAGCCACAAGCCAAAACCGCGAATGATCTGAAGCGTCCAAGCCGTCTGAAGGAATCGCGGGGCATCGCCGCCCTGGCTCTTGATAATGCTGGGGCCGATGCCGACATCGGAGCACATCTGCAAGCCCTGCAAGACCACGCCGACCAGTGCCATGAGGCCGAATGCCTCCGGGAACAGCAGGCGCGTGAGGATCAGGCTGCGCACCAGTGGGACGGGCATGCTCAATGGCGTGCTGGCCACCAGCCAAAGCGAG
Source organism: uncultured Planctomycetales bacterium (assembly GCA_964384465.1). Classification (GTDB taxonomy): domain Bacteria; phylum Planctomycetota; class Phycisphaerae; order UBA1845; family PWPN01; genus CAYLLT01. Next base: position 62,526 of record CAYLLT010000006.1, on the reverse strand, counting down.
GCACGGGTGGCTCGCTGGCGTAACGAGCCAAGCGAAGGCGGCATTGGCTTGGACTCTTCCAGTTCATGTATGGCAACAGATTCAGTGCTAATAGCAGTCATGATCAATCGAAGTCATCCTCGCAAAACCGGTGCAGAGCATAGCCTTAGCCTATCGCCGCCGATGCAGGAGCTTCATAAGCCCCCTTTGCCAGTCGTGCAGGCCAAACACCTCAGCCCGAAACGACGCCGCAATACGCTTGCGATCGCAGCTGAAATAGCTCGCCGGGAAAATGGCCCGTCGAGTGAGCCGCAAAGGGTCCGCACCAACTCTGTTGGCACCCCGAGCGGTCGTACAGGCATACGCGTATCCGGCCGCGCGTACCGCTTCGCACACCCGATCGTCATGCGAGCCGTTCGGATAACAGAACCCACCCACGCGCTGACCCAGCCATCCTTCCAGCACCAGGCGCGACTGCTCTAACTCCTGCCGCGCGGTATTTGCATCCAGCGTGGTCAAAATGGGATGCGTCATGGTGTGCGATCCAATTTCGTGTCCGCGCCGCTGAAGATCGACCACTTGGTTCACGCTCATCAACTGATAGGACGAATCATCACATGGTCCATTCGGGCCTTGGCTGAGGCGGTCCAACAAAGCCCCGCGATCCGCCGCGGTAAGGCCTTTGAGCCAGCCGAGCCAGCCGTCCAGCGATGCGCATTTGCCCTGGAGATCCTCGGCCTCGAGCAATGCTTCGTGTGCCTGAAGCCAGGGCCGTGTTCCACAGCGCCGCTGCCAGCATAGTATGGCTTGGTCAAACCACAGAACCTGCTCGGTTCCGATCAACCCCGCCGTCACGAAAAACGTGGCGCGAATGCCCGCGGCATCGAGGATTGGCGAGGCCACCTCATAATTATCCCGGTAGCCGTCATCGAAACTCAGACAGACGATGCGTTCGCTGCCCAGGCTCCCGGCGGTTAGCTCCGCAACCGCTTCGCCGACCGTCATAGTCGTACAAGAACGCCGGAGCCACTCCACCTGCTCAGCAAAGAGCGGCTCCGGCACCACCAGGTTGCTCAACGGGTAGCTTTCGCACTGCTCAATGGGCAACACCCGATGGTACATGAGCACATTGACAGTGCCGGCGGCGCGCGACTCAAGCCAGCGGAGAACGCCTGTCGCTGCGCACAGCTTGTCAATGCGCGACCTGACCAGCCTGCCCGCCTTGCCGGGTTGCCCAGAACCAAGACGAGTTTCCCTTGCTTGGCGGAAGTCGGCCAGACGCTCACTACCCTTGGCCCATGCGTAGAATGCGCGCCGCCGCATCGGCACCGTCACCCGCTCGATCGACCGCCGAGCGGCTCTAGCCATCACAACGTGCCGCCGATCCGTGCGCCATGAACGAAACTGCTCGACGATCGGCCCGGCAAGCACGGCGATCCATTGCCGGCAAACGGCCTCCTCATCATGTTCGCGTCCCTTGGCCAGCCCGCGCTCGCGGACTTGCTGGTAAAGCGCAGGTTCGTTTACGAGTCGCCTCACAACCTCCACTGCATCGGCCGGCTCGGCGACTTCGAAGTAGTCTTCCCCCGGCTTCCCCCAGTACCGAAACGCCGGCTCGTTGCCTAGCAACGCCGGGCATCCCGCTAGCCAGCTATGGGCCAACTTGGTTGCAGGCTTCGTTCGTATCCAAGCCCGTGCGCCGTATCTCACGGCGAGGCAGAGGTCCAGATCACCGAAGTTGCGCCAGTCCGCAGGTTGGTCCCGAACGACCCACTCCACACCTAGGGCCCTCATTTCTTTCCTGAACGATTCTCTACGGAAGCCTGGGGCCAAGTTCCCGAGGTAGCCCATGTACGCCATGCGACGTATGCAGTTATCTCGCGAGCAATCGCGCGGAACCAAACCTGGCTGCGGCCAGTGATCGATCAGACACGTGTTCCGCCTAGACGCTTGAACTGGGCTCTGTACCAAGGTGTAGTCGCCCCATCCCAGCGATGGCCGATCCGCTTGCACCGCCACGATGAACGCCCGGTGGCTGCCTGGCGATTGAATCAGCCGATCAGAGGTGCACACGTTGATGCTGTCGGGAATAAGATGGTCCTCAATCCGCACGTTCATCCCCTTCGCTTTCAGGCGAAGGTAAGTGGAAACGATCCAGATGTTTTCGATCAAATGCAGACGCTCGGGGGGTACTGAGTCCAGTCGAACAGAGCTCTCGGGACCGTCGAGTTCGGGCCAGCGTCGACGGAGGTCGTGGGCCACGAAGTACACCGGCTGCTTCCACCCCGACGAATCCGAACCATCCCCGCTGATCAGATCGATGGCTCGATGTATCGTCGGCCCTGCGAGCACCATGCTTTGCGCTACCCGCTCCCTGTGGGCAGCACCCAGCTTCACATATCTCAATTGCTTATCGCGCCTCGACTCTGCCTTGGAGAAAGGCTCCTGCTGAACCGTTCGCAGTTGCGCATGGGTCGGTATCAGGGTGTATGGCGTCACTTTTGTGCCAAAGCCCAGACTTGGACCGGGAATTCGGGATCGTTCCGCAAAGCATGCCGCCATGCCTGATATATCGGCCAGCGCGGAAAGTTAGCCTTCACGCAGGTTCTATTGCCCCATGAGTGCGAGCGGACCCGTGCCAGCGGAAACCCACACTCGGCTAGGAAGTACCGGATGCCGGTCTCGGTCCAACGGGTACAGTCGTGAGGACACAGGTGAACTTTGATGAGGAAGGGCGTTGAGACCAGAAACCAGCCGCCCGGGCGAAGCATTTGATAGACGTGGCGACCGGCCCGGTAAGGCCACAGCAAATGTTCAAACACTTGCTCGGCAATAACAATGTCGAAAGTTTCCTCCAGCGGCCCTTCGCACACGTCGTATTCCGGGTATGAGACGCTCCGGTATTCCCTGAAGTACCCTTCACCGCTCCAACTGCTGCCCGAAATCTCCAGAGCTTTCAGACGCTGTGGTCCCAACCCGTCGATCAGCTTGCGCGTCTCGCGGTTCATGACCATCCGTTGCCATTGGTCACCCGGATCGCCGTTGCCAAAGAAGGAGCGAGCTACATTAACAATCCCTCTGCCGCCCGGCCAATTCTTTATCTGTCTGGCGATTCTGGACCGCAACGGCAGTGGAGGTCGCACACTCATACAGAGCACTCCGGTCCGCAGGCCATAGAGACCGACCACTGACCGGCGCCAGCGCTCGGGAAGCAGCCCGCCACCACACGGCGCGCCATGGCCTGAACGCTGAACGCAGCCAGAGCCTTACTACGAGCGGCAACCCCAAACTGACTCCGCAACTCTCGATCCATCAGCAGCCGTTTGAGTGCTGCATGCAGCGACGACTCATCGCCAGGCGGGATGAGCAATCCGGTCTTTTCATGCTCCACGGCAGTTGCCGTATCCCCCACATCAGTGGCGACGACAGCTAAGCCGCTCATCATCTGCTCCAGCAGTGTCAAGCTCAGGCCTTCGGAATGCGAGGTCTGCACACCGATCGCGGCCGACCTGATCAGCGACGTCGTTTCCTCCACCCAGCCGGGGAAGGAGATTATCTGTTCCAAGCCAAGTTGCTTCACCAAGCCTTTGCATTCGTCGAAGAACGGATACCCGCTGGGATAGGACATGCCAGCCATCACAACGCGGAACCTCAGCCCCTCATCCCGCAGCTTGGCTGCAGCTCGGATCAAGATCTGGGGGTTCTTCCCCGACACGAAGCGTGCCATCCACAGGATCACCGGTTCGCGCCCATCGTCGGGCAGGCGCTCGGGCATCTCCGGCACGCCATTCGGGAAGACTTCCAGGCGTCCAGCCAGGCCGGGAAGAACTTGCAGCTTCTCGACGATCTGCCGCGAGTCGCCGAACACCCTTTCGCACTGGTTCAGCGCCCAACCCATCAGTCGCCAGCGCCAGCCCCGCCCCACCACCAGGCCCGAATCATGCCAAGTGAACCACATCCTCGGCCGCCGCCGCATCCCCAGCATCGCCAACGCACAGAGCGGTAGTGACGTCGACCCATGCATGTGAATCAAATCGATCCGTCGCAGCCGGATGAGCCGCCGTAGCCGCCACATCGCCCGCAACATCTTCCACACCCCCCTGTCGCCGGCATCCAAGCTTACCACCGGCAGCGAGCGATCTTCGGCATAATCCCCGGCTCGGCGAACGGCGATCCCGATGCATTCCACACCCAGCGACCGTAGCCCCAACCCCAGGTTGTACGCCACCCGCTGCGCGCCACCACCGCCGAATGCTCCGATGACCTGAGCTACGGCGGGAGAGTTGCTGCCTGCTTGGCGCGATAACTCGTGGCATCGGTCTATGCCAATGGCAGTAGCAGCACTCATCAACAGCTCCGCGACAACATTCACAACCCGAAAGAGGTGGGACGCCAGGTTGACATTCGCCCCAGCAGCCTCCGAACCCGACGTCCGGTTTGACGCACAGCGCCAGCCAGCGGACTCATATAAACCTGCCCCTCGGCCACCATGATGCTCCCGTTCATGAACCGGCGCTTGTAGCCACCGTCCCCCTTGCCCAAGTCGATCGTCGTAATGCCCAGTTCCGGAGCACACTGTGCCATGCGCATCAGCAGGATCAGCCCCGGCGAATACCGAGTGAACTCTTCGTCATAGGTGGGAAACCAGTAGTGCCAGACCGTTTTCGATCGCAGCCCCATGTGCGCTGCGACAAAACGATCGCCGGCATACAGGACCGACAGCATCCCCGCAAATCCAGAGCCCTGCGTCGCGTGCAACCGCTCGACCAACCGGCGGACCCAGGTAACGCTGAGCACGTTCTTGTAGCCCTTGCGTACGTAATGCCCTGTCTTCAGGCCGATCACCTTGTTGAGCATTGCGGGGTCGGCCACATGCGGCTCCATCCGCAACGGCCCAACCTCATACTCCATTTTTCGAGCAAGCCCCTCAAGCTTCTTGAGTTGCTCCGAACCGGCCTCCCGCCGCTCCTTCCGATATGATTCGTATCCGGCAGATAGATCAATGATTGGCGAGGGTGCCTGCCGCTGGTGATATGGCTGAAATGGTTCCTGCGAGGCAAGCAGATGGTTGAACTCGTACCCGGAAAGGCGACAGGCCCGGAGCAGTTGATCGGCCCGCCACGCCGTTCCCGGTGTTGAGACCACACCATGGTAATCGGACACCAAATCAGCCACCGGCCTGCCGACACGGGGCCATGCGCGCTGGAATGGGAAGAACCCGACTGTCTGCCGGTCACGCTCCAGGATTCCAACGCACACATCGCGACGCACCGATGCTGTCGCTAACGTGAACTCCACGCAGAAGAATGGACCGGCCAAGGCGGGATCCAGGCGCTGAATCCTCGTCCAACACGACTGCTGCTCGAGGCCCAGTTCTGCAGCCGCTACAACTGTTACCTTCATGTGCCGCCACCGGTATGCCTCACTACGCCCGCCGGAGACTTCATCAGTTGACATCTTACGGCGACACACGCACGCGAAATGCGAGCATATCTTGGTTGCGGCCGACGTCCGCCCTGGGAAGCTTGACGTCCTGATGCAGCGGCGTCCGGTCCCCGCACCGCTTCAAAAACTCGGCGAAGGCATCAAGGTAGGCATGCACCTCGGGCCGGACACCCCCGAACAATGCTTTCTCCATCTGCTCCAGTTTTTCCCGCAGCACGTTGGCGCACCCCACATGGGTCCGCGAAAAATCGGTTTCGAATGGCCCCAGCCGCAAGTTTCCCGACGTGGCCCGTTGCATCGCCTCCATGACCTCCGACAGGCGATCATCGTATCCAGACAAGCTCTCCAGATACCAGAGGTAATGTAACCGCCAAACGAAATCGGGCTTCCGGCCAGTCTTGTAGCGAATGTAGGTCCCGCACAGGTTCCCCACGTGACAGCAGGCACGCCCATCCAACGTTTTCACCAAGTCCCGTTCAGACGTCTTCGTCTGCAAGTACGAGAATGGGTCCAACTGGATCAGCCGTCCATCCAGCCGGGCGATACGCTGAAAGCAATCGATCGGCCGGTGGTTGGCTCGGAGCCACTCCACGTCCATGCCGAGGCACCACGTGCCAATCAAGCGGTCTTCCTCAGTGAGCCCGTCGAACAGCGTATACTCCAACCCGCAAAACCGCAGCCCCCGCTGTTGCATCGCTTGGACGACCTCGCGGAAATAACCCGGCTCCAGCGGGTACAGGTCGAAATCGTGCAACAATGCATACTTCGTCCGGCACTGCGATAGGGCGGTGACGCAGTTCATCGAGTTGTAATACGTGGAGACATTGATCCGCTCCACGATCTTTCCCGCGACCGGGGGATGAAACAGGAACTCAATCGGCAACTGTGCAAACGACTGATGCACATCCCGGATCAAATCCTCGGCGCCGGGCCGTTGCGTGCGGTCGAACACGATGTACAGCTTCACCAAGTCAGTCAGATCAGTGCGCGCGACGAACCGCAGGTTCACCGGCAACAGGTGCCGCAGGCCCCAGGGCACGCCGAGAATGATCGAATAGCCATACACTGGAGCATCCAGTGGCTGCCACCGCAGCATCGGACGCAGGATGCCTCGGATTATCCGACGGGCAAGTTGCCGCTTGAAGCTTACCGCCATCTAAACCGATTCCCGCTGGTGTTCACCGATGCTCGCAGCAATGCGATCTTTCCGCGTGAGCCGCGGAATCGCCACATGACAGTTCCCCTGCGAGCAGTCGCTGGTAAAGCTTCATGACCTCGGCGGCCTTGACTTTCCAAGTAAATCGTTCTTGTACACGTCGCATACACCGCAATGATCGCTCCTCTATTGCTGTGGGCGTGGAGCACAACTTCTCCAGTACATCCCGAAACCCCAGCACGATCTGCTCCCGACGGCCGATGGTAACTAAGTAACCCACATCGTCGCTGACCAGCTCGCCAGGTCCTCCGTAGTTGACGACCACTGGCACGACACCCATCGCCATGGCCTCCAAGACGACGCCGCCGCCGAACTCGCGAATGCTGGGGAATCCCAGCACATCCGCCTCGGCCAAGTAATGCTGCAACTGCTGGTGTGCCACCCAGCCGCGCAGCCTCACTCCGGACTCGATCCCTTCACGTGCCACAAGCAACCTGAGTTGTTCCATTTGCGGACCGTCGCCAAGAACATCGACGATCATCGCGCCCGACCGCACCAGAGGCGCCGCCGCCTCGATCAGCATGTCCGCCCCCTTGTAGGGCACCAGCCGGCCGATGAAGATCACCCGGATCGGCTTGGTTGCCTGGCGCTGCCGCCGTAGCGCAAAACGGGCCGGGTCGATGCCGTTCTCCGGCAGATAAAAGCACTTTGGGCGATACTCGCGCGGCATCTGCCGCCATGTGTCGTGCGACGCGATCAGAATTGCTGCCGCATCACGTCGCGTTGAACGGTATCCCGGCAGTAAAGTGTAGATCGGCCGTACGTACGACAGCCATTCGCGTTCTTCGCGCCGGGCGCCGTCGAACCCTTTGGGCCAAGGCACTCCGCCATTGAGCGGGCCCAGAACGAACGGCACGTCCGCTTGCCGGCAATGGCTGGCAAGCAGGCTGGGAATCGTCGGGCTCAGCGGGGCCAATCGATGCACGATGTCGAACTCACCGTCGCTAATGCGCCGGCCGAATCGCTCCCAAACCAGATACTCGAAGTAGTAGTACGACAAGCTCGACAGCGCCGTACTGATCGTCCAGCCCTTGCCTCCGCCGCCCCGCAACAGCATGGCCAAGCGGTACACCCACTTCGCCACCGCTTGCGAGTCAATCGCCGTGAAATCCCGCCCCTCCACCAACCCTGCCCGCAGGATCGATTCGCGGTTTCGCACCTGCGTCACCAAGTGCGCGTCGGTCAATTCCGCAATCGCCCTCGCATGCGACCACCCCACCAATGGCACGCTCGTCCACTCAGGGTTGCATGCCTCGGCGATTAAAAGCACTCTGGGTATGCTCATACAGCCGCTGGTTCATGCGCCACGCAAAATGTTCGCCTGCTGAAACAGATCGTCATCTGCCGCAACCATTATGGAAGGCCCATGCTCCTACGCCACTCATCGTAGCAGCGACACCGTAGCCCTCGTGCCGGGTAGAATTGGGGCCGCGGCCACGTAATCATGCGCTTGGGCACCTTTGACCGCAAACTGGTCCAATGATATCAGCGACCCATGCATTATTGACTTGTGAAGACCACGGATGGTGTACCCGGGCGTGACAATACTTTCGGGCGACCCGATATATCTCGTCGAGTGACCCGCGTTCTTTGGGTCGAAAGCGCGGGTCAGGCTCCAGCATCCGGCCGCTTTCCCGAAAATCTTGTCTCGCCCATGTAACCAAGCACATCCAGCATCGGCCTGATCGGGGTTGATGCGTCGGTCAAATGCCTATCATGTTCAATCACAAAAGCGCAGGCTTGTATGTAGCGCGAAAGGGAACAGCGATTGGAGCACTGTCTCCCCGTGCCCCTTGACATCGATTTTTATCAGGTCGATGTGGTGCAATTTACTCTCATCAAGCAAGCGACGGTCGTTCCTTAGACTCAAGTAGCACCCGCCGATTGTTTTGATCTGAACTCAGACCCCAGGCACTCACAACGGATATGATCCAGGCGATGCATATTGCCAGAACGGATGTCGAACTCCCCACTGCAGCAGCGATGCTTTCTGCCCGGTGTTCTATAGGATGATGAAACAGGTATCGAAACACATACAAAGAAGGAAAAAGAGACATGAAGAGTAGTACCACAACCGCGAGCTTCGATTTCGCTTTGGCTGAATAATAGCTCACGGCAGGCAGCGCCACGATCCATTGGTAGACGAGCAGCCTTGGGACTACTAATATCAGTGCAAGGCTCGACAGGAGGCATATCTCAATCTGACCACTACGGCCACAGTGTCTTGCTTTCGTCATGGCTGTTCCGCTAAGCACTGTAACAACTACAAAGCATACCCAATAAGCTGCCCAAGCGTAACTTCTCCCGGCCTGGCCAAGCCCTATTCGGAACAGACTCTGCAGCACATTGAATAGCGATCCATTCTGAATACTCTCGCTCCCGATGGCTGCACGCGCTCCACTACCAAACCTGCCCCACATATGTGGCACCAGGGAGGACTCAGCCCATAGAGCAAGCGTCGACAGTAGAACGCACAAACTCAGAAGAAGCCATTTGCGTCGACGACAAGAAAAAGGGAGGAGTGCAAGCAAGCACAAGTAGTAAAGCTTGAAGCACGAAGCTGCGAAGATTGTACCTGCGAACTGAACCAGCTTCCCGTTTATGTACATGCTGAAAGCTGCGATGACCATGGTCGCCTCAAACAAGCCGACTTGTCCACTGCGTAGATCAGCAGGCACAGTTCCATTAAGGCCAAAGGCTACGAGTATAGCCAAAGGGACAAGTGGTACGCCTAGAAGGCGGCATGCAAGGAAGACAAACACTCCAAGCGCTGCAAGCTTTACAGCAAGCCAACAATAGTACGCCTCGAAAAACTGAAGTGCAGCCAAAGGTAAAAACACAAGTAAACTGTGCGGCGGATATAAGAATGGATGTACATTGGCGGCCAATCCATCTTGAGCAGCAAGTTCTGCCAGCGTTTTATAGGAATACGGATCGCCTGAGTTCAGGAGGATTCTCGGAGCATAGTAATATGCGCGAAAATCGTATTGGTACCATCGCGGTGCGCGAATTACTGAACATACTTGGAGCACTAAGGCGAGAATTGAAATGGACAATAAACCCTTATGCCAAGCTTCCATCGGCCTTCGCAGTAACACCCTCAGCTTCATCGAAGACTCCCATGTGCCGTCATCGCGCCGTCGTGGCATGCAAGCTTCGGGCCCGCCATATTCAAGGGCGCGCATCCCGTTAGTCGATGATAGAGCGTTGCCGCTCCGATCCGGCTGTCAAATCGCTCGACAATGCTGCGGCGTCCCGCCTCTGCAAGTCGCTGCCGCAGCGACGCGTCCGACATCATCTGTTTGATCGCTCGGGCCAGTGAATCCACGTCTCCCGGCCTGACCAGCAGACCGTTCTCGCCGTTCTGTATGATCTCCCCCACTCCTCCCGTAGCGGTCCCAATCGTGGCGACGGCCATCGCCATCGCCTCCATGTACACCACTCCCAGCGGTTCGGAACGGCTCGCCAGCACAAAGAGGTCCGCATCGCGCATGTGCTCGATGATCTGGTCCTCCGACAGCGAACCGGTCAATCCCGCCATGTTTGGGAGGCCCAGTTCACTAATCAACACTTCCAGGGACGCGCGCTCCGGCCCATCCCCGATCAGGGTCAGCCGCAATTGCAGAGCTTCTTCTGCCACTTGGGCCACCGCCTGCAGCAGCACATCATGCCCCTTGTTCGCGTGCAATCGACCAACACTGACGATGCGAAACACCCCATCCTGCCCCGCACCGGCGTCGCCCGGCGCCCATTTGCGCGTATCGACGCCAATCCTGCCTAGAATTGCCTGATGTGGTCCCAGTTGCGGGTAATCCCGTCGCATCTCTGCCAGCAGCCACTCGGTGATGACAATGGTAAAGTCTGCCTCTGAAAACTTCTCCCGCATCGCGCCCCCCCACCACTCGATGTTTGCGTTCAACGTCATGGAATACGGAATCCCCGTCAGCCGCTTGAGCATCATCGCCAGCACCGCCCCGTTCGCGCAGGTGTGACAGTGTAGGTGCGAGATCCCCTTCGCCTTAGCCTCGCGAGCCAACACGCAGGCGGGCAGGAGCAGCGGAAGCGTCGTACGCCAGCGCGATCTCTCCAATGGTAACCGTAGTGCCAGCGCGATGGAACGGAGGACACCTCTAGGGTGCCTGAGAACCGCCCAGGCCAAAGCCCTCACTAGGTCCATGCCTGCACGTGGCCAGAGAAAAATGGTTTCAGCTGTCGCTGTTGCAGCAAAGGCATGCCGCGCGCGGTCTCGGTCTGGAGGCGCTCGGGTCGAGAACAACTGCACCGCTAGGCCCCACTCTCGAATGTGAACGATCTCTCGCCACATCCAGATGTGTGTCTGACCGGGAAACTCCGGTATCAGATAGCCGATAACAAGTTGGGGCGCTGCGCCCATATGAGTGCCGCGGATCCTCTTGATAATCGGAGTCGGCTGCGCGCGTTCGTTCCGCCTGCGGGACGACCACGTTGCGGCGACCACACGAAACGAGCTTTACTGCCACACAAAACCGTGGGCAGACACTGGCGCCAGGATCGCTCTGTTACTCGTCTGTAATCATGATAGGGTCCGGAGCAGGTTCTGGTTGGGCGCCAGATGCACGGTAGCCACCGTGTTGCCATTAATCCCGACGAGGCCGATCCGCCCAGTATTCGGGTGTCGTGGCTCCCGAACTAGCGGAATCATCGCCGATTACGGCGATTGGCCAAAGCCGGTGCGAATGTAACCAATCACAGCCGCAGCAGTATAACGCGGATCCCAATCCTGACGCGACTGTTGTTCGCAAACTGCAAGGAATGCATTGGTCGTTGAGGCCCCCCCAAGAGATGCGTTGTAAGATCCCACTGAACGATTCGGATCGGGATAGCCAGGACCGTCGATGATGTTGTTCGTCAGGGTCGTATTCGTGGTATTTGTCTGCTGTATACCGCCTAGCCACTGGTATATGATACTGTTTGAGACAATGGCACCCACAGTCTGGTTCAGAGAGATGGCGTGTGCGCTTGAACTGGTACTGGCGATATGAGCGATGATGTTACCATCCGCGAGAACAGGTGATGCCATGTTGGCCGAATTGACAATATCGATACCGAATCCGCGCGGAGTATTTATGTCAATATTACTACCCTCCAGGACCACATTACCGCGGACCTCGCCTGACTCGGCGTAACCTGAGCCATTGCCCCACAACAAGCCTATAGGGTTATGTACGAAAAGGTTGCCCGACACAATGCCCCCGGGGCGAATTTGCATTCCATGACTGGAGGCATTTGCAGATATGTTTCCTCGTACCGCGATGCTCCCGCTGCAGTCGTATTGCATGTAGACGTTGTGGTTGAAGATGGTCGGCCCGGATCCTGAAACATACTCGTTCCAGCCGTTATGGTCGAAGAGGTTGTCCTCCAGCAGCAGGTTCTCCACACCGGCGATGTAGATCCCCTGCGAGTGCCCTCCGCCAGAACTGTATGCGTTCACCACCACATTCCGACGGAAACTGACATTGTGCACGATACCGCCGTTAGTGCCCTGAATGTTCACATTGTCCTTGAAATAACTGAACTTACAATCCTCTATCAGGAAACCATCGTTTCCGCTGCTGGTAAGAAAGTAGCCAGCGGTTTCGGCACCGTTGTCAATGTAATTGGGTGACTGAGGGTTCCTCTGGCTTGAAGTACACTCTATACCTAGAACACTAACGTGGCTGCATAGTGATCCGACAGTTATGGCCCTGCCACCAATCGGTGTATCGAGGATAGGTCTGGGGCCTGACCCATAGGCGCTGAGGACGAGTGGCTCGGTGGCCGATCGCCCTGATTTGTTCAACAAGGCAACCATGCTGAAAGTTCCCGGTGGTGCACTGGTCGTGAACGTGTCACCACGCTTCACCAGCAGCCAATCAGGATACCCGTCGCGCAGGAGCGAGACGCCCTTCGCAATCATCTCCACGGGCGCACTCGCCGACAGCCCGCTGTTGGTATCACTCCCCTGCGAACTGCTGACATAGATGATCCGCGAGTCCGCACTCGGTGTGATGACAGTCCATCCATCGGCGCCGGCATTGGCGGGGGTGACCGCGACCGCGAGTTGTGCAAGATTCAGCGTTGACTCGCCGGCGAGCGCCAGCGTAAGCGCGACCGTGTAGTTTCCCGCGGCGTTGAATGTGTGGCTGACCGGGTTTCCGGTGCCGGTAGCGGTGCCGTCACCGAAGTTCCACTGGAGCGTGCTCCCGGCCGGCAGTGCGGAGGCGGGGGCCGCGCCGTCCATGGCCGTGAACTGAACCGCGAGCGGGGCGACGCCGCTGCTCGGCGATGCCTGGATCGTCAGCGTGGGGATCGGCACCACGGTGAGGTTGACGCTCGCCGCGCTTGAGGTCGAGATACCGTTGCTCGCCTGGAAACTAAACACATCCGCGCCGTCGTAGCCCACGGCTGATGTGTAAACCACGCTGGCCGAACTGGCGGAAACGCTCGTCACGTCGCCGAGCGTGCCTTGCGAGGGCGCGGTGGTGATCGAGAACGTGAGCGGCAAGCCCTGCGGGTCGCTGCCCGTCAACGTGAGCGTCAGGGGCTGGCCCGCGACAGCGGCCAGCGACTGTGCATTGGCAACCGGCGCACCGCCAAGAGTGCCGACGTTGATCGTGAACGTCGCGAGATTAGAACTTCCCCCGGCGTTGCTCGCCTGAAACGTGAAGCTGTCGGTTCCGCTGTACCCGGGCACCGGCGTGTAGAGCACCGTCGCGCAGGCCGAGCCGTCCGAACCGCTCAGGCACCGCTGGAAGATCCCGAAATCAGACTGGTCCACGTCCCCGTCGCCATCGAAATCACGACTTGAGCATTCCGAGCCGGCCGGCACGGTGGGGCCCGACTGGCACGCATCGAAGAGCACGAAATCGTCGTCGTCCACGTCGCCATCCTGGTCCAGGTCCGCCGCCTGACCGACAGCGCCCAGGGCGCCATGAACCGGGCCGCTGGGTATCGTGAAGGTCACAGTGCCGCCCGCCGTGTTGGTGGCCTGAAGCAGCAGCATCTTGGGGACGCCTGCCGTCGAATCGGTCTGGTCGGCCACCGTTGGTGCGGCCACGGCCAGCGTCGATGTCGATATTGTTAACGTGATGGAACGAGCATTGCCAGAGGATGAGCTGGCACCACCATCAGTGCTTTCATTGAATTCGACCGTATCGCTGTACGTGCCCGCCTGCAGACTGGCTGCTACGGAGGCATCGATAGAGACGACAACCTGCGTCGTTGAGTTGGCGCCCAGGCTGCCGGTGGTTTGATCGAGTACAACCCAGGGCTGCGACTTCACGGCCGACCATGTCATGTTCGATGCACTGGTATTGGACAATGCGTATGTCACGCTTTGGGGAGTGAACGGACCTCCGGGCGGTCCCACGGAGACAAGCCCGCTCGCCGGCGTCACCACGAGACCGTCGACAGGAGCTCCCGTGATGCTCGGCGTCTGCTTGGTGGCCACCGACTTTTCCAGCGTTACCTTCTGCTTGCAGCCGCCGGTGGTTAGAGTGGCGCCGACGGTCGCGCAAAGCGTAATGAGATACGTGCCCGGGATCGCATAGATGTGCTTCACGTCCGGGCCCTCTGCGGTGGCACCGTCCCCGAAGTCCCAAGAGTATAGCCCTGGTGGAACCGCTTGGCCGTCCAAGGTTGCTACCGAGAAGGAAATCGTGAGGCCATCTGATTCGTCGATCGCGACAATGGTGAACTGTGCTGAAGAGCTGCCGTCCGATGGCATCGAATCATCCGGGGGAGCACTGGGTTGATCGCCCAGGACCAGCTCATCCGGAGCGGACGAGGGCACAGCCGGAATGGTGCCGCACGATAGGGCTAGGCAGGAGGCGATCAATGTCGCAGCCGCGAAGAATCTCCACCACCCGATGCACGGCCTCTCGACCGCGACTTCTGCCCTGCGGAACTGCATGAAGCGATCTCCCCGTCCAGTGCCATTGAAGCACTTGTCCGGTGAGAACCGTACAATACGGCGATTGGATCAGCAGGGCAAATTGGCGAGCGCGCCATGTTGTGCGTCTGATAATCTGTATTCTTGCGCACGCATCACGTGAATAACTGAAACGATCCCTTTACCTAGCGGTTTTGCAGCATCATCTGTAGATGCGAGGCGACCACCAGGGCCATATCCGTGAGCGTCTTCTCGGGCTGGAAGACGTAATCATCTCCACCTGCGCCACATAAAAGCTCGGGTCGCGGGTAAGATTGGGCAATCGCCAGGCACGCGACATCCAAACAATCGAGAAGCCTCGCTCCGGCTTTTCCAGGGCCGCCAGCGAAGCAGAGGACTTAACAGCCCGTGGCAGAAGTCCAGAAAACCGCGTTTTTGACCCCGCCAGAAGGGGTGAAATCGACTTTTGCCACAGGCTGTTAACACTGCCTTCGTCACTCTTGCGCCGAGAGATGCCGCACCCCTCCGTATGGCCTCAAGGATGAAGTACGGCTTGCGAACCTCTGGAAAACCGCACCAACCAGCAGCCGCCCCGCGAACGGCACTCCGTGCACCAGATACCGCCTGGCGAGCCGCCGCGGCTCCTGGACGAGCCGGTGAATCCACTCCAACCCGCAGCGTTGCATCCACCGCGGCGCTCGCCGAACATCGCCGGAAACAAAGCTAAAACTGATTCCGATCCCAATCCACCAGGCTTTGGGCAGGAGGGGACGCAGAAGCTGGATCACATACTCCTGTTTCGGCGAGCCCAAAGCGACGAAGACTACGTCGGGGCGGGAGGCTACCAATCCATCCTCTATCGTCTGCATCTCCTGTGGGTCGTGCTCGAAACCGAGTGGTGGGCAATGAGTGCCTGCGATGACAAGTCCGGGATAAGCGCGTCTGAGGGTCTCGCCCGCGGCAGTCGCGGTTCCTGAATCTCCGCCCAGCAGATAGATGCTCATGCCCTCCTCCGCCACCGCGCGACTGAGTGAATAAATAAGATCCGAACCGGCCACCCGCTCCGGGAGGGGCGTGCCCTGTAGTCTGCTTGCCCAGATAAGCGGCATCCCGTCCGCGAGCCGCAGGTCAGCGTGGCGGACCGCCGCTGCGTAGTCCGGGTCGGTCGAGCACCTCCGCAGATGATCGAGATTGGGAGTCACGATCCAGCCGCCGCGCCCCTTCAACAATGAATCCACTATGATCGACACACAGTCGGCCTGCGTGATCGGGCAGATTGGCGTGTTGAGAAGACGGACCGGTCCGCGGCAAGCAGGAGTGCTTCCATTGTAACGTCCCCGATGGCAAGAGTTGCAATGGGCCGTCTTACGCGCGAGGGTCTCCACAGGCCGCGGAAGTGGCATTCGTCGCATCTTGCGTCCACCTTATGTTTTTGTCGATGAAAAGACGTAGCGTCGTTCTACGTTCAACAACTATTAAGGGTTTATGACCGGCATTGCCGCCATAACGAGAGGTAGGCCATGTTCGGCGAAGTCGGACAGGAGAGCGACGTCGGCGGCGCGGTCTGCCGACGCCCTCAATGAGAGCTGTACCCGGGCAACATAAGCATCACGTCTGCTCAGTATTCCTGGCTCCCTTGTGTTGTAACTGTTCGCTTCGGAAACATCGCTCGAGAAGTGGCCGTTGATCAAGAACGTCGCCAGCACCAGATCGCGACCCCCTCCGAGCGCCGGAGCGCTGAACTCGTAAAGCACCACAGGAGCACTTGAGCCGTCCGCGATCTTCAGTTCAAGCGACTCCTTCGCGGTTTCCTGAAAACCATGCGCCGGATAGCAAATGTCCGGACGGTGCCCCATTCGAGCTCTTGGGCGTCCAATGTACCCCACATAAACGGCCACCGAACGAGCGAGATGAGACTGGACGTACACCCGATTGATCGAATCGTCATCGCCTGCCAACTGACGAACCTCGTCGTCCAGCGGCAGATCCCGTCCCTCCCACTGCCCGACTTTGAGCGGCAAAGTTGAGAGGGGCTGTGACAGGGGCAACATCTGGCCCATCGCCGCCTTGACCCTCGCTTGGACAAAATGGCGTCCCGCGCCCGCGCAACAAAGCAGAACCGCTGCCGCGGCGAGCGGTCGAGCCCGCAACGCCCCTGCTCGCTGCAGGTAAGCCGCGCGGACTCGGCCAGGTTGCGCGCTCGTTGAGTTACGCTGGGTGTTAGATTCCTTCGGCGAGTTAGCCCCGCTGAATCTGCGCATCATCCATAGCTCGGCCAGCAACGTGGCGCATGCGACCGGCATCATGCTCAGGCCGGCAAAATCGTGGAAAAAAGACCTCGCAGTCTCACCGCCAAGTCGTTCAAACAAGATCGCCGTCACAATGAGGCGTAACGTATTCCCGGTGATGGCGATCGGGATGCTGGACAACACAAGCACCGCCTTCTGCCAGCGCGGGCGACGTACGATGAACGCCAAGCTGGCTGAAACGATCACGAATGCGGTAAGCATCCTCAGTCCACTGCAGGCCTCCGCGACGGCGATGGTTGTCTGATCGCTGAGTCGGAGGACATTTCCTTCGCGAGAGACTAGGTATCCCAGACATTCCAGGCCAAATACCGCGGATTGGGTCGCGAATGTCTGAAGGGGAAGCGAGATTGCATTGTGCACGCGGCCTGGCAAAGGCATCATCAGCATCAGGAACACGAGTGGCCATAGGAGCCGTCCTGTCATCAGAAACCCGAGGAACAGCAGGCACGCTGCCGCCAGAGTGAGCACCAGCGAGTAGCGATCGAGTGAATCATATTTATAAAGAATCCCTATGAGCCCAATGACTTGGGCGACGAAGAGAGCGAGCAGACCCCACCAACACACCTGACGAGGCAGGGTTGATATAATCTTGCGATCGGTCCAGATGATATACATCGCAACGAAGGGAACGAACATTCCGGCAGAGTAGTCAGGGTTCGATTCCCAGAAGGCCACAAGATCGCGAAGGGTAGACCAATAGGACCACAAAAGGACGAAAGATGGAGCGACGATGCAAGCACATGCTATGACAAACCGGAGCGTTATCGGGTTCGACGAAAGGGCATGGAGCGGGCTCGGTTTAAAGAGTCTACCCCACGTCTGACGCCGGTTCCGCGGCCCCCGGACGACGAGCGCCTGCGGCTTTGCGTTTGTGCGATTGGGGCCCTTGTCGGGACACACGCGTTCGGCGATCGCTATACGTGACTGACTGGTTGTGCCAACTCTAAGCATGCGATGAGGGCTCCTCGCCAGGGACGGTGGACCATACCGGTGTCCGTCGAGAAGGATTCGGCGCTAAGGACCGAATAAGAGGGTCGGATGGCCGGACGCGATAATTGTGCGGATTCTATTGGTGTAACAGGCACGTCCAAACCCGCGAGCCGCACGATCTCTGTCGCAAAGACATGCCAGGAGCACGGTCCGGCATTACAAAAATGATCGGTGTCCGTGCTCACGTCCACCAACCGGCACTGGTGCACCCGGCACGCGCGAGCTAGGTTCGCCGGGCCTTCCACGTTGGCCATCCAGGCAAGGCCCTGGTGTGTTTCACATCCATCCACATCCGTATAGGCCGCGGCATTGATGATCAGACATGGCGCGAGTCGGCCGACGCCGCATCGACGGCAGCCGCATTGGTGATGTCGAGGTCTGATCGGGCCAGAGCATGGACGGCTCGGCCAGGCAGACGTTCGCGGCAGACGCGAGCCAGCTCGCTGCCCAGCATGCCAGCGGCGCCCGTCATGCAGATTGTCTCATGCCTGCGCATACTGCTTTTTGTAGTAGTCCAGGTATTCTTTCGTCTTGATCGACCGGGGATAAGCGGAAGTCATATAAACCTGACCGAATCCTTTGAAAAGTTCATCATCTCTGCGTAGCATTTCCATCAGGGAGCCGCGCTCATCGCAGATCACCCGTAGCTGCTTGATCTTTACGTTCGCGATCATTGTTCAGTCCATCCGGTGGTACTGTTGTGCACTTCGGAACGGTCTTAAATGTCGCCAGATCCCAGGGCGATTCGAAGGCGCGACTCAAGCAGCTTCTTCCGGTCATCACGATGTATTCAAATGTTAATAGTGCTGCTCGACTCAGCGCCAAACTGAGTTGGCGGCCCCGAGAATTCCGTGCCACTCCTGGGCGAATGGAGGGGGAGGGGCAGTGAGTCGGTCTTGCGTCTCTCCAAAAGTGTCTCAAACTGTCGCCTCGCTGATGTCGTGGCCGACTCCCTATCGAAGCTGTCTGCGAGAGACTTTCTCTCCTCCGCAGTGTAACTCAGTCGCAATTTCAACAACTCGCAGAGCCTGGCAGAGAGTCCAAGCACAAATGTACAGAGGAAGAAGGTGCTGGTAATGTTTGGGCGAATAAATGACGATAGAACGCCTGCAGCGAAGCTCAGTAGTGCTCCCAAAGCGCATAGTGCAGACGCGGCGGCGAGCAGGCCAGCTTTTATCATTTGGATTTCCTTTCTAGAAGCTGCATTCAGGTGCAGGGCCCGATCTCTTCGGGCGGAATGTTCTGTCTTCTGGACGTTCCGCCAATGAGCTTTGAAAGCGGCACGGCATAGCGCCCGCCTCTGCTCCAGATCGTGTAGAAAAGAATCTTGATGTCGAGCCAGAAGGAGAGATTCCGCACGTACGCCAGATCATAAAAAATCCATTGGTGGAAATCTCCTTCGGAGCGGCGCGTTCGGCACACTTGCCACAGGCCGGTGATGCCCGGCGAAACCGAGAGCCGCCCGCGGCGCCAAGCGACGCAGATCTGGTTTTCGCGAAAGGGTGATGGGCGCGGCCCCACCAGGCTCATTTGTCCTACCAGAACGTTAAAAAGCTGCGGGAGTTCGTCGAGGTTGGCCCGTCTAAGCCAGTGACCGACACGCGTCACACGAGGGTCGTGGTGGAGTTTGAACTGAGGTCCATCCACGTCATTCATCTGATACAAGCCCCGCTGCTGCTGGTGGGCGTTGACGGACATGGTGCGGAACTTAAGGCAAGAGAAGGCCTGGCCTGCTTTGCGTTCCCGACCGTGGTTGAAAAATACGGGGCCGCGCGAGTCGATCTTGATCAGGATTGCGATCACAACGAGCAATGGTGCAAGTATTAACAACGCGATCCCCGACGCAATAATGTCCAACGAGCGTTTCGCGACTAAGTGTATCTTTTTGCTCCATATTCGTGCACCGGCACCGGCCATTTCAAACGTGCTCTCAGTGAACGCTGCCACCTGCGGTGTCGATGCGTCGCTCAACGGGCCCATCCGCGCTGAGGAAAGAACTTGGCCAGCCGCCACAATGCTTTCGGACAAAGTTTTTCCGCTCGGTACCACTTCATTCGAGCCCACCAACGAACGAGTGATCGAACTGCCCTCGCGCATCACTGCTCCGGCGCCGATCGCGGTAGGTCCAATGACCACGCAGGACCCCTCCACCGTAGCGCCGGCTTGGAGAACAACCGGGGGCACAAAACGAACGGACGGATCCACACGGCAGCCTTTCCCCACCAGCAGGCCTGGCGATTTCATCGAGTAGCCAGCGGCGCCTGTCTCCACTGCGCGTCCAATCGCTTGATCGTTGGCTTGTAGAATGCCTTCGGCCGTGCTCAGATCGAAAACATCTGAAAACAAAGGAACATCATGGGTGAAGACATCCTTCTGGATCAGCCGTACGCGCAGATGGTCTAGTGATGTGAGGTCCTCTGCCTCGAGCCGACGGGCAGGCACCAGCGACCAAAGAACCGGTGCGCTGGACAGTTCCGGCCAATTCATCACGTTGTAGAGCCGTCGAACTCTTCGTACTCGGCCTTGGCTGTCGCACTCGAGCCGCTCGCGCAGACCCATTTTGTCCTGACCGATCGCGATGGCATGCGTTGCCCCGCGATAGTCCCGGGTGGCCGACAGAACAACGCCATAATCGTACCCCGCAACGGGCCAGTACTTCGCATCAACAATGAGCAAGTAGTCCGCGGTCTCGCACGTGTCCAGCCACTGAGCGACTTCCTCGCGTCTGAACACATGGATTTCACTCGGGTTCCTACCTCTGCTATGGCTACCATTACTGTTCGTTGAGAGGCTCTCCGAGATCACAATGGTCTTCGCGTGGTCCGCGATCGAGAACTGCGAGACCAGCGCTTCTAACCACGTCGTCGTCCCGAACGGCAAGCGGAGAATGGACATCTGTCCGGTTCCGAATCCCGAAGCGGGAATGGCGACGTCCAAAATGACCACGATCAGGTGGTCGTCCTCCCCGGACCGTGGGTACAGTGTCCGTACCTGCTGTTTCGCACTCCGCAGGAGTGGTCTGTCGCGAAACCGAGCTACGAGATTGGTTGCCATCCAGTACTCACCTGCGGTGCGGAACTACATCCGTACCTCAAGAGTGCGGTATTGAATTGACGGCGCGGGCCGGGGATAGGTTTGGGTTCAACCCAGCTGTAACTCGGCAAATTCCTGAACGCGCTTCCGCGGGAGGAGCGAAGAATGCGGGGGAGACGCAGCGGTCTCCATGGCCCAATAGGTTTCACCGGGCGCGCTGGATCCGGTGGAGGAAAGCACGTCGCAGACCGCGACTTGGTTTCGTAAGACAACGCTTGAACCGATGATATTACCATTCCCGATGACAGACCGATCGATGACCGCCCCGGAACTGATCCGGCAGTTGGACCATATGATGCTGCGGTTCACGACCGCGCCCTTCGCCAGAACGTTGGACGCTCCGATGACCGTTGGCCCGAACACGCACACGCCCGATTCAATCTGACACCAGGGACCGATCACGCAGGAGCCCATCAACCGGACCCCGGGAGCGAGCCGAACACTCTTGTGCACCCGAGCATCACCGACGTGCCGGTACTCTGGACCGCCCTCCCACGCGCGCCGTTCAACCGAAAGGACCCACTCGTGCAGCTTTATGTAGGAAGCAGGACCGGATACGTGCGCCCATCCGCCTGCCTCTGCAACGAACGGCATGACGCGCTGACCTGACGCGTGTAGCTTCGGCAGCCACATCTCTTTGATATCCTGATACGCTGTCGGCGGGACATGCTGCAGGGCAGACCTGGAGACCACGTAGATGCCTGCCGGTTCCAAGATCTCTGCGTCGCGATTGGCCTTACCGTTCCGGCGAGAGGCGACAACGGTCACCGCCGCCCGCATCTCGCGATGCTTCGTGAGCACCAGATCCAAATCCAGATCCGTGACCAGTGCACCGTTGATGACGACGAAGGTGCTTGCATCTGCGGCTGATCCCGCGTCAAAGACGCAGCCCGCCGGTCCACGAGGCATCCGATCCTGGTAGTAATCGAGAGACAAGCCGACCGCGTCGCCGTTACCGAGAAGTCGATGGAATGTCGCGGTGTCGCTGTTTGCACAGATAACCGCGCGCGTGACATTCTGCGCCGCGAGCCAAGCTAAGCCGTACGTAAGGAGAGGCCGCCCGACCACCGGAAGCAAAGGCCGCGGAAAAAGGCAATCCAGAGGGCATTCGCCCCACGTTTGCACACCAGCAAGAACAATGCCGCACAGATCCGTGTGTTGTTTCATGCCACTTCCCTTTTCTTCGTCTTCCCTTGTGCGAGACATCATGACTCGGTGATCGGCGACTGTTCGGAACTGCCGGATGGGTATTCTTCTGCCGGCTCCATACGAGAGATGAATACAGGCCCGCGATCGTATCCTGCAATCACAGGAAATCGGCGGCGTTGTTGTCTAGGCCCATTGCGCGCGTCGACCTCTGCGCGCAACCAATTGATCCGTTTTGCCTGCCACAGAGAGCGCTCCAAGATCCGTGAAACTTGCTGCCAGGTACCGGACTGGTGCCATTCGCGGAGACGGCGGAGGCATGTAACGCCACAACCACATCCCATTTCGAATGGCAGATCGTCCCAGGAAATACCCGTTTTAAGAACGAATAGAATCCCAGTTAAAATATCGCGATCATCTACCATGGGACGACCGCCTTTTGAGCGTGGTGGACGCTGCGGAAAGTGGGGTTTCACCAGTTCCCAGACAGAATCGGGTATCAGTGGACTGGCCATAAAAATCCTCGGTGCGTCTTAAAAAAGCGGAAGCATGTACAGACGGATGGGGGCTACTGCCGAGTCCGAATGGCTATGCGTGGCTGGATCACGAAAAAACCGTATAGACGAACCCCGTCCCTGTGGCGTGCGCTGATTTCGCGGCCATAACAAACGATAAACAAGTAACTTAGCAGCGCACTCGCTAGTCGATGATCTCGAGTAGCGAGGCGTCCACCTCAAGCTCGGCCGACTGGCCGAGGATCTCTACCCCGACGTAAACGCGACAAATGTCGCGTCGACGCAGGACGACTCCTTCCAGCCCTGCAAGCGCACCGGAGATCACCCGGCAACGCCGTCCCCGATGAAGCCCAGGATAGAGATCAACCGATTCCTGGCTGCAGGTGAGCAGGTGAATGTGCTGTAGCTCCCGTCGCAACCGATCCTGGTCAACAACTGGAATGACGCAGGCTGCGCGATGCGTCATCAGCGCGGTGTACCGATCATCTTCGTCTCCGCTGAAAAATAGGTACGAAGGGAAGAGTGGTACACGCAGACTGATCCGCCGTCCGGCGTAACGCCGCGTCACTTGGATCAGGGGCAGGAAACACCGAATTTTCTTGAGGTGCAGATCGCGCGCGAGCGCCTTTTCATTGCGGGCCTTCGTATGAACGACCCAGAGCGGCCGCGTCAGGTCGTCCGGGGCCCAAGAGGGGATTTCGTCCTGGTTAACCAGGAGGGAGGCTTCGCCCCTCAAACATGGAGCTACTTGGGACGGCATCATCATGCTACCTGGCTCCCAACCCTTTCTTAAACGGGCCCATCCCGCTAAAAACAGCGCGCACAGCTCCACAGACGTCTCAATCGGGAGCCGGCGACAGGCTAAAAACACCGAAATTGTGCAGGTGGGCGAGAGAGGGTGTCTGGGCCGAAAGTCTTGACAGCCCGGCTAAACTGCTCTATGATGAAGCGCGGCTTCATCGACACGCTCGATGAGTCCACCTGGGACTGGCTGGAGACCGAGGGTAATCGAGTATCCGGTCAGTCCTGCTTTTTTTAGTTCAGTCTTTCAACTTAATTGCCTCCTTAACCCCCCCGTGCAATTACGGCTATCTACAGACCCAAAAAGAACCGACGTGGTGAAACACACACAGGTGATGACCACGTCGGCTTACTTTTCAACGAGCCCCCCGGCACTTGGCCGAGTTGCCCCCCCCAACTCGTCTTCCGACGACTTGGGTGCATCCGAAGTTTGGCGGCACTCGCAGTGGAGAGTCCAAGCCCGTGAGCGGGCGGCAGTGGTTAGCTTGGGGCGTGAGCCCCAGATCCGCGATGCGCAAAAACATTTTAGCCCGCGAAGCGGGCAACAGAACGTGTCGCAACGGAGCCTCTTTCGCCCTCTTCGAGGGCTCACCGGCGCGGAGGAGACCGCTTTCTTTCCTCACGCCCGCTTCGCGGGCTCAGGCGAGTGCCACCGATTGGCGGATGCACGCCGACGACTTCAAGTCAGATTCTTTTGGGGCGAAATTCACTGCTACAGTACTGGAAAATTATGCTAACAGTTCACTTCGCTCTCCGCTATCACCCGTGTGGGTGATCTCTAAAAACATCTTCGTTTGAGTCCCACCAGCGTGCAAGATCGACGCGGTTTCGTAATTTCAGTTTACAAAAGACGTGGCTCAGGTGTGTTTTGACCGTGTTGGGTGAGATGTACAGCGCGTTACCGATCTCTGGGTTGCTCAATCCCTCCGCGACGAGCCGAATGATTTCGAGCTCTCGTGTGCCGAGCGTGGGATGCACAGTGTTATCTTTTCGCGCTGGGAAGAGTTGCACAACAATCTGCACGATGCGCTCGGCCGCACATGTCTTGTCGAGACAGGCATCCGCGCCTTTCCGCCGCATTTCCGCCTCACACACGCTCGATGCAGTGATCGCCACGAGCTTAGCATAGGGGCAAACGCCCTTTATTCTTGTGAGCGTCGCCACCCCGGACGAATCTGGGAGATTCAGATCCACAACGACGACTTCCGGAGAGACTTTTCGCAGCAGGTTTTCGGCTTCCGCCAGACTGCGGACAGAACCCAAGACTGCGATTTGCCGGCTCATGGCGAAGACATTCCGTATGCCCTCCAGAACCAGTGGATGATCATCGATAATCACAGCGCCGATTCGGGGCATCGCTATTCTGGCCGTGCACTACTCGTAGGAATTAAAGGTGCCACCGGAAGCCGCAACAACGGGCGACTAGAATTGCTGCCTTGGAGGACTGGCGGCCCCCCTACCGCTAATCGGGCGGCGGTAATCACCCGGACGAATGATTTCGCATTCGATATGACCAGTGCAGGCGACTCCGCAACGGAGCAGGTATTTGAGGGCGACCGGCCGAACACCGCCTCCAAGACGCCTTGGCCGCGGCTGTCTGTCCCGAACATGAACTGCCCACCCGCTGCTTCGACCAGCATCCGGCTGCGCCTCAGTCCATAGCCGGGCGCGACAGGGAATGAGACCCCCTCGCCGCCCACACTGGACACTCTGCAGGTGACACCGCCTGCTTGCTGATGCATCTCCACACGGATGCTCTGAGCCCGAGCATGCTTGTATCCGTTACTAATCCCTTCCCTGATAAGGCCCATGACCGCCTGCCACTCGTGAGAATTCAGCCGAATCTGATCGGCACAGAATTCAACGGTACCCCTCCCGTGGGGCGGTAACGATCGCTTCATAGATGAGTCGGTGTCGGGGGCAGTCTCTGCACGGGTTCCGTCCGCGAGCGCGGTCATGATGTCCTGCCGCAGTTCAGTTGCCGTTCCCCGGATGAGATCCCGAAGACCCAACAGGTCCACAGGATTGCTGGAGTCTCCCTGCATTCGCCGCTGGCGCGCTTGCTCGATGAAGAGATCGGCAGCCGCGAGATTCTGAAGGGAAGTGTCATGGATGCGATCCGCAATCTTCAGCCGCTCCTGTGTGACGGCGGCCTCCACGAGGCGCTCGGTAAGCGAGATACGTAGGAGGGCGGCTTCGGCTCGCTCGCAAAGGGTCCCTACATAGAGCTCCGCCGCACGCGTCAACGGGCGAGTCGTCTGTAGCGTGAGCGTGGCAGCGGAAGTCGCGTCCACGCGGAGTTCCCACTGTCTCAGGAAACGGCTTTGAGATGCTTTCAATACGGTCCGGATTGCCGGCTCCGGGCCCGACTGCCAACTCGCAGCCGTAATCCCCAGCAGGGTCATCGAGAGCGTTCCAAGCATGATCTCGGGAACCTCCGCCCGGGTTGTGGCGGCCGAGAGGTGCCGGGCTGCGCTTTCGAGGGCGGCCAGATATCTCGTCTGATCGAGCAGAAACGAGTTCAAGAGCGACATCATCATTGCGGCGCCCAGCAGATAGCCCGTCCGGACGGCGTAAACCACCCAATCGGGTGGTCGCTCCTGCGGAATGAGGGCGATGAGTGTCAGCAACAGGACTGCGAGCATCGCCGCAAGAAGTGGCAATCTTCGGTTCTGGCTGAACCCCGAATTTATTACCACAAAAATCAGACAATAGTGGAACGGACTCAGATACCCATCGGTGCTGATGATCAACCCGCCGATGATCAGGATCTCGATGCTGGTGTTGATGATAAAGAAACGGCTGCTGTTCGCTCGATCACAGCGGATGACGCAGAGGTATGCGATCGCATAGAGCAGATACACCAGCCCCATGCCGAGTGCGGCAACATATGCACCCAGTGTGCTTCTAATGGGGATGGTGTGGTCGAGCAAGATCAAGGCAAGATTTGCAATAGCCAAGCAGAGCCGGACATCGGCGGCTCGTTTGAGCAGCAGTTGTTCGGGGGCTAACCCCTCGCCAGCGGTGGAACGTTTGTTGCTGCGATAAGTTGCTGGGACATTCATCGTCCTTGTGCCTCTTTCCGGTCTCCCGAACGGTTTCCGACCGCTCAACCCTGCGTTATCGACCACTGCCAGAGCTTGAGCAGCAGTTCTACTTTATTACTGCTCTTCACCTTTCGATGAAGGTTCGTCATGTGCAAACGCACCGTCGCCTCCGACACGTGGAGCTCCCGGCTGATACGCGTGTTCTTCATGCCCGTGCAGATCAGCTCAACGAGTTGTCGCTCGCGCGGTGTCAACTGATGATGATCGCAGAAACCAGCCACCACCGCGGCAGCCGGAAACCGCGTCGTTCCCGGCGTGGGGCGATTTCCACCCATTTCGGCCGCTGGAGGAATGCCTACATCCGTCTCGTTATTCATGGTGTGCCCCGCATGCGTCATACTATTTCTCATCTTTGTGCTGTGACACTTTAATAGCCCCTCTATCTTACCATAAGTTCCGAGGGTTACAACCTAGCGACTTCACTAGATTTAACGGTTTTGTAGAACCGCATAACATATTAGCGACTGCTAACTTGTTAGAGGTCCGTCTGAAGGCGGCACAGCGCCGCCAATCGACAGGATACAGTGTCACGTCATCTACAACTCTGTCTAAACCGAAGTTCCCTTCAAAGCTGCCCCCTGTTTTTTTAGTAAGCCGCGATCGTTCCTGCACATAGGCACCTGCGCTCTCCGCATAATGTTCCCATGTAATATCTGGATTATGCCTTGCACTCCAGCCGATTCATGGTATTATGGTTCCCATGTACATCGAGACCGTTCCCAATCGCGGCTCGCCGCCCGCCATTTTGCTTCGCGATGCGCGGCGGGAGGGCCAGAAGATCGTCAAACGCACGCTGGCCAATCTCTCGCACTGGCCGGCCGCGCAGATCGAATCGTTTCGTGCGTTGCTGCGGGGTGAGCGTCTGGTGCCAGCCAAGGATCTGGTGCGTATCGAGCGGTCGCTGCCGCATGGCCATGTGGAGGCGATTCTGGAGGCGGTCCGCAAGCTGGGGGTGGACGCGCTGATCGCCTCGAAGCAGTGCCGCGAGCGCGACCTGGTGCTGGCCATGATCGTCGAGCGTTTGATTCACCCGCGTTCCAAGCTGGCCAATACCCGGCATTGGAATGACACGACGCTGGCCGACGCGCTGTCCGTGGGCAGCGCCGACGTGGACGAGTTGTACGCGGCCCTGGACTGGTTGCTCGCGCGTCAGGAGCGGATCGAGAAGAAGCTGGCGGCGCGGCATCTGTCGGAGGGCAGCCTGGTCCTCTACGACGTGAGCAGCAGCTTCTACACCGGCCAGGCCTGCCCACTGGCCCGCTTTGGTCACGATCGCGATGGGAAGAAGGGCCTGCCGATCATCGTGTACGGGGTGATGACGGACCGAGGGGGCCGCCCGGTGGCGGTGCAGGTGTATCCCGGCAATACCGGCGATCCGACCACGGTGTCCGATCAGGCCGAGAAGATCCGCGAGCGGTTCGACCTGGCGCACGTGGTGCTGGTGGGTGATCGCGGGATGCTCACGCAGACGCAGATCGACGAACTCCAGGCGCATCCGGGCCTGGGCTGGATCTCCGCGCTGCGGAGCCATGCGATCCGCGAGCTGATCGATCAGGGACATTTGCAGTTGTCCCTGTTTGACCAGCAGAACCTGGCCGAGATCCGATCACCCGACTTCCCGGGCGAGCGGCTCATGGCCTGCTTCAATCCGCTCCTGGCCGAGCAGCGGCGGCGCAAGCGTGAGGAGCTATTGGCGGCTACGCAGAAAGAACTCGAGCGGATCGCGGCCAGCGTGGCCCGGCGCCAGGCCAAGCCGCTGGGTGCCGATCAGATCGGCGTGAAGGTCGGCCGCGTCATCGACCGTTACAAGATGGCCAAGCACTTCGAGTGGACGATCGAGGCGGGCGTCTTTCGCTGGTTGCGCTGCGAGGAGTCGATCCGTCGCGAGACTCAGTTGGATGGCATCTACGTTGTGCGGACCAGCGAGCCGGTCAAGCGGCTCAGCGCCGCCGATGCCGTCCGCGGCTACAAGGGGCTCGCCCAGGTGGAACGCGCGTTCCGCTGTCTCAAGGGGCTCGACCTGCGCGTTCGGCCGATCTTCCATCACACCGAAGATCATGTTCGCGCCCACGTCCTGCTGTGCATGCTGGCCTATTACATCGAGTGGCACCTGCGCCGGGCGTGGGCGGAACTTCTGTTTGAAGATGAGGAATTGCCTTCGGCGCGGACGCTGCGTGATCCCGTCGCACCGGCCAGGCCCTCGGCATCGGCGAAGCGAAAAAAGTCCGACCGGCAGACCTCAGCGGGCCTGCCCGTCCACAGCTTCGAGGCCTTGCTGGCCCACCTGGCCACCCAGACTCGAAACACCTGCAAGCTCCAAAATGAACCATCCGGAGTGCCCTTCAATCAGGTGACGGACCCGACGGCCCTGCAGGCACGAGCCATGGAACTCCTGGCTGTGTTGCCAGTAGGAGGAATTGCCGATTCGATGTAACTCTCGTCGAATCCGCCAGATGCCGCTTTCCACGGCAAGGAACTTCAGTCTAAAAGGTACTGAACGTCGTTGGGCATAACGTGACCAAGTGCTTTGAAAATCATCCTGCGTTCCCACGGCTCATACGCGAACATCTGGAGGACGAGTTCATACCAGCTTGGAAAACAGGCCGGCCGCCGGTTCAAAACGATCTGCATGTCCCAATCAGCGGACTTGGCTGAGGGACGAACGGAGACCGGGACCTGGGCAAGTGCGAGAAACGCAAGTTGTTGGAGTCGGCCGCGGGAGTCGGGAATTCGGCCACCACACAACCTGATGGTAGCGGTGCCGCCCTGTTTGGGCACATTGACTACGTGAGTGACATAAACAATGTGAGATAAAAACCAATTGCGGACGGGCCATCGCTGATGGTGAAGCCGGCTGCGAATAGCACGTGTGATTTCGAGTGGGTCGCATGGCTCAGCGCTCCTCAATACCAACTCCGTTTCCAGCAGAACCCTAATAATCAGGAGACAGGCATCGCCGACTTGTACGCCGTCTGTAACAGATATCCACGCTGGAACGCGGCCGCTCCAGATGGGTGCGTAGGAACTGTTGGAGTGCGTCTGATCCGCTGGTCGGTGTGGCCGTTCATTCTTATGCCGCGGATAACCGGGGCTGCATCCCTTACGGTCCAAAGTCGCCGCCTCCCTCCGCCACCAACTTCTACCCGCGGACGGGGAACGTCACGTCGTTGATCTCCCTCCAAAATGGCGCGCCCGTCGGTCTGGGGCTTCTCCTGCGCAAGCACCTGGGCAAAGAGAAGCAGGTGCTGTTTTGCCCCGGCGCGGACGAAAAGAGGGACGCTCAAGCCGCTCTGGCTGCCGTTGGCGTCTCACAAGTCGAAGCCAGTTACTACTACCGCCACGCTTCCGTGGCCGCGCAGAGTGGACCGCTGCCGCCGCCGCGCATGAAGATCGACCAACTGGGCGATAATCGCAATGGCATCCCCATCCGCTGCCTTGCACTGGACACGCAGTTCCTGTCGCCGCCGATGATGGCCCTCTTCAACCTCAAAACGCGAACGCACCATCAACAACGAATGATCAATGCTTTGTATGTCGACGGGCACGTGAGCGGCCACAAGAATCCCGACAAACGCTATACCGTGAATGTCGCGATCTCCGTGTACAGCACGCTGGACCGCATCCTTTCCATACTCGAGTCCCTGGATGCACGGTGACGCATGAGATTCGGCCAGCGGCCAGGCACGCAGAGTGTTGCTGTCGACGAGCATGCAGTAATCATGCCGGTAAGTTTCTTGCTTGATGTGAGCCCGGGAAGCCCCGAATCGAACCAGTTCGACCACTGGATCCGGCCAAGCCACGTCGGACTCTGAGTCCAAAGCCAGGACCGTAGACGATCGACCCCCGGTGTATCTCGTGAACCTCACGCCGCCGCAAACCGCAGGTGCGGAGTCAAAAACAGCATTTCTGGTTGTGCAATAATGCATGCTTCCCGGTCGGGGAGCATCGAATTGCACAACCCCGCTGGGAGCCCCGGCGGGGTTTCGTTTGGCGCCATGCCGGTCAGGTCAGTCGAGAGGATGATTTCTCGATTCTCAGCGTCCGCCACGATCCGTTTACAGAAGGCGAACAGGGCCTTCCGCTGCTCCTCGACATCCTGACTCTCCAGGAATCCCGTCAAGTCCTTCACCCGCGCGATCAACTGAGTTGCGATTACATCGGGGTCTAACCGCCCGCCCGCCAGCTTTTCGATCTCTCGTTTCTGGGTGTTCAGTTTCAGTAACTCCCCTTGAATCTCCTGGAGCATCCGCCAGCCCGCCAGCTCCGTAGGGGCCGCCTCGACCCCATCAGCAGCCTGGTGAGTGATCGGCACCGCCCATGCAGGGTAGAAAAGCGGTGAAGTCCGCCGTGTCGACGGAACCGTCAACGTTCAGGTCGGCGTCCTCGCATCCCAGAGGAACGGGCTTGCCGCTACCGTTGAAGCAGTTCTGAAGATGCGCAAAGTCGCTCTGATCGACATCGCCATCGGCATCAAAGTCGGCTCGCGGGACCGAAGCGGTCTTGAAGCTCCAGAGCGCGCCGGTGGTTGTGCCGTCAGCGTTGTTCTCGTCGATTCGCCAGTAATACTTCGTTCCAGGCGATAGCGTCGGTGGGTTAAAACCGGTGCCGGCTTGATTGCCTTGGAATGTGCCGGGGCTGACGGTGCCGAAGTAGACATCGTGTGAGGTGGTATTGCTGCCGGTCGTCCAATTCAGGCTAACTGTTGTCCCCAGGCCGGTTGTTTCACTAGGTGGCCTGGGATCGCTGGCCTGACCGGGCAGCAGCAAAGTGGTGAAGCTCCAGACTGCCCCTGTCGTGGTTCCGCCCGGATTATTCTCATCGATTCGCCAGAAATAAGTGGTGCCCTGGGCCAGCGTGCCTGGGTTGTAGGTGGTGCCGGCTTGATTGCCTTGGAATGTGCCCGGGCTCGTCATCCCGAAGTAGACACCGTGCGAGGTTGTATTGCTGCCGGCCGTCCAGCTCAGTGTGGATGTGATGCTCACATTGGTGGTGGCGGCAGCGGGATTGGGGTTACTGGCTTGACCGGGCAAGGCGATGGGAGGGGCATCCACTTGCACCACGTCGAGGTAGAACGTTGTCCCCAAGTTGGGGTAGATCCGGAAATCAGCCCCGCCGTTCTGGCGATTGCCGAAGTAGGCGTCGGTGAGATTGAACGTGTATTGCTTCCAGGTGTCCTTGCCTGCCAGCGCGACCGAGCCGGCATTCTGGTACGCACCATTACTGAGTGAGTCGTATTCCAACGTCACCACGCCGGTACCCCCATCGTGATAGTCAAAGGTGACGGTCACCGAAGGACGGTTCCCTTGGTACGCGAAACCATCGACCACATTAAAATAGATGTAATGGTCGTTGGCCGCCGGGTTGGTGTTCCTGCGACAACCGCGGTTGGCTATCGTAGCCGGCGTGGTATTGCCGTCGCCCACCGTGACCAGGTTAATGCCATTCACGATATCCGTGGTGCTGAGATTGACCGAGACCATCTGCGGCGCGGGATGGGCTAGCGCGTAGTCCCGCTGGGAATACCACGCGGGCTTGGGCGTCTCGTTCTGATAGAGCAGCCCGGCCTGTCCGGTGCCGGGAGGACCCTCCCAAATCTGGTACCAGAAGAACGTCTTCCACCAGGGTCGCGAGGACATGCCCGCGAGCATGCCCACCAGATAGTCCCCCTCCAACTGTTCGGTCATTCCCGGATCGTCCGACGCCCAGCCGGACTCGGTCACCCAGATCGCCTTGCCGCTGTAGCCCAGGCTGACGATGTAGTTGTGCAAGCTGTCGATGCCGGCGATCCGGTTGGCGGGAGTGTCCGGCGAGCCCCCGCCGGAACCGTATTTATGTAAGGAGATGATGTCGACCTTGTTGCCGGCCAGTTGCAGGGCGTCCCTGATGAAATTCTGGTCGCCGCATTCCGGAGCGAAGATCATGCAATCAGGGTCCGCGGCGTGGGCGGCATCGGAGGCCATCTTCAGGATGTTGTTGATGTACTGGCTCCGGGTGCCCGCCCAGAACATGGAGAGGTTCGGCTCGTTCCAAACCTCCCAATACTTGATGGAAGCCTTGTATCGATTGACGCAAGTGAAGACATAGTCATACCAATCCTGGAAGTTGTTGGGGACATCATAGCTATGGCCGCCGGCGGATGCCCAGGTGGGCGTGTATCCGAGTCCCGCGTAGATGTGCAGGCCGCGGGCGTTGGCTTGGGCCACCATGTCGTCCTGCAAAATCCAGTTGAAAGTGCCCTTTTGGGGCTGCTCGACGAGATCCCAGTTAAAAGGGCAACGCACCCAGCCGATGCCCGCGTCCCGTATCGCGTTCCATCGCGTCACGGAGGGTACGAATCCGACCACTGCATACGGCGAGTCGGTGTCGTAAGCCCATACCGGCGGTCCGGCCACCGCGACCAGCAGGACGGCGAGTCCCGCAATCGCCAAGCCGCTCCCGGAATCTCGGTTGTCTGTTTTCCGCGACGATCCCATTTACAGGGATTCTAACCGGCTGACAATGGGGCTCCAACTGAAGTGTCCCTGGAGTCTCCCCCCTGATCGACTGAGCGCAGAGGATTGCCGCCCCGACTGACTGTTCGGTCGGTGAACGACTGGGTCCGACGGATGGGAGGACTTTGGCGGACGCGGTAGGCTGACACTAGCGGCGTTAGCACTGCCAACCATCGGCACCGAGAAGACTTCTACCACGGACTGCTAAGGTCGCTGTGACGGCTTTTGGGTAATGGAAGGGATACAAAACAGCTTGGAGCAATGGTTGCAACGCCGACGCCGCAAGGCGATCGCCGCCCCGCGCGATACGGTCCCACCGTCGCGCGGCAAACTGATTCCAGTAGCAGAATCCGAATAAAAGCGTGTGGGTCGGACACCTTCAAAGGAGGCCGCCCTGCCGGTAAGCATGGTCACCTCGCGGGCTCAAGCAACCCCAGCCGCCAGGGGATTTCGCCGTACGCCTTACCCACCCGCTGCTGCTCGGTCACGCCTTGAAAGAGAAACCGCAGCTTCGCCGGATCGACCTGCAAGGTCTGATCGTATCCGTCCCGGATCAGTTCGCCGTGACTGATGGAGTCGGTCCACGGCTTGCCGAGCGGTTTGCAGTTGGAGCGGGCCGCGAAGGGTTGTTCTCGAGTAGCGGCCAGCGGTTTCCATTCACCATCGAGCCGATCCGCGACATAAGCCTTGTAATAACGCCATGATTTCCCGACGCCGTTCTGGGCTTCGATGAGTGTGAGATACTCACCGAGTCCTTTGAGCTGATAGGTGTGGCTGGCCTCGAAAACGTCGCCCTGGAGCGCGACGACCGGCCGGCTCCACCCTCTGGGAAAGTCAGTGAGACTCGTTTCCGCTCGCCACATCCGGCCGTCGAGCGACGTGAAGAACAGATAGGCCCGCCTCTCGTCGCAGATCACCCAGAAGTCGAGCCAGGCGTTGACGTGGTCCGGCTTTCGCTCGATCATCGCGGCAGGACGACTCCAGGAGTCCGGGTCCGCCAAGTCCGTCGTGGTGGCGTACGCCGGAACCATCTTGCTTGCGGGTTCCAGGACGGCCTGAAAGATGAGATACCATTTTTTCTGCGGCGCGAAATAAAACACCTGCGGGGCACAGAAGAAACCATCGCTGATCTTCAGAACGTGCCGTGGGGCACGATCCGCATCCTTCCAGTCGGAGAATGACAGGTATTCGATCTGGTGGGTGCGCTTGCGGCTGCGGATGGTGCAGAACAAATGCCAGCGGCGGTCGAAAAACACAACGCTGGGATCCTTGATCGCGCGGCAGGGATCGTCGACTCGCTCGGCCGGCGCCACGAGCGGCTCGGAAATCGTCCAATCAAAACGGCCCGCACGTAAATCCTCGATCGCTTGCCGGTCGGATGGGGTCGAAGCGGGTCGCGACTGACCGAATGCAAGTACTGTAAAAAGGGCGACAACATGAAAGGTGGCAGCGTATTTCAGAAACCACATGAAGTGATATCGTCCCGGATTGCAGCCGTAAACGCAAAAGCCGTGTGGGGTGGATTTCGGGGGGTGGCACGCATCCCGATGTACATCGGGATTTTTGTGCGTGCTGTGACAAAAAGGGGATGAGTCCAATTCTGATCAAATTGGACTCATCCCCTTTTCCGTCCACGGACGGTCTCCTAGTCAGCGCAATGCGAATCTCCTATCACATTGGGACCGCTCATGCAGCGATGGAATAGCGCTACGTCCGCCGCATCCACGTCGCCGTCAGAATCGGCATCTGCATCGGTACAACCGGATCCGTGAGGGGTAGCCTCGCCGGAAAGACATTGTTGTAGATGCCCAAAGTCCTCCTGATCCACGTCGTAGTCGCCGTCGAAATCGCCCGGTATTGGCAACGGACATCCCACATCATCCACAATCGCGCCGGGGGGTGTTCCCGGACAATTGTCACACGCATCCCCTCGGTGATCGCCGTCGGCGTCAGTTTGGGATGGGTTCGCAACGAACCGGCAGTTGTCCTGGATATCGGGAACGCCGTCGTTGTCGTCATCAGGATCGCAGGCATCGCCGATCATATCGCCATCGGTGTCGAGCTGATTCGGATTCGCTACAGTGGGGCAGTTGTCACACACATCGCCAAACCCGTCGGCATCCTGGTCTTCTTGGGCCGGATTGGCGATGGTGGGGCAGTTGTCGCTTCTATCGGGTACGCCATCGTTGTCCGCGTCGGGCTCGGGGACCGGCTCGCTGTACTTGTACAGTTCGCCGTTGGTCGCGCCGACGAAAAGCTGGCCACCCAGGATCGCGAGGCTTCGGGAGGTAATAGGGGCCGTGGCGATGGTCTGCCAGTCGACCAGGTTGTCGGTCCACTTGACCAGGATGTCTTGGAGTGTCAGGCCGGCGTTTCCCGGAATGAGGACGTACTCGGGGATCAGGGCGTACATCCTGCCGCCGACAATCTTGTAGTCATAGAAGTAGTCGTAGAGGGTGTTGCTGGAAATGTAGGTGGCCGACGTGCCGTCGAACTTGTACATCTTCGATGGGCCTAGGCCGCACTCCCAGCTCTGGTAGATCATGGAGCCCGCGAACGTATCGGCGTTGGACATGAACCCTCCGCTGGGGGTCAGGTCCGGCCCGTCGGACCAGCTTGTTCCATCAAAGACGCGCGATTGGGTCGTTTCGGCATCCACGGTCGCATACAACTTGCCGTTGTAGACGCCCATGCCGTAGATGCGGACAAAGGAGTACCCGCCGCTGGGAGGCACGCTCAGCGAGACGCCCCAGGTCACGCCGTTGTCGGTGCTGCGCCAGACCGTGGCGTTGTTGCCCTCAGCTCCGGCCATCCACAGGCTGCCGCCATAGCCGGCGACATCGAACATGTGCACCGCATTCACCGGCGCGTTGTGCCCCCAGAATTCGGTCGCGCCGTTGGCCGTACCGACGGCATATCCGCCGGTGCCAGCCGTTGGGTCGATGTCTGGGGCGTACAGCTTGCCGCTAATCTGCCGGAACTGATAGATGGCCTCGGTCGGGCTGTTCAATAAGCGGGCGCCGAAGCTGTTGGTGGCCGGGTCAAATGCCCTGATGCCGATGGGGCCGGTGTTGGTGTCGTAGTCACCGAAGCCTGCGTAGATCTTGCCGTTGAAGGCAGTCAGAGCCGCCAAGACCTTCCCCGTCGAGGTGGATTGGACTGCAGCGTCCGGATGGGTTCCTACCAGGTCGAACGTCCCTTCGGCATGCAGCAGGCCGGCAGGGCAGAGCAGCATTCCCAGGACGACGGCGACACAAGCGATTTTCCTCATTGAGGAATATCTCCTTCGCCCGTATGCCCCCTTTGTTGCCATAGCAGCGGCACGCCTCCAAGCGCGCTCTGAACCACATAGTATACCGCGCCAGGCGGGCTTCGATAAGTTGATTTAGCTTAACCGATATTTCCGGCCTTGTCCCAACTTGCGGGTTGGTACATGAAGTCGTGATACCGCACCACAGGCTTCTTCGGCGGGCGTTCGCAGTCCGGTAGACGGGCTGTGAGCCAATTCCAGGAGGTTGTGTTATGCCGATCCGCATAAAATGCCGTGATAAACCGTTGGACAGGCAGCACGCAATTGAATACAAAGGGGTTAACGCGCCTTCGGCCAGAAATCCCAAGGCGCGTTATACGGACAGGAAATCAAAACTCCGCATCTTATGCGGATCAGTCTAATTATTGTTATGGGGTTGGCGAGAACCTCTTCCTCTTCGGGACAAAAAGGGGATGAGTCCAATTCTGATCAAATTGGAGTCATCCCCTTTTCCGCACCTAAGAGACAGTACATTGGGATGCTTATTTCACGGCTGTGTCATCTGACTGGAGGCTCTGAATGAGTGCCTCAAGCCCTTGCCGATACGGCTCCCACCACCTTCTCACCATCCATTGAAACATGTAATAAACAGCGATCCCGAAGATGATCGATTCAATGAGCGGACGAAACGCGCCTGCAAAAGCCTCTTTCGGTCCACCCAGCATCCAGCCCACGCGCCAAGCCACGTAAGACTGAAAGCCACCGTCCGCCACGAGGATGATGGGCAGCACGAACCACCACAGGACTTTTCTGAACAGCCCAATCCGATGATTGACTTCAGCCAGCATGCTCTCCGCGCAGACTTGAACCGAATCCTCTCGCTTGGGGTGACGCCTTCGTTGGCGGATCCGATCCAGCGTCGTGAACGCCGCTAGTCCGGCTATCGGCACAACTAGTGTTAAGCTCCCCCACAGTGCCCACGGTGGCGCCGATGTCCTGGACTGGTAAAGGAGATAGCCGATGATCCCCAACAAGCCGCAAGCAAGCACGACCATCGCCGCGTCCGAGCCATAAAGCGCGCCGCGAAAATAGCTCTGCTGACGCCGGAGTAGCGGTAGGATAACCTTCTCGTCCAAGACCAGTCGCTGCCCGGAAAACTGTGACTTCCAGGCCTTTTTCAGTTCGTCATCAGGATGCACGCGGAACCTCTTTCATAAACTCGGCCAGCGTTTTTCTGGCTCGATTGAGCTTCACGCCCACCAGGTTTTCGGAGATGCCCAGGATTTCCGCCATCTCGTGGTAGCCGAGGTCATCGAGGTACATCATCACCAGGGCGCCATCCATCTTGGGCAGTTTTCGGATGCCGGCGTAAAGCGCGTCGACCAGTTCGCGGTCACGCGCAAGGGAATCATCAGGCGAAGTGGCCGGCGGCTCCTCGATTTCCATGAGCGGAACGTGGCGAGCGTGCTTGCACTCCTTCCGACGCCAAGTCAGGGCCGTGTTCAGAGCCACCCGGTAAATCCAGGTGGAGACCTTGGCCTTTCCCTCGAATCGGGGCATCGTTCGCCATATCTGGAGCAGGATTTCCTGCGTGAGATCGGCGCGATCCTCCTTGGACAGGGCCCAGCCACTGGCGACCTTGACGATGAGGCCGGTGTGCTCTCGGAGCCAGCTTCTGAACAACCGCTCACAGTCCTGATCGGCTTTCTCGTCCATGTTGTTCTATCATAATGAGTGTTTGCTGATCGGCTTTCCTTACAAAGAATCTGGCTGGGTGGCACACCGCAAGAGTCGGGGACAAAAAGGGGACAACAAAAAGGGGATGAGTCCAATTCTGATCAAATTGGACTCATCCCCTTTTCCGCCCCCAAATTGGACTCATCCCCTTTCGAGCGGCCCGGAAATCGTCCAATCAAAACGGCCCGCACGCAAATCCTCGATCGCTTGCCGGTCGGATGGGGTCGAAGCGGGTCGCGACTGACCGAGTGCAGGTATTGCCAAAACGGCGACAACATGAAAGGTGGCAGTGTATTTCAGGAACCACATGAAGTGATATAGTGCCGGATGGCAGCCGTAAACGCAAAAGCCGTGCGGGGTGGATATCGGCAAGAAAAATGGACGCCTATCGGCGAGCAATTGGAACTCGCCTGACACAGGAGTGGGAAATGGGGTATGTTGCCTGTACAATGATATCAACATCAAAGAGTCGTGCGTCAATGACGAAGCATCAGATGCGAACTGGAAAACCTGCACTCCTTCCGACACCAGAACTTCTTCACTCCCGATTGGATATGCATCAATCATTGGGGCACGGGAGCCGGCGTGCCGGACATCACCCAGATCGAGACCCGCCTGTTTTTCCGTTCTCTGCTGAAACCTCCGTGCGGAGTGTGAGTCATGGACATAGTTCCTCATGTTAGCGTTGTCTTGCTGGC
This sequence comes from uncultured Planctomycetales bacterium, assembly GCA_964384465.1. GTDB lineage: Bacteria > Planctomycetota > Phycisphaerae > UBA1845 > PWPN01 > CAYLLT01. Next base: position 23,840 of record CAYLLT010000006.1, on the reverse strand, counting down.
ATTGTCGCTCGCCGGCATACACGCGTCCACCGAAGTTGGCGGAACGCCCGTGGGTGAGCGTATCAAGTCTGTAGGAGACGGACGTCTTTGCATAGGAAACGGTCACTGGCTGGCCAGTCTTGTGGGGCCGATCGAGGAGCCGGAAAAGCCCGTCTATCGCGTGCACGACAAGATCAGCCGTCTGTGGCTGGGCTACTCGTCTCCGCAGCTTCAGGGTATCGGGCTTGCCCCGCGCGTCAGGAATCTCCGTAGCGGAGAGGAATGGGTCGTCGGGCCGTGCGACAGCTACTGTTTTGAGGACGGCGTCCTGGTTGTGGAGACCAAAATCCCCGCGGGAACCGTGCGCACGGAAACATACGGACTCTGGGACGAGCCCGTCCTCGTGCGCAAGATTTCGTTTGCGCCGAAGAACGGAAACGCCGGCGATTTCGAGATCGGTGCGGACGTGGCGCTGTATGGGGGTTCCCCCAAGAATACGCCTGAACGTATGAGATATGCCCAGAACGCGTACGCGCAAGACAAGCGCGAGCGGCCGCCGGTGATCACATTCCCGCTGCGCGAAGAATTGCGGGTGTCGAAAGCCGATTCGTCGGCGACCTGGTCGTACGAGAGCATGCTCTACCGGAAGGTCGCCATCGGCGCGGCAGAGGCAAAGACGCAGATCGAGATATTGGGTGATCCCGGCAAAGCAGAGGCGGTATTCGAAGGAGAGAACGCAGGCACGCTGCGATTTGCCCGGAAATGTAGCGGTCAGGATGGGACGCTCACCATCGTCCTGGCGTTTGACAGGGATCTTAATAACGCAAAACAGTTGCTTGCCGAATCCAGAGCGACAGCAGCGTCGCCGCCGGATGTACGCGAGCGCTGGCGGAAATGGTTTGAGGACGGGGCCGTGGTGCACACCGGCAATCACAAGCTGGACCAGGCCTACCGCGTACAGATGATGTACCTCAAGATCGCGCAAGACGCCGAGCTTGGCGGGATCATCGTCGGTGCGCGCTATCAGATAACAACTGTCTGGACCAGAGATGGCGGCGTAGCCATCTCCGTCCTGCTCGATGCGGGCCATTATGATGAGGCGAAAAAGGCGCTGCGGTTCTTCTCGAAGCATGCGTACTGGAACCAGCGCAACAACTGTCTGAACGCCAATATGCATGCTTCCGGACGCGTGACGAAATTAATGTGCGGCCCCGGTCAGGGGCCGGTCGAGGACATCGTGCAGCCCGGCGAATGGAACATCCAGATGATGGGGCCGCAACTCGACGGAATGGCCTACTATCTCTACAACATCGGCAAGTACTACCGCTGCACGGGCGATCGGGAGTTCATCAAAGAGGAGTGGCCGTTCGTCATCAAGGTCGCCGATTCCCTCGCGGCGGACTACTACTGCCAATCCGAATGCGGCATGCAAGGGGAATATACCGACCAGCACCTTCGCTTCAAGAAGTACAACCCTCAGACAGGCCTGATCGTTGACAACTGCCTGGAAGACGGCAAGCTGCGCGAGTCGATCCTCATGAACGCGCTGGCCGCGTCCGGGTTCCGACAGGCTTACGCACTCTCGCAGATAATGGGCCAAGCCGTGCCGCTCTGGAAGCAGCGTGCTGATGACCTGGACACCGCGATCCGAACGCATTGCACCCACAAGGACAGCGCGGGCGACTACCTGATCGAGTGGCCTTCACGATCGTGGATATCGAATGGAAAAGAGGCCCGCATGGGTCCGACCGGGTATTTCTGGACTGTGGCCGCCACGGTGCCCTACTACAACTACACCGATAAGGTGTTCCGAGATACCTTCCGCCGTTTTGTAGATCCCCATGGTAAGGCTGGAGGCTGGGGCATGTGGTTCGCGACTTTGGCGCACGCGGCCTTCGAAGCGGATTTGGCGGATGTCGGCTGGAACTACCTCAGTCAGGTACTCGATGGTCTTCCCGAATCGTTGCAGTTGTACGAGCACAACCAGGATGTCACCGGCGAGGACGGCGTCACCCGGCACGTCACCCTGAACCTGTTCGGCTTCGCCTATCTGCCGCACGCGGTGATTCGTGGATTCGCGGGCTTTGGATACGACGAGAAGGCCAAGCGCTACTTCTTCCGACCTCAGGTTCCCGATGCGCTCGGGACTGTCCGGTCGCATCTCAGAATCGACCGCACGACGTTTGATGTCACATCGTCCGGCAACGGCGAGCAGGTGGCGGAATTCAAGATCGACGGCGTCGCTCAAGGGCTTGATGGTGTTCTGGATAACAAGTCCATCGACGGCGGACACCATACGGTTGTGATCAAGATGCAGAAATGAAAGTCAGCGGTCCGGCGTTTTCGGGAAAGGGTTTACTTTTGCCTTTGTCAGTCCCCTGACCCCGACCCCTTATCTCTTTCCAATTTAGCTTGGGGTCCCCTCAGATTTAACCGATAGCTCATAGCAGTTTTGTCTCACAACATGCGAGCTCACCCATGTCCGAAACGCCTCGAATCCGAAGAATCGGCATCCTCACCGGCGGAGGCGACTGCCCCGGCCTCAACGCCGTCATCCGCGCGATCACCAAGTCCGCTTTGCACCACCGAAAATGGGAGGTCTTCGGAATCGAAGACGGTTTTCTCGGACTCATCGAGAACCGTGTTCGCCCGCTGGTGTGGGAGGATGTCTCGAATATCATCAACCAGGGCGGCACCATCCTCGGGTCCAGTAACAAAGCCGACCCGGCCCGCTTCCCGGTCGGCGAAGACAACGATGGCAACCTGGTTCACGAAAACGTCATCCCGCGCGTCGTCCAGCACGCCCGCCGGCGCGAGCTGGACCTGATCATGTGCGTCGGCGGAGACGGCACGATGACGGGTGCCGCCACCGTCAGCCAGCAGGGCGTCAACTTCATCGGCCTGCCCAAGACCATCGACAACGATCTCATGCACACCGAAATCACCTTCGGTTTCCAGACCGCCGTCAACACCGCCGCCGAAGCCCTCGACCGCATCCACACGACGGCCTCCAGCCATCACCGGGTCATGCTCGTCGAGATGATGGGCCGCAACGCCGGCTGGCTCACACTGCACGCCGCCCTGGCCAGCGGCGCCGACATCATTCTCATTCCGGAGATCCCCTACGATCTCAACGCCATCTGCACGCACTGCCTCGAACGCAGCCGTCGCGGCAAGGCGTTCACCATTATTGCCGTCGCCGAAGGCGCCAAACCCATCGGTGGCCAGCAGGTCGTCGATCGCTACGTCAAGGACAGCCCCGATCCCATCCGCCTGGGCGGCATCAGCGAAGTGCTCGCCCATCAGATCTCCGAGCACACGTCGCTCGAATGCCGTGCGACGATCCTCGGCCACGTGCAGCGCGGCGGAACGCCGGTTCCCGCCGATCGCGTGCTCGGGACGCTCTTCGGCTGCAAAGCGGTCGAACTCGCCGCCGCCGGCCGGGTCAACGAACTCGTCGTCATGCAAAAGGGCCAGCTCACCAGCGTCCCACTCTCCAGCGTCGCCGGCCAGCAACGCCTGGTCACGCCGAATCACCCGCTCGTTGCCGCCGCCCGCGCCACCGGCGCGATCTTCGGCGAAGCGTGATCTCGCCCCATCGTCTCCTGCGGCGCGTACCTATCAAGCCGCAGATCACCCGAGCTTCTACTTGTGATTGTGGAGTGGCCGCGGTTAACGCAACCATCTCGATTGTTGAGTAGGCGGGAGCATCGTAGCCGCGCTCGTGCTCTGCTGGGTCAGACAATCTCCTCATACGGAAGATGCAGCAACTGCGCGACGTGGCGGATGGCCGGGAGCACAGCGCCGACGCCCAGGGCGCAGTGATGCGTCGGGCCGGTGAGGCACCAGCGGTTGACGAAGTCGATCATGCCCTGCTCGAATCGAATGCGGCTGTTGGTATTGCCGATGGCCATGGTCGGGCCGGGGATGCTTTGACCCCGTGAGGCGAGCAGCTTGAGTTGGCCGTCCGCGGATTGCGTCATGGCCAGCAATGTCACCGGACCGTGACGGACTTTGGCTTCCACGCTGACGCCGTATCCGCGTTTGCCATGATACAGGCCCAGCCCGCGCAGGATCGGCCGGCCCTCGGCGATCTTCAGGTGAAACGGGCCGTCGTGGCCCATCAGCAGGAAATCACTGTCAAAATCCATCGCATAGAACTCGGTGTAACTCCCGCCGGCGTCGAGTAAGTCCATGATCTTCATCGCCTGACAGTTCTTGAGATCGCCCTCGCCGCTGCACGGCACCCCGCGGGCGGTCAGCAAGGAGCAGCCCAGGATGAGGCCCGCACCGAGACGCTCATATTCGTTGCCGTCCAGCCCGCGGTAATAGTACGCCAGGCCGTGCAGGTCATAGTCGGCCACCAGGCGATCCAGCGCGACGGCCACGCGACAAGCCCACGCCATCTCCTCCGCCGTCGGTTTCTTGGCCAGCGGATCCGAAGGGCTGTCCTGGCTGATTTCAAATACCGATTCGGCCTCTTCCCGTTTGGCGCGGACCTCAGCGGCATCCTCGGCCGGAACGCGCGCGGCCAGATCGCACATCTCCAGCACCTCGATGTGCGTGCCGAGCTGCGCGGTGTGCTGCGTGAAGTCGCTGTACATGTCCAACATGCCGGGATAGGTGTGCCCGAGAAACCCGATGCGGCTGTTGCGCAGCCGATCGACCACGGCGGCCGCGCGGACCCAATCGCCGATTTCGCTCCAGGCCGCGATGGAACAGGGATGATCGGTAGGGCTCTCGCCGAACCGTCCATTCTCCACGCCCAGAATGCCGGTCACGACGTGGAACTCGATCCGGCTGCGAGCGAAGGCGCAACTGATCTCCGGCACACAACAGGCGCAGCAGTTGGCCAGCCACTCGCCCGTGCTCGTGTGCGCGTAGTTCAAGGCGCTGACCGGCTGGAGATTCAAGATGAGCACCGGGGCATGTGTCCGCTGAACGGCGGGCAACACCTGGCTGCTGGTGGCATAGGTGCCCACGTAACACACCACCAGATCAACCGCCTGGCGGGCGAAGGATTCACCCGCAGCGGCTGCGAGAGGAGCGCTGTCCACCAGCCCGGCGTCGATCACTTCGGCATAGCGGCCGAGTCTTTGAGCGACGATGCGTTGGTAGCCTTCGAGCCGTTCCCTGAGGCCGGGAAATTGCGGCCAATATGCCGCCAGGCCGATTCCGAATAAGCCGACTTTGCCTCTGGACGTCGCCATACCGAAATCCTACCCGCACCGCCTGCCATAAGTAAGTCAGGTCTTGTTGCTGCGCGGGTGAATGGTGCATCCGACAATCAGGCGCCGCCCTGCTGCTTTCGCTTCAGCCGTGCAGTCTTTATCCTGTCGAATCAGGTGTGATTAAGCATGATTGTGAACCCCATTTTCGGCGTGAGTCTCCACGCGTTGGGCGGACTTGCCGCGGGAAGTTTTTACATCCCGTTCAGGAGAGTTCGCAACTGGTCATGGGAGAGCTATTGGCTGGTGGGAGGGTTCTTCAGTTGGATCATCGCGCCCTGGGTGATCGCCTGGATCACCGTGCCGGATCTGTCGGCGATTCTGCGCCAGGCGCCGCCCACACGCGTATTCTGGAGCTGGCTGTTCGGCGTGCTCTGGGGAATCGGCGGATTGACCTTCGGGTTGTCCATGCGCTACCTGGGAATGTCTCTGGGATATGCGCTGGCCCTTGGATTCTGCGCGGCGTTCGGGACGGTGATGCCGCCGCTGTTCACCGGCAAGTACGCCGATCTGATTCGGACGCCGGCCGGCTGGACGGTGTTGGCGGGTGTGCTCGTGTGCCTGGGGGGAATCGCTGTCTGTGGCCTGGCCGGCGTGGCCAAAGAGCGCGAGCTGTCCGCCGAGGCCAAGCGGCAGACCATCCGGGAGTTTGATTTCATCAAGGGAGTGTGGGTCGCGATCTTCGCGGGGCTGATGAGTGCGTGCATGTCGTTCGGCATCGCAGTGGGCAAACCGATCGCGGAACTGGCCGTGCGCCACGGCGCCGGGCAACTCTGGCAGAACGGCCCGGTGTTCGTCATCATTCTGGCCGGCGGGTTCGCGACCAACTTCGTCTGGTGCGTCCTGCTCAATCTGAAGAACCGCACCGGGCGCGATTACATCGATGGCCGCACAGCATCGCTCCCGTCGAACTATTTCTTTTCCGCCTGCGCGGGTGTGATCTGGTACCTGCAATTCATGTTCTACGGCATGGGCACGACGCAGATGGGCCGGTACGATTTTTCGAGCTGGACGATTCACATGGCATTTATCATTGTGTTCAGCAATCTATGGGGCCTGTTTTTTCACGAGTGGAAAGGATGCAGTGGACGCATTCACTGGCTGATTCGCGCGGGGATTGCGGTGCTGGTCCTTTCGACAATCATCGTCGGCGCGGGAAACTACCTTGCCGTGCCTCCGCGGTCACCCGCGGATCGATCGCCCGCGAACGAAGCCAAAGCGGAGGTCGGTGATTCTCCGGGGTGAAACGGCTTGAGACTTCCGAGCCCTCAATCAAGGTTGGGGCGAGGCGGGCATGAAAACCGGCGGCGGACCCGTCAGCCAGCGCAATTGCTGACGCCGACCCTTGCGCTCGTTGAACAACACCAACAACGCCTCGCGCTGCGCGGGCGTCAGCCGGGCGATCCCTTTATCGTCTTGATAGCCGTTCGACGTGGCCACCGGCGTATCGTAATGCTTCATCCCGAACTCGGTGTAGTCCCAGTGCGTCACCGCCTGCCAGTTGCACGACCACAACACGTTCCGCAGGTTCGGGAACAGGCCATACGGCCAGGTCTCCGGCTGGGCGTGGCTGTCCTGATAGGTGCCGTGCATCACAATTGCGTACGGCGGCATTTCCGTCCAGTAAGTCTTGCCATCGCTGGTCAGTCCCAGGTCGTCGCTAGCCAGCAGCGCGCACTGCGGCTGCATGAGCGTCACCTGCTGCGTGCATTGTCTCGCGAGAGTCATCATCTTCACGGCAGCATAGTCAGGTTTGGGCTGTTTGCCAATCGCGTTCCAACGCACATGAAAGGTCTCATCCCAGACCAGCGCATCGAGATCATGGCCATATTCGTTCATCAGTGCGGTTAGATAGTCCAGGTAGCGGCGGTACACCCGCGGATGTGACGGGTTCTGCATGTAGGGTTTACCCACCGTGTCCGGACCGACCCAGCCGCCGGAGGCGAGCACCTCATCGGGAGCATAGATGTCGGCGGCCCCTTCGCACGCGGTCATGCCGTCGGCGAAGTAGAGGCAGACCCGAAAGCCCCGGTCTTTGGCGTAGCGGATCCGGCGGTGCAACTCGGTCTTGGACATCCGCACGGAGTCCAGCGTGGCAAATCCCTTATCCTTCATCTTCGCCGCGTTGGGAAAGGCGGTCCATTCGTCGTCGAGCCGCCGGGTCTTCTCGTTGAACGTGTACCGGCCGAGCATGTCATACCAGCCGTGGATCGTCAGCAGGATCCTGGAACGGTCAGACCGTGGGATCAGCTTGTCCAGAGCATCGATGTCCTCGAACCACCCCTTTCCGCCGTGGCTGAGGTAGTCGTAGTGTTGCCAGGCCACGTCGTGCAGCCAGTCGGGTCCTTCGGGAATGCCGAACAGGCCGATCGCGTACCAGGCCTTCATCGCCGTCTCATCGCCGCCTTCGTGAAGAACGGTGGAGAAAGTTCGTCTCTCGGACCGCGAAAACGGCACCTTGGTCCCCAAGTAGACGCAATTGAACTCGCCGTTGCGCTTGCGGGCCGGATCGGCCAGGCGCATGCCGGTGGTGAAGAACGGATCCGCGATGTGGGTCAGACGCAGATCCGTTCCGCCGTTCCATTCGGATAAAACGGGGACAGCCAGCCGCTCGTTCGGAACCGCCGCCGGCCGGCGCGGTTCTCCGCCCAGCAGCCAAGCCCACTGGCGGTCCGGCAGTGTCTCGAGGCGTTCGCCCAACCCGTCGATGCGCGGCACGAAGACGCCATGTTGCTCCGCGGGCAACGTCAGGTTGTTACCGACCACGAGCAACACATCCGACTGGACGGTAGTGGAGATCCCCTCCAAAGTGACCTGCCGCTGGAGCGTGGTGAATCCGCCGATCCGCGTGAAGATGATCTCGTAGCGAAGCTTGAGCATCATCTCGGGGGCCAGTGAATAGGTGAACAGCAGCCGATCAACCCCCGGCAAGACCGATTTGGGCCGGTCGTCCCGGCGCGCCGGGATCAGATCCGCGTCCGCTACGTCCGCAGCGCTCTTACCCGCCGGCACCAGCGCGACCCGAATTCGGTTGTCGCCCAAGTCGGAGCGGATCAGTTGGCGCCCCTGCTGGTCGGCCAAGGCAACCATGTTGCCTGACGCATCGACTCGGAGTGTCCATCCGGCCTGCGTCAGCCGGTAGTCCTCCGCCCACGCCAGGCTCGTGCAGAGCACCAGCCCGCCGATGATCCGATCACGCAGTGGAACAGTGAATCCGCGTGGTTGCATCACGGCATTGTCCGGTTTTATTCTGCTGCCGGCAACGCCTCACACCCACGTGCCACTGCTCTCAAGCAGTGTCTTCTGTGCGTATCTTGCACAAAGAGAGGGTGTATCTGCTACCCTGAAGCCGATTGGTTCCCTCTCATCCAGACGAGCAGGGTATTACCCCCAACTCGCAGGCCGCTCGGCTTGAGTACAGCCCAGTCGTTGAACGTCTTGGTGCACTCCTGCGGCGTACTGTTGATCCAGGCTTTCATGGTTGCTCGCTCCGGTACGGCGATCTGCAGGTAGACGATCGGTTGCTTTGGAAGCTGATCCAGCGCAAAGTCAGAGGCGAGCCAGTAGCGTCGGCCCCCCGTGGCCGACGTTCGATCGGCCTGACCGCTGGATTGCCTCTGCCGGACGATCGGCTGTAATTGCGACAGTTCCACCGCACCACGCTGGACGACTGGATCCACGGCCAGGTCCCAGATCGCCGCGCCCGTGAAATCCTGCAGTGCGAAGTTCTTGCCGATGCTCGGCGAGGCTTGGAAACGGACTTGGCTGCCGCCCTCGAAACCGCCGCCCAGGTTGTCTTCCAGCTCCCCTTCCCGCACACGCCATTGCTTGATCTCAATGCGGGGATTGCCGCCTGACACGACACCGCTGCCCGATCGCAGCATCTTTGGAACATTGGGTTTGGTCACGTCGAACTCGGCCCACTCGACGTGCTCCCCGGGTAATGCAGTAATGCCGCCTCCCGGTGCCGGCTCGGCACCCGCGAGGATGGTCTTCTGTCCGGCCCAGGCCGTGTCCGGCGGCGCTAGTCTCAGCAGTACAACTGTATAAGCCGGCACGTCGATCTCGAACGAATCGCCGGCGTGGACGACCGGCGCGCCGCCGAACATGCGCCACCGTTTGTACGGCGTGCTCTCCTGGATGGTATAACCATCCTGCCCGCCCGCCTTGCCGGGGCCGCCGAAACCGCTCGTCTCATTCACCGAGAAGGTGACGGTTTGCGACAGGTAATGCGGGTTGATGAAGAACACCCACCCGTTGCCGCGGTCGCCGTACGAATAGACCTCGACCTTGCCGTAACCCGGTTCGCCGGCCAGGATGCGGGGCCGTTGGTACAGCTCCTCGGCGTGCATTTCGGCGAATTTGATCCACTCGCGGCAGATCGACTGCTCTCGCGGGCCAAAGTATCCGCGGTCGGTCATGGATTTCAGGCCCCACAGGGCGATGGTTGGGTGCAGAGCGAGGTTCGCAAGCAGCAGGTAGCGGAAATGCTGCGTGATGGGTTCGCCCACCGGCTCGGTGAATTGGACGGTGCTGATCTGGTAGTTCACCAGTCCGAGGCTGAAGCGCAGCGGGACAAAACGTTCCATCAACGCCCAGTATTGCTCGCGGCGGTAGGCATCGGCGGCCGCCTTGATCCGCGAAGTCGCCGGGTATCGATCCATCGAGCCCATCGGCCCGCAAGAGGTATTAGCTGGCTCGCACCAGTAGTGAAAGCTATTGATGCCGCAGAACAGCGGCGCCTGAGCGTTGCCCAAGTGCGCGTTGCCCCAGGCCAGGTCTGGGTTATCCTTTCGCAACGTGTCCACGATCCGCTGCCAGCCCTTGAACTCCTTATAGATGTGCGGACTAAGCGGCAGGCGGCCGGGGTAACCGAGCGACTGGTCGTAGGCACGGTCAATGAAGGCGTGGCCTTGGTCCGCCCAGGTGGATGTGCCATGATACTTGCGCAACAGAGGCGAGAAGTGTTCGAGCCAGTAGTCCTGGTCCTCTTTCTTGCGATAGTTCTTCCATTCGCGGCCGCCGAATAACCCCTGGCCGTACCAGCCAGCCGAGTAACTCGAAAACCAGATCTGCGTATCCATGCCCAGCGATGCCAGGTAGGGAACGAGTTCGTTCGCCAGCATCTCCTGAGCCGCGGGCACCCATGAGTTGCATTCGGGATACAGGGCATACGTTCGCACGCCGTAGGCCGCGGCGAGGTCCATCCACTCCTTGTTCGCGTTCAAGCCGCTGCCGGGACCCTTGGTATAAGGTAGGAAGTTGGTCAGGCCGGTGACGGCGTAGTCGTGATAGGAGTGGTAGAGGGAGAAGGCCCGCCGGGTTTGCACGCCATGCCGATCGATGAAGTCGACGCACGACTCGATCTCGGCCAAGTCCAGGGGCAAGGTCGGATTGCCAAAATCACCGTAGCTGGAGAATTGATGTTCCTTTCCCCACGGGCCATGCATCCGGCCACTCCGCTTGACGGCGGTGAGGTAGGACGTCTCGGCAGCGTAGGTGGCCCCCGCCGCCAGCGGTTCACAGGGCGGATAGGCGATGCCAATGTATCGGTCAGCGGCGCCGGCGGACGGAACACTGTAAGGGAGTGACTGGCAAAGCCACAGCGAGCCGGCCTTGGTGCGGGCGAAGGCGGCGAACAGCTCGTACGGGATAACTTCGACGGTTTCACCGAAGCGTAATGCGTCGAGCCAGACCTCGCGCAGAAAGAGGTCCTGGCCGGAGAGGTTTGTCACTTGGAGTGATTTGGCCAGTTCTGGCTGCCGGTCGGCCAGATAGTTGAGCCGCAAGCGCAGCACGGGGGCGATCCCGCCGCGGCGGGATTGGAACGAAAGAGTGACGCGGACTCCGTCGGCCGTGCCGCTGATCTCCGGCCGGCCGCTCAGTTGAAAGTCACCTGGCAAGAGGTTCAGCGACTGCGTCCTCTCGCCGAAGGTGAGCCGGAACTCGGCCGAGCCGGTTGGGATCGCTTCGCCGGTAAGCTTGTTCCAGATCGAGACGGTATGGATGTGCGGAGCAAGGGCCACGCGGCGTTCGATCTGCGTGTTGCCGATGACAAAACCGTCCGCAGTCAGGCGGGCATACGGACCCTGGTCGATTGTGTCCCCGACGGTCGCCATGCCTTGCACGCCGGTCAGCTTAAGGTCCTGCTCCAGTCGTAGCTTATGCGTTAGTTCCTTATACCTCCTAACTTGGGCGGCCAATTCCGGATCGGGCGTCACGCCGGCCTTGCGGTAGATGGTGGTGGCCAGCGATGCGGCGGCATCCCTGATCGCGTCGGCTTGCGCGAGCAAAAGCGGAAGGCTCAAGCCGTAGATCCGACCCTTGCCGACGTCCCACCGGACGGTTTCGTAGATGTCGGTCCACTTTCCGGAGGGAGCCGGCATTTCGGCGTGCCGCGGCTTGTTTTTCGAGAAGCGATACAAGAGGCGAAAGCGGCGGCCGGTGGGGTGGCGCAGATCGGTTCCCGCCTGACCCCGGCCGTCGCCGTCGGCGGTCATGCGCCAGCTTGCGGTCTGCGGGCAGACCCAGACGATCCCCCCGATGGGCAGGACGTTCTCGATGCCAAGATCAACCGGATAACGCAGTGCCTGTTGAGCGACGACCAGCGTCCCACCGGCCTTGATGAAGGCGAGCATGACGCTGCGACAGGCCGGATCCGTCCAGGCCGCGGGCAAAAGCAGGGCTTCGGCCGTATTCGTTGGATCCTCCGTCCCCTCCAGGTCGAGCCACAGCAGAGCGTAGTCCGCAAGTTGAACCCAGCCGTCCCGATTTTGCGCCTTGAATCGCCCCTCCGGAAATGGCGAGACGAATTCGACGGTATAGCCCTGCTCCTTGCTCCACTCCGCAACGATGCGAATGTCGGCCGTGGATTCTCCCTCGTACAGGAAACCGAAGACACGCCGACCTTGTGCCGGTCCCGATGCTGCAACTTCGGGCACACCCGCAAGCGTGGCAAGAAAGAAACTGAGGAAATGAGTCGTAGCCGTCATGTCAGCCAACCAGTTAGAATGGATTTTACATCCAGCGCCGCAGGAGCGATAGCAAGATCCCCTTCGCAATGTCAGTTTCAGATATAATCCGGTTGCGAGTTTTGTACACGAGTGACCAAGGAGGCCACTGATGTCAGAGACCATTCGAGCGGGCATCATTGGATGCGATACTTCCCATTGCACAGTGTTTACCGAGATGTTCCACGATGAGAAGGCGAAGGGGCACGTGCCCGGAGTGAAGGTGGCAGCGGCTTACCCATCTTTTAGCCCGGATATGCCATACAGTGTCGAGCGAATCAAAGAGTACAAGAGAATTCTCTCCGAAAGATGGGGCGTCAAAATGACTGCCTCCATCGCCGAACTGCTCGAGCAGGTGGACGTGGTGATGATCGAAAGCGTCGATGGCCGCCGGCACTTGGCCGAGCTTCGTGCGGTGGCCGAAGCGGGTAAGCCGGTATTTGTGGACAAGCCCTTCGCCGCCAGCCTGGCCGATGCGAAAGAGATGGTGAAGATCATCCAACAGCACAAGCTGCCCTGCTTCAGTTCGTCGTCGCTGCGCTTCGATGCCAACATTCAGAAGTTTCTGGCGGAAAAGGACAAGTACGGCCGGGTGCAGGGCTGCGACGCCTATTCACCGGCTCACCTGGAAAAGACGAATCCAGGCTTTTTCTGGTACGGCATTCACGGGGTGGAGATTCTGTACGCCATCATGGGCCGGGGCTGCAAAACGGTGCGCTGTTCGAGCACGCCTGCCGGGGACGTGGCCGTGGGCATCTGGTCGGACGGGCGATTGGGTACCATGCGCGGGATTCGCCAGGGCCAGGGCGAGTATGGCGCGTCCGTCCTTTGCGAGAAGGCCATCAAAGAAATTCCCCGGGCGGCGGACACGCCGATCTATGGCGGATTAGTCTTCGAGCTGGCCAAATTCTTTCAGACTCGCAAGCCGCCAGTGCCGATCGAGGAGACCCTGGAGATCTGCGCGTTCTGCGAAGCCGCCTGGCGGTCATCGCAGGAAAAATGCGGTGACGTGGAACTCAACCAGGCAGATCACGAAAACACAAAAAGCAGTTAATCCACCCACTTGATCTGGAGGCGGTACTCCTGCTCGCGATCGGGATGGGGGATGATGACCTGCTCGCCCAGGTAGTTGTCCGTCGCCTTGCCGTTGATGATCGCACCGGCAATCGCGCGACCATTGGGCGTTCGGGCATTCACCACGATCTTATCCAACGGCCGTTTCACCTGATCGCCTTGTGCCGTCAATCTGAACGTGTACTCTATCGTCTGCCCATCCTCCCCCGCCCGGCGCACTGCCAGATCCAGGTTTCCAAAGTGAGTCGGCAACCGCGCGACGCCAAAGCCCGGCCGCGACCACCGCCGCATCGTCGCCGGCGTGAGCAGGAGGGTATTACCATCTTCTAGCACGAAAAGGTGCCGATACAAGTTCACCCATTGGGCGTCGGCCCAGAAATGCGGCTGATCGCCCATGGCCAGGTTCCTGGCGTTGTCGTACCCCTCGCCCCAACTGAGCGTCCCGCCCGCGGTGTCGGTGAAGCCGCAGAAGTAGTCCAGTGTCTTCTCCGGTTCTCCGCGGAGGATATAGCTGATCGCCCAGTCTACGCCGATGTACGGCCAGCAACCGCCGGCGCCTTCGCTGAACGTGGCCCCGCCCCACTGGTTGGACATGCGCTCCATGTTTCGCCACGTGGCGGTGAGCATCGGATCGTGGGGATCGAGCGATCGCGTCGGCCACAGCAGCGGCGTGTGCCCCCAGAACCCGTACATACCCTCCCCTTCGTTCTCTACACCGAACCACAAGGATCCTTCGTAGAGACCGGTACGCTTGAAGGTTGCGGCCATCGAACGGTGCAGGGCCGCTTTCAGATCGGCGGCCTCGCTGGCGAAGAGGCGAGCATCGTCACGAAGTCCCAGGCTCACCGCTGCATCCGCCGCCTCCCGCAAGCCGAGAATCGCCCAAGCGTCCATGTAGTAATGGTGCATGCCCTTGGTCATGGCCGCCACTTCCATCGCCCCCGGCTCGATCAGGCCATACCGCGGATCGTTCGGGTTCTTCACCTCGGCCATGTGCTTGTGCCGGGAATGGACGATCCACTGGGCGCCGCGCTTGACATACGGATAGGCCGTTTTCTCCAGCCATCCGCGATCACCCGACAGCTTGTAGTGCTCGACCAGGCACCAGATGTTTTGACCCTGGGCGTCGAACTGGCCCGGCCGTGTCAGCCACAGGCCATCGGGCTGCATGCCCAGTTGCAGCGGCACCTCCCCGAACGCGATCGGCCCGGCAGGCACATCCTTGACCTCCATGCAGTAGACTTTGAGCAGGCGCTCCGCCAGGTTGTGCAGGCCGGCCAGATCGTACGCGTTGACCACGTACGCCTGGTCACGGTAAGCGAAATCATAGTAGAAGAACGGGCTGCAAGCGTTGAACCACACCTCATCGCTGATCCGGACATCCAGGATCGCGCGGGTCGCCATGCGCGATGTATACATGTCCTTCAGAATAGGATCCGGCGTCTCGATGCCGGCCATGCCGCTGAAGAACTGATCCCACTCGGCGGTGACTTGTCGCCAAGCCGCGAGCGGGGCAACATTTCGCAGACGTTCGATCTGCTCGGCGCCAAACGGCGGGACCGCCTCGCCCGGCAGCACTTGTAGAAACGCGTGCGCGTACGAGCCCATGCTCACAGGCTCGCGGCGATGGATGGGCGGCACCTTCAGCCAGATCGCTTTCGTCTGGCCCGGCTCGATCGTCCCGCCCATGTTGGCCACCAACCTGCACAGGCCGACATCGCTGAGGTCGTAGCACTGGTTGGCCGCACCCACTTCGGGTGTTGCTCCCACATTGATGTGGTGCAGGCATTTGCCGTTCATCGACCCGCTGCAGATTGCGGCCACGTCGTCCACCTTCGCACCGGCCGGGAAAACATAGATCGCGCTCAGCCGCGTGTGTTTCATCCGCGAATTGGCGGCGACGCCGGCCGTGACCTGGACGTATCCATCACCGTTTTCGTCGTGTGCACCGTCGAACTCCACGCAGATCGGCCGGCTCTTCTTGGCGATGGACTCGGAGAAGTCCACCGTCTGTGGCGGTGCTCCCTCCACGTCATATTGGAAGATCAAGTCGCCCGGCTTCTGCGGCACGCCGAGCAGCCTCGAGATGTGCGGGGATGCCGCCAGATACACCGTATATTTCTCGCCTGGCTTGGCCTTGAACCGGTACACCACCGGCAAGCCGTCCTTGCCGATCCGCGTACTGCTGATGGCCTCCTCGGTCTGACCCGGCCCGGCACCGGTGACATACGACTTGGCCCGCTTGTCGCACAGTCCCCAGTCACGGTGGATCAGGCGTGTGCTCTGTCCCGGCGCGCCGGGATCCATCAGTAGGAATGGGGCATCGCCCAGTCCGCGCACCACATTGCCCTCCAACCGCATGTCCGGCGGGCCATCCATCCCCACCGCCAGCTTGCTGTCCAGTCCCGGCGCGCCGGGATCGCCCGGGTTGCGGATCTCGAGCTTGTACAGGTCGTACGCCCCGCGATCGTCGAACGGAACCGCCATAACGCTGACTGCATAGGCCAGCCCGTCGTGCTCCCACCTGGCCTCGATGGCCGGCAGATTCCGCCGCACGAGACCGAGCCGAAAACTGTTCAGCGAATCCGGCGCGATCTCCCGCTCGCCGTCGTACATCCGGAAGACCAGGTCGTACGCCGGGTAGCGCACGCGCAGGTCGCGGCCCATATTGTTGAAGGCCCGGTCCCGCAGGGCTCCGTAGGCACTCCACTCGTTGGCGGCGCTGTTGCGGCCCGGCGCCGTCTCCTCGAAATGCGTATCGAACTTCAATTCCCGCGGCTGGCCGATCGGCTTGAGCCGCGTGGGCTCGTACTGCCCTCTGCCGACCCGCGAGAGTCGTTCTATCTCACGCTGACGATCGATGGTCTGACCATCTTGACCTGCACTCGCGGCTGCAGCGGCCACGCCGTTCACGGTCAGGACTGTCATCAGCGGGCATAACATCCGAGTCCACGATCGAACTGACAGAGTCATCGAATGGTTCCTCCCAGGTTGCTGTTACGTTAGCTGTCCGCTGGCATATTAAGAAGAAAGATGGAGAGTATCGGGCTCCGGCCGGCGAATATCTCGATAAGGAACGGCCCGGACAGTTCGTTTTCTTAAAAGGCATGATCGGAAAAACCAAGGATGCACAGGTCAAAGTGCGATTGGAACGCCAGCTTAAACCCTGGGATTTATGGAACAAGGGGCCACGCTGGTGGGCCTTCCCTGATTTTAAGGATGCGAACTGATGCAATTGACTCTCAAATTACGGATGATAGGACCGCTTTGCGCCGGCGTCTTTGCCCACCGATACCCGAACCGTTCGCGTCGCTGTTGCTGGCAGCAGGACTACCCTTCATCCTCCGACCGCGAAAGATGCAGAGAAAAAGAAGCTTTTCGCATTGCGCGATCGGACGACGGGTCCCGACAGCGTTTCTTGAGACCGGTCCTCCCTGATGCTAAACTCCTCCCCTTCGTAGCAACGTGTCCATAACGTATCGGAGAAAAATTGCCATGCAGGGTATCCGTGCGATCGTCGTTTCATTGCTCTTTTTGGCCGCCCAGCTCATAAGGCCCGCACGCCTGTGTGCCGCTGAAGGGCCGGCCTTGAACGCACCGCCTAACGGCTTCACCAGCCTGTTCAACGGCAAGGACCTCACCGGCTGGAAGGGCCTCGTCACAGACCCTATCCAGCGGGCCAAGATGTCCAAGGAGAAACTGGCGGAAGTCCAGAAGAAGGCCGACGACAGCATGCGCGCTCACTGGAGCGTCGAGACCGGCATCCTGGGCTTCGACGGCAAAGGCGACAGCATCTGCACGGCCAAGGACTACGCCGACTTCGAGATGTTAGTCGACTGGAAGATTGAGGCCGGCGGCGACAGTGGGATTTATCTCCGCGGCTCGCCTCAGGTTCAGATCTGGGACCCCGCTAAGGCACCCGAGGGCTCCGGCGGGCTCTACAACAACCAGAAAGGCCCCAGCAAACCGCTGCTCGTAGCGGACAACCCCATCGGCCAGTGGAACAGCTTCCGAATCCGCATGATCGACGACAAGGTCTCCGTCTGGCTCAACGGAAAACGCGTGGTCGACAACGTCGTGCTCGAAAACTACTGGGATCGCAAGCAGCCCATCTTTCCCACCGGTCAAATCGAGTTGCAGAACCACGGCAGCCATCTCCAGTTCCGCAATATCTATATCAAGGAGCTCCTCGCCGCCGATCAGGTCGACAAGATGATCGCCGCCCTGCCGAAGGAAGCCCGCGTCAAGCCGCAGCAGCCACGCAAGGTCCTTGTCTATAACCGCGCCACGGGCTTTGTGCACTCGTCGATCCCGCTGGGGTCCCGTGCTATGAAAGCCCTCGGCCAAGCCACCGGTGCCTTTGAGTGCGAGGCCGCTGACGATCCGGCCGTTTTCGACGCCGATCGCCTCAAGGGATTCGACGCCATCGTATTCAACAACACGACCGGCGACTGGCTCCTGCCCAACAAGGACACATTCGCGAAGATGTCGAAGGAGGATGAGGACAAGGCCAAGACCGTCGCCGACGTGCGGCGCAAGAACATCTTGCACTTCGTCGAGGAGGGCAAGGGAATCTTAGGTTACCACTCGGCATCCGACTCGCAGTACGACTGGCCGGAGTTTGGCCGACTCATTGGCGGTTACTTTGACGGCCACCCGTGGCACGAAAAGGTGACTATCAAGATCGACGACCCGGAGAACGCGCTGTGCAAGGTCTTCGACGGCAAAAGCTTCACCATCAATGACGAGATCTACCAGTTCCGCGATCCCTATTCGCGCAAGCTCGACCGGGTACTGCTGAACATCGACACAACCAAAATCGATCTGACCAAGAAGGGCATCCGCCGCACCGACGGCGACTTCGCGGTCGCCTGGGTGCACACCGCCGGGAAGGGACGTGTGTTCTACAGCTCGCTCGGCCACGAAGAAGCAATCTTCCAGAACCCGGCGATCATGGCATTTTACCTCGACGGCATTCAGTTCGTGCTCGGCGATCTGCCCGCCGACGCGACGCCAAAACCCTGATATCCACACTGACTGATTGAAACAAAAGAGGTGTCATTCATGTCGAACAAGAAATCGCGGCGGGACATTCTAAAAGCTTCCGCACAGATCACCGCCGGGTTCTGGGTGGCCGGTTCGCGGACCTTCGCTCAAAGTCAGCCGGCCGGCGAGCGTCTGCATGTGGGCGTGGTCGGCGTCGAGGCGCAGGGCGCCTACAACATCAACCAGATCGTCGAAGCCGGAGGGGCTGAGATCGTGGCCCTCTGCGACGTGGATGAGAAGCTCGCCGGCAAAATGCGCGAGCGTTTCCCCAAGGCCCGCTTCCTCGTCGATTACCGCAAGTTACTCGATCAGAACGACATCGACGCGGTCGTGGTCGCAACACCGGATCACAACCACGCGCCGGCCTCGATGCTGGCCCTCAAGGCCGGCAAGCACGTCTACTGCGAGAAGCCGCTGACTCATACCGTGGACGAATGTCGCGCGGTCCGCGAGGCGGCTAAGAAATACAAACGCGTCACCCAGATGGGCACGCAGATCCACGCCGGGAGCAACTACCGCCGGGTGGTCGAGATCATCCGCAGCGGGGCCATCGGCCCGGTCGGTGAGGTGCATGTATGGGTGGGTGGCGGCATAAGTCCCGGCGACCGGCCCAAGGACACGCCGCCGGTCCCCGAAGGCCTGCATTACGATCTATGGTTAGGTCCCGCCCCGGTCCGACCCTATCATCCCGACTACATCCCGTTCCATTGGCGCGGCTGGTGGGATTTCGGCGGCGGAACTTTGGGAGACATGGCCTGCCACTATATGGATCTACCGTTCTGGGCTCTGGATCTCCGCGTTCCCACAACAGTCGCCGCCGAGGGCCCGCCGGTCCACCCGGAAAGGTGCCCGTCGTGGTTGACAGTACGTTACGAATACGCTGCCCGCGGAACGCTCCCGCCGGTGAAGTTGACCTGGTACAACGGGGACCAGCGCCCACCGCAGTTCGCCGAAGGGAAAATTCCTCAAGATACGCCCAAGACGACGTATTGGGGTGCCGGCGTATTATTCGTAGGCTCCAAGGGGATGCTCCTGGCGAATTACGAGGGCCACATACTGCTGCCCGCGAAGGACTTCGATGGCTTCACCCCGCCGCCCAAGTCGATTCCCGACTCCGTCGGCCATCACCGTGAGTGGATCGAGGCCTGCAAGACCGGCCGCGTCACCACCTGCAACTTCGACTACGCGGGCGCCCTGACTGAGGCCGTGCTGCTGGGTAACGTGTCATACCGCTGCGGCCAAAACCTGGAGTGGGACTCCAAAGCTCTGAAGGCCGTCAACGCTCCGCAGGCCGACCGGTATCTTCGCCATCACTATCGCCAAGGTTGGACGCTCTAGGCCCAACACGGTTTGCACAGTCGTCCGTAATGCTGCTTACGGATCAGTTTTCAACAACTTTGCAAACAAAAAGCCGAATGGCTACGGCCAACCACACTTCGAAATACGGAGAAATGCGATGAAACCCAACCTCTCTGAAATCCCAATGACACGTCGCCAGTTCATCGAGACCAGCTCCGGACTGGCGGTGGCGGCCGTCGTGCCTTCGGCTATTTCTCAAGCTGCCCAACCGGCGGAACAACGGGACAAACGCCAGACCATTGGCATACAGATCGGCGCCGTTTCCTTCGTTGACGAAGGCACGCAGAAGGTGCTCGACCTCCTGCAAGAGCGCGGGGCCATCGATACGATCTACTTGACCACCTTTAGCTACGGACGCGGGCTTGCTGGGCGGCAGGTCCCCGGGCACCCGTTTCCCGACCACGGCGTGCAAGAGTCGGACGAGAGCTTCTTTCACGGCGGCAACTACGCCATACCCCATGCGGAGTTTTATCGCGACACCGTTTTGAAACAGACCCGTGCTTCGGACCACGGGGACCTCGACATCGTCGCCACCGTTCTGCCCGCCGCCAAGCAGCGCGGCCTGCGCGTGTTCTGCTCGATCGAAGACGGGTTCCGCTCGAATGTGCCCGGCGTGAAGGAAGTCGCCGAAGTGGACCTGCAAGGCCGGAGAGCGAACACGCTTTGCCTTTGCCATCCCGATGTCCGTGCGTTCTGGACCGGTCTGGCGACGGACCTGTGCACATCCTATGACATCGACGGCATCCTCTTTTTCAACGAGCGTAATGGACCGCTGTTAAATGCGCTCGGGGCCAGTCACGCGCAGAGCATCGCGTCGTCACGGGTCACATGCTTCTGCGAGCATCATCAGCGGGCGGCAAAGGAACGCGGCGTCGACTACCAGCGCGCCCGGCAGGGTTTCCAAAAACTCGACCAGTTCGTCCAGGCGGCGCTTCAAAACCAGCGACCGAGTGACGGCTACTTCGTCGAATTTTGGCGACTGCTCGTCGAGTGGCCGGAGATCATCGCGTGGGATCGGCTGTTCGATGCCGCCAAGCATCAGGTCCTTGCCGACGTCAACGCCGCCGTAAAGCGCGTGCGGCCGGGGCTGCAAATGGGCTTCCACATCGAGCACGTCAACTCGTTCAATCCCATCTTCCGCGCCACGCGCAGCTACGCCGACCTTGCGAGCAGGGCCGACTTTCTGAAAGTCGTCGTCTATAACAACTGTGGAGGTGAACGCTACGCAAACTTCATCCGCAACGTCGGATCCACTGTTTTCCGAGACGTGCCGAAAGACGAGTTGCTGCGCTTCAATAACCACCTATTGAACTACGGCGACGAAGCTGGACTGGATGAACTGGCCACCGCCGGGCTCTCGCCGGACTACGTCTTTCGCGAAACACAGCGTGCACTCGCCGGCGTGCAAGGCAAGTGCAAGGTGCTGCCGGGCATTGATATCGGTATTCCGACCGGAAAGAACAGCCGCAAGGCCTCACCTGACGACACCTACTCCGCCGTGGCCGCCGCCCTGAAATCCGGAGCGAACGGCCTGATTCTCTCGCGCAAGTATTCCGAAATGCAGCTTGCGAATCTGGCGGCAGCGGGGCGGGCCGTGCGCGATGCCGCGAAACGTTAACACGGGATTGTTCCCAGAGAAAAATCACCCCCGCCCAAAAACCGTGTCTCACTTGTCTCAGCTCGTTTTGGCAAACGACCGATCCGCCGCCTTGCCATCGATCAGCGGTCCTGCTACAACTGGTACGCCATGAAACTCCGTTGCGATCCAGAGGTCGTAGTCGCGTTCGCTCTCCTTAAGATGAAGGGTTGCTAGCCGATTGGCTGCGTGCCCTCGTCCAGGATTTGAACATATTTGTGGTAAACATAGATCCGGTCGCGCTGCTTGCCGGTGACTTCTCGGACAATGCCGAGCCTCTCCAGGCACTCGATCGCGCTGCGTACTGTCGGCGCAGTCAAATGAAGCTGCTTGGCCGCTTTGGGAATTGTCGTCATGGGGTGCCGCCGCAGTTGGTCATGCACTCGAAGCGCGGAGCGGGTCCCGCGCCCAGACTCATCAACCTTGCGGCGGTCAACGTCGAAGAGCTTCAGGATACGCCCGGCGGTGTCGGCGGCCTGACGAGCGGTTTCCTCGACTCCTTCCAGAAAGAATCGCAGCCAGCTCAGCCAATCGCCTTGGATCCGCACGGCTTGGAGACGGTCGTAGTACTCCTGACGGTGCTGCTTGAAGAACAGACTCAGATAAAGCAGCGGCTGCTGAAGAGCGCCCTCAGCGCAAAGGATGACCGTGATAAGCAGCCTGCCAAGCCTGCCGTTGCCATCGAGGAAAGGATGGATTGTCTCGAACTGCACATGGGCCAGCGCTGCCTTGATCAGCGTGGGTGTTCTTCGCGGCTGGTCGTGCAGGAACCTCTCCAAGTTGCCCATGCACTCGACAACGCGGTCGGGCGGCGGTGGGACGAAGCGCGCATTACCCGGTCGAGTGCCGCCCAGCCAGTTCTGACTGCGCCGGAACTCGCCCGGCGTCTGGTGACTGCCCCGACCCTTCGACAGCAGCACCTTGTGCATTTCGCGGATGAGGCGAAGTGATAACGGGAATTTGTCCGCCCGCAGCCGTTTCAGGCCGTGGTTCATGGCGGCCACGTAGTTGCTGACTTCCTGAACATCGTCCAACGGCACGCCGGGGACCAGATTCTCCTCATGCATGAGCAGATCGGAGAAAGAAGACTGCGTGCCTTCGATCTGGGAAGAGAGCACCGCCTCCTTGCGAACGTAGAAGTAAAGGAACAGCGAAACGTCGGGCAAGAGCATGGCCACTCCGTCCAGCCTGCCCAGGGCGCGGTTGGCTTTCTCGATCAGATCGTGGTCCCGTTCCTCAAGCTGGAGCGGGGGGGCGGGCGGCAGTGGATTTGGCAAAAATGCCTCGAACGACTCGCCCGGCGTCGGAATCTTGATGTACGTGCCCGTGACTTTCATAGCGGTGTCCCTTAAGAAAGCTTGCTTTCTTAGTCGGTCCTGCTAAGAAAAGATACGGCCATTTTCTTTCTTAGTCAACGGTCTTGGCAAAACCGCTTTCTTAGCGGCCACCCGGACCCGAAGGAGGGGCTATCATCTGCTTGCAGGACCCAGGATTAGGGATTACGATTTCAAGAGTGGCGGCGACAATGTCCGGACGTGCTGGGACGGGCTTGGACGTTAGGTCACTCAGAGCGCAAAGAGGGCAATGACGCAACAAGCCTGAAGATAAGGACTTGCGGGCGTAGCTCAATTGGTAGAGCATCAGCCTTCCAAGCTGAATGTTGCCGGTTCGAACCCGGTCGCCCGCTTTTTGCATGCCGGTGCAAGTTCCTGAACTGAGTCGAACGAAGTGCCTGATTCCGCTGCACTTGCGACCGCCTCCACTTCGGCTTCTGGGCAACTTCCCGCATCAGAATGAATGGACGTGTGCGGTGTACCGTCGCATTATCGCCGAGTGGCTCATGCCGACTCCGGAGATGCGTGAGGAGCGTCGAATAGAAATATGTCCAGACGCGTGCACGAACCGTTGCGACGCGAGGCCGGCTTAGGAGCCCTTCTTGCTTCGGACAAAGCCGTCGAGCCGATCGAACATCTTGCTGCGCGAGTTGGGGTCGCCGTCAATGAAGTTGAGCACGGCGGCGGCGATCACTTTCTCTTTGACGAAGCCCTGCTTGACGGCTTCCTCATCGAAGACCTTCGAAAGCTTGGCGGGGATGAAGTACGAACGTTTAATTTTTTCCATTGCTCTCGTTTCCAATTGTGAGGGGAGTCTGAGGGCAAACCGATCGCCCACTTGTGTGCGAGAGGATACATTTGCATGATTCTGGTGTCAACCGCGAAGCCGAATTGAGCTGCGCCATCTTCTGCTCTGGAAACGTCGTCCACTAAAAACAACAACGCCGCATTGATCTGCGGCGTTTGTGCCCGGTTGATAGCCGGGCGGTCGATCTGCAACGACATAATTATCGACTCAAAAGTCGCAAAAGTCAAATGACGGAGTGGGTGGGATTCGAACCCACGGGATCCGCATCGATCACCCAAGGGCGAACTGTGCTTCGCATCCGAGAATAGTCCCCTAACAGCCCGTGGTGAAAGTCTCCTTGACAGGTTGAGATTGATAGAGTATATT